>CAYMEW010000071.1:0-1657 GCA_964389755.1 uncultured Flavobacteriales bacterium | reverse complement strand
ACTGCATGCGTTGGGTCCCGGCAGCTTTCACTGAAGCGCGCTTGCAAAGCACAGGTGAATTGCTTCGTATTTGAGGTTATTGTGTTTATGAAGTTGTTGCAGGGTGTAAAGCACTCAGTAACGCTTCGGAAGAACGGTTTTCCTGATATACGGTTTATTGTAGTTTTCTTTTTTTCCAGGGCAAAAAAAAGAAACAAAAAAGTGCCCTTGCGCTGCGTTGCAGCCATTACCCGCTAGTGTACTTGTTCCTAAAATTTCTGAAAACTCCTCCCGTTGGTTGTCAGACAGCCAGAAATTTTGGCGGAACGGCGTACAGCGGGTACCCGGCGGCTACCCTCGATTAATTCGCCTTCCCCAGGCGAAATCTCGGTCTTCACGAGCAGTGCTCGCTCTTACTAAGGCGCGCTTGCAAAGTACGCGCGGATTGCTTCGGAGTGGTGGTGGTGCTAATCTCCTCCCCCTTGCCCCCTCCTGATCATGAGGGGGAATTGCTTCGAAATGGAGGTTATCTTGTATATGGAGTATTAAGAACCTTTGCTCCGGCACAAGGGAAATTATTCCGATGTGTTATTTAGCTAAAGCGATTTACACTTAGGCGCCGTTTGCGTAAGTGCGACGGACGGTTGTTGGCGGCATATTTTTGTCTAATTTCGGATGCAAAAGTGGCAGGTATGAAAAAACACAGTCGTGGAAGGCGAATTCGCAGGGTACTTATTTATAGCGTGCTGTTCGTCATCGCGTTTATATTTTGGTCGAACTGGCGGGTTAACCGGATCGGTAAACAGTTTACTTTCAGTAACATTTCATCACTTCCGGCCTGCAAAACGGCACTTGTTCCGGGCACAAGTGCCCGTTTGGCAAACGGTTCGCGCAATCCGTATTTCACGTATCGTATTCGTGCAGCAGCAGAACTTTATAAGTCAGGAAAGATAAAACACATCCTGGTCAGCGGAGATAACGGTACTCAATCATACAACGAACCGGAGGACATGCGCAATGCCCTGATCCGGGAAGGAATTCCCGCGGCGGTGATCCACCTCGATTATGCCGGCTTTGACACGTACGATTCAATGATCCGTGCTAAAGAGATCTTCGGACAGCGGCGCTTTATCGTCGTATCACAGGAATTTCATGCACGCAGAGCCGTTTATATTGCACGCTCCAACGACATTCAGGCATGGGGATATGCCTGTCAGGACGTCCACGCGAAGGGAAGCGCAAAGGTCCGGTTTCGCGAACTTTTCGCACGGGTGAAAGCTTACCTGGATGTGAAATTCGGAGTTGATCCGACTTATCTCGGAAAGTCCGAGGCCTTTTAAACGTGTTTTCGACGCGGTTCACTGGAAGTTCATACGCTGCGGCAGATTCCCTCGATTCCCTCGATTACTTCGTACTGGAAGTTTTATTGAGTAAGTAGTGGTTGTGGGTATAGCCGTTTAGCTTCGGAAGAAACGGTTTTGCTGATATAAAGTGTATTCTATCCTACTTTTTCCCATTGCAGCAAAAAGTAGCAAAAAGTGCTAGCGCTGCGTTGCAGCTGCCACCCAACCGGCATTTGTTCCGGAACGTTTTACCAAACTTTCCGCCTGAAGGCGGATTCGAACAAGGTAAAAGTTCTGCGGAACTGCATGCGTTGGGTCCCGGCAGCTTTCACTAA
>CAYMEW010000070.1:0-1990 GCA_964389755.1 uncultured Flavobacteriales bacterium | reverse complement strand
TTTTCCTGATATACAGTTTATTGCATCCTACTTTTTTTCATTGCCAAAAAAAGTAGGCAAAAAAGTCTAGCGCTGCGTTGCAGCAGCCACCCAACGGGCATTTGTTCCGGAACGTTTTACCAAACTTTCCGCCTGGGGGCGGATTCGGACAAGGTAAAAGTTCTGCGGAACTGCATGCGTTGGGTCCCGGCAGCTTACACTGAAGCGCACATGCAAAGTACACGCGGATTGCTTCGATATAAGGGATTAATCGACGAAGGTAAACGCCACGCCTGTTTTTCCGGCACGTCCGGTTCTTCCTACCCGGTGAATGTAAGTATCGAAATCGCGGGGAAGCTGGTAATTGATCACGTGAGAAACATCGCTGACATCAATACCGCGTGCTGCCACGTCGGTTGCCACGAGTACTTTGATCTTTCCTTCTTTGAACTTTTCCAGTGCTTTGACGCGGTAGTTTTGCGACTTGTTCCCGTGAATCTCATCGGACTTTACGCCTGACTTATTAAGTTTTTTGCTGATGCGGCTCGCGAGGTGCTTGGTCTCTGTAAATACGATTACCTTGTCGAAGCCGTCGCGGTTGAGTAATGCGAGCAGCAGGTCAAACTTGTCCTGGCCCTTTTCAACCTTGATGATATCCTGGTTCACGTTCTTCGAACTGGTATCGCCGGAGTGAATTTCGACCACGAAGGGATCCTGCACCATTTCATGGATGAGCGGTTGCTGTTTCGGATCTTTAGTTGCCGAAAAGAGGAGGGTTTGCCTGCGTTGCTTCATTTCGCCGACAATGGCGCGAATATCCCGTATGAAACCCATGTCGAGCATTTTGTCGAATTCGTCCAGTACGAGTACTTCGAAGCGCCCGAGTTTGAGGTTACCGCGGTTCTTCAGGTCGAGCAGGCGTCCGGGAGTCCCGATGATCAGGTCGAAACGGTTCCGCAGGCTGCGTGTATCTTTCTCTATGTTTGTTCCACCGATAAGACACAGGGCCGTGAACTTCAGTCCGGCGGAAAGTTTGTTGAATTCGTCCTGTACCTGTAGTGCGAGTTCGCGAGTGGGTACAACGATGAGTGACTGAAAAGGTCCGCGTTCGTTGCGCAGCATATTTTCCAGGATCGGGATGAGGAAAGCACCTGTTTTACCGGTCCCGGTGTTTGCAATCCCGATGAGGTTCTCCCCGGCGACCAGTTTTTCGTAAGTCTGCTCCTGCACAGGGGTCGGGTTTTCGAAGCCCAGTTTTTGAATGTTCGCTTTGAGCGCCGCCTGGATATCCATGTCTTCAAAACGGGTTTCCACGACGGTTTTTTCCACCTTCGGCATTACTGCTTCCTGGATCAGGCGTTGCGGATCGAGATCGGATTTCTTACGTGCGGGTTTATTATTATTCGCCCGTGGTTTTGACGGTCGGTTGCGTTGTGTGGTCGGTCTGTTGCGTTGTGCCGCGGGTCTTTTATTTTTGCCAGTTTGCATATTCATTTTTATTGGTCCCTCCTGCCGGAGCGGACGATTATCAGCCGGTGCGGATTTTCCGATACCGTGCTTCCGACAGGATGTAATGATCCTGTCGTCATCTAAATAAGGTCCCGAAAAATGTGTTGTGAAGCGAAAGAGGAACGGGTTCGTTCTGGATTCGTACAATTTTCGGCAGGTAACACGTTACCGACCTTCGGTCATGGATCCGTGTTTTTTCGAACGCGTTTTCAGACCTTCCGATTCCTGGAGTGCTTTAACCGGGGTTTGTTCTTTTTGTAAACGACCGGTTTAGCGTTTTAACGGAATCAGGCTTTGAGGGTGCAAATATAGGGGTTTTGTTTGGATTTGATTTTATGGAGCGGTCTTTTGGTGCATGCGACTGCCAACTGAGGGGGCAGGGGACGGATTCGGACAAGGTAAAAGTTCTGCGAAATGCAGTGCTTGCTCTTAACTAACGGAAGAATGGTTGAGATTGTTCAATAAACTGTGTCAAAGTTTCTTCTTTGGAAAAAGGATTAAA
>CAYMEW010000069.1:0-2444 GCA_964389755.1 uncultured Flavobacteriales bacterium | reverse complement strand
AAATCAATACTTTGCAGATAGAATGGAGCAATGACACAGTTCGTTGAACACTCCCTCGAAGCCTTCGGGATTTCAGTGTGGAGTGTGACCCGGAAGTACATATTTCTTTTTTTCCGGGGCAAAAAAAAGAAAGAAAAAAGTGCCCTTGCGCTACGTTGCAGCCATTACCCGCTTATGTACTTGTTCCTAAAATTTCTGAAAACTCCTTCCGTTGGTCGTCAGACAGCCAGAAATTTTGACGGAACGGCGTACAGCGGGTGCCCAATGGCCTACACTGAGGCGCATGTAAAGTACGTGCGGATTGCTTCGGAGCGGAACTTATAGTTTTTATGGAGTTGTTGCAAAGTGGGATGCGTATGTGCGTTTTTGGTGACTGGTTTTAGGTTGGTTGTTTGCTCTCCCTTGGTGAGGGAGATACAGAGGGAGGGGGTGCTGTTAATGCGTAAGACAGAATGTTTAGTGCTTCCTCCCCCTTTCCCGGCCCTGTCGGTTGGTCTTCAAAAGTTGCTGCTCCCGGTCGAAGACTTCGGGTTTTTCAGTGTGAGTGTGGAGTGTGAGTGTGAGTTGGTGGACACGTGCGGGACACTCGCGGCAAAAACAGAAACAGAAACAGAAACAGAAACAGAATGAGAATGAGAATGAGAAGCAGAATGATCCCGCAGTACTGCTCCCTGCGGTCGAAGACTTCGGGATGGACAGAATGAGAAACAGAAACAGAATGATCCCGCAGTACTGCTCCCTGCGGTCGAAGACTTCGGGTTTTCAGTCTGAGTGTGAGTTGAGTAGGATACACGCGCCAGCTGTGGAACGCTCGCGCTAATGGGGATAATGTGAAAATGCCTTTAAGGCACAAGGTATACGTGCTCTTCCGGGAATGCGATCTCCGCGGTTTTAAGGAGTGCCGGATCTAGCCTCAAATCATCCACGTAACGGACGCGTCGATCGAGTAGCAGTTTATAATCGCAGGGCTTCCCGGGAACTTCGGACTGTTTTTGCAGAATTACGTGCGGATACAGACCGGAATTAAGGTGGTAGCGCAAACTGCTTTCGAAGATCCAGCTATAACAAAGGGTCATCATCTTTCCGCTCTGCTTTCCTTTGTGTTCCACGAAGGTCACTATTTCTTTCGTGTGTGCGTCAAAATCCCAGGAAAGGGTCTTGTAAAAGTTCGCTTTTAAGGCAAAATGTAGCATGATTCCGGCCAGCAGGGGTATCTGGAACGCATATTTCGCCAAAAAGGGAATGCTGTCTATTGAAAACACAAGCAGAAATGCGAAGAGATACAGGAAGATAATCGCCGTACGTTCGACGAGATACAGTGTTCCGAACAAGTAGTATTGTACGATTACGGAAAGCACCGTCATTATACAAAGCGCCAGAAGCACCATTTGAAATCCCCTGTTCCGGGCAATCCAAAGTGCGACGATCACCAGAATAACTGTAAGCACCAGGAAGGTATTTAACAGCAGGTGCACGCCGACGCTGTTCTCATGGGTATAGCAGTAAGTGCGGGCAAGCGACACGAATGTATCATTATATATGTTTTGATTTCCGCCAAAATACAATTCTCCGGATCGCATAAGTTTCTGAATCGGAAACCAGCAAAGAGCTGCCAATACGCCGATAATGCCTGACGACCACAGGTAAACAGATGCCGCCTTGTGCTGTCGTATGGCAATCACCATTAATACGCCGGACAGGACTGCGAAGTAATTGAGCATCGAAAAGTTCGCATAGACGGCTAATGCGGCAAATATAAGCGCGCGGTAGTAACGTTTATCCTTGTGGTCATACAGGAGTTCCTGCAACTGAAACAGCGAAATAACCAGGAAGCAGGCAGACAGGCCATATCCACGTGCCAGGGAAAAGAATTCGATGGTAAAGGGATTGAAAATGACGATTGCGAAGAGCAGTATGCCCCATATACGGTTCTGAAGCCTCCGTGTTATGCGTATCAGGTAATACGCCATAAAAACAAAGGATACGAGGTTGGGAAGTCGTGCTGCAAAAAGGCTGTACATTCCCAGTTTCCTCATGAGTTTGATCAGCAGGGAATTCAGGATGTGATTATTGGCTCCCACGAAGTCAAAGCGCACGATGGAATAAAATGATCCCCCGGAAACAACATCGCGAATGGTCCAGGACTCGTCAAATGTAATATCAACCGTAAGGGCACGTATGAGGACGTACAGGAAGGCCACGGCGAACAGGCAGTAGTATGCGATCTCCGATCGCCGGAATTTAAGAGCCGGAATTTTGACTTTCACTTTTTCAAAGATAGAATCAAAAATCAGAATGACATGGAAAAGGGGGAACGGTAGGTTTTTCTCTTTTTAGGGGTCTGTAGTTAAAGCATAAGGGCTTCGGAAGAATGGTTTTCTGAATATAGAGTTTATTGCATCCTACTTTTTTTCATTGCCAAAAAAAGTAGGCAAAAAAGTCTA
>CAYMEW010000068.1:0-2615 GCA_964389755.1 uncultured Flavobacteriales bacterium | reverse complement strand
AACATTAGTTGACTATCAATCAAACTCACAGTTCGAGTTCAAAGACGGGACTGCGTTGTACTTTACTAATGCTTCAGGAACAAACGTTGCTTCATCAGCAGGTGGAACTCCTTCGCATGTAGTGGTTGATTGGTATGATCAGCAAAATATTCTTACAAGTGTGGCAGATGGAGGAACAGACCTCACCACAGTAAAATGGAGAGCAGTACTCAATAAGCCGAAAGATAGCAACTTTACAAGATCTAGGAACGGTAGAAACGACGCACTCAATATTGTAGTTGTAGACGTTGATGGTAAAGTTACCGATGAACCAGGATCAATCATAGAGAAGTTTGGTAATCTATCTAAAGCATCTGATGCTCAAGGTATAGGTGGAGCACCAATCTACTATAAGAATTTCCTTGCAACAAACTCAGAGTACATCTGGTCTGGACAACATGTGACTGCTGCAGATGATGCACATCATGGCACAGTTGTCACAGCATCTGGTTACTCATCTGGTTTCACTGCAGTCACAGACGCAGCTGGACAATGGGGTCAAGAAGCAAGAAACAATAAGTTCTCTTCAATAGGTAACGCAGGTTACAAGTTTGAGTCAGGAAGAGATTACACAGGAATAGGTCTTTATGATCCATCATTAGGAGACATCCTAAACGCTTACGATAAGTTCAATGATGACGTAAACAGCGACATCAGATTCTTATTACAAGGTAGTGCACATAAGACTAAGGAAGAAGAACAGGCGAAAGCAAACAAATTGATTTCTATCTGTGAGTTGAGAAAGGATTGTATTACATTCATCTCACCAAACAGAGCATCAGTTGTAAACGTTGCTGACCCTGCAGATCAACTCAAGAATACATTGAGTTTCTTCGGTCCTATCACCGCATCATCTTATGCGATATTCGATACTGGTTACCAGTACGTTTACGATAGGTTCAATAAGAAGTTTGTTTACATACCATTATCATCAGACATAGCAGGTCTATGTGTAAGAACAGATAGGGATCAGTTCCCATGGTTCTCACCTGCAGGTTTGGTAAGAGGTGGACTAAACTTCACAGTCAAGTTGGCATTCAACCCTGCACAGGACGCAAGAGATCAGTTGTATTCTCAGAGAATCAACCCAGTTATCTCAAGACCTGGCGACGGTGTAATTCTATTCGGTGACAAGACTGCTATGGCAGTTGAGAGTGCATTCGATAGAATCAACGTAAGAAGATTGTTCATCACTCTTGAGAAAGCAATCGAGAACGCTGCTAAGTCAGTGCTCTTTGAACTCAACGATGCTGGAACTAGACAAAACTTTGTCAATATCGTCGAACCATTCCTACGTGATGTACAAGCAAAGAGAGGTATTCAAGACTTCTTACTTGTTTGTGACGATACAAACAACACCCCTGATGTTATAGACCGCAATGAGTTCCTTGCTGATATATTCATCAAGCCAGCAAGATCTATCAACTTTATCGGACTCACCTTCGTTGCTACAAGAACTGGAGTTTCCTTCAGTGAAGTTGTAGGAACTGTGTAATAGGAGACCCACACAATTATGGCATTAGACAGAAACATTTTTTCAATACCAAACAATGAAAGGTCAATTGACTCTTTCAAGTCTAGGTTGGTACAGGGTGGTGCTCGTCCAAACCTCTTCGAGGTTGAGATGGACTTCCCTTCAGGTGTAGGTATTTTCGATGAAGAGATTGAGAATACAAGACACAGAATGATGATCAAGGGTGCACAGTTACCCGCATCAAATATCGCTGAAGTTGTTGTTCCTTTCAGAGGAAGACAACTCAAGGTAGCAGGTGACAGGAGATTCGATCCTTGGACAATTACAGTCATCAATGATGGTGATTTCAGACTCAGAGAAGCGTTTGAAAGATGGTCAAACTTTATCATCAAAGTATCTGACGGATCTGGTACTATCAACCCATCTGACTATTTTGCAGATTGGATTGTAAACCAATTAGGTCGTGCATCTACTGACCTCAATACAAGAGGAGAAGCAAGTGGTGCTACACTACCAGTGCTTAGAAGATATGCAATGCATGGTTGTTGGCCAAGTCAGGTAAGTCCGATAGAACTATCATACGATACAGCAGACGTAATCGAAGAATTCCAAGTTACCCTCCAAGTACAGTGGTGGGAAGCGTATAATGGTAATTCTGAAGATTCCGTGGTATAATAAATAGGTCAACACAGTAGAATATAATTATGGCAAAGCTTTTTGGGTTTGGGCTACCTGAACCCAACAAGGAGAACAAGAATATTATCAGTCCTGTTCCTCAGAATAATGAGGATGGGGCTGACTATTATTTGTCGAGTGGATTTTACGGTCAGTATGTAGATATAGAGGGTGTATTTCGTACAGAGTTTGATGTAATAAAAAGATATCGTGATATGTCACTTCATCCTGAGTGTGACACAGCGATTGAGCATGTGGTAAATGAAGCGATTGTATCTGATAGCAACGATAGTCCTGTTGAAATCAATCTTGATAACCTTCCTGTTAGTGAAAATCTAAGAAAAGTTATAAGAGAAGAGTTCAAGGGTGTCAAAGACTTACTGCAGTTTGATAAAAAAGCACACGAGATATTCAGAAACTGGTATGT
>CAYMEW010000067.1:0-2855 GCA_964389755.1 uncultured Flavobacteriales bacterium | reverse complement strand
ACTTTTTTTCATTGCCAAAAAAAGTAGGCAAAAAAGTCTAGCGCTGCGTTGCAGCCATTACCCGCTTATGTACTTGTTCCTAAAATTTCTGAAAACTCCTTCCGTTGGTCGTCAGACAGCCAGAAATTTTGGCGGAACGGCGTACAGCGGGTACCCAATGGCTTACACGAATGCGCATTGTAAAGCACATGCGGATTGCTTCGCAGTGGAGGTTATGTTGTACATGAAGTTTTTGCATTGTGTGGGTGCCTGGTTAGGCTTCGGTGGAGTGGGGTCGACGTATTTGGTTTTTCTATCCGGAATAAAATGTGTATCTTTGCACTTCCGGTAAGGTCCGATTCAGCAAGAAGTTCGGTGTTTTAAGTTCGCGAATGCCCTTTGGCACGATCACTCTTTTCACCATTTTACTTTGACTTTCGAGCGCATATATGTCTGTCCGGTTAAAGATGGAATCATTTTTGCAGCTTCTTACCGTAATTATTAACTAATAAAAAAGCGTATCAAACATATTCAATTTTCACAAGTACTTGAACAGGAATTTTCCAAAGAATTAAAAAGAAGGGTTAATCTCTATTTCAAATTAAATAAAACCCACAAGCGGGCTAACGGTAACATGATTTCGAAAACGGTAATCATGCTCGCAATGTACACGGTTCCGATCGTATTTCTCTGCACCGGCCTTATTCACACTCCATTTTTATTGTTATTGTGCTACATCGTAAGCGGGCTTGGTATGGCCGGCATCGGTATGGGCGTAATGCACGATGCGAATCACGGCGCTTATACGCGTCGTCCTGCATGGGGTAAAATGCTCGCACATACCCTGGATTTCCTGGGCTGTAGCAGCGAAATATGGAAACTTCAGCACAACGTGTTGCACCATACGTATACGAACATTCACGGACACGACGAAGACATCGACGCACCGCTGTTGCTTCGCTTCTCACCGCACGGCAAGCGCTATAAGATTCACCATTACCAGCAATATTACGTCTGGTTTTTCTACAGTGTACTGACCCTTTACTGGGTAACTGCGAAAGATTTTGTGTCGGCTGCGCGCTATCATAAAATGGGGCTTATCCGTACGAAAAAGGAATACCGCTTACGCCTGCTTAAACTGGTCGGGCTGAAACTCTATTATTTTGCGTACGCCCTGGCATTGCCGCTGATCTTTGCGCCTTTTTCGGCGTGGTGGGTTATCGGTGGTTTTTTACTGATGCACGGACTGGCGGGCATCCTGCTGAGCGTGGTCTTCCAGTTGGCGCACGTGATGCCCGGAATGGAATTTCCACAGGCAGATGCAAATGACCAGATGGATTCGAACTGGTATACACACCAATTGCAGAGCACGAGTAATTTTTCGCCGAATAACCGGCTGCTGTTTTGGTACCTGGGTGGACTCACCAACCAGATCGAGCACCATTTATTTCCGAACATCTGTCACGTACACTACCGGAACCTCGGTAAGATCGTGTCGCGAACGGCGCGGGACTTCAAGATCCCGTATCACGTCAATAAAACGCTATTCTCGGCGATCGGCGGACACGTGCGTATGTTGCGTCAGTTGGGAAGAATGGATGTGGCAAAGTAGCGGGATACGTACTTGAAAAATCAGTCAGGATATTCAAAACACATTCACTTTAATAAAGAGCGTATCCGGCGTCGCCGTTCAACAGATATATCGGCGATCCGGGACAAGGGCACCCGGCCTGAAAGGCAGGTGTTCTATCAATAATTTCAATAATAAATAAGATGAAAGAAGGAACAATTAAGTTTTTTAACCATGAAAAAGGATTCGGGTTTATCAGTATAGACGGTTCGGATGAGGATATTTTCGTACATTCCAGCGGGTTGATCGACCAGGTGCAGGAGCATGACAATGTTCAATTCAGCACTGAAATGGGGAAGAAAGGCCTGAATGCTGTTGAGGTACGGGTACTACGATAAGGATAATTGGAAGCCTGTCATTCAGGCGGGCTTCCATTTATTGTATGTTTAATTTAATAATAATTTATGGCAGAAACCTTTAATAAAAAAGAACGAGAGAAAAAGAAAAGACAACGTAAGAAAGAGAAAGAAGCACGCAAAGAATCGCGTAAAGACCAATCGGGCGGAGGAAGCCTGGAGAACATGATGGCGTATGTTGATGAAAACGGAATTATCCGTGACACGCCGCCGGATCCGAGTGAAAAGACGGAGATCGATGCGAAAAACATTGAGATCGGGGTTCCGAAGAAAGAAGATGTGGACCCGGTGATCAACGGAAAAGTGAGTCATTACGACGATGCGAAGGGCTACGGATTTATCAAAGCCGACGACGGTGAGATTTACTTTGTACACCACAGCAATATTTCGGGAACGCCTGCACCGGGTAAGAAAGCCCGCTTTGAGAAGGAAAAGGGACCGAAAGGCTGGGTAGCCGTTAAGGTGAAGATCGATTAGTATTACGGGGTATTTTAAAAACTGGCAAAAGGAAATCGGAGGGGTTTCCTTTTTTTGGTTATAGCTATTTCCGTTTTGAAACCGCATGCGTTCGTTCCGGTGGGTTTCCCGCGATTGCTTCGTCTATGCGTTCGACTGGTTTTAGGTTGGTTGTTTGCTCTCCCTCGATGAGGGAGATATATAGGGAGGGATTGTAGTTAAAGCATAAGGGCTTCGGAAGAATGGTTTTCTGAATATAGAGTTTATTGTAGTTTTCCTTTTTTCCAAAGCAAAAAAAGGAACAAAAATGCTTTAGCGCTGCGTTGCAGCTGCCACCCAACTGGCATTTGTTCCGGAACATTTTACCAAACTTTCCACTTGGCGGCGGATTCGGACAAGGTAAAAGTTCTGCGGAACTGCATGCGTTGGGTCCC
>CAYMEW010000066.1:0-3451 GCA_964389755.1 uncultured Flavobacteriales bacterium | reverse complement strand
TCTTTGTGAATGTGCATGAACTTCGCTTCGCGCATCAGTCCTTCGAGCAGGGTTAGGTTGCGCAGCAAATTGACTATAAACTGCTGATAGTATTTTGCAAGCTGCGCTTGCCAGGTCACCCTTTTCTTTTTCCGCTAAAGAAAAGGATGCAAAAGAAAACTCGTCGCTGTTTTCAATAAGCTGTGCTCCGTTCCTGAAAAAACGACCGCTTCAGTGATCTCCTGCGGAGCTACTTTGCGGTTCCCGTTTTTCAGTTCGCTTTACTTGCTTTTTGAAAAAGGCGACCGTGATAAATACACGATTGTACTCTGTAAAGGACAACAACCCTAACCTTAGAAGTTTCTGCCTGACGGCAGGCGGCTATCCTCATTAAAGAAAAATAACTTCGGTAGTTTGATTGTGCGTGTATATCAACCATTTGCATTAAACCTACTATTCCGAACCACAAAGCGAACCGTTAGGAAACGGCTATTCTCTTTGAAGCAAAGCAACTTAGATGGTTCAAACGTTCGCACGAATACCTGCACCAAACGATCTACCTGAAAGCCGTCGATTCAAGCCGATGGATTAACCGTTAGAAACGGCTATTCTTGTTCAGGAACAGCGTGTTACGAATTTTGAGTTGTTGGCAAAACCGCCTCTGCGCCAGGCATTGCAGCGGCAACCGGCCGCCGCGGGACTGTCAGGCTGACTTTCACATCCGGTGGCGACCAGCGGAAGCCCGCCGGGGTGAATAGTTCAGCTACAGTGCCGCAAGGACGCTACAGCGGAAAGGCCGTCCCCTGAAGAAATCCTGGCAGGCGAACACTTCAGGGGGGCGCCAAAAAACAGGTCCCATCCAATACAAAAAGGGCCCGAAAAGGCCCTCCTGCACTTCCAGTGATCAGGCAATGCTATTCCTTAAACCAGATCTTCTTGATGGTATGCCGCACCAGTACATACGCATCGTCGTAATAATAAAAGAAGCCCACGTAGCTGTTGAGGCCGTCCACGATCATATCGTATTCGTTGCCGACATCGCTGACCACCACCATCGTGTATTTCGCTTCTTCTTCGTTGTACTCGAACGATTTGATAATATACGTACTCGTAATGGAATTCGTGGTGTGCTTGAACAGGGTCAGTTCTTTGTTGAACTCAAAGAAGGTCACGTTTTCGTCTGTTGAAAGTACTTCCCACTCTTCCTGTTCTTCGTCCCAAATGGCATCCTGGCGAAAATTCGTGGTAATGTTCAACTGTGCAAAAACGGGCATCCCGAGCAATAACATCCAGATAAAAACAAACTTTTTCATAGTCAATTGATTTTGTGATCGCTAATAACAATTCAAAATTAGCGGTGAAAGGCGGCGACGGCAATACGTCAAATGCAGTATATTGAGTAAATTCGCATTCGACAGTTTATCGCTATGAAAAGTTATTCCCGCCCCTTTGTGCTTTTTACCTTCCTCGCCCTGGTGTTCATCTACCTCGTGTTCGTGGCAGGAAGCCTCGTTCGCATCACCGGAAGCGGCATGGGATGTCCGGACTGGCCGACCTGCTTCGGACGCTGGATTCCGCCGACAGAACGCAGTCAGTTGCCGGACGATTACCGTGAGATCTACGCCGAGAAACGCGCGCAGAAGATGGATAAGTTTACGCGCTTGCTCGACAAAATGGGCTTTAAAGAAACGGCGGACCAGCTCCGCAGTGACCCTTCGATGTACGAAGAAGAAGCGTTTAATGCACAAAAAACCTGGACCGAATACGCCAACCGGCTGGTCGGTTTCATAGCCGGGAACCTCTTGCTTTTCCAGTTCCTGATTTTCCTGTTTTACTACAAACGGCGGCCGCTCATTCTCTGGAGCCTGCTAAACCTTGTTCTGATCGGGATAACGGCCTGGATCGGATCGGTGGTGGTGGCTTCCAACCTCACCCCCTGGACGATTACCGTACACATGTTCCTCGGCCTGGCGATCATTGCCATACAGCTACTCATTTTTTACCGGGTAAGCCCGAAAATGCAGGTCGCGATCCGCTTACCACGCTATTTCCGCGTACTCGTCATTCTTTGTTTCATGATCACCACTTACCAGGTGTTCCTGGGCACGCAGGTGCGCGAAAGCATCGACGCACTGACTTCCGACGGATACGGACGTGAAAGCTGGACCTCCATGCTCGGTCTTCCCTTCCTCGTTCACCGCAGTTTTTCCTGGCTCGTACTGGCGATAGTACTGGCACTGGCCTTCATCAACGAGCGACAGTTTCGTATTCCGGCCATTCGCTGGACCTTTATCGTGCTCACGGCAGCACTGCTGACCGGTGTTATGCTGGCGCACCTCAATATGCCCGGACTGGTACAGACGATTCACCTGATCAGCGCAACCGTGTTGTTCGGAATCCTGTATATCTTCCTGCTGCGAACACGAAAACTTCCGCAGGCGCCCGTTAATCTCGCTTAAATTGTAATTTTAAAGTATGCTTCTGATATTGGGATGTATTATCGCTTTGCTGATCGGGGTCGTTTTAGGCCTGATCGGTGGTGGCGGTTCCATCCTGACGCTTCCGCTGCTCGATTACTTTTTCGGAATCCCGGTATTACTGGCCACGACCTATTCCCTGTTTATCGTTGGATCGGCCTCTTTTATCGGCGTACTTCAACGCATCCGTCCGCGCGAGATCGCCATCCGGGAAGGACTGGTCTTCGCGATTCCCAGTACGTTATTTACCGTGCTGACCCGGCAATACATCATTCCCTGGATCCCGGAGCACCTGGAACTGGACACCTTCGACCTCACGCGCGAAACCATCCTTAAATCGGTTTTCATCGCATTAATGCTCATCACCGCCCTCCGACTGCTCATCCGGAAAGAACGCCACATACGTCCCAAACCAGGTGTGCTGATCGTTTTGCTTTACGGTGCACTGACCGGACTGCTGGCCGGACTCATCGGGGCCGGCGGCGGATTCATCATCGTGCCGATACTCATTTCAACCGGGCTTTCCACAAAGCGGGCCATCGGAACCTCCATGCTCATTATCACTATCCAGTCGGGCATTGCGCTGATCGGCGATTTCAACAACCCCACGATCCCGGTACAGGACATCAAGTGGTTCCAGTTGTTGTTGCTGTCGGCGCTCACGATCGTCGGCGTACTGGTAGGAAGCTACCTGCAACGCTTTTTCAAGGGCGACCTGTTGCGCAAGGTATTCGCGATGCTGCTGCTTTTGGTAGCGCTCAGTGTAGGCGTGGACCTCCTCTTCAAATAATTTTTTGCAAAAACTTTTTCGTGTGGCGATTGCTATTATCTTTGTAGCCCTGAAAATGCGTGTAAAAACGCGTTCAGAAAGTGATAGATTGTCCGGATCGGAACCCCGGTCTTCGAAAGCTGTCGCAAGGTCCCTCGGTTTATCCGTCCTTCCGGATCGGAACCCCGGTCTTCGAAAGCTGTCGCAAGGTCCCTCGGTTTATCCG
>CAYMEW010000065.1:0-3650 GCA_964389755.1 uncultured Flavobacteriales bacterium | reverse complement strand
TGCCAAAAAAAGTAGGCAAAAAAGTCTAGCGCTGCGTTGCAGCTGCCACCCAACAGGCATTTGTTCCGGAACGTTTTACCAAACTTTCCGCCTGGAGGCGGATTCGGACAAGGTAAAAGTTCTGCGGAACTGCATGCGTTGGGTCCCGGCAGCTTTCACTGAAGCGCGGTGTAAAGTACACGCGGATTGCTTCGGAGTGGGGGTTATCATGAGGATGTAGTTGTTGCATTACGGACGCAATTTTTGGAGAATAAGGACGCCAAATCGTCGGAAAAAATGTATTTTCGTTGTCTGACAATCCGGACGCATCCATGAACTTTCGTCATCTGATCTTATTACTTGCCCTGATCCCGGTACTGACGGCCTGCCCGACCAAGAACTACGTGCATAAGGATATAAAGAAACTGCAGGACGATCACATGAACTTCACAGACCTGCACCGGATATACTTTGATGATATCCAGTTCGATTTCCCGAAGATGTTCGAGGAGGATTACAATGATAACTACACACTCCAGGACGATCAGTTCACCCAGGTAAATCACAACCTCAATATCCGATTCAGCTGCGAACATTTTTATGCCGAAGACGCCGCAGCGTACCAGTTCCTGTTTGACGACAGCGTACAGCGCATGGATGCGGTTCACGATTATTATGTGGCACGACGCGTTAAATCGCTGAAGGATCCGAAGGTCTCTGTGAAAAAGCCGGTACCGGAGCACGTGCCTTTTAAAGGGTTTATCCAGACCGTGGAAGGCCGCACTTACAATTATTCGATTCCAAACACGTATTGTATCGCAACACTGGAGGTGGACGGGGATTACTACGTTTTCCAGTTCATCGCCAAGAATACGAATATGGTTTACTTACAGGATGACTTCCGGCGTATGCTCGAATCGGTAGAGATCTATTATTAACATGACTGCAGATGCACTTGCCTTTCGCACTTCTTTTATACGGGTACTTGCCGACGGGCTTCCCGGCGAAGATGCGCATGTGATCATGTCTCCCCTGTCGCGTGCGCGCACCAGTGAAGCGTTAAAAACAGTTACGGACTATCGCGAATCGGCTGTTGCAATCCATCTCTTCTGGACTGAAAATCGCAGTCCTTATTTTATCCTGATGAAGCGCCCGGATTACGAGGGAACTCACAGCGGCCAGGTTTCTTTTCCCGGAGGGAAACGCGAGAACACAGACCCGGACCTTATTTACACGGCAAGACGGGAATCCTTCGAAGAAACGGGAATTTCACTTTCTGCCGGGGAGTACCTCGGTCAACTGAGCGAAGTTTATATTCCCGTGAGTGGTTTCCTGGTACAGGCCTACGTTTTCTTTCATACGGCGTATCATCCCTTAGAAGCTGATCCGCGTGAAGTAGACACCCTTTTTGAAGTGGAACTCGCTGCCCTGCTCCACCCTGGAAATGTCAGTACCATGCAGGTAAATACGCTGCGTGGCGAACTGGAAGTTCCCTGTTTCAGGCTGGGCGAAGTGCTCGTCTGGGGTGCCACCGCCATTATACTCAGCGAACTCAAGGAATTGCTAAACCGTTTTATCAGAACCGAAAACGGGCAAATCCAAGTGCAGTAGAAATGCTGTTCCCGTTCTTTGTAAAGAATGAGATCGCATCGGTCGAAGAGATTCCGAATTCATAAGCCCCGCCTCCCAGGATAAAATTGACCCCAACCGGGATGTTGTTTGCATAAATTCCCCCGCCGTAATAGCCTGCACTGAGTGCGACCCATTTCAGGGGACGTACTTCTCCCCCGAAGGAATAAACCGTATTCTGAATACTTCCCGGATTTTCAGAATCGAAAGGTGCTACCACATCGAACCCGAAATTGAGGATCCCACCGGCTTTCATACTCGCCCCGAAACGGAAGGTCGCTGCGTTTTGCAATACATATTTGTCCTGTCCTTCGAGTTGCAGAATACCCTGGTCTTTCAGGAACTGATTCACCGACTGACCGATGTTGTCCGAAGACAATCCGTCAAGTCGAATATCTGCGAGAAGCGAATCACGCACGCGGTAGACGTTCCGGTTGTAGGTAACAGAACCGATGTTATTAACGGCTGCCGCCACTTTGATGGAGTTAAAGAGGATGGCGCTCACGGAAAAATCGAGACCATAACCCGTCCCGACCACTTTCGGGATGCCGCCTGAAGTCTGCGGATACGCGGAAGGGTTACTTTGAGAAACCGAGCCGTAGTTGATGTTAAATACGGGCGACATCGACGAGTACACGTAAAGTCCCGTTTCATCCGACTTCATGTTGAACTGTGCCATGGACTGAATGTAGCGTGCCCCGACGCCTCCGTAGAGTACGAATACCGAATCGATGCCGAAGAGCCGGCGTCCGTAGCCGATGTCGTAGGTACGGTTCCATTGCATCTTCACTTCGGAGCCGCGGGTAATTTGGCTGATGTTGAGCGGTACGGCAGCCGACCCGAGTATCACGTGCGAAAGCGTATCCTGTGAAAGGTTGTCGCGGTTGGCTATGACACTGGTATCAGAACCGAAGACCACGGTTAGTGAGTCGAAGTACGAGGCGAGTTTCCCCCGGAAAATGATGTCCGTCGTTTGCTGGTTAAACTTAGAATAATAAGAATAATTCTCCCGGATATTGAAGGCGATCCCTCCGAATTTCTCGGACTGGTAAGAGAATCCGAGCCAATTGTAATTGAAATTGAGCGCAATCCCCGCCTCCGCGTATTGCGCTGCCGCTTCTCGCTGTTTGTTCCAGTCTACCTGCGAAGAATCGTTATTAAAGATCTGGTTCCGGAAGGTGGATGCAAAGTTGCGCAGTTTATCGGCCGTCAGTTTATCGGAGTATACACCGAACGCGAACTCGCTAGTTCCCATCGTAAAGTGTTTGCCTTCGTAGCCGGTACCCCATCCGAGTGCCGAGGTGTTGATGCCAAGTGCGTGGTAATCGGTTACGAATGTTGTGGCCACTCCCTTTCCGACCGCGGGATAAGCGATTCCCTGGGTTTGTGAACGTACGGATAAAGAAACGGTAATTGCTGCAAGGAGCAGTAGTCCGGAGAATGATTTCATAAGTTGTTTACTTGGTTTTGCAGGTGAAGATAGGGAATTCAGGGGAGACCCTAAAACAAAAAAAGGAAGAAAATCTGTTAAAATCCTTCCTTTTTTTGCTAAACCATGCTAAAACTATAAAACCCAAAAACTACAATTATGAAAAAACTGTTGTTTTTCGATGGTGCAAAGGTACGGTTAAAATCAGGATGTGCAAGTTTTTTTTAAAAAAAAATGTTTGTATTGTTTTTTATGGTGTAAAGTACTCAGTGAGGCTTCGGAAGAACGGTTTTTATTGATATACAGTTATTGTAACTTCCTTTTTTCCGAAGCAAAAAAAGGAGCAAAAATGCTTTAGCGCTGCGTTGCAGCCATTACCCGCTTGGGTACTTGTCCCTAAAATTTCTGAAAACTCCTCCCGTTGGTCGTCAGACAGCCAGAAATTTTGACGGAACGGCGTACAGCGGGTGCCCGGCGGCTACCCTCGATTACTTCGCCTTCCCCAGGCGAAATCTCGGTCTTCACGAGCAGTGCTCGCTCTTACTAAGGCGCGCTTGTAAAGTACATGCGGATTGCTTCGGAGTGAAGCTTAATGTGTTTATGAAGTTTTTGC
>CAYMEW010000064.1:0-4448 GCA_964389755.1 uncultured Flavobacteriales bacterium | reverse complement strand
ATTACTGCACTCGGAAGAGCAAAAACCGAACGCATTACCAAACGCTCGGGAGCCGGCGAGAACGACCTGATCGTGGTAACGGGTGACCTTGGCGCCGCGTACATGGGCCTGCAGGTACTCGAACGCGAAAAAGAAGTATTCAAAGAAAATTCGGGAATCCAACCCGACCTCGACGGACACGATTATATTCTCGAAAGGCAACTTAAACCTGAAGCGCGCCGCGATGTGATCGGTTTCCTGGAAGAACTCGACGTGGTTCCGACAGCGATGATCGATATTTCAGACGGACTCGCTTCCGAGACCTTACACCTTTGCAAAGCGGCAAACACCGGTTGCCGCCTGTACGATGAAAAGATCCCGATCGATGGAAAGACCGCACTTACAGCCATCGATTTCAACCTCGATCCGATGACCTGTGCGCTGAATGGCGGCGAAGATTACGAACTTCTATTTACCATTGCCCAGGCCGATTATGATAAGATCAAGGGGAATCCGAACATGACCGTCATCGGGCACATGACGGCACCCGACGATGGAATTTACTTCATCGACAAGAACGGTTCTGCTATCGCGCTGAAAGCACAGGGCTGGAATCACTTTTAAAGATCAGATCCCGAGTTTGCTCTTGAGTTCCGGGTACTGACTTCGGCTGATGGGAATGCGGTGTCCTGAGCGCAGGATCGCCACATGCGAGTTCTTTTCAAAGGACTCGATACGTGTCAGCTGACTTAAGCGGAGAATGTATGAACGGTGCACGCGCATGAACTTGCGGGGATCAAGTACCTTTTCAAAGTAGTTCATGGTCTTTTTCTTCAGGTAACGTTTCTCGTTTGTGTGAATCGAAACATAGTCGTCCGCCGCTTCCACGAAAATGATCTCATCGGTCGGGATAATCTTGATCTCTGCACCGTTCTGAATGACCACGCGCAAATTCTCATCCGGCTGAAAGGCTTCATTCTCCTGTGCCTGTTGCAGTTTCTGCTGCTGATTATCTTCGGCACGGATCGCTTTCTCCAGTGCGCTGTTAAAACGTTCCTTTGTAAACGGTTTGAGCAGGTAATCGATCGCATTCGCCTCAAAGGCTTTCAGTGCATATTCGTCGAATGCGGTCGTGAACACAACACGGGGAGGCGTTCCCACCAGTTCCAGCATTTCGAAGCCATTGATCTTGGGCATCTGAATATCCAGGAAGATCAGGTCAGGCTCAAAGTCGCGGATTGCCTTGACTCCTTCAAAGCCGTTTGCGCACTCCGCCACCAGTTCGATGTCCTCCCTTTCGGACAGGTACTTTTTGAGGATCTCGCGTGCCAGTGATTCGTCGTCGATGATGATTACTTTGGTCATTCCTTGGGTATTTTAATGTGTACGGTGAATAATGCGTTCTTCCGGGAGATCGCGATCAGGTCGTTGCGTGAAAAAAGCAGGTTCATTTTGCTGCGTACCGAATTCAGCCCGAAGCCTTCACCCTGGTAGGCTTTCTCGGTTTCCGGATCGTAAGGATTGGAAATACGGATGTGTAGTTCGCCCTGTTCGCTCAGTGTTGCACTGAAATGAATGAGCACGTGTCTTTCGGTACCGTACAAACCGTATTTCACGGCATTTTCGATGAGCGGCTGCAGGATAAAGACCGGGATCGGGTAGTCTTCCGCTGCTGGTTCAATCTCAAAACGAATGTCGAGTCGCTCTTTAAAACGGATCTTTTCGATCTGCAAATAAAGCTGTAGGTGCTGGATTTCCTGGATCAGCGAACTGCTGTGCGCCTTTTCTTTGCGTACCATGTTGCGCAGATAGTCGGAGAGCAGGTGCAGCATTTCACGTGCCTCATCCGGGTTGATCACCATCAGGGCACTGATCGAGTTGAGCGAGTTGAACAGAAAGTGCGGCTGGATCGTCTGCTCGATGCGATTCAGTTCGGCGCGTTGCAGCGCACGTTCTATTTCCAGGGTGCGCTGCATGCTCCGTTCGAGGTTATACTGGTTTTTGGTATACCAAAACTGGTAGTGTGAAGTAAAGAGTTGCAGAAAGATGAATACGAGTTTGATCAGGATAAAGGGAACCAGGTAACGGTTAATAAGCGGGTGTTCCGGGAATGTAAAGTACATCGTCAGGTACGAAGCACCCAGGATCAATGCCGAAAGCGCCAGGATGATCTCGAAATTGATCATCGCGAAAAGCGAACGCGACAGGAAGGAATTCACGATGCGCTTAAGCGTCAGTACCGCAAAGAACAAAAAGATGTTCGTGGCAAGCGTGTCCGTCATTGCCGGGTAAATCCCGACGCCCAACTGGCGTAAAATGACAAACTGAACGAAGCAGGTGATCAGGAAATACGCGATCGTCAGCCTCAGGTCGCTGTCGGAAATGTTCAGTATGCGTGTGCTCCTTCTTTTCATGCCATGTCAGCCACGGTTTTCCTGGTCTTGATATGCCGGATGTAATTTAAGAAAAGTTCCGGTGAACTTACCTCAACCGTTTGCGAATCGAACTGGTACCCCTGCTCGAGTTGTTCAAGTTCCACCAACCCGGCGACGTCCAGGAACTCCCAGCGGATCGTTTCGCCGTTTTCCTGTTGGATCGTTTCCTCTTCCGAGCGTCCGAAGTGACGGGCATGTCCGTAAGCCTCTTCTTCGCTCTCCGCGTGAAAAACACGGTGTTGTATATCGAACTGGTTTGCATTGTTAGCCTGCCTGATCTGAAAAATAAGTTTGCCGATAAATGTTTTCATAAGCCCTCAGTTTTTTTGTGATTATGCCGCCACGATCTCGATACCTCCGAATATACAGGTACCTCGCAGGATCAGTACTTTTTCGTCCGCGGCATCATCGTTTTCCGTAATGATGCGGTTATCTTCGATACTACCGAACATCGTGGTCAGTTCCGACTGGATCTTCCAGTTGCGCGGAATGATGAGTTTCAGTCCGCCGAAAATATTGGTTGTGTCGATGATGGCGTCCTCCTGGATATCCGCCTGTGCGAGGTTGATCTCACTTCCTCCGAAAAACGTCACGATGTCCGCACCAATGAAATTTTTGCTCACCACATTCTTCTTAATACCTCCGAAAAAAGAGGTCGTGTCGATAAAGTCATCTTCCGATACGGAGGAATACTCTCCCGAATGTGCAAAATGCGCTTTGTGAAATTCTTTCCGGAATGCACGGTCGCGATGTTTATCACGTGCTTTGCGTTTGCAACGCCCCGGTTTGAACATGATCATAATTCCAAAAAAGATGATGAACACCGGCCACAGCAGTCGGAAGTTGAGGAGGTCCGGATAGAATTCCCGCAACAGGAACAATTTACCGACAAGGATGAGCGTGTAACCCCACAACTTGCGGAATTTGTGTTTAATGAGCGTCACTGTTCCGATCACGATCAGGATCATCGGCCAGGTAAACAACCAGTGAGGGATGTTAAAGTCCAGTTCGCGGAGCAGGAACAGCAGTCCGTACAGTATCAGGAAAAAACCGGCAGCTACTTTTCCGCGCCGGTTCTCATTTTGCCAGCTGATGACGGAGTGCTTGTCTGTATTATTGATGTCTCGTTCCATATTTCAAGTTTGATGACGCTAAATTACGCGGGGCATGCAAGAGTAACAAGACAGAATCGGTTAAATGTACCCGGCGCTCGGTGAACCGTTGAAATGACTGTTTGGAAATCACGGGAGCATCTCACGGACATTCACCGTTAAGCGACATAAACATGACACGTCGGCAAATAAGTTGTGGTCCTTTGAAAAAATAGGGCGCCCCCCTGAAGTTTTTGGCGAACGAGGGCTGCACACAGGAAAGGCTGTATATTGAAGTATTTGTGAGCGTATGCAGGCTCTGAAGGGTTCGCAAGAACTACTTCAGGAGACGGCCTTTCCGCTGTAGCGTCCTTGCGGCACTGTGGCTGAACTATTCGCCCCGGCGGGCTTCCGCTGGTCGCCACCGGATGTGAAAGTCAGCCCGACAGTTCCGCTGCGACCGGCTGCCGCTGCAATGCCTGGCGCGGAGGCGGTTTTGCCAACAACGCAAAATTCATAACACACTGTTCCTGAACAAGAATAAGCGTTTCTAACGGTTAATTTGGCGATTTGAATCCGCGGCTTTCAGGTCGATCAGTTTGCAGGTAGTCGCGCGAACGATTGAACCGCCTAAGTTTCTTTGCTTCAAAGAGAGTAGCCGCCTGCACGGAGGTGCATTTGCCAACAACGCAAAAATTCATAACACACTGTTCCTCAAAAAGAATAGCCGTTTCTAACGGTTCGCTCAGTAGCTTGGTTCGGTGTGAATTTTTTATGGAGTAACTTGTTTCAAATGCACTTTTTGCTTAACTTAAATAAGAGTTACTTCAAATTACCTTTTATGACACACAAACTCTCTCCCGGACACAGCTGTCCCGTTTGCTCCGATACCGTGGTCGGACGCTCAGACAAGATCTATTGTTCTGTTCAGTGCAAAAACAAA
>CAYMEW010000063.1:0-6244 GCA_964389755.1 uncultured Flavobacteriales bacterium | reverse complement strand
TTTTTTGTTTCTTTTTTTTGTCCTGGAAAAAAAGAAAAATACAAACACTTTATTTCAAGAAAAACCGTTCTTCCGAAGCCTCACCGCGTACCTTACACCCTGCAACAACTCCATAAGTACATTAGCCGGTAACGGCTGCAACGCAGCGCTAAAAAAATTCCCGAAAGACAAGCAATTTCTAATTGCGTAAGTCTTTCGTGGATCCTCGGTACGGGATTTTATTCCTTTTTTTGTCCGCCAGCTGGCGGACAAAAAAAGGAAGTCCACAAAACGATCCGTATTTTCCGTAAATTCGATGCTATGCAAAGCGACAAACAACGAAAATTACTGACAGACCTGCTGCCCGTATCGTACCCCGTGATTATGGCGCCGATGTTCTTGGTGTCTAACGAACAAATGATCGTCGAAGCCATCCGGGCGGGTATCACAGGAGCAATCCCGGCCCTAAACTACCGCACGGTTGACGAACTCCGCGAGGGAATCCGGCGTATCAAACAACAAACCGACGGTCCCTTCGGCATTAACCTGATCGTCAACAAATCGAATTTCCTCTACAAAGAACAGCTCGAACTGATCTGCAAAGAAAAAGTGGCCTTCATCATCACATCCCTCGGGTCACCCGAAGAAACCATTCGAAAAGCACACGAGTCCGGCGTACTCGTTTTCTGTGATGTCACCGATCTGAAGTACGCGCAAAAAGTAGAGCAACTCGGCGCCGATGCACTCATTGCCGTCAACCGGGAGGCAGGTGGACACGCCGGACAGATCTCGTACGAAACACTCATTCCGGAACTGGTCGAAAAATGCACCATTCCCGTGATTAGTGCAGGAGGTATCGGCGACGGAAAGGGTATACGTAAAATGATGGATATTGGAGCGGCAGGTGTATCTATGGGTAGTATTTTTATTGCCAGCGAAGAATCTCCGGTTTCAGAAGAGTATAAACAGGCCTGCATTGATTATGGGGCGGACGACATCGTTATGACGACCAAGCTCTCGGGCACACCCTGCACGGTCATTAATACACCTTATGTGCAGAAAGTCGGTACCCGGCAAAACTGGCTCGAAAGGTTCCTGAACCGCAATAAAAAACTCAAAAAGTGGATCAAGGCACTTACATTTCTGCGCGGAATGAAAAGTTTGCAGAAGGCAGCTTTCAGTTCGACCTATAAAACAGTGTGGTGCGCCGGGCCCAGTATCGAATACG
This sequence comes from uncultured Flavobacteriales bacterium, assembly GCA_964389755.1. Classification (GTDB taxonomy): domain Bacteria; phylum Bacteroidota; class Bacteroidia; order Flavobacteriales_D; family Crocinitomicaceae; genus JBBSUQ01. Next base: position 5,037 of record CAYMEW010000063.1, on the reverse strand, counting down.
TACATGAAGTAAGACCGGTAGCTGAAATAGTCGGAAAACTCATTCGGGAATATGAACAGGAAGCGGCATCCTGATATTCTTGGATTCCCAGCGAAATTGGATAACCGTTAAAAACGGATAATAAACGCTTTTTGAAGTTTTAGGCTTGTTTTTAAGGTGTTGATAGTTAGTGTTTTATATATGTAAAAGTAATTCAACTGTATCGCACCTGTATAGCAACAGTATAGTACAAGTATAGCACAAGTATAGATAGAGTATTAAATGTTTAATTTTTAACACATATAAGGCGGTCTTTATGCTTGAAATCCTAAGTTCTCAGTAAGGGGATGCGGCAGGCCTGAAATTAGACTTTAAAAGAAAAGAAGCAGGGCACCGTCCACGAAGGACGAACGTCATCGCGAAAAAACAATATGGAAATGCAGAACAAAATGCCAACAACAGGATCCTCATTGCGCAAAATGCGCTGGCTCCTCTTTCTCATGGGGCTCGTTAAAATACCGCTCATCGGGTTTGTACGCCCGAAATTACTCGCGATAGACGGGCAAAGTGTACGCGTCCGCATAAAGTTGCGCCGACGAACCAGGAATCACCTCGGTTCAATGTACTTTGGTGCCCTCGCAGTGGGAGCGGACGTCGCAGGCGGAATTCACGCCTTCTATTTTGCAAAAATGGCCGGTAGTAAAGTGTCTTTTGCCTTTAAATCCATGCAGGCCGAATTCATTCAGCGCGCGGAAAGTCACACCGTCTTCGAATCTCAGGACGGCCCCATCGTGAAGGCAGCGATCGCAGAAAGCCGGTCGACAGGCGAACGCGTAAACAAACCTGTTAAAGTAAGTGCCTTGAATCGCGCCGGTGAGGAAGTGGCTGTTTTTACACTTGTCATCTCCGTGAAAGTACGCTGAGACCAACCTGCCGAACAAACGAAAATGCTGCTATCTTTGCCGGACAAAACCTCGAAGATGAACTACATTTCTCCCCTGGAAGTTTCCGGGAACCGCGATCAGTTTACCATTCTCGATATCCGTGAGCCCTACGAACACAGCGTCGCGAATATCGGTGATATACACATTCCCATGGCGGAAGTATGCGCCCGATGCGAAGAGTTCGACCGTTCCGATAAACTGGTGGTTATGTGCCGTTCGGGGAAACGGGCGGAGGCTGTGGCCAATATGCTTGAGACCGAATACGGGTTCGGGAATATTTACATCATGGAAGGCGGTATCCTGGCCTGGGCAGAGCAGGTCGACCCTTCACTTAAACTTGACTGATGGAGAAACGAAATCCTGCGCAATTATTGTTGCTTTCGCTCAAAGGAATGGCTATGGGTGCGGCAGATGTGGTACCCGGCGTCTCCGGCGGAACGATCGCCTTTATCACGGGGATCTATGAAGAACTCATTTCCGGCATCAACAACATTAACTTCAAAGCACTTCGCGTACTGCGTAAAGAAGGTTTCGCGGCTTTCTGGAAATACATCCACGGCACCTTTTTTGTATTCCTGTTCCTGGGAATCGGCATCAGCATTGTGTCGCTGGCTAAAGTGGTCAGTTACCTGCTTGAGACTCATCCGGTGTTGATCTGGAGTTTCTTCTTCGGGCTCATTATCGCTTCTTCCTGGCTCATCGGGAAGACGATCAAAAAGTGGAACCTGTCTGTTATACTAACCTTATTCGCCGGAATTGCCATTGCCTTTTGGATCTCTTCGATCCAGACAGTTGGCCGTGCAGATTCAGGACTGTACATTCTCCTGAGCGGTGCCCTGGCTATCTGTGCGATGATATTACCTGGCATTTCAGGGTCCTTTATCCTTGTACTCCTCGGAAGCTACCACGTGGTACTGGAAGCACTCAGCACCCGGGATTTTCAACTCATCGGCCTCTTCGCATTGGGCTGCCTGATCGGCCTGCTGTCATTTGCACGCGTTTTAAAATACCTCTTTACACATTTCAAAGAACTGACAATTGCCCTGCTTACCGGGTTCATGATCGGGAGCCTCTGGAAAGTGTGGCCCTGGAAAGAACAGGTCGGAACCGAACCCGTCCTTGTTCACTCCAACGGAAAAGAAGAATACATTATGCAAAACGTGTGGCCTGCGGATTATCCCGGCGACAACCAACTCTGGGTAGCACTCGGAATGATGCTCATCGGCTTCGGACTGATCGTGATCCTCGAACGCTTTGCACCCGATACTGAAAAATGAAACACTACGCACTGATCGGAAAATCGCTGGCGCATTCTTTTTCAGAGCGCTTCTTTACGGATTTCTTCCGAAAGAAAGGCATTGATGCGGATTATCGGAACATCGAACTCGACCGGATCGAAGAGATAGAACCGCTTTTGAAACGGGACGACCTGCACGGTTTGAACGTGACCATTCCTTATAAACAGCGCATTATTCCCTTTCTCGATGAACTCGACCCGGTAGCCCGGGAGATCGGCGCAGTTAATTGCATACGCTTCCAAAATGGGAAAAGAACAGGCTTCAACACCGATGCATTCGGTTTTGCACAGTCTATTAAGCCTTTTCTCACCAATCGTCACGAACGCGCGGCCATACTCGGAACGGGCGGAGCCTCCGGGGCTGTGGCATACGTATTCGAACAACTCGGCATCGATGTGATCTTTGTGTCCCGCAATCCAGAGCAGGAAAATGAATTCCCGTATTCCGCGGTGAACGAACTGTTTGTGCGTCATTGCAAAGTCATTGTAAATACCACTCCGCTGGGAACCTGGCCAAAGGTGAATGAAATGCCTCCTTTTCCCGTGGAATACTTTACTTCCGAAAACCTCGTGATCGACCTGATCTATAATCCTGCAAAAACCGTATTTTTGGAAGAAGCTGAAAAACGCGGCGCAACGATACTCAATGGAGAGGTCATGTTGCGTGAACAGGCACTGAAAGCCTGGGAGATCTGGAACAACTGATAAAAATCGAAAACAAGCATGTCCGAATTAAAGTCAATGATCGCCCGTGGGGAAGGGCTGCACCAGGATTTCAAATTTCGCATTGACGATCAGAAAAAAATTGCCCGGACACTCTGCGCATTTGCCAACACCGAAGGTGGAAGTCTGCTTATTGGCGTGAAGGACAACGGGAAGATCGCCGGTGTGGAACCATCGGAAGAATTTCACATGATACAGGGAGCCGCGGAATTGTATTGTAAGCCGCCTGTTCCGGTTGAAATGAAGATTTGGCAGGAAGAATTTCGGCTCGTACTGGAGATCATCGTTTCAAAAACCGGTTTGCTTCACAAATCTCCGGATGAAGACGGCAAGGAACAGGTTTACGTGCGCGTGGAAGATAATACGATCGTGGCCAATAAGATTTTGCTCAATGTATGGAAACACGGGAAGTCGCCGCAATCGCGCCCGGAGTTCTTTGATGAACCCCAACTTGAGCTCCTGCGCATCATTGAAACCCACCAGCCGGTTTCCCTGTCGAAACTCTACAAATTAAGCACCTTGAAATACCGCCAGGTCGACCGCCTGCTGGTGCTTTTCATTTGCTGGGACCTGGTAGAAATGCATTTGGCCAAAGAGCGCACCGGCTTTAGTCTGAAGGAAGTTGTATAATATGTATGCGCGAATAATAAAAATTCTTAAAAATTTGCAAAAATAGCTTCCTGATTCGCGCAAATCCCTTAACTTTAGAAGGATTTTTAAATAAATACAAGAATGGGAAGACCGGCAACGAAACCAGCACGATTAAAAAACGGGTTTTACATTGAAGTGAAAAACCCGGGTAGCTCAGGGGTTTTGGTTCGTAGGGATACCAAAGAACAAATGCTTTCTGCAGCGGAAGATTACTCCCGTACCAAAGAAGTGGTGATTTTGGGAGAAATGAGAAACGATAAGTGGCAACACGATTAAACGCCTCAAATTTTCAAGAGATATCCGAAACAGGTTCCTTTATACGGGAGCCTGTTTTTTTTATTTTTAGTCTATTATATATAGTATGAATATTCTGAACTCAGCTTATTATAAGTTTTTGCAACGCAAATCGCGCGTGGCTGCGATACTCACCCTCGGTGGTCTGTGCCTGGTGGCAATTCCCGTATTGCTTTCTTATGGTCACACCTCCTCCGCCAGGATCACGGGATTTGTTTTTTTGCTAGTTGTGGCAGTCCTTATTTACTGGTTGCGCATGCGGCATGTCAATAATTTCCGGAAGAAGTTACTGGTGCGGCTCGATCGCAATGATATTTTTTGGCTCGAAAAGCACATTCCTTTCTATAAAGCTTTGCCGGGTAAACAACGAGAGATCTTCCGCTCGCGCATTCGCCTCTTCCTGGCAGGGATCATTGTGACCGAAATCGGGAAGGAAGTACCTGAACGTTCAACGTGCCTCTACGTGGCCAGTGCAGCAGTCATTGCTTTTTGGGGACTTCCTTACTGGAATTACGGGGAACTGACAGAAGTGCTCGTGTATCCTCAAAACTTTGATGCGGATAATGCTTTAAATAAACGAGGGCTTATATTAGGTAAAGTGCATCACGGTGGCCTGTTGGATTCTACAATGATTTTGTCTTTACCTGCTTTGAAATACGGTTTCCTCAATGATGAGGACAGGCATAATGTGGGTGTACATGAATTTTCGCATTTGCTCGACAAGGAAGATGGGCAGATAGACGGGGTCCCTTTCTTTATTAATCCATCCGAAAGTGAACTTTGGAAGGAGCTTGTCGATCGCGAGATGAAAAAAATAAAGCAGGGTAAATCGGACGTGGATAAGTACGGACAAACGAATTCCGCAGAATTTTTCGCTGTTATTATGGAGTATTACCGCGAATCGCCGGAGAAATTAAAGAAAAAACACGAGGGAGTTTACGCAATCCTGGATGAACATTTAGGGCATCCTCAACCGGATTCCGGTATTTAACCCGGCACACGTTAATTAACCTTCAAAAAAGTTTTTGGTAATAGTTGGTTAACATTCAGCGTGTTGTCGGGATTGGGTTAAAAAAGATTAAAAAAAGATGGATTAAAAGGTTGCGGAAGTAAAAAAGGGTGGTATCTTTGCACCCGCTTTCAGACGGA
>CAYMEW010000062.1:260-6648 GCA_964389755.1 uncultured Flavobacteriales bacterium | reverse complement strand
CCTATTATCGAGTCCATCGCCAAACACAGGGATGCCGGTGAACCGATTGACTTCAGGCTGGTACATACCGGACAACATTATGACAAACGTATGAGCGGCGATTTTTTCGAACAACTCGGCATTCCCGAACCCCATGCGAACCTCGGCGCCGGAGGCGGAACGCAGGCTGAACAAACCGCGGCGATTATGACGGGCTTCGAGAAAGAACTGATGAATCATCCTACAGACCTGGTAATGGTTGTGGGAGATGTTACTTCCACGATGGCGTGCTCCATTGCCGCTAAAAAACTGCATATTAAAGTGGCACACGTCGAAGGCGGAATTCGATCCGGAGATATGACCATGCCTGAAGAGGTTAACCGGATAGTAACCGATTCGATCAGTGATTACTTTTTCACCACTTCCGAAACGGCCAATGAAAACCTCCGGAAACAGGGAATAACCGAAGACCGCATTTTGTTTGTCGGAAATACGATGATCGACACGCTGTTGAAGAACAGACCGCGATTTATCAAACCTGAAATCTGGCAAACTGCAGGCCTTGAAAAAGGTGCTTATTTCGTACTCACGTTGCATCGACCGGCAAATGTGGATGAAGAAAACAGTTTGACGCAACTCATTCGCGAAATCATACGTCTGAGCGATGGGCATCCGCTGGTGTTCCCTGTACATCCGCGTACAATGCAAAAATTGAATAAACTGGCCATTGAAAGCCCCAACCTGTTCCTAACCGAACCCCTGAGCTATCTCGAGTTCAATTACCTCGTTGAACGATCTAAAGCTGTTATTACGGATTCCGGAGGGATTACCGAAGAGACTACTGTAATGCATGTTCCCTGCATGACTCTTCGCAATTCCACGGAGCGCCCGGAAACCTGTACGATCGGAACGAATGAATTACTCGGGACCAACCCGCAGGCACTTGAGCCGGCTATGCGCAAAGTACTTGCGGGATCCTGGAAACATGGTTCCATTCCACCGCTTTGGGATGGAAAGACGGCAGATCGAATTACAAAGCACTTACTTTCACTGAAGCTATGATCTCAGCAATTTCAAGTTTTATTTTTAATTTTTCAACCCCTGTGCTTAAATTTTTCAGTTCGCTGCGCTTCTCACGATACCTGAAACTCGGGTTCCTGATCTGGGATCTCGCGTTGCTGAATGTATCGTACATGCTTTCGTTCTTGCTTCGATTCAATAGTTTCGAGCAATTCGATAAGCAGGAAGTGCAGACAATTCTCTTATTTTCAAACCTTGCGTGGATTTTCCTGGTGTTTTATTATAATGCTTATAACATCATCCGTTTTAAACGCATCGAATCCGTGTTGAACCAGACCGTCAGACTCGTCTTGTTCCACATGGGTATCATTGCGCTGGTGATACTTACGCTCAAATTCCAGGATGTTTCCCGTTTGAGAATGCTTTACTTCTATACTCTTTTCTTCGGCTTGTTATTTCTCTTCCGGATCGTGTTTATCCGTGCGTTGAAAGCCATTCGAAGATCGGGTTATAATTACCGGAATGTACTGATAATCGGGGCCAACGCATCGGGTCTTCACATGCAGAAAATACTGTCCACAGACCTTTCGCTGGGATTTCGCGTGGTGGGCTTCTTCGACGACAGCCCTGCGGATGATTTTCCACAGGAACAACGAATACTCGGGGGCCTTGACCAGATAGCTGATTACGTGGATGAAAACCAGGTGCATGAAATGTATGTCGCACTGAATTTTGACCAGGCATCGATGTTAAACGCACTTATCGGAATCTGTGAACGCAACATGATCCGCATCAAATTCATACCGAATTTCCAGCAATACACAGGCTCTAAAAAGGTAACGATCAATTTCGACGCGGATATTCCGGTGATGACCCTGCGCCGGGAACCGCTTGAGATTCCGATTAATCGTTTGTGCAAAAAAGCCTTCGACGTGTGTTTCTCTCTCGCGGTGATTTTGCTTGTATTTCCGTGGCTTTTCCCCATTTTAATGATCGCTATTAAAGCCGGTTCGCCCGGACCTGTATTTTTTAGGCAGACACGTTCCGGAGAAGATAACCGCGATTTTACCTGTCTGAAATTTCGCACGATGCGCGTCAACAAGCTGTCGGATGAGTTACAGGCCACTGCCGGAGACAGCCGTATTACAAAGCTCGGCGCGTTCATGCGCAAGACGAACCTGGATGAACTTCCGCAGTTCTTCAATGTACTGATCGGCGATATGTCTGTGGTGGGGCCGCGTCCGCACATGCTCAAGCATACGCGGGAATATTCCGAACTAATCGGGAATTACCTGGTACGGCACTACGCCAAACCGGGAATTACGGGTTGGGCGCAGGTAAACGGGTACCGTGGAGAAACAAAGGAGCTTATAGACATGCAAAAACGCGTTGAATACGACATCTGGTACATCGAGAACTGGAGTTTTATGCTCGATCTCAAAGTTATTTTTCTAACCATCCGAAACATGACTCGCGGAGAAAAAAACGCCTATTAAACAACAATCATAATTCAGATCAACAACTATGATCCAAACAAACACACCCTTCATGAAATCGCTTATGAAAAAGTGCATGTCCCGTTGGAAACCGCAAAAAGGCACGCGTTTCGTTGGCAAACTGGTTTCCTTCACTTTTTTTGCAGGTATCGTCTTTCAGTTTACGTCCTGCGGAACCTCCGAACGGATCATCTATTTCCAGGACGGCGGATCCGATTCGACCATGCAGGTTCGCAGTACGTACACCCCGGTTTTCAAAACCGACGACCTGCTTCAGATCCTTGTGACCGGACCGGACGAGGATGCAGTAGCACCGTTTAATTTGCCACTCATCGGACCTACCAGTGCCAATAACGGTTATGCCACGGGGATTCCTGCCAAAGTCGGTTACCTTGTGGACAACAAGGGTATGATCAACATGCCTGTCATTGGACAGGTAAAAGTGGCAGGTATGAGCCGTTCGGAAGCTACCGCCATGTTAGAAGAAATGTTAGCTGAATACATTGACCACCCGGTCGTTCAGATACAGATCGAGAATTATAAGGTAACTGTACTCGGTGATGTTAAGAACCCGGGGACATTTAAGATTCCGAATGAACGCATCACAATCCTGGAGGCCATCGGTCTGGCCGGTGATCTCAAAATGACCGGTGTACGTCACAATGTGCTCGTGATTCGTGAAAATGACGGAATCAAGACCGAATATCGCGTCGATCTGACGAAAAAAGAAGTTTTCACATCACCGGTTTATTACCTGGAACAAAACGACGTGGTATACGTTGAGCCCAACGCGGCATCGCGAACCGAATCGACAATCTGGAGAACAACCGGAGCTATATTCATTTCTCTAACATCCCTGGTGGTCACCACCGTTACATTAATTACTCGATAATGAAAGATCTGAACAATCCTTCCACAGCCACATATCACGAAAACGAACACGAAGAAAAAATAAACCTGAAAGAAATCATAGAAAAATACCTGCGCCACTGGAAGTGGTTCATCGTAAGCGTTGTTGTATCGCTTACACTTGCTTTTATTTTTCTGCAGTACGCAACGGCAACTTACCAGTCGAAAGCACTGATCTTAATCAAAGAAGATAAGGATGCCAAATCGCTGATGGATTTTTCCGTTTTTGAAGATCTCGGGCTCTCGGAAAACAAACGTAACCTGGAAAATGAGATTGCGATCATCAAGTCACGCGGACTCATTGAGACTGTAAGCCAAAAACTTGAATTGAATAAGGTGATCCGCGGTTCACAAGACGACTACCAGAAACACGAGTTGTATAAAAACGCACCTATTCGAATAGAATCACCGGACAGCGATTCGCTTCTCGAAGAAAAATATTCCTTTGAGATCCGTGTTCTCGATGAGCAGCACTTTGAACTCGATGGCGACGGCTTAAAACCGGAAAAGACGGCATTCGGAGAAGTTGTTAAAACGTCTTTCGGCCCGCTAACCGTTTACAAAACAGCCTTTTTTTCAAAAAAGTGGCTTGGCGAAGTTCTGGAAATTGACCTCTTCCCGATGGAAAGTGTAGTGTCAAAGCTACAAAAGGAACTCGGCGTGGAAGCAATTAATAAAGATGCCGATGTCTTATCGGTGAAACTCACCGGTCCCGTTATTGAAAAGACCAATCATATTATCAATGAACTAATCCGCCAGTATAACGAAGATGCGATCGAAGATAAGAATGAAATTGCCCGCAATACGAGTGATTTTATCAACGAACGCATGAAAGTGATCACGGTTGAACTTTCGGATGTCGAAGAAGCCGGTGAATCCTTTAAAAGTAAACACCAGCTCGTAGACGTTACATCCGATGCGGCCATGTACCTGACGAAAGAAAGTGAAGTTGAAAAAGCGATCACGGAAGCCACCATTCAACTCCGTCTGGCGAATTACATGAATGATTACATTCTGGAACATCCCGGAACGGAGGACCTGCTGCCGGCAAACCTCGGGTTTGAAAACGAAGCCGTCGCTATGATGACCGAAGAATATAACAAAGCGGTTCTGAATCGCAATCGTATTCTTCAGAGCTCCGGAGAAAAAAACCCGGTCATCCTGCGCCTGGATGGTCAATTGGAGGGGATGAAGCAATCCCTTGTAGAAAGTCTTAAAAATGCGGAGCATACCCTGGAACTGAATCTGAAAACGTTAAGGGGCCAGGAAGATATTTACAAATCACAGATCGCTTCAATACCGGAGTATGAGCGCGAATACCGAAGTATTCTACGCCAGCAACAAATTAAGGAAACGCTTTATATTTACTTGCTTCAAAAACGAGAAGAGAACGAGATCGCACTGGCGTCCACCGTCAGCAATGCCAAGGTGATCGATTTCGCGTACAGCAATGGAATTCCCGTATTTCCGCGGAAGAGCATCATACTGGTCATTGCCTTGTTTGTTGCACTGTTAATCCCGATTGCCGTTATTTATGTAAGGGATTTGCTTGATTACAAGGTTCACTCCATTGAAGACCTGCAGGACTTAAACCTCCCTGCGGTTGGAGAAATTCCATTTGCAACTGAAAAGAACGGACCGATCATTTCACGCAAAAACAACTCAGTCATTTCAGAAGCGTTCCGGCTTGTGCGGACGAACATTAACTTCATGCTGGATCGCAAAAAAGGAGAAAGTAAGATCATTTTCATAACATCCGGTATTTCCGGAGAAGGAAAGACTTTTACCTCGCTGAACCTGGGTAATATATTTGCAAATACGGGCAAGAAAACCGTGGTTATCGGCCTTGACCTTCGCGCTCCAAAAATTCAGCAATACCTCAATTATCCTTCACATGCCGGCGTTTCGAATTTTATCGTTAACGAGGAATTGAGCATCGATGACCTGATCATTCGGGACGAAAAATCGGAGAACCTAGATTTTATATTTTCAGGAGATGTCCCCCCGAATCCCTCGGAACTGTTGATGCGTGATCGTCTTAACGAACTTTTTACCGGCTTACGCACGCGTTATGATTACATTATTGTGGATACGGCACCGGTAGGACTTGTCGCGGACACGTTACATACAGGAGTTTACGCAGACCTAATTTTGTACGTGATTCGTGCCAATTACCTGGACAAACGTATGCTCACACTTCCACGTGATTTATACCATTCCGGGAAATTACCGAATATGGCTGTAGTGTTGAATGGCGTCAATTTAAAAGCACGTAGCTATGGATATGGTTACGGATACGGAGCAGAAGCCGTAGCAAGCAAACGCGGCTTATTTCGTAAAGTAAAAAAGTAGTAGGTTCTTAAATGATAACTAAAGGCAGCCTTCGGGTTGCCTTTTTTTGTTGAAAATCTTTTTGACGGTACAGTGGCGATGAACAGTGGTGTTAAACTCCAGGTCATTTTAAATGATGGAGATCTATTTTCCGCCAGTCATGAATGTATTCGTCCTGAATCGTTTTGAGAACGCAGGTATTACTTAATTAACGATCAATTACTAATGGCGGTAAACAAACAGTTTGTCAACGGATAAAAGGATGTGTTCCTAACACCGAAACCGCAACGCGTCAGACTGCATTCTATGTAATTCAGATGAGTACCATCAAAGCCTGGTAAAAGGTGAACCGAATCAATCTATCCGCTAATGATAGTAAAACCTATCGCACTCAAAAATGTATTAAAAACAAAAAAAACCGCACCTCAGAAAGGAGCGGGGTTCGTTAAAAGTGGCGCCACGACCGTCCACCTACTGTTCGACTTACTCTCCCATCCGCCGGCTGGCGGACAATACCATCAAAACGTGGTAAAAACAAAAAACCCGCACCTCAGAAAGGAGCAGGTTTCATTAAAAGTGTCGCCGTGAACGTTCGCCGACTGTTCGACTTACTCTCCCATCCGCCGGCTGGCGGACAATACCATCAAAACGTG
>CAYMEW010000062.1:0-160 GCA_964389755.1 uncultured Flavobacteriales bacterium | reverse complement strand
GTAAAAACAAAAACCCCGCACCTTAGAAAGGAGCGGGGTTCGTTAAAAGTGGCGTCGACTTACTCTCCCATCCGCCGGCTGGCGGACAGTACCATCAAAACGTGGTAAAAACAAAAACCCCGCACCTCAGAAAAGGAGCGGGGTTCATTAAAAGTGGCGT
>CAYMEW010000061.1:0-8120 GCA_964389755.1 uncultured Flavobacteriales bacterium | reverse complement strand
TACTTTTTTTGGCAATGAAAAAAAGTAGGATGCAATAAACTGTATATCAGGAAAAACAGTCTTCCGAAGCTTTACCTGCTGCTTAAATCAGATAAACTAAAAATTAACAGATGATATAAACATCACTTAAATACCGCACAAACAACGTATAAATATCCCATGAATGGCGCATGGATACGGCATAAATACCGCATGAAATGTCCATATACCAAACAAAGTGTTAGCAATTTAACGCCGAATTTTCCGCCACGGCATCCCGCTTTCTGCGTATATTCGTCCTACAAGAACAAGGCAATGCCCGTCAATCGTTTTCAATACACCGTCACAGAACAGGATTTCCTGGATTTCCAGTTGTACACCGCCATGCACTCGCAAAGTCATTCGGCACAGCGCAACAGGGGACGCACCATGATCTTCCTGGCAGCCGTCATGACTGCATATACCGCTTTCCGCCTGCACAATTACTTCCTGATGATCCCGACCGCCTTTCTACTGGTTTGGGTGCTCGTTTATCCGCGTTACTACAAGCAGCGGATCAAAAGCATGTACCGCGTGCATAATCGTGAACAGCTTTCCGCACGCTTCGGGGAAACGGGAACAATTGAATTAAAGGACGGATGGATCTATTCACACACCTCAAAGCGCGAATTCAATGCCGATCTGTCTACCATACTTCGTATTGACGAAACTCAAAGACACTTTTTCATCCGCTTCATCGACGGGTTCTACATTTTCTTTTCAAAAGAACGGGTCGACACGGATCCCAATGACATCCGGAAACTTTTCGAAGAGGCGGGTTTACGCGTGAATATCCTAAAGAACACCCGCTGACCGGAATTGCTCTTCCGGGGCAGGTTCCGTGCAAGTTCTTCCGCTTGCGATGAACTGTATTTACAGGAAAAACACGAAGGCCGTAAAATTGCGCTCGGGCAAATCACGTATTTCTACGCGTTCCCAGTCTGAGGCACCTTCATACCTTCGCCCTGTAAACACTTCTACTTATGAAAAACCGCTTTCCGCTTTTTTTGATTGGGTTCGCAGCGCTGAGTCTGGCGCTGCTCACTCACTGTAACTCGGACAAAGGCTCCATGGCGAAAAAAAACGAGTACGCCCCGGTAGAAATACCTGCCAACGAATTGTGTATTACCCAGCCATCCTGGTTTCCGCACAGCCAGACACCCGCTCCGGCTGAAGGTCCCGGGAGCCCTTTCGATACGTCCAGCACCAGCAACCAGATCTTTCACCAGTGGTCCTGGAACAAATTTCTCTGGCTTACAAAACCCGATAAAGGCAACAACCCGCTATTCCTCAATACCGACCTCATCAAGCAGGTTACCCCGCACATGGAACTCATCCAGGTTCCGCAGGGAACGACCGTTGTACTGCAGGAGATCAACCAGGCAGGTACGAATAACCCGATCCTCAAAACGAACCCGAACTACAACAGCGGCACAAGCGAGACCGTATACTATTCCATTCACATGAATAACCTCATGTACAAATCCGGCTTGAGTTTCGCCGCCATGATCGCAAATAAACAAGTGCCGGCCTCCAATGACAGTACGTTCCCGGTCGGTTCCTTCGAACTGAAAGCCGCTTGGGTACCCGTTAGTGCAATTCCCACCGGAAAACAGTCCGATTATTACATTACGACTGCTTCCTTATCGTCCGATGCAGGAAAAACGTTCTCCAATGTATCGGTCGCACTCATCGGCATGCACGTCGTGGGCGTTGTACAAAATCATCCCGAGTTTATCTGGGCGACTTTTGAACATGACGACCTCGCTCCGAATTACGACTGGTCTGCGAATTCCGCAAGTTCCACAGCTGACAAAATGCTCTTCGCGGCCGGAAATGTTACAGGTATCGACGGGATCCGTTACGATTCCGCTACAAAACTCGGGATCACTCCCTACCGGGTATTCGACCTGTTCCAGTATGGCGTTCCGCGCGACAGCACCGGCGGATTCATGACTACTTCACAGGAAGAGCCGGTGAACTTTAACAACGTGCAGGGAATTAACGAATGTGTGAAAGGACAATTGACAGATGTCTGGCAGCACTATTTCTACAACGGATCGATTTGGCTGAACATGGACGGAAAAACGCCCCTACAGCAAGCGCAGCTGATTACAAGCCTGGGGTACAGCATTGCCAACGTCACAACCGGTAGTTCGGCCCGTGGCAGCATGAATTGTGCAAACGTTACGATGGAGAGTTTTATGCAGACCTTCGAATCAAACATTCAAAGTATTAAGGCGGGAAACCTGGCCAATTGTTTCTCCTGCCACACGGGTGTGTCCTTCTCGGGAACGAACACTTCGCCCCTGTATCTCAGTCACAGTTTCCAGGGCTTTATGCTCCGTCAGCAAGGCAAATCGTCGACACAGGTGGAAAGCCTGAAAACACAGGACGAGAAACGGACGCGTTTGCGCATGAGCAAATAAACGACGCCCATTTACAGACATTGCGCTTATAGGTTTAATTCTGAAACCGTTCGCCAGTTGACGAACGGTTTTTTGATCTACAATTGTTGAAGTTGGGCGGCGCGGTAGCGCAATGCCACGAGGTATTCATTCGCAGCTTTATTTCCGCATTCAAGCGCGGCCCGTTCGGCATAAGCGATTGCGGCATCAATATCTCCCTGCCCCTCTTTGATCAGCGCCAGGTTAAAAAGCGTTCGGCCACGGACTTTTTCTTTCGGGTTGTCCACATCCTGTAGTAAAACCTCTTCGGCAATGTTCCAGTTCCCGTTTCTGATCATAGGCCGGGCCCGTTTCAATGCGCTGCTGCCCTTCGTATAATACTGGCGGTTTACCCACACCCAGTTCGGGTATAACATGCTGCCCAGTCCATAGCCCAGTTCATAACCCAATGAGCGGTAATACTGTTGTTTTTGCTGAATGTCATTGAGAATTGCGATTATGGAGGAGCCGCTGAGGGGTATAACGTAGTTGCGGCGAACATCCAGCTTTTCGATGGCCTGGTGCGACCCGGCCAGGTAGAGGTTGGCATACAGATACCCCTGCAGTTGCGTGGAAGACTGGCCGGTGGCATTGGCCAGCACACTTCCCCCGACCGGAGAGATGGTTTTAATCGATGTGAACTCAATGATGCCCTGCAAATTGTTTTGTGCGCAAAGCGTATCGAGTTGCGTCCAGTTCACGGAACCGTCTACGTTGTGTAAGTCCGTATTCTGCAACAACTGTCCGTACATTGCATCCGACCTGCTCAGCGCGCGCAGTACGCCTTCATCGGCATTTTCAGAAGCAAGGACGTTCCCGTTCAGGCTTTGCGAGGTCAGCACGTCGGCAATCACCTCTTCCGGGCTGTTCTCGCGTGTAACGCCGTTTACCACCCCGAGTCCTTTCACATCATCGGGCAACTTCACATAGGCCGGTTCTTTTACGGAAATACGAAAAGAGGTTTTACACGAACCGAGCACGATAGCTACCAGTAGCAGGCTGAAAAAGTACTTCATTTTCATAAGTTAAGTTTGATCCAAAGATATAAATAAGGTGGGTCAGGCGAAAAACATGCCACAAACCGGTTTGTATAAAAAATGCACTCACAGATCGGGCATGTTTAGTCCAACAGGCTTACGAGGTCGTTTTTCAGAGCGTACACCACGAGTCCGGCGGTGTTGCGCATGCCCGTTTTCTGAAGCAGGTTGTTGCGGTGGCCGTTCACGGTTTTAACGCTGATGAACAATTTTTCACCGATCTCTTCGGAGGTCAGTTGCCTGCAAATGAGGTTGAGGATCTCTTCTTCACGTCGCGTAAGCGTAATGGCGGACGTTCCGATGGTTTTGCGGTTCCGTTTGCCGATGTTGCGCTGAATTGCTTTCAGCGTGCGCTCATTGATGTACGAACCTTTTTGGTGTACCGACTGGATCGCCTCGCACACCTCCTGCGGATCACTGTCCTTGACGAGGTA
The DNA here is from genome assembly GCA_964389755.1 of uncultured Flavobacteriales bacterium. Taxonomy (GTDB): domain Bacteria; phylum Bacteroidota; class Bacteroidia; order Flavobacteriales_D; family Crocinitomicaceae; genus JBBSUQ01. The sequence goes on along the minus strand of CAYMEW010000061.1, from coordinate 4,184 downwards.
GCCGTGCGCTCCGTGCTCGATCAGTTGTGCGATAAAACTTTCGTCATCGTGTATGGAAAGGATGAGGATCCCGATATCAGGGTAGGTGCGACGTACGGCATCCGTTACTTCAACACCGGTAAATTCACGATCTCCGTCCGGCGGAAGGGAAAGGTCTACGAGCAAAACATCCGGCAGCGGATCGCAGTTTCTGAGTCTTTCCATAACGGAATATCCGTCCGGGGATTCGAATACGACTCTGAATCCGGGCCAGGAAGTGAGAATTGCTTTCATGCCTTCCCGGAATAAAAGCTGGTCCTCCACCAGCCCGACATTAACGAGTGTATTCATAGCGCTGCAAGTTTTGCCCTAAGATACAAAAGGTATTTTGATCGTTGCATGTAAGCCTTTTTCGTTTCCGTTTCGGATCGTAAATGTTCCGCCGAGCGCATTGGCACGTGCTTCGATACTCTGGTGACCGAGTCCGCGCCCGTCATAGGCTTCGGGAAGTCCCTGCCCGTCGTCGGAATAGCTCAGGATCGCCTGCTCCGGATCTCTGGAAAGTGCAATCTCAATGTGCGAGGCATTTCCATGCTTAACGGTATTGGTAATCAGTTCCATGCTCACGCGGTACAACCCCAGTTCGATCGCCATGGGAAAACGCGGAAAGGAATCGGGTACGCTGACGGTCATGTTGAGTTGACCTGCTTCAATTATCCGTTCAGCCGTTACTTCGAGTGTGCGCACCAGGCCGAAGGCTTCGAGTTGTGGCGGCCTGATCTCGTGACTGATCCTGCGCATGGAAGCGAGTGCCGCCTCGTTCATTGCGCGCACCTGAGGAAGTACTTCACGGATCTCCGAACCATTTTCGAGGCGCTCGAGGCGCAAGAGGTGCATGCGGATCATCGAGAGGGCCGCGCCGAGTTCGTCATGAAGATCGGCGGCGATGCGTTTGCGCTCCTTTTCCTGTACTTCAATACTCGAACGCAGGAGTTCCTGCTGTTGCTTCATTTTCAGTTCTTCCCGCTCCAGTTTCTGACGGAATAATTTGCGGTTAAACTGCTGATTGAGCAGGAGCACGCCCAGTACCACGATGAAAAGGATCACCGACAGGGGAAATAAGGTGGACAGGAAATTCAGTTTTTCCGACTCTTCCATAATCCGATGATGAAACAACAGTACATAATTACGGAAAAAAATGAATTGATCGTCCAGACGTACCGGTTCATGTAGGTCGGGAAGTAACCGATGAGTCTTTCTCCGAAATAGAATACGAGGATCGTGGACGTGTAATAGGTAAAAAGCCCGGCATTGATCCAGTTGAGTCCGCGGAAGGAGGCCATATCGGTAGTGCGCAACACTTCGTGCTGTAACAACAGCATAGTCGACAGGGAAAATATGACCACCAGGACGGCCTCACTGGTCAGCGCATACGAATTAAAGGTGAATACCGGCTGTACAAACAGGGAGTTCACACCGGTAAACAGCAGGAACGCCCCCATGATTATGTACATGAGTCGGGGAGGAATAAATCCGCGGAATACTTCCCGGTAGAATAGTGCCAGGCCACAAAAACCCGCTGCCACATAGAGATGCAGCAGCGGTAAATTATTAAGGCCGTACAACCACATCACGAGTGACACGAGTTGAATGACTCCGGAAAAGAAAAGGAACCAGCTGAACACCCTGAATTTTCCTTCTAACCTGGAATAATTGAGCGCAGCGTAGACCGTTGCGGCAAAAACCGGCAGGCAGGAGAAGAGGATGATCCATTTGCTGATGTTATCCATTCAGGCCTAGGTCGTACAGTGGGCTTTTGGTATCACAGGTCTTGGGACAGGGCGTATTGAAGTCGTAGACGTAACTCATTTCATCCGGATTTTCGGGGTTTACCTGTCCGAAGGGAATGACATCGCTTCCGTTCTCATCCACGGGAACGAGGAAGAGTTTGTGAATATTTCCTTCCGGGTTGGGAGCGTCCAGCATGCCGATGTAAACGCGCATGTGATGGTATTCCATTTCGTTGTAGCTTTCGGCCTCGATTCCAAGCGTACTGAAAATATCAATGGCTTTGATGAGGTAGGCTTTGACGATCTTTTCGGCCGGTACGCCGAGTTCCTGCATCTTGTCGCGGTAATTCTGAATGCACTGCTGTGCTGCGCTGAGCGGATACTTGCTGAGCGTGTCTGTTTTTTTCAATGTTCTTTCCATGTTCATTTTTGTTTAGCTCCACTAAGCTAATGGCTTTGTATGAAACGGGGAAATCCTACTACTGATTTCTGTGAAAAACAGGTATTTCTATGGGGTTCAACAGAAGCGTGGCAAACCTTCTCAGGGCGGTACCGCATTCGGAAGCGATAACCGTTAGGAAACGGCTATTCTCTTTGATTAACAATCACTTAACCTTATTGGGTTACTATCACAAACCCCGGATTAAGTTCATGGCCGGTCTTTCGTGGTCCGTCGACCCGGGTAAAGGATGGAAACAGTTACGTCTTCCTGACACCGCGTACGCTTTACAAAACAGCGGTCGTAACCGTTAGGAAACGGCTATTCTCGCTGAGCAAGAGCGCTTTAGGGATTTTGAGTTGTTGGCAGCAGCGCATCCGCGCGAGGCATAGCAGCGGCAGCCGGCCGCAGCGGGACTGTCCGGCGGACTTGCGCAGCCGGCGGCGACCAGCGGAAGCCCGCCGGGGCGTATAGTTCAGCCACAGTGCTGCGAGGACGCTATAGCGGAAAGGCCGTCCCCTGAAGTAGTTCTGGCGGACACTTCAGGGCACGCCCTAATACGCACAAACACGTTCAGGCACAGCCGTAATTCTCGCGAACACTTCAGGGACGCGCCCGTGATCATTCGCATTTCAAAGAAGTCCGGGTTTTTAAAAACAATCTGCCGGGGCTCTTGTTAGGAAAAGAGAAACCCTTTAAATTAAACACAATGGCAAAATCAAGAAGTAACAAATCAATCCCGCTACCACAGGAGTACAAAACGATTTCGAAACCTTCGCGCGAGGAGGCTGCCAACAAGCCCCAAAAGGAGCGCAACACCCAGGAAGATACGAAAGAATGAGGCTTTAAAAGCCATTATCTGTAAACAGGGCATTTTGAGATGTCCTGTTTTTTTGTGCGCGGGTTTCCGGGTCCAGTGTCACGGGGCACGAACGAGAAACGGTAGCACAAGTTGTTCGGGATGAATGACCGGCGACAAGAACTCAGGGGCGGGAGGTGATACCGCCCTTTTTTGTTTAGTCCCGCCAGAGCATCCGGGTGCAGCGCCGCGGGTCAAAGGATGCCCGCAATGTATGTGTAAACGCCTCTCAGGGGCAGGTACTCGTCAGCGACCAGCTGTAGAAAACGGTAGCTGAATACCAGGATGTGCGGGTCAGGCGCGGACTTTCCCGTTTCGAGACGGACGGACGGCAATTCGTGGTCGCAGGGGATCGGGGTACTTTCGTATATGCAGGGCATTTCGCCGGATTCTTCCAGCCGGTAGTCCTGGTCCTGCTCAGTAAAGCGCATTGTGGGACACGGGAGTGCAATGACTGTAATTGTATAGTGTGTTGCAGCGCCCGGTGGAGCGGTTATTTCCGCGTGATCCGACTGAAATTCGAGGGTATCGGCCTTTTTCCGCGGGAAGGGTTGCGGGGAGAAGGGTCTTTTGGACGGATCTGACTTTCCGAGCACGAGGTTTTGCAGGTGTTCATTGGCCTGTTTCCAGGAGAAGGTACGGCGTCCTGTTTGCCCGGTTCCGCTGTGGATCAATTTGAGGAAAGCGCGTGTAAGGCGGTTGTTGAGGCTGGTGTCGCGGTCTTCCTCCAGCCAGGGTTGCAGGGAATGCCGCAGCCATTTACTGAGGTAGGAAGCGCCGGCGAATTCGCGGTTAAGTGCGCGGGTTCGGGCAAAATTGCTTCCTTTTTCAAATTGTTCTTTGGAGCGGGTTCCTTTTCGGCGGATCACCCATTTGCCATTGAGACGGTAGGCGACATAATCGCCCAGGCGGCCATTAAACTTAATGATTGAATCGAGACGTGCCATAACTGGTGTTTTGGTTACTGTATGATTACCTGGCCCTGCCTTCAGGATGACTGTTCGTATACTTTACCCACGGTATAAACACGGTGGAACCACGGCTCAACTCTGCCTTCACTTCGTTTCGGCAGACGAGCCTGCCTTCATGTTGTTTCGGCAGACGAGCCTGCCTTCAT
>CAYMEW010000060.1:0-8835 GCA_964389755.1 uncultured Flavobacteriales bacterium | reverse complement strand
GTGTGAGCTAAGGCTTTATTGACTAATTATTTAGATTAAAAAGCGATCATCAAACCTCTTAAATGTTAAATTTAGACCTGTATCCGGGCTATGTTTTATTAAAAAGCAAATCGCGGGCTAGGGAGGGTGCTTAATTTCCATTAATTTTGAAATATGATTCAGTATACTATTTCGGTCGCGGAACCGTCCAGACAATACATTCGTTTTTCGGCAGAATTTCCCTGTGAGCAGTCGTTTATGCAAATTCAGTTGCCGGTATGGCGTCCCGGTCGTTACGAGATTGGCAACTTTGCGAAAAATATTCGCGGATTTCGCGTGTTTTCGGAGGACAACAAGCCCCTGCCTTACCGGAAGATCAACGGAAGCCTGTGGCAGGTGGAAACGGATGGCGTGAAAACGGTCCGAATCGAATACCAGTATTATGCGGCAGAACTCAATGCGGGATCGTCCTTTCTCTCGAAAGACCAGTTGTATGTCAATCCCGTAAACTGCTTTATGTACCCGGTAAACGCTTTCGGAGAAGCTGTCAGTGTGCAACTCGATGTACCGTCGAACTGGAAACTCGCCACAGCACTACGGAAGGAAAAAAGTACGTTTTTCGCCCGCAATTTCGACGAACTGTTCGATTCTCCCTTCATTGCATCGCCCGGATTGCAATACAACCAGTACGAAAGTCACGGAGTGCTCTTTCATGTATGGTTCAACGGAGAAGTAAAACCGGACTGGAAACGCCTGATCCCGGATTTCAAAGCATTTTCGGATAGCCAGATCGCCAAATTTGCGGAATTCCCGGTTTCCGAATATCATTTTCTCATCCAGATACTTCCTTACCCGGCCTATCACGGGGTGGAACATCAGCATTCGACCGTTTTGGCGCTGGGTCCGTCATACGCGGTTTTTAAAGAATTGTATAAGGAATTACTCGGAGTCGCTTCGCACGAATTATACCATACCTGGAATGTGAAAGCCATTCGCCCGGTAGAAATGTATCCCTACGACTTTACCCGGGAGAATTATTCCGCGCTCGGTTACCTCTGCGAAGGTGTAACGACCTATATGGGAGATCTTTTCCTGCTGAAATCGAAGGTGTTTTCCATGCAACAGTACCTCGATGAACTGAAAACGCAACTTCAGAAACACTTTGACAATTCCGGCCGGTTCAATTATTCGGTTGCACAATCCTCTTTCGATACCTGGCTGGATGGATACATTCCCGGAGCTCCGGGCCGTAAAGTGTCGATCTACACGGAAGGCTGCCTCCTTGCTTTTGTACTCGATACGCTTATTTTGCGCGAAACGGGTGAGAAATACGGACTCGATGAGGTGATGAAGCGACTTTATTTCGAATTTGCGCTGCAGGATAAAGGAGTTTCGGCCGATGATTACAAGACTAAACTCGAGCAGGTTTCCGGCCTTAACCTGGATTCGTTTTTCAGGGACTATGTCACCGGAACGAAACCTTTTGAATCGATCCTGGTCGAAGCATTTGAATACCTCGGGCTGGAAATGACGCACAAACCCTACACCTCCTATGCGGCCGGAAGACTGGGTTTTAAAACAGTCCCGGAAGGAAACAATCTCAAAGTAGCGACTATTTACCCGGGTTCTCCAGCCGATTTAGGCGGATTAATGCCGGAGGATGAAATTCTTGCAGTGAACGGTATTGCAGCCGGGAATGCAGTGGACCGCTGGCTCGATTATTTTGACGATGACGCTAAGGAACTCACCGTGAAGCGTAAAGGGGAATTACTGGACCTGACACTCCCGGAAGTGAATCGTTCTTTCTACATGGAATACGGAATTGAACTCGTCAAAGAACCGAATTCCCGCCAGAAAAAGGCTTTGTCTGCCTGGGCGAATTGATCCGAACGATTAAATAGCCGTTAGGAAACGGTTAAACGGTTTTTACTTTATGGAATCCGGTGTAATTTGCATCAGTTGAAAAATGACCGTGCAAAACAGAACGTGGAAATTAAGCATTCCAAATCCGTGTGAACAGGACTGGAAACAAATGACTCCCGACGATCAGGGACGTTATTGCGCGCACTGTGCTAAAACCGTGACCGACCTCAGCCGTCTAAGTGATACGGCGTTGGTCTACCTCCTCGAATCAAAAAAAGGTGAATTTTGTGGGAGATTGCGAAAAGATCAACTTGATCGCGTACTGATTGCGGGGAAAGGAAATTCAATGCCTGCTTTAAGCGGTATCGCATTAACGGTCATCGCTGCCTCGCTGTTGTGGCCCGGTCAGGCACTAACACAGGAACAGTACACACAAGTTGAGCAAATCGATACACTTAAGAACGCGTTAGCGGTTAAAGATAGCGCGAATGGCAGTGAATACCTCGTTGAGGGTCGTGTCCTTGAAGAAGAAACAGGTGAAGCGCTGATCGGCGCAAGGGTGACCGTTCCCGGCACGACGATACGGACAATTTCGGATATCGAAGGGCGTTTCAAATTCACGGTACGCGATTCCGATTTAAAAGGCGATTCCCTGGAGATACAGGTCGCTTTACTTTCCGTTGATACGCTGCTGGTTACTTTTACACGGGATCAATTCGGAAAAGAACTCACGCTTGAAATGCCGGTATTTTCGGATGAAACAATTATGTTGATCGGAGGAGTAGTTGCGGAACCAACTCTGAAAAGCCGACTGCGGCGGTTTTGGTATCGTTGTTTCCACTGGCGCTGATGAACTGAACGTTTCCGGTTTAAAAGTGTACTTAAAAACAAAAGCCATGAAAAAGCCGCAATTGAAAATCACCATTCCCGAGCCCTGCGACCAAAACTGGGAGCGCATGCCCGTTTTACCCAACGGAAGGCATTGTGACAAGTGTGAAAGAAACCTGTTTGACTTTACTGGAATGTCCGACGAAGAGGTCGTAAAACTGATCGAACGAACGAATGGCAAAGTTTGCGGGCGTTTTCGTAAGACACAGTTGGACAAACCTTTATTTCATGAACCTGACCTGCATTCCGGTGCGCTCGTTCCGGCAATCATGTATACCGTGCTTGCTGCAGCGCTGACACTGCCCGTAGCGGTAAATGCGCAGCAAACGCACGTTTCAAAAACGGAACAAACACCGGCTTCGAGTCCCGAACAGGTCAGCGAAAAAGAACCCGCGAGCGAACTGGTCGTACGCGCCAGGCTACTTGACGCGGATTCCGGAGAGCCGATCGCAGAACGACTTATTTCCGTAAGCGAAGCAGGAGGAAGAGCAGAGACCGTAACCGATAAAAACGGCTATTTTATCCTGGAGATCACCGATGACCTGCTTGTAAACGATTCACTGGAATTACACGTTCAGGACGATTATTTGTATAGCTTCGTAACGTTTAAGATTGCTAAAGCGGATCTGCCGAAAAATACGGAGATCAAAATACAATCCAACCGCGAAGAATTCTTTTTAGGCATGCCGATGATCATTCGCCCGGAAGAGAGCGATGAGGATTAATTCGGATTTTCCTAAAACTTATAACTTACTCCGATACTCGGCAGGATCGGGAACTGGTAGATTTTCTCCGATGTCACGCGGTTGACGTAGAAAATATTACGGCGGTCGTAGATGTTGGTAACGCTTCCGATCAGTTCCAGTTCCGTTTTGTTATTAAACTCAAATTTCTTCTTAATCGTCACGTCAAGACGGTGGTAATAAGGCAGACGCTCACTGTTGAACTGCCCGAGTTGCGTGGTCACCACATTCGGGTTGGAAGTTGTGATATCAGTCGTCACACCGCCTGAAAAGTCATCGTTCTGGTAGAAGCCTGCTGTTGGTGTGAACGGAAGGCCGGACCCGAGGTTCCAGCGCAAACTGAATTCGAGGTTCTTGTCCTTTCCGAATAAATAGGTTGCCACGAAGTTTACGTTGTGACGACGGTCGAATACCGGGAAATATTCTTCGAAACCGTCCCAGCGACGTGATTTCCCGTACGAGTAAACTCCCCAAAGGAAAATGCGTTCGCGGGAGTATTTCACGAGTACGTCCACACCGTAAGAACGGCCTGATTCAATAATGAAATCCTTTTTGAAAACATCCGGGATGTCAGCAAATTCGGGTTCGTCCGCGTAGTATTTGCGCTGGTTGATATTACTCAACTGCGAAAAATACTTGTAATATCCTTCCACGTTCATGGTCAGGTATTTTCCGAAATCGTATTCCACCCCGAAAATCGCATGCCAGGCATACTGGATCCCGTTTTTAACGTCGCGCTCTTTACCCGATTGGGAAGTGAAAGTGCTTTGTACGTCGGTCGGTGCGGAAAGGAAACCGTTGAAGAGTTTCACGACATCCTTATCGGAAGATGCGGAAGTAAAGTTTTGAGAGAAACGTCCTCCGCTGAATTTAAAGCGCAGGTTTTCATTAGCATTGAACTTCAGCCCCAGGCGCGGCTCGGGAGATACTGTGTTGAGTGATGCATAGGCCTGAACGCGTACGCTTGGCTGAACGACCCAACGGTTTTTCACCAGTCGGTAATTGACGTAAGCCCCGATCTCACTGGTATTATTATCCAGGTTAATGCTTTGGTTCAGCTGGTTAAAGGTCTCGAACTGCGTCCGGAATACATTGATATTGATCCCGTAGTTGAATTCGCTCTGGTTCTTGAGGAAGTAGGTAAAGTCAAACCCGAGTTCGGCCCCTCCGATGGAAGAAGTACGCGGTTTGGTTCCGTCTTCGATAAATGTTGCAGAGTAATTTGAGCCGTTGATGTGCCCGCGAATAAAGATCGGGGATCCGGCAGGTACCAGCATAAAGTTCATCCCTCCGCCGGTTGCGCGCCAGTTGAGATCAGCCGAAGGGTAGTTCACACTGTCGCGGTTGTGAAACCCGAAAAAGCTCACTTTCGAACCGCCGTCCGAGTTCAGGGTGATCTTTCCGTACAGGTCCGTAAAATCGAAGGGAAGCCCCTGACCGTCGTTTACGCGCGGATAGAGGTCCTTGGAAGTATAGTTAAGCAAACTGTGCTTGGCACTCAAAACATAGGATGCGTTCGATTTTTTACCGTCTTTTCCATGACCGATCGGCCCCTCGAGTACCGCTTTCGCCAAAAAGGGCGATACGGAGATCTTACCGCCGAATTCCGAACGGTCACCGTCGCGATAGGTAATGTCCATGATCGAAGAGATCCGCCCGCCGTAACGAGCGTCGAAACCACCGGTGTAAATATCTGCGCTACGGATGAGTTCCGTTTCAAAGATCGAGAAAAAACCAATGGAGTGGAACGGCTGGTAAATGGTCATTCCGTCGAGCAATATCTTATTTTGGATCGGCGTTCCTCCACGTACGTAGATCTGTCCGCCCTGGTCACCGGTTGTAATGATTCCGGGTGTTACACTCAACGCCCCGACGATATCGTTCTCCGCCCCGATGGACGGAATACGTTCGATTCCTTTCTTATCCAGCGTGATTTGTGAGATCTGTACTTCTGTTCGTTTTTCAAGACCTGCAGCGCTGACGTCTACCGCGTCGAGGTCCTTTACGTCGTCGAGTTTCACAAGTTCTACACGCAGGTCGGTGATCTTGTCTTTTCCGCCCAGGACCACTGTCTTTTCAAAAGGTTGAAAGGACTGGTTAATGATGATCAGCAAATACGTTCCGGCACTGATCTTCGGAATGGTAAAGAAACCATTGATGTCTGTCATCGAACCCTGTACAAGGGAGGAATCTTCCGGGTTGATCAGGCGAATATTCTGAAAAGCGATGGGCTCGCCGTTATCCTTGTCGTTAACAAAACCCCTTAATGTATAATCCTGTGCGAACGAATTTAAAAAACACACCAGTACAGCAAGTGAAGTAAGGATAATTTTCATAAATCAGAAATAGAATTTTAACAAGTCCGTGAAGTTACGTTTTTATTTACGAAATAACGGTTCGGAAACGGATAAAAATTTAAACTGCAAAGGTCATTGACTCACTGGTCCAAAATGGATTGTTCCCGGTATAATTACCGGTTGTTAACGCAGTTTTTGCTTCGCACGTTCCCAGTAAAGATCCATCTGTTCGAGCGGTAGTTCGTTGATCGCCAGTTCATCTTCCCGGATCAGATCTTCCATGGTCTTAAAACGGTTCACGAATTTACTGTTGGTTTTACTTAAGGCATTTTCCGGGTTGATATTGTGAAAACGCGCAAAGTTGATCAGTGAAAAAAGCAGGTCGCCAAACTCGTTTTCCTGTTCCGGGCTTTGTGCATCGAATTCTTCGCGGAATTCCTGCAGTTCCTCCTGAACCTTGTCCCACACTTCATCAGCATTCCGGAACTCAAAGCCGACGCCTTTCACTTTTTCCTGGATTCGCTGCGCTTTGACAAGTGCCGGGAGTGAATTCGGTACGCCTTCCAAAACGGATTTCCGTCCTTCTTTGAGTTTGAGTTTCTCCCAGTTGCGTTTTACGTCTTCTTCATCGGTCACCTCGGTGTCACCGTAAATATGCGGATGGCGGTGAACCAGTTTGTCGCAGATGCCGTTCAGAACGTCGGTGATGTCGAATTGTTTTTGTTCAGAAGCGATCTTTGCGTAAAAAACCATGTGGAGCATCAAATCGCCGATCTCGCCTTTCAGGGAATTATAATCCTGGTCGGTAATGGCGTCCGCCAGTTCAAAGGTCTCTTCAATCGTCAGGTGCCTCAGTGATTCGATGGTTTGCTTGCGGTCCCACGGACATTTTTCGCGCAGGTCGTCCATAATATCCAAAAGGCGTTTAAAAGCCGCTAATCTGCTGTCCATTTTTTAAAAGCAAATTTAATCCTTTTGTTTTTATATGTCCCTTAATACGTTAATTTTGTTGCCGATGAAATACAGTATCGTACTGATATTCTTACTGATTTCTGCTTTATTGTCAGCCCAGACGAAGCGGGAATGGGGCCTTGAAATTAAGCCCAAGGCAGGAATGCTCGTGGCTCACCGTGGTGTCATTGCCAATATCCCACAGGAATATGCCCAGGCCATTGAAGTATCCCTTTATTTCAATACCAAAGGTCTTAAAAACTGGCAATACGATTATAAATTCCCGATTGTGGGCGTATCGCTTTTTGCAGGAAAAGTCGGGAACCAGGAAATCCTCGGGGACTTTTACGGAAGCTACGGTTTCATTCAGCTTCCCATCATCCGAAAACCGCATTATGCACTTACTGCCAAACTCGCATCCGGAATCGGATATGGAACAAAAGTATATGACCCTGTTACGAATCCGAAAAATGCGGCCATCTCGACCCATGTAAACGCACTCATTTGCCTGGGCATCAACAATATTTTTTACTTCGGGAAAAATCAGTTGTCTTTCAGTGCAGACCTCACTCACTTTTCGAACGGGGCGAACAAAACACCGAATCTCGGGCTCAACCTGCCTTACCTGGGGCTGGGCTACGGACGCTTGATCAAACAACGGGAACAATACCGGGGAGAATACGAAGAAGTTGTATACCGCCGAAGGAGTATTAACCTCACCGGTATTTTTTCCAGGAAACAGATCTTCCCTTCCGGGGGGAAAACGTACTCTATTTATGCAATCAACGCCAATTACCGGAAAATATACAATGCAAAAACCGGGTTCGAAGCCGGACTTGATCTGATTAGCAAGCAGGCTATCCTGGGCTATAAACCGGATATCCCGAAAACGCAGAAAGATATTTTGCAGTTTGGTACCTATGCCGCATACGTGCTGCCACTTGAAGATCTTCATTTCGTGGTGGGGATGGGGATTTACCTGCGTGATAAATACCAGCCCGAGGACCGCTTCTATCACCGCATCGGGATGCGTTATGAATTCAAAAATCACATCCTTGTGAATCTAACTTTAAAATCGCACTGGGCCAAGGCGGATTACGTCGAATGGGGACTCGGTTACAGCTTCTGATCTATGTATAAGTTATCACTTCTTTTCGTTGTTCTGCTTCTGTTTTCCTGCAAGAAAAAGGAGGACCGCACCTGCTTTAAATCGTGGGGAGATGATATTGAAAGGACTGTTGATCCCGGGAGTTTTGAAAAATTATTCGTTTCGGAACATGTAATTATAGAACTGGTTCAGGATACGACGTGCTTCCTGGTGTTGAAAGGAGGAGAAAACATGCTTAACCTGGTCGAGATCAATGTGGATGACGATAAATTGCTCTCCATCGAAAATAAAAACCACTGTTCTTTCCTGCGCGGGTTCAAACGAAAAGTGGAAGTTGAAATTCATTTTGACAACCTGTACAATATTCACTTTGAAGGCAGTGAACCGATGACTTGCAGGAATACGATTAATTCCGATTATTTTACATTCCTGATCCGGGATGGCGCCGGACATGTCAGCCTCAAACTCAATTCGAAGGAAGTTTGGGGGACTATCACACACGGTTGGGGAGATTTCACGCTTACCGGGAAAACCGGTTATGCCAACCTCGATGTACGCAGTAACGGCTACTGCGATACGCGCGATCTGCAGATCAATGACTCGCTGCGCTTTATCAGTAACACTTCGGCAAATATGTTCCTCGACTTCGATCAGGTCGATGTGCGCGGAAAGATCATTTGCAACGGAAACGTGTATTACACCGGAATACCATCCCTGCTGGATGTGACAAATACGGGGAACGGAAAACTGATTTCCCTAAATTAAATCACCTGTATTCGGCGGTTATTCGCGGTGGAGCGCCTGACATTCCTCCTAAATACGGTGAACAACTTCCTGTTTTATTAAATTCTCCTGAAATTCTTATTCCGGACTCATGTTAAGTCGTAACTTTGTAGTATGAAATTAATACTGTTAACAGTCGGATTGCTCGCGCTGGCTTTTGCCGGTATCGCAATCAAGATCTGGGCGAAAAAGGACGGTAAATTTGCCGGAACCTGTGCCAGTA
>CAYMEW010000059.1:0-9777 GCA_964389755.1 uncultured Flavobacteriales bacterium | reverse complement strand
TGTGAGTGTGAGTGTGAGTGTGAGTGTGAGTGTGAGTGTGAGTGTGAGTGTGAGGGTGAGTTTTGAGTGTAGAGTGTGAGTTTTGAGTTTTGAGTGTGAGTGTGAGTGTGAGTGCGGAGTGTGAGTGTGGGTGTGGGTGTGGGTTTTGAGTGTAGAGTGTGAGTTTTGAGTTTTGAGTGTGAGTGCGGAGTGTGAGTGTGGACACCCGGGCCCGTTGCGAAAAGAGTCGTTTTTATTCCGGGACTTTTTGGAAAAGCATTTTACCACCGTCTTTTTTCCGGGTGAGAATGAGTTGTTTTCCGGATAGCGTGTAGGCATAGGTGGTACTTTCGTCTTCTTTGATCGTGAGCAGGCCTTTTTGGTCGTCAAGAACGAATTTTCCCTGGCGCTGTATGGTTTTTCCTTCACTTACGAACGTTGTTCGCACGACGTTGTTCTGTTTGAATTCGAGTTGCGAGTCGCCGAGCTTCCCGATCCCGGCCCGTAAGTGGTCCACCACATACATGCTGTCCTCGGGTTTCATTGCCGGGAATTCCTTCATTTTTTCGCTGATGATGCGTTCCACATCTTCGCGGTCGTAGAGTGTTTTTCCTTTCATTACCAGCGATTCGAGTTGCCAGGTACCGAGTATCTTCTGCTGATCGGTCCGGTTACAAGCACTCAAAAAGTAAAGTAGTAAAAGGGACGAAAACACGAAAACGGGGAGTTTCATAGCCTGCGATTTATCAGAGTATCGAAACAAGTATACGCATAAAAATGCGCAATTGGAACTCAATTGTTCATTATTTCGTAAAGGCCGGCCTTCCTGTTAATTAACAAATAACCCTATCTTTGTTTTCGAATAAAACAGAAGATTTTGACGACTAAAATAAAATTTGGAACGGATGGATGGCGCGCCATTATCGCCGAAGAATATACAACAGAGAATGTAAAACGCGTGGCATTTGCTACCGGAGAATGGGTGAAACGGAACTTCGACAAGCCACGAATCGTGATCGGGCATGACTGTCGCTTTGCCGGCGAACTGTTCATGGAAACGGCGGCAAAAGTCTTCGTGAGCCAGGGAATCGAGGTGAAAATGGCCCGGGGTTTTGTTTCGACGCCGATGGTGTCACTCGCTGCGGTACAACTTTCCTGTTCGCTGGGTGTGGTTATCACGGCCAGTCACAATCCGCCGTCTTATAACGGTTACAAACTGAAAGCGCACTACGGTGGACCACTGACGCCGGATAAGGTACAGGAGATCGAAGATATTATTCCCGACGCATGTCCGTTAAGTACGGAAGAGATCGACCTGAACGATCATGCGCTCGTGGAGATCGTGGACCTGGAGACACGCTACGTGGAACATGTACGTGCGAATTTTGACCTGGATGCGATCCGCAACTCCGGGTTAAAGCTGGTTTACGATGCCATGTACGGTGCAGGGCAGAACGTGTTGCCGCGAATACTTCCGGAAACGCAATTGCTGCATTGCGACTACAATCCGTCATTTAAAGGACAGGCTCCCGAGCCGATTGCCAAGAACCTGCAAGAACTGGAACGGTACATCCTCGACCAGGGAGATATCGACTGCGCACTTGCCACAGACGGAGATGCCGATCGGATCGGTTTATATAACGGAAAGGGGCAGTTCATCGATTCGCATCACATTATTCTCCTGTTGATGCATTACCTGAAAAAGTACAAACAACTCGACGGGAAGGTGGCCACGGCTTTCTCGACCACGCCACGTGTCGGTAAACTTGCTGCGCACTACGGTCTTCCGTTTGAAACGGTTAAGATCGGCTTTAAATACATCGCCGGAATTATGGTTGAGGAAGATGTGCTGATCGGTGGCGAGGAATCCGGAGGTATTGCCGTGAAAGGGCACATCCCCGAACGCGATGGCATCTGGATGGGACTTATCATCTGGGAATTCATGGCGAAGTCTGGTAAAACGCTGGACGAACTGATCTCCGAAGTTTACGAACTCGTGGGGCCGTTCCAGTTTGAGCGCAACGACCTGCACATTACAGAAGCATTAAAACAACAGATTATCGCCGACTGCCAGTCGAATAAATTTACCCGCTTCGGGGAGTATACGGTGAAAGAGTTACAAACACTCGACGGTTTCAAGTACTTTTTAGATGATGACCGCTGGGTGATGATCCGGCCGTCGGGAACGGAACCTGTTTTACGGGTGTATGCGGAAGCGCCGACGATCGAGGAGGTCCGTAAAATTCTTTCCGAAACTGAAAAAACGATCCGTAGCTGATGGCTGGTTCCGTGTATGGAACGATCCTGCGTTTGTCGACCTTTGGCGAATCGCACGGAAAAGCGATCGGTGGCGTGATCGACGGATTCCCGGCGGGTTTTGAGATAGATCCGGACGCGGTTCAACGCGAAATGGACCGACGCAGACCGGGTCAATCTGCACTTGTTTCACAGCGCAAAGAGAGCGATACCGTTGAGTTCTTATCCGGAATTTTTGAAGGGAAGACCACCGGTACGCCCATTGCATTCGTAATCCGGAACGAAGATCAACGTTCCCGGGATTACGAGCACATCAAAGCTATTTACCGTCCGTCTCATGCCGACAAGGTTTACGACGACAAATACGGCATTCGCGATTACCGCGGGGGAGGGCGTTCATCGGCACGTGAGACGGCCTGCCGTGTGGTAGCCGGCGCACTTGCCAAACAATTCCTGGAAGCCTCGGGCATTCACATCCTGGCTTACGTTGACCAGGTGGGCACGGTCCGGGAGCAACAAAGCATTCCTGTGGACGTGAATCCGGAAACGCTGCGCGGGCAGATCGAACGATCCCCGGTACGCTGTCTTTCTGCGCAATCGGCCGAAGCAATGGAAGACCTGATCCGCCGGGTACGCAGTGAAGGGGATACAATCGGCGGTGCGATCCGCGCTTATGTGACGGGCGTGCCGGCAGGACTCGGCGAACCGGTATTTGATAAATTGCACGCAGAACTCGGAAAAGCGATGTTGTCGATCAATGCCGTCAAAGGGTTTGAGATCGGTTCGGGTTTCGGATGTATCGAAATGCGCGGCTCGGAGCACAACGACCTGATCAGTCCGGACGGCAGCACGCGCAGTAATTTCAGCGGCGGGATCCAGGGAGGAATTTCCAACGGTATGCCGCTCGATTTCCGGGTGGCCTTCAAACCGGTAGCGACCATCGTGAAAGCCCAGGAAACGGTCGATAATACCGGAAAACCGGCAGTTTCCGAAGGGAAGGGGAGACACGATCCCTGCGTGGTGCCACGTGCCGTCCCGATCGTGGAAGCAATGACGGCCCTTGTTTTGATGGATATGCTGTTACGGAACCGGAGCGCCCACAGCGAATAACAAAATATGCGGCTGAAACTAAGAGACCTCGCAAACCATCGTGCGCTATTGATAGCGGTGATCGTTTGTTGTCTGTATACGCTCGGCCATCACAGCGATAAGTACTTCGGCTACACCAATGGAAAATACGGTTCCCATAATCGCACGCCGATCGCGGCAGACGGTACCGGCTATTATTACTTTTTGACCGGTTTGTTCATTTACCCGGATTACGAGTCATTTCAGGATACGGTCACGCAGAAATACCCGGATTACCACTTTCAGTCCATGTTGAGTTACAGCGAACCTGACGGGAGAATGTACTCGAAATTTTTTACCGGAACTCCCTTGCTCCAGATGCCGTTTTTCCTTGCGGCTCATGCGGTGCAGAAAATCCGCGGTGTTCCTGCGGACGGATATTCTTTCGAATACCAGGTGGCCATTTCGCTTGCCGGACTATTTTACTGGTTGTTGGGAATTGTGGCTTTCGTAAAAGTACTTCGTGCCTGGGGCCTCCGGAATTTTTACATCGGTATCGGGGTTATCGTAGTGACTTTCGGAACAAACCTTTCATACTACACGGCCATTGAGTCTTCCATTTCACACGTTTATTCATTTTGTGCCGTCAACTGGTTCCTGTGGTTTGCGATACGATGGGCCCGGACCGGAAGCATGAAATACTTTTTCCTCTTTGCGCTTTTACTCGGGTTGATTTTCATTTTACGCCCCGTAAACATCCTCGTGGTCTTTATTCTTCCCTTTTGTTTCGAGGCGCTGCAGGGTTTTCGGGAAGCGCTTTCCCGTTTCAAAGACCGCTGGTCGGCGCTTTTCCCGGCGGCACTTTTGTTCCTGCTTCCCATTGGTATTCACATTATATTACACTACGCCGTAAACGGTCATTTGGTACTGAACGGATACAGTGACGAAGGGTTTGATTACCTGTGGGCACCAAAAGTGGCAGACGTTCTGTTCAGTTACCGCAAAGGATTATTTACATACGCTCCCGTGTTATTCCTGTTCTTTCCGGGTATTGTATTCCTGTTTTTCCGAAAGCGCTACCTGGCTGCGGGTATTGTGTTTACACTGGCTGTTCTTACCTGGATCATTGCGTCCTGGTGGTGTTGGTATTACGGTGGAACGCTCGGAATGCGAACGTACATCGAGTTTTTGATTTTGTTGATTTTCCCGGTGCTCTACCTGTTGCAGGAAGTACGCTGGCCTGTAAAAGTACTGACCGGAGCCGCTTGTATTGTCGGTATCTGGATGTACAGCACGTATGAATACCAGTATACGCATGCAATCCTTCATTACAGTGAAATGAACCGTGCGCGTTTCTGGAAAGTATTCATGAAGAAAGATTTTCGCTTCGAATGGGTGTTTTATCACGAGGATGTCGTGCTTCCGGCAGGTGAACCGCATAATGTGGAACGTTATTTTTATGATCCCGGAACAAAGCGCTGGGAACAGCGGGCGAAACCGACGGCGATACTCGCGTATACGGGTACTCCTGACCTTGCTCGTTGGGAAGGCCCGGCCAATTTACAGCAAATGAAGGATTACTACCTGGTTCTGAAGGGTGAGGCCCGGATCTCCGATGAGCGTTCGTTACTTCCGGTGGGCCTGGAATACCGGAAGAATGATTCACTCGTGCGCAGTGAAAGTGTATTACCCGGAGCGGATGTGCTTATTTTTAATAAGTTCACGCCGGTTGAGGCGGTTTTCCATTTCAAAGCCGACACTTCTGCGTTTGATCGTTATACGCTGGTTGTTCGGGGACAATATCCCGGAGATGCGTATCGAAAACTGGAGTTGGAAGTCTTTACTTATTGATTGCGCCCGCGCCCGGGAAAACCCGTATCTTTGCCAGAAAAAAAACAAATGATCCAGCGCGTTCAGACATTATACCTCGCCATTAGCATTGCCCTGCTTGCAGCCGTAACATTCGGGACGAACATCGTCAGTTTCCTGAGTGAAGGCTATTATCACGATTTTTCGTCCTACGGGATTGTGATCCGGGATGCCTCTACGAACCAGTTGATGCAGTTCAGTTCGTTGCCCTTTTACCTGTTCCCGATCCTGTTGATCCTGCTCGGTTTTATGACCATCATGTCTTATAAGAACATCAACCGGCAGCTGCGGCTTGCACGCCTGAACTTTTTCCTGTATTTCATATTGCTGATTGCTACGCTGATCTTTTGCATGGCGGGCGACAGTTTCCTGGGGCTGAAAAACGCTTCGCGTGAAATGGGGCTCGGGTTTATCCTGCTGACTGTCGGTTTTCCTTTTACCTTTTTGGCGAATATCGGTATCAAGCGCGATAAAAAACTGCTTGATTCCCTGAACCGCCTCCGTTGATATGAACTATTTATCCGTTGAGAATATCACCAAGAGTTTTGGTGACCGCATTATTTTCGAAGACCTGCTCTTTGGCATCGACCAGGGACAAAAAGTGGCGATCGTTGCCCGAAACGGGAGCGGTAAGACCACGCTGTTACGTTGTTTGACAGGACAGGAATCCGTAGACAGCGGGCGCATTGTATTCCGGAACGATATTCGTATCGCCTTCATGGAGCAGTCCGAAAACCTCGATCCGTCGCACACGATCCTCGAAGAGGTCTTTTCGCACGATCTGCCCGAATTGCAGGCCGTTAAAGCGTATAATTCGGCTATGAAAAGTGGCCGCGAAGACCTGATCGAGCAATCTTTCCAGTCCATCACGGAACTGAACGCCTGGGATATCGAGGTACGTATCCGGCAGATACTTTCGATCCTGAGGCTTGATAACACGGAGCAACTGATCGGAAACCTGAGCGGTGGACAGCAAAAGCGTGTGGCACTGGCCAAGGTGTTGATCGCAGAACCTGACTTTTTGATTCTTGACGAGCCGACAAACCACCTGGACCTGGACATGATCGAATGGCTGGAGGAATATCTTTCACGATCGAATATGACGATCCTGATGGTGACTCACGACCGTTATTTCCTGGAAGTGATCTGCGATACGATCCTGGAACTCGATAATCGTACCTTGTACAAATACAAGGGGAATTTCTCTTATTTCCTGGAGAAAAAAGCGGAACGCGAAGATCAGCTGGAGGCGACCATCGACAAGGCGCGCAACCAGTTTCGTAAAGAACTGGACTGGGTCAGGCGTCAGCCCAAAGCGCGCGGAACGAAGCAAAAGGCCCGCATCGAAGCTTTTCACGAAACGAAAAAAGTATCATCCCAACGTATTGATGACAGCGAGGTGGAAATTCCCGTTAAAATGGAACGCCTCGGGACGAAGATCCTCGAGTTGCATCACATCGGGAAATCCTTTGGTGACAAAAAGATCATCAACGATTTCAGTTATGTTTTCAAGCGCCAGGAACGCCTCGGGATCGTTGGTCGAAACGGAACCGGGAAGTCGACCTTCCTGAATATGATCCTCGGGAAAGAACCGTTGGACAAAGGAAAGATCGTGGTGGGCGATACGGTGGTTTTCGGGTATTACAACCAGGAGCAGATCCGCGTGGACGACGACAAGAAGGTCATCGACGTGATCCGGGACATTGCCGAATTCATTCCCCTGGAGAAGGGGCGAACGATGTCAGCCGCACAATTCCTTGAAAAGTTTCTTTTCCCACGGGACATGCATTACAACTACGTGTATAAACTCAGCGGTGGTGAAAAGCGCCGGTTGAAGCTGATGACCGTTTTGATGCAAAATCCGAACTTCCTGATCCTCGATGAACCTACCAACGACCTGGATATCTTCGTAATGGCCGTACTGGAGGATTACCTCCGGAATTTCCAGGGTTGCCTGATCGTTGTTTCGCACGACCGTTATTTTATGGATAAGATGGTGGATCACCTGTTTGTCTTTGACGGTTCGGGTGAACTGAAGGACATTCTCGGGAATTACAGTGGTTACCGTAAACAGGAGCAACTGGAAACACGCGAAGAAGAACGTGCAGCCCGCAAACAGGAGAAAGAAGAAACAGAGCCGGAGCCTGCGAAACCTGAAAAAAAGGAAAAGAAAAAACTCAGTTTCAAAGAAAAACAGGAATTTGAAAGCCTCGAGTCCGAACTTGAAACGCTTGAACAGGAAAAGCAGGAACTGACCGAAAAGTTATCCGATTCTTCGTTGAGCAACCAGGAACTGATGGAAACGGGTGAACGACTGGCGAATGTCGTTTCACGCCTGGAGTCGAAGACCGATCGCTGGCTGGAACTGTCGGAGTACGCTTAACGTCTATAAAAAATCCCGCACACCGTTTAGTATGCGGGACTTCCTTTATTCATCTGAATGTTTAGTCTTTCACGAGTCGAATGATGGTTTCACGTCCTGAAGCGGAACGTACCGATACGAAGTACACTCCCGCATCCAGTGTGCTGATGTCGGCCGAAGCATTGTTTACGCTAATTTCGAGGGATTTTCCTGTCATGTCGCTGAAACGGATCGTTTCGTTTCCACTGAGGCCCGAAAAATGAATGAGTGCCTGCGCGGGATTCGGGTAAATCGTCACCGATTCGGTATACAGCGCTTCCAGCCCGACGGTACTTACCGAAACACAGGCCGAAGTATCACTGCATCCTGAAAAGATATCCGTTACCACAACTGCGTAATCTCCGTTTTCGGTGGGAGTGAAGGTATCTCCGCTCGCGGAAAGCGCCTGACCATCGGCACAGGAGATCCAGATGTAATTTGCATCCACCGGACTGGCGGTGAGTGTAATGCCCGAAACGCTGATCTGTGCATCCACGCTCGTTACGGTTACAATCACCGAATCGATATCGGTACAGCCGTTTGCAGCCGTTCCGGTTACAATAAACGTGTCCGAAGCGGTGGGTATAAAGTCCGTTCCATCCGAAATACCGTTGTTCCAGGTATAGCTTTGCGCACCGCTGCCAGAAAGATTTATCGTTTCACCGCTGCAAATGAGCAGGTCCGTTCCTGCGTTTACAGAAGGCGAGGGGATAAGGCTGAGGTCCGTTGTGAGAATACTGTCGCAACCGAGGGGTGTGTGCAGCGTATCGGTGTATGTTCCGGCGAGGGTATACGTGTGATTTCCAACGACGAGTTCGCTTCCCTCGCAGATCGTGACGGATTGACTTCCGGTGATCACTGCCGGCTCGGAGATCGTGAAGCTGTTGCTTGTGGCTGAACATCCGTCTGCATCGGTGGCTGTTACCGTGTAAGAGCCGGGCGCAAGTCCGAAGACGGTGGCGCCGTTTTGTGCCGGTGCGGTAGACCACAGGTAGTTGTAGGAACCGACTCCTCCGATGGCAAGTGCCGTAGCCTGACCGTTATCGGCGCCGTTGCAGGTAGCGTCCTGGAAGTTGGTAACGCTAACATTGATGACTTCGGTGGCAGAGACGGCAAAAATGCACACGCGCACATTTGACGGTGCCGTACTGGTAATGATGATACGCTGAAGTTGCTTAGACTGATCAGCGCAGGGAACGGCGATATCGATCGGGTACATGCGCGGTTCGCTGAACTGGTAATCCGGGCTGTCGGTGGTTCTTCCCGTGCGGTCGAAACCGCTGATCACGGGGTTCGAATTAAAGAACCAGTCGCTTACGGGCAGGCCGTTTGACGTAATGGTTGAACCGTCCGTAAACTTCAGCGTGACATTGACCGAACCACTGCCTTCGGTGGCAAAAGCGAGCAGGCTGACCGATGCATAGGAAGCGGGCGTAACGAGTTCGAACGAATCGGTGAGCGCAGTTGAGGAATGCAGTTTCATACAATTGGGCTGATCATAGCCGGCGAGCTGGTAGGAGCGCGATCCGTTCATAACGGCTCCGTTGTTGGGCAAACCCGTACCCGTGCTATAGATGTTTCCGTAATCGACCGAGTAGAGAACGTAGTTGCTGCCATCCAGGATATCGTCGGTAAAATTTATTGCCGGGGAGTTCTCGGCGACCACATCCGTGTTAAAACCGTTAACCGTTACGGGATTGAAAGTTTGTGATTCGCATGGAACTGCAAAAAGGAGCAGGAGTCCTGCGCTGCAAAGTGTTTGTAGTGTTCTTTTCATAAGTAATCTCTTGTATATCAGATCGAAGATACATAAAAAATCCGTTTTTGCGAATTACGCGGGTAGTTGTATGGAATTTGTCCTGTTCGGGAAGTTGCTGTTTTTGATAAGCCTGGCTTTTATATACAAGCGGTTGCTTCGTATTGGAGGCGGTGCTTATCTCCTCCCTTTCCCTGGGATGTCGGTTGGTCTTCAAAAGCGTGGCTTTTTCTTCCCCTCCGATCATGAGGGGGGAATTGCGTCAGGTTTTGTTATATAAAGAGTTTTTGCGTGGTGTAGGTAGGCATCGAAGAACGGTTTTTACTAAAATATAGTTTATTGCATCCTACTTTTTCCCATTGCAGCAAAAAGTAGCAAAAAGTGCTAGCGCTGCGTTGCAGCAGCCACCCAACAGGCATTTGTTCCGGAACATTTTACCAAACTTTCC
>CAYMEW010000058.1:0-10912 GCA_964389755.1 uncultured Flavobacteriales bacterium | reverse complement strand
CCGAAAGGCTCGGCCATTCGTTGCGGTAGTTCAGGGCAAAACGCGGACAACCGTGCGACCCTGCAAAAGCGGGGTTCAGGTAAAGCGGATTGGCATAAAACTGGGTAAACGTGGGGTCTTGCGCCAGGGAAGATGTCGTGCAACACAGCAGCCCAAGCCCGACAAGTAAAAAGTTTATGTTTTTCATTTACACTCGAATAGTAAAACTTAACAACACTCCCAACACTTTACGGAGGAAGTTCGTTAAGGGTTACAAATATTGTCATTCAGTTAAAATAAACAAAGAAAAAGGGCGTTTTTTTACCGATTCAACTACAAATTCACATATTTGCTCCATGAAATGCTTGCTTCAACGAGATTCAAACTTTACAATTGCACAAATAATACCGTTTTTACTGTTTTTTTTAACAGCCGGAACAGCGGCTGCACAGGATCGTCAATACCAGTATGTAATTCCCTGGGGTAAAGCCGTTGAAACGCAGGTGAACGGGCAGCAAATGCGCGTGCCGTTCATCGAAGGGCAGGCCATTGACGGAATTACACCCAACTTTTCCGTACTCGAACCCTTGAACCCGAATTCACGGTATGAAGTGGAACTGGTGGGCTTCACAACGGCCGGTGCGACGAATGAAGATCTGCAGTATCTCGATCGCTGGAGCCTGAGCGTTCCCGATGAACCGCAATATACGCTCCAGGCATCGCGCGCGCGGGACGAACAGTTTCTTGCTTTGCATTTGTTTCCCTATGTGCGTCAGGGAGGTACGGTCCGCAGGATTGCATCCGTACAGGTTGAACAACGCGACCTGGGCAAAATGCCTAAAAAGATCCTTCAGAAAGATTTCGCGAATAGTTCCGTCCTGCAAACAGGTTACTGGTACAGGGTTGCCGTTTCCGAAACGGGGATTTACAAACTCGATAAAGCCTATCTCGAAGCTTGCGGTGTGGACGTTGATAACATTGATCCGATGAGCATTCACGTGTTCGGAAATGCCGACGGACGTCTTCCTGAACTGAATTCGGCTCCGCGAACGGATGATCTGGCACAGAATGCGATCCGGTACGTTGGTCTGGCTGACGGTAGCTTTGATGAAGAAGATTACATCCTCTTTCACGGCTGGTCACCACATCGCTGGTATCCCGGGATCATTTCCGGCTTTACGCAGGATCGGAATATCTATTCCGACAAAGCTTTTTATTTCATTAACGTGGATCCTTCCAGGGCTCCGCTGATCATGCAGACACTTCCCGACCCGGCCGGATCAGCCAACATTTCAGTGAACAGTTATTCCTATTACGATGTGCACGAAGAGGATATCCAAAACCTGGTGAAAGGCGGACAGCGCTGGTATGGTGAGCTGTTCGACGTGGATCTCACACGCACTTTTGCATTCCAGGTGCCGGACATCGTTCCGGGGAATACGGCTGAATTTGCAATCTCACTTGCAGCAAATGGCAATGTGGGCGATAACTTCGTTGTTACGGCAGGAGGTTCGGTCATCGGAACGCAAAACCTGCCTTCGGCTTCTTCTGACTACAGTCGTACGGCAACCTCCTTTACGGCGACGAACCTGCCGGAAAATATTTACCTGCAGATCCAGGTGAATCGCGGGCAACCCGACGTGCTGACCTACCTCGATAAGATTGAGCTCAATACACGCAGACAACTTGCTTTTACCGGTAGCGGCTTCCACTTTCGGGATCGCAATTCGGTCGGAGCCGGAAATATTGCCTCGTTTACCATCAGTGGAACACCTGCCGGTGCACAGGTCTGGGATGTCACCGACCGTCACCGTCCTTTTCTCATCAATTCGTCCGACCTGGGAGGCTCGCTGGCTTTTGAACAGGCCACAGACAGCCTGCGCGAGTTCCTCGTCACGGATAATGAAACTTTTTTGACGCCTTCCCGCGTGGCTGTTGTTGCAAACCAGGACCTTCACGGACTCGAGCAGTGCGATTACCTGATCGTCACACATCCGCTTTTTACTGCACAGGCAAACCGGCTGGCTGATCTGCATCGCAGTGAAGGATTAAAAGTAAATGTCGTAACGACACAGCAGGTCTTCAACGAGTTTAGTTCCGGTGCAAATGACCCGACCGCGATCCGTACACTCGCGAAGATGTTCTACGACCGCGGAGGAGTGGCTCCCGGGCCCACCATTTCCAATCTTTTGCTCTTCGGCGACGGAACCTACGATCCGAAAAACAGGCTTCCCGATAACAATTATTTCGTGCCGGTTTATGAAGCGCTCAATTCCGAAAACATGATCGCGGCACTGGTCAGTGACGACTATTATGCGCTGCTCGACGATTCCGACGCTTTTTCACCTTCAAACATGCAGGATATTGGCGTCGGGCGCCTGCTTATTTCCGACAATACGATGGCCCGTGAACAGGTCGACAAGATCGAGCATTACATGAAAAACGGTTCTTCCTTATTCATCAACCAGGATGCGAATACACAGGGCAATACAAGCACATTCGGAGACTGGAGACTAAAATACGTGCAGATTGCCGACGATGAACAGGGAGGTGAGTTCGTTACAGACGATACCGAACCGCAAAGCCAGTATGTGCGCCAGAACTACCCGGAGTACAACGCTACAAAACTGTACATGGATGCATACACGCAGATCTCAACGGCCGGCGGGCACCGTTATCCCGACATCTTTGAAGCCATTACGCGAAACGTCGAACGCGGCGCCCTGATCGTGAACTATTCCGGGCACGGCGGAGAAGTGGGGCTTGCCGAAGAACGCGTTATTACCGTTCCACAGATCCAAAGCTGGAAGAATGCAAACAACTTTCCGCTCCTTGTTTCTGCAACCTGTGAGTTTACGCGTTACGACGATCCTTCCCGTGTTTCGGCCGGGGAATGGGCTTCCATTAACAGCGTGGGCGGTGCGATCGCATTGATGACCACAACGCGCCCGGTATATATTGATCAGAATACGATTATCGGGCTGAGTTTCTTTCAGACAGTCTTCCTGCGCGATGCACAAAATGAACCGTTAACCTTCGGAGAGATCATCCGACGTACGAAAAATAATGCCGGAACACAGGATAACAGGCGTGTCTTTACCTTGATTGGCGATCCGGCTCTGAAACTGGCAATGCCGCGACTGCAGGTAAAACTCGATAGCGTTAACGGCGTAAACGTACTCGTGGAATCCGATACGATCCGCGCGCTGAGCACCGTGACCATGAGCGGGCACATCGAAGATAACAACGGGAATATCCTTACGAATTTCAGCGGTGTGCTGTCCCCGTCTGTTTACGACAAACCAAAGACCGTAACCACGCTTGGGCAGGATCCCAATTCGCCGGTAATCCCCTTCCGGGTACAGGAAAACATCATTTATCGCGGAAAAGCGACGATCACGAACGGGTACTTCCAGTTTAAGTTCGTGGTGCCGAAGGATATCAACTACCAGTACGGACACGGAAAGGTGAGTTTGTATGGAAATTCTGCCGTTACGGATGCGCGTGGAATGGATACTTCCGTAATCATCGGCGGGATCGACCCGAATGGCATTGCCGACAATGTGGGGCCGCAGATCGAACTCTACCTCAACGACGAAACGTTTGTGAACGGAAGTCTGACGGACGAAACGCCTATTCTGCTCGCGAATATCTATGATGATAACGGGATCAATACCGTGGGAAATGGTGTGGGGCATGACATTACCGCGATCATTGATGCAGAGTCGTCCAAGCCGATCGTGCTGAACGATTTTTACATAGCGGACCTCGATTCATACCAGTCCGGGAAGATTCGTTACAACATGTCCAAGCTGGAACAGGGGAAACACACCCTCACGCTCAAAGTGTGGGATGTGAACAATAATTCTGCTGAAAAGACCATAGAGTTCATTGTGCAGGCGAAAGAAGAGCTGGCGCTCGAACACGTGCTCAATTATCCGAATCCGTTTACAACGCATACCGAATTTTACTTTGAACACAACCAGGTGCTCAGTTCGCTGGAAGTACAGATCCAGATCTTTACCGTAAGCGGGCGACTGGTTAAAACAATAAATCAGTTGGTGAATACACAGGGCTTCCGCTCGCCGGGAATTACCTGGGACGGACGCGATGACTTTGGCGATCAGCTTGCGAAAGGAGTGTACGTTTACCGTCTTTCCGTCAGAACGCCTGATGGGGATACCGATGAAAAACTGGAAAAATTAGTATTGTTAAAATAAGCTTTGCAATAAAAAAATTGCTTTTGCGTATATTTGACATCCGATTTCGAATTTAGGAAAAGATCTTATGAAGAAAATTTTAATTACTGCCGCCGCCTTAGTAAATGGATCAGTGCTTCTCGCACAACCAACCAGCGGAGGCGGTGTGACCGACGACGAACTGCAACTCAACACCATCACAACCGCACTTCCGTTTATGGCCATTACGCCGGACTCGCGTGCCGGTGCGATGGGGGATGCCGGAACGGCGCTCTCGGGTTCGTCGACTTCGGTTTACTGGAACACGTCCATGCTCAGCTTTGCCGAAAGCTCTTCCGAGATCAGTATTTCCTACACACCCTGGCTACGCCAGCTGACCAATGACATTCACCTGTCGTACCTTTCAGGATACAAACAACTCTCTGAAAGACATACGATCGGCGGATCACTTCGCTATTTCAGCCTCGGTGAGATCACGTTTACTGACAATAACGCCACGGTGCTCCGAAACGATAAACCCTCGGAATTCGAGGTGGCAGGTGCTTATGCATTCAGGCTGGCCGACAAACTCAGTATCGGGCTCAACGGGAAGTTCGCGTATTCCAACCTCACGGGCGGACTGACAATTCCGGGTGTCGACACCAAACCGGCCATTGCCGGGGCGGCCGATATCTCTTTTACGTATTACAACGAGGACGCAAAGATCGGTGGTACTGACGGGATCTATACCTTCGCCACGACGCTAAATAACATCGGGAACAAAGTGTCCTATTCCCAAACCGGCCGCCGCGATTTTATCCCGATGAATATCAAGATCGCGAATGCCTTCACCGCGGAGTTCGACGATTACAATAAAATGACCTTTGCACTCGAGTTTCAGAAACTGCTCGTTCCTTCCCCGGCAATCTATGGCGATGTAAACGGGCAAACGCAACTCATTTCGGGCAAAAGTTCGGATGTGGGCGTTATCGCCGGCCTGATCCAGTCTTTCTACGATGCCCCGGGAACTCCGATCACCGATGACAATGGTGATTACGTTGAAGATGGCAATGGAGGCTACCAGGTAAAAAAGGGATCGAAACTGAAAGAAGAACTTTCCGAGATCAACATCGCTTACGGGATGGAGTACTGGTACAATAACATCCTCGCGCTTCGCGGCGGTTTTTTCTACGAAAGTCCGAATAAAGGAAACCGGAAATACCTCAACTTCGGAGTGGGACTCAAGTACAACATGCTGGGAATCGATATTTCCTACCTGTACGCCTTCCAACGCACCAATCCGCTGGCGAATACGCTGCGCTTTACGCTGCGTCTGGACCTCGATAAACTCGGATCGAAGGACACTTCAACGAACCCCTGATGGATCTGCGTATCGGTTTTGGTGTTGACGTACACCGCCTGGCCGAAGGACGTAAACTGTTCATCGGAGGTAAAGAACTCGAGTCTGCGCTCGGAGCGGTCGGTCATTCGGATGCCGACGTACTTCTGCACGCCATTTGCGATGCGATGCTCGGGGCACTCAACCTGCGCGACATCGGCTATCATTTCTCGGATACGGACCCGCAGTACAAAGGCATCGACAGTAAAATTTTACTCGAACGCACTTACGCCCTCATTCGCGAGAAAGGATACCGCATAGGGAACATGGACTGTACCGTGATCCTCGAAAAGCCCAAACTCAATCCGCACATTCCGGATATGCAACAAATCATTGCAGATATCCTGCAAACAGACGTCTTCAATATTTCTATTAAGGCCACCACGCACGAAAAGGTCGATTCTTTCGGGCAAAGCGAAGCGCTGAAAGCGTATGCGGTCTGCCTGCTTCACAAGGATTAATTTTCATTTCTACACGGCGTAGATAGCGTATTTTATGTGCTGAATTTTATTTTTAGCCTGGTCTAAAAATAAAATGTACCTTTACTTAAAACTCAGGACGTGTTTTCACAAAGTGAAGAGAATTACATCAAGGCAATTTACAGCCTGGCAGAAGCCGGGAATGAGAATGTTTCCACCAACCTGCTGGCAGAACGGATGAATACACGTGCGTCCTCCGTTACAGACATGATTCGTCGCCTCGCCGAAAAAGAACTGCTCGATTACCGCAAATACCAGGGCTGCAGACTTACCGTGGCCGGAAATGAACTCGCATTACAGATTCTCAGAAAACACAGGCTCTGGGAATCCTTTCTCGTCGAAAAACTCCATTTCGGCTGGGAAGAAGTACATGAAGTGGCCGAACAACTCGAACACATTCAATCTGTGAAACTCGTCAACCGCCTGGACGCATTGTTGCACTATCCCGAATTCGACCCGCACGGAGATCCGATACCGGATGTGAACGGAAAAATGCGCCGGCACGAACAAAGTGTATTACTGCACCGGCTCCGCGATAACGAGGAAGGCATCGTCGTTGGGGTAGAGGACGGTTCTCCAGACTTTTTCGACTTTCTCAAACGTTACGACATTAATTTGGGAGTACACATCCGGGTGCTTGAAACATTTCCATTTGACAGTTCGTTGCGCGTGGAACTGAACGGACAGGAAGTAAACCTCTCCGAACGTGTTGCTCGCAAAATCCTCGTAAAACGCAAGCTATGAAAGCGCTACTTTATGTAATATTCATCCTGAGTCTGACAGCTTGCAAATACAAACCCGGCGCAGGAACCGATGAACACCTGGTGGTCTGCACAACGACCATTATTGCAGACGCCATCAGGGAAATTGCCGGACCTGAGTGCAGGGTAAAAACACTCATGGGAGCCGGTGTCGATCCCCACATGTACGAACCAAGACCTTCGGATGTGCGTGCACTCGGGGAAGCACGCGTAATCATTTGTAACGGCCTGCACCTCGAAGGAAAAATGAGTGACCTTTTTCACAAGTTGAAACACGAAAAGGAAGTGATCGCCTTCTCGGATGGAATGCCCGAAAGCAGCCTCATCGCCCTCAACGAACATACTTATGATCCGCATGTTTGGTTTGATACGCGCCTCTGGCTGGACGGAATTGCCCACGCCGTTGACAGGCTGTGTGTCGTGTACCCGCAGTATGCAGACCGTTTCAGGAAGCGCTTTGCTTCACTGGAAAAACGATACCGGGCACTCATTGTCGAACTGCGCGCAGAGTTACAACAGGTCGACCCAGGGAAACGCGTCCTGATTACCTCGCACGACGCCTTTCATTACTTCGGAAAGGCTTACGACGTCGAAGTGATGGGGCTCCAGGGAATTTCTACCGTTTCGGAACCCGGCATCCGCGATGTCAGTGAACTCATCAATACGATCATCAGCCGGAACATACGCGCGGTGTTTATTGAAAGCAGCGTTTCTCCCCGGGCCATCCGTTCGGTCATGGAATCCTGTCGGAGTAGGGGATACGCACTTAAAATCGGCAATATGCTTTACTCCGATGCACTGGGTGATGAACACTCAGGAGCCGGTACATACGAGGAAATGATGCGTAAAAATGTGCGGTCTATCGTCAACGGATTGCGTTAAAAAAGAAATGGAAATGAGTGGAAAGAACAGTATTGAAGTACATAACCTCTCGGTAGCCTATAACCGCATTCCCGTGTTGTGGGACATCGACTTCGAACTCCCGCAGGGGCAGATCATCGGGATAGTCGGGCCGAACGGAAGCGGGAAATCGACACTTCTGAAAGCAATCATGGGACTTATCCCCGTATCCAGCGGTTTTGTGAAAGTATTCGATCGCGATCTCCGGCAGGTGCGCGAAAAGGTTGCCTATGTACCGCAACGCGAAAGTGTAGACTGGAATTTTCCGGCTACCGTACGTGACGTGGTCGAAATGGGACGCTTTCGCAAAGGAAAACTTTTTCAGCGGCTCACACGCATTGACCGTGAAATGGTGGACATGGCCATTGAAAAAGTGAAACTGACCAGCCTCGCCAACAGGCAGATCGGGCAATTGTCCGGCGGACAGCAGCAACGCGTTTTCCTGGCACGTGCACTCGCACAGGGGGCTTCGGTCTATATCATGGATGAACCCTTCGTAGGAGTGGATGTGGCGACCGAAAATGCCATTCTGACGCTCCTTACTGAAATGAAAAACGAAGGTAAAACGCTCGTGATCGTTCACCACGACCTCCAAACCGTATCGGACTATTTCGATTACCTCGTCATGATCAATACGCGGCTCGTGGCGCACGGACCAACGCGTGACGTACTCACTTCCGAAAACCTGCAGGCAACTTATGGCGGACAGTTAAACCTCGTTTCCCAGGTACAACAACTCATTCGGCAGCACGATGTGCCGCTGCGCGAAAAAGGATTCGACGACAAATGACCATGGATTTCACAACCCTCTTTACAGAGCCGCTGTTTTACAAAGTGCTCATCGGTGTTTCACTGATCGGTTCACTGAGCGGAGTAGTGGGCACCTATGCTTTTTTACGCCGGAAATCGCTCGTAAGCGACGCGGTTTCTCACTCCGTGCTTCCCGGGATCTGTGTCGGTTTTTTATACAGCGGAACCAAAGATCCTTCCTGGCTCATTGCCGGTTCACTGCTAACCGGCCTCATCTCGGTCTGGTTCATTGATTACCTCGTGCGGACGACCAAACTCAGCGAAGATACGGCCATTGCCTTCTCTGCAACGTTCTTCTTTGCACTGGGCTCTGTGCTCCTTTCCGTAGTGATCTCCGGAGACAATCCCGAAAAGAACGGTCTCAAAGATTACCTGTTTGGAAAGGCTGCCACGCTTTCCTTCCGGGACATTCGCTTTTTTATTTATGGCGGACTGAGCATCGGGCTCCTGATCCTGGCATTTTTCAGGCAGTTCAAGATACTCGCATTTAACCCCGATTTTGCCGGAACGGTAGGTATTAACCGCAGGGCAACGGAGTTTTTGCTCTCCGTCTTAACCGTATTGACCGTGTCACTCGGAATCCAGGCGGTGGGAGTTGTGCTGATGTCGGCATTGATCATCGGTCCCGCAGCAACTGCACGCTATTGGACAGATAATTTTGGAAAAATGCTTTTACTGGCAGGTGCTACCGGTTGGCTCGCAAGTTCGCTCGGTGTTTTTGTGAGCGGGTTGCAGGAAAATATGCCCACCGGCCCCTGGGTCGTCAGTTTTCTTTTCCTCTTCGTCATGATCAGCCTTGTGGCTGCTCCGAAAAAAGGTTGGATAAGTCTTTGGAAGAAAAGGAGAGAGAATCGCCGTCGCATGGAAAGCGAGAACGTACTTAAAGCCTGTTACCAGTTGCAGGAATCCGGAAAAGTGTCCGTCACCGCAAAAGACCTCCTGGAGAAACGCGCGTTTGAACCGGCAGCCCTTTATCGGATACTGCGTTTACTGGAAGCTCGTGGAATGATCGAAAGATCCGGACGCAACTACCGACTTACCGAAAAGGGAAGTGCGGAGGCGGCACGGGTTGTCCGCCTGCACCGGCTTTGGGAACTTTACCTGGCCAAACGTATGAACTTTCGTGAAGATCATCTGCACGGCAGCGCGGAAACCGTGGAGCATCTCCTGACACCCGAGATAGAGGCCGAACTTCTTCGCGAACTGGATTTTCCGGAGGCTGATCCGCACAACAAACAAATACCGTACGAATGATAGGACTCAACGACATACTGATTCTTACGACCGCACTGCTCATTGCGTGGAGTTGTGCCTTGCTTGGCTGTTTCCTCGTCCTGCAAAAGATCGTTATGGTCGGCGACGCGATCTCACACAGCGTGTTACCCGGGATTGTACTGGCTTTTCTCTTCAGTTCCGGTTTTGATTCGGTCATGATCCTGCTGGGAGCCGCCGTTTTCGGAGTACTCACTTCCATGCTCATCCGTTTTTTTTCACGTCAGCTGAAATTACAGGAAGATGCCAGCATCGGGGTTACTTTTACCTGGCTTTTTGCCGTGGGCATTATCCTCATCGCACTTTTTACGGATAGCAATGCAGACCTCGATCAGGAATGCGTGCTTTTCGGCGAGCTGGGAATTACCTTCCTCGATAAGGTGGTCGTGAACGGCTACCTGGTAGGCACGCGAAGTATCTGGATGATCCTGCCGGTACTTTTGCTGGTCATCCTCTTTATTGCAACCGGTTATCGCCAGCTTAAAATGATTTCCTTCCACGAAGATTATGCGCGCGCGCGGGGCATGAACACCTCTTTCTGGCACTATGCGTTTATTCTTCTGGTAAGCATTACAAGCGTCATGAGTTTCGAAAGCGTGGGTGCCGTGCTCGTCGTCGGTTTGCTGACCATTCCTGCGGCATCGGCATACCTGCTTACGGGCAGACTCAGTCGCATGTTGTGGCTCTCCGTACTCTTCGGAACGAGTTCCTGTATACTGGGCTACGCCGCTGCCTTGTGGCTGGATGTTACTATGAGCCCGATGATCGTGCTTGTCTCGGGTCTGCAACTGATCCTTGTCTTTGCCACAACCCGCTTACGCGACCGTTTTGTACATCAGCGCGCCACCGAAGTCCGCGCACTTTGACGACTATAATTCAACAGCGGTCACATTATGCAACAACTTCATATAGACCATAACCGCCACTCCGAAGCAATCCGCATGTACTTTACACCGCGCCTTCGTGTAAGCCGCCGGGACCCAACGCATGCAGTTCCGCAGAACTTTTACCTTGTCCGAATCCGCCCCCAGGCGGAAAGTTTGGTAAAATGTTCCGGAACAAATGCCGGTTGGGTGGCAGCTGCAACGTAGCGCTAGCACTTTTTGCTACTTTTTGCTGCAATGGGAAAAAGTA
>CAYMEW010000057.1:0-12627 GCA_964389755.1 uncultured Flavobacteriales bacterium | reverse complement strand
AGAACTTGCTGTTATGGCAATCTGGGTCAATATAAATGATCAGTCCGGAATAAGAAGAGGTTGTGTCACCTCCGACCAGATCGACGCCATAGCTTTCACAAGCCGCGTGAATACCGGCGTAGAGTTCTTCGAGTGCTTCAACGGGAAAACGGTTCGAAACGGCTATGCTCACGGTAATTTGTTCGGCTTTCGCGTTCATGGCACATATATCGCTCACATTTACGGCAACGGCCTTGTAGCCGAGGTGTCTGAGCGGCATGTACATGAGGTTGAAATGTACACCTTCCACAAGCATGTCCGTAGACAGCACGAGTGATTCCTTATCACCTGCCGCGATAATCGCCGCATCATCGCCGACACCGAGCATCGTGGAAGCTTGTCTGTTCTTAAAATTCTGTGTGAGGTGATCAATGAGACCGAATTCCCCCAGTGCGCTTAATTCCGTTCTTTTTTCGCTCATGCTGCAAAGATACAAGAGATTTAAGACTCTCCGGCTAAAAAAACGGGAAGTATTTCGAAGGTCAAACAGCTGGAATTTAACGCATTGTTTGAAGGTGAAGAATTCTTTAACAAAAATTTTGTTTTGAAATCAAAAAACAATGCTTAACTTAGCAACTGATTTAGGTGGTTTAGGTTAGTAGTGAATGGAGGAAGAGACGCCCGTTTCTTTCTCCATTTGTTTTTTAAACCTCTTTGACCGATCCGATCATCTTTCTGAAAATTCAGGAAAAGCACAAAAATGTATTTAACACGAAAAACCAACCTGTAATGGCTGGCTTGTGAATGGGGCGAAAGGGTTCAGGAAGTGCCCGACACATTACCCGGCTCGTTTTCCGTATTCGTGCAAAGGTGTGGAATACGACGAACCTGTCTTAGCGCTCAACTACGCATTTCTCAAAACAGGTATTTATACCTAAGCGCATTTGAAATACGATACCGGCTCTGCTCTCTTGTGTGATCTCTTTGAATACTTACACCGGATGTCAGAGGTGGCTGTGGGCCGAATCGGTGGAAATGCCGTGATCTATAAGAACCGTGGCGTGCGGAATTCGTTCTTCGATAAACGTTTTCAATTCATTCGATACCGATTCATCGAGGGCCAGCCTGCTCAATGCGGAAACGCGTCCGTTTTCTTCGTGCACTTCCAGGCGCCCGGGTGCAATGTGCAGGCTTTTTATGGAAGCGAGCGGAATGCGTCGGTGTTTGTGATCGAGCCGCAGGTTGTGTGTAGATATGCGGACAGATGCGCCCGGAACATGAAGTACTGCATTGCTCAACAGAAGGATTCCGGCAACAAAAAGCGCGGGCTGAAAGAAGTCGTGGTGTTTTGAGAAGATCATCCAGGCAAGTGCGCCGGCTGTAATGGCTCCGCCCAGCAGGAAACCGGAGACGCGAATGAACTCATCGTTGACGGTAGGTATGCGAATTGTTTTACGGTAGTGCCCGCCAAGATAACGCAGTTTGTCCACGATTCCGATTAGCCAAATGATTGCCCAAAGGGAGAGTGCGAGCCATGTCAGTCTTGCGCTGACCAGGTGTTCAAAGGCCAGGAATAAGATAAGTAATCCCATTACTTCAAGGATCGTGCGGAGATTTTCTGTGTTGCGTTTCATGGCTGTCGTTTGTGGGGTTCTCGTTCCTGTAATTTACGAAAAAAATGCGGGAAAACAAAGGGAATAGGGTGTAGCGGGAGCATTCTGCGCATGTATTTTAAGATCCCGGTGCGGCGACTCAGGCTATGCGTAAGGCAGCTAACTGACTGAAAGATGCATTGGAGGGTGTGCGTTTCGAGCGCAAACGGCGTCATTCTTCTCAACCTTCCTTGTTCAGCAGCGCGTTGGGTTGGGGGTAAATGCCTTCGCGACTGATCTGTTTGCCTTTCCGAAACACCACGATCCGCTCCGGGATTTCCTGCCCTTCGAGGTAGGCCTCGAGTACGTAATAGTTTTTAACAGCCAGGAGCACTTTGTACGTTCCGCGAATGCGTTCGTTTCCCAGTACGAATTCCACAAAATCACGACCGATCTCGATCTGCAAAGGCGCCGCAGCCACTTCCATCAGTTCCCGCCCGCTTTCCAGGTAGTATCCCGGGATCTCACCGCTATACGTGCCGAGGTACTTTCGCTTGAGGGAAATATCCTGCTGGGCGGCAAGGCCGGAGGAAAGAATGAGTGCTAAAAACAGTAAGCAGTTCTTCACGGGCCTAAATTACTTTTTTCCATTCACTTGCGAAAATTGTCCGGTCCTTTGTTCAAAACTTTCACTTTCCCCTGCGGACATAAATGCTTATCTTCGCTTATTCAAAATCCGCGTTTTTATGAAACAATACCATGACCTGCTGACGCACATCCTCGAGCACGGAAACAAAAAAAGTGACCGTACCGGAACAGGCACCGTTTCCGTCTTCGGGTACCAGATGCGTTTCGACCTCAATGAGGGCTTTCCCTGTGTCACGACCAAAAAACTCCACCTGCGTTCGATCATTCACGAATTGCTGTGGTTCCTGAAGGGCGACACGAACATTGCTTACCTCAAAGAGAACAAAGTTTCCATCTGGGATGAATGGGCGGATGAGAACGGGGACCTCGGTCCTGTATACGGGCACCAGTGGAGAAGCTGGCCCGGGCACAACGGCGAAACGATCGACCAGATCAGTCGCCTCGTACATCAGATTAAGAACAATCCCGATTCCCGGCGCCTCATTGTTTCCGCCTGGAATGTAGCCGATATCGAGCACATGGCCCTGCCACCCTGTCATTGCCTCTTCCAGTTTTACGTGGCTGATGGAAAGCTCAGTTGCCAACTCTACCAGCGCAGTGCGGACGTATTTCTCGGTGTACCTTTCAACATTGCTTCGTATGCATTGCTTACACTCATGCTGGCACAGGTTTGTGGTCTGCAGCCGGGTGAATTCATCCATTCCTTCGGGGATGCACACCTCTATTCGAATCACATCGAACAGGCGAAGGAACAACTTTCACGGGATTTCAGACCGCTTCCCCAAATGAAGATCAATCCGGAAATCAATGACCTATTTGAATTTAAATACGAAGATTTCGAACTCCTTAATTATGATCCGCATCCGCATATCAAAGCTGCCGTTGCCGTATAAAATACTTGCTGCGTTATTTCCGCTGCTTTTCGGTGCCGCATTCGCACAGGAACAGGAACTGAGCATCCTGTTTACGGGGGATGTGATGCAACACGGTCCGCAGATCGAAGGCGCCTACAATGCCAAAACAGCTCGCTACGATTACGATGAAGGCTTTAAATTCATACAGCCCGTGGTGGCGGAAGCCGATATTGCAGTCGCGAATCTCGAAGTAACGCATGCCGGAAAACCCTACAAAGGGTACCCGCAGTTTTCCGCACCGGATGAACTGTCCCAAACGCTTAAAGATGTGGGCTTCGACATCCTGCTAACGGCCAACAATCACACCTGCGACGGTCGCGCGAAAGGGTTCCGGCGGACGCTCGATGTCCTCGATGAGGTGGGTATCCGTCATACCGGTACTTTCCGAAATCCCGAGGAACGTGCAAAAAATTATCCGCTCATGATCGAGCAGAAAGGACTGCGCATCGCCCTTCTGAATTATACTTACGGAACCAACGGCTTAACCGTTCCGGCACCGCTAATTGTCAATTACATCGACAGTGCGGTGATCGCAAAAGACGTGCAGCGCGCCAAAGAACTAAAGGCTGATTATATCATTTGTGCCATGCACTGGGGTGTTGAATACAAGTCTTTGCCGAATAATTACCAAAAGAATTATGAACAGTACTGTTACGAACTCGGGGTCGACATGATCATGGGAGGGCACCCGCACGTACTCCAGCCGATCGAAAAGAAAACCGTTGAAGGAACAGAACGCATCACTGCCTGGTCCATGGGAAACTTTGTCTCCAACCAGCGTGCGCGCTACAAGAACGGTGGCATCATGATCACTACCGATCTGCACATCCGGGACCACGCCGTTACAGCTACGGATGTTAGTTACGTACTTACCTGGGTACATCCGCGAAACTATGGAGACCTCAAACCGTACTACATCCTTCCGGACTTTGATTACGATGCGTATGACGCTTTCCTGGATCCGGGTGATACCGTACTTATGCAACAATACTTTTCCGATAGTCGCGAATTGTTCGCCGCACATAATTCCGGGACTCATGAAACACTGCTTTCGGAGACAGCCGGGCCGGGTAAAGAACTCGCTTACCTGGTCAATGGGTTTTATGCTGTACAGGTCGGTCCCGAAACCACTGATCCGTCACCGGATTTCATGAAGCAGGGCTACGGCCGCTTCGTACACCGTTACCTGCTGGCGAACGGGAATTACGTCTATCTCTCCGAAATGACGGGCGCACCTGATCTCCTGCCCGGACATATTCGTTTTTTGCAGGATTGCGGACTTACCGTACCACTTACAGTTGTTTGGATGAGCGCATCCGGAACCGTAAACGAATTACCATGAGCAGAAAGATCATTGTAGCAACGGACCGCAACGGGGGCATCGGGAAAGATAACGACCTCCTGTGGCACCTTCCGGCAGATATGCAGTTCTTTAAATCAAAGACCAGCGGACATATCGTGATCATGGGAAGAAAGAATTACGAATCGATTCCTGAAAAGTTCCGTCCGCTTCCGAACCGTACGAATATCGTATTGACGCGAAATCCGGATTACGAAGCGCCGGGATGTGCCGTTTTTCATTCCCTGGAAGCGTGCATGGAATCCCTGGCTCAGGAAAAGCTCCGGAAAGATATTTACATAATCGGCGGAGGAGAGATCTACCGCAAAGCACTGCAACTCGGGGTTGTGGACGAAATGTATATCACACACGTCGACCATGTCTTCGATGCAGATACTTTTTTCCCGGAGACGGATCCGGAAGAATGGACTTCCGAAGAGATACTGCGCCACCCGGCAGATGAAAAGAACCCGTACCCGTTTACGATCCGTTATTACACGCATAAACACTAAAAGTTTCCCCGTCTATGAAAGTGTGTATCGCCGAAAAGCCCAGCGTGGCCAAAGACATCGCCGAAGTGATCGGCGCCCGGCAGCGCTTTGACGGATATTACGAGGGAAACGGTTACCAGGTCACCTGGACCTTCGGTCATCTCTGCACGCTTAAAGAACCACACGATTACAACGAGAACTGGAAGTACTGGCGACTCGAAGACCTGCCGATCATTCCACAGAATTTCGGCATCAAACTCATCGAGGATCAGGGCGTTAAACGCCAGTTCGGAGTGATCGAACGGCTGGTGCAAAACTGCGAGGAAGTTATCAATTGCGGGGATGCCGGCCAGGAGGGAGAACTCATCCAGCGATGGGTGTTGCTCAAGGCGCGCTGCAAGGCTCCCATGAAACGCCTGTGGATATCGTCCCTGACGGAAGAAGCCATTCGCGAAGGCTTTGCGAAACTGCACGAAGCGAAAAAGTACGATAACCTGTATGCAGCCGGAAGTGCGCGCGCCATCGGCGACTGGATGCTCGGCATCAACGCGACCCGGTTGTTTACCCGCAAGTTCGGCCAGGGCAAAGCGACCTTTTCGATCGGGCGCGTACAAACTCCGACACTAGCGATGATCGTACAGCGCCAACTGGAGATTGACGCGTTCAAAACGGAAGATTACTGGGAACTCAAAACCATTTACCGGGAAACGGAGTTCCTGTGCCAGATTGACCGGCTCAAGTCAGCTGAACGAGCCGAAAAAGGTGTGGCCTACCTGAAAGAACACCCCTTTGAAGTGACATCCTTCGAACAGAAAGAGGGAAAAGAGGGAAACCCACGCCTGTACGACCTCACCTCCCTGCAGGTGGATGCAAACAAGAAATACGGTTTTTCCGCGGATGAGACCCTGCGCAACATCCAGAGCCTGTACGAAAAGAAATTCGTGACCTATCCGCGGGTCGACACCACGTATCTTTCGGAGGATTTACACCCGAAAATACCCGGAATCCTCAAAGGTTTGCAGTATTACCAACGTTATACCGCGCCACTTTTAGACAAGCCCATCCCGAAATCCAAAAGTGTTTTCGATGACAAAAAAGTAACCGATCACCACGCCATTATTCCCACCGGTATCGTTCCTTCCGGGATCTCGCCGCAGGAACAGCAGGTGTACGACCTCGTCACGCGCCGTTTCATATCCGCTTTTTACCCCGAATGTAAAGTGTCGAACACCACCGTGCTTGGTAAAGTGGGCGACCTCGAGTTTAAAGCAACCGGGAAACAGATCATCGAACCGGGGTGGCGCGAAGTTTACGACAACGTCAAAAGTAAAAAACTGGCGAAGGAAGAGGAGAAGATCATGCCGCACTTCGAAGAAGGCGAGCGCGGTGAGCACGAACCTTTTGCGCATCAGGGAAAGACCTCTCCACCGAAACCATTTACGGAAGCAACTTTACTGCGCGCCATGGAAACCGCAGGCCGCCAGGTCGACGACGATGAAATGCGCGAACTGCTCAAGGATAACGGCATCGGACGGCCTTCCACCCGCGCCAACATCATTGAAACGCTTTTCCGGCGCAAGTACATCGAAAAGAAACGCAAGAACATTTTGGCGACCCAAACGGGCATCGGCCTGATTCGCACGATTCAGAACGAACTGCTCAAAAGTCCGGAACTCACCGGCGACTGGGAAAAGAAACTGCGCCTGATCGAGAAAGGCGAGTACGAGCCGGATGTGTTCAAACAGGAGTTATACGTCATGGTTCGCGAACTGACCGATGAGGTGATCTTCAGCAGTTATCGCCCGATTCAGCTCGAACCGGCCGCACCTGCAAAAGCTGAGACGGAAAAGAAACCGCGTCAGAAGAAAAGCGTGGACCTCACCGAACTGAACTGCCCGAAGTGCAAACAGGCAAAGATCCTCGAAGGAAAAACGGCCGTTGGCTGTGCCGAATTCAAAAGTTGCGGGTTCAAAGTTCCCTACGAGCTACTCGGCAAAAGACTCACCAAAAAGCAACTGCACGACCTTATTTCCAAGGGAAAGACCGGCACGATCAAAGGCTTTAGCATTCCCGGCAGCAGCGAAGCCAAAAACGGCAAACTCGTACTGGACGATGCGTGGAATGTAACCTTGGAGTAGGGGAATGCCTGTTTCGGAGCAAAACGGTTCGGTTTATTTATAGAGGGTTGAAAACTTCCTTCTCATGCTGTCTCACTCTGATTTGTATCTGAAGCGGGGAAATGTCGAACTTTTATGCTCGCGCTGAAGCTTCAGCACAGGCGTTGAGAGAGAATGTTTTTCTGACTTATTTAATAGATCAAGATTAATTAGAATCCATTCTTCCTGATTGGTGTCCAGTCTTTTGTAGGCGAATTAAGAGACTTTTGCTTTATTGACTTCAGTTCATTATATTAGTTAAATGAAAATCCTAAACTACAAAGGAAATGCAGGAAATAAAGGAACTCAACGATGAGACGATACAAGCACTATTTGGATTTGAAGATGCCGAGAGTGAACCAATTGAAAGACTAAGAGAATATTATTTTAAGAAAAAGACTTTCAAACGGGTCACATCGGATGTGCCATTAAGAATATTAGTCGGACACAAAGGAACAGGGAAGTCGGCCTTGTTCAAGGTTGCTATGGCGGAAGAAAAAGAAAATGGGAATTTACCAATATTGATTAAGCCCGATGATATCGCCGATTTAGGCAAATCTGATGAGAACTTCCTTTTAAAAATTCGTGCATGGAAATTTGGTTTAACTAAAATAATAGGTGAAAAAATTTTTAGTGAATTTGGACTTTATAATGATGATATTAAGAGTAAACTCGCCAAATTTGGAATTAAGCTAATTTCTTTTGTCAGTGAATCTAT
The DNA here is from genome assembly GCA_964389755.1 of uncultured Flavobacteriales bacterium. Classification (GTDB taxonomy): domain Bacteria; phylum Bacteroidota; class Bacteroidia; order Flavobacteriales_D; family Crocinitomicaceae; genus JBBSUQ01. Next base: position 4,790 of record CAYMEW010000057.1, on the reverse strand, counting down.
GAATTCAATTAAGGAAAAAGTCGACCTTGCGCCTACCCAAAGAATAATGATTGATAATTTTTTAAAGTCAAAGAAAATCATCATATATATAGATGATCTAGATAGGGGGTGGGAAGGTAAAAAGGATGATATTCAACGAATTTCAACTCTTCTTAACGCCGTTCGAGATTTGGCCAATGACAACCCAGGGTTAATATTCAAAGTATCACTTAGGTCAGATGTATTTTATCTTGTGCGAACTTCAGATGAATCAACGGATAAAATAGAAAGTTCAGTAGTTTGGTTCGATTGGACTCACGGTGAAATTTTAGTAATGTTAGTTAAAAGAATATTGACTTATCTCGACATTCCATTTAAAGATGAAGACTTAAAAAAGACTCCACAGCGTCATTTAAATCATCATTTAGAACATGTATTTGAGAAAAACTTCGTGGGAAGGGGACTTTGGGAAAATGCGCCTATTTATAAAGTATTAATGTCGTTAATACGCAAAAGGCCAAGAGACTTAGTTAAATTATGTACGTTGGCTGCACATAGGGCAAATCATGGAGATAGTTCTAAAATCAGTACGGTTCATCTTACAGATATTTTCGAAGAGTATTCCCAAGGTCGAATACAAGATACAATTAATGAGTATAAGTCGGAATTGCCTTCAATTGAAAAGCTTTTATTCGGCATGAAGCCGAACCAAAAACAGAAAAAGGCATCAGAGAGCTATATATATACAACTCAAGAGTTAAACAATAAAGTATCAAGTATTAAAGAGCGAACCAATTTTAAATTTGCAAATGATAGAATAGCGAACTCGAAGAATCTTTCAATTTTCCTGTATAAGATAAATTTTATAACCGCAAGAAAAATACTCGACGACGGAACCATTCAACGAAAGTATTTTGAAGAAAGTAGATATTTGTCCAATTCTTTCGTCGATTTTGGATATGACTGGGAGGTACACCCTGCTTTCAGGTGGGCTTTGCAACCTGATGATTTGGAAAGTATTTATAGAAAACTAGAATTGTCATCAGACGATTAACGTAGTTGAGTAACTTAAAAAAATGATTATCACTCTATCTTTTAGAAAAAGAGGTCCCAAAAATCGTATTTTCGGAAGGAATTATGTCAGATTATAAATAGCGGTAATACTATTAGTCGTTCACAATCACGAGACATACCTTTGTCTATTGCATCTTCGCTGAACTTAAGTATAAGATGACAAGCTATTTTTCTGAAATGTATTTTTGAATTTCTTCTTTAGATTGCAGATCAATCGTTTCAGATAGATTCCAATCGTTAAGAATTAGGTTCCAACGTTCTCCTACTTCATATAAAGAATTAACCATAGTCGTTACGTATTCCGATTCGGAGTTAAAACGAAATCCATCTATCCAAATATTTTTCACAAGATGATCATCGTAATCACAGTAAATAACTGCGTTATTGACTTTATATACGTTTGTGTTCATACATTTTTCTTTGAAGTTGCCGTAACCACTGTATACGGCGTTCAATTTTGTTAATCCTAACTGCAGTAGTAACTCTTCAAACTCATTCAGTTTAATATTTCGACCAGACGTTTTAGTCTTTTGTTCATCTCGTTCATAAATATTTGTAAACCCAGTTCCATCTCGATATTTTTCGGAATATTCATTAATGGCGTCGTTTTCCAGGCTTAAATCATTTAAATTTTCCCTGGGCACAATTTCAACTTGAAGATAGAGGTCCTCATGGAGAAATATTTCTCCGTCAATTAGCTTGTAAGGGTCATTCTAAACAAGTTGAACTTCCTTATCCGGCTCGGAAGTATGATGAACTTTTTTCTTTTTAAACAATCTACGTATCCAGGTCATAATTTTCGTTCGTTCGGCTTATGCCTAATGAAATTCGTACTTTAATATTCCGGCTTCTTCTAAACCTCTTTGTCGGGTGTTCGTTATTTCTCTTTTTGAAATTTTCTAATCTTTTCTTCCCATTTTTTGTTTGTCAATTTCAAAATTAGTGCTTGAATCAATAGCGATTTTGAAGCTCATTTCTCCAGGCACGATTAATCTGTATTCATCCGAAAAGTTTTTGCCACCACTTCCGGCCCACTTTGCGAAAGGTCCTTTTATAGTCGGTTTTTGTTTTTGCGCCAGGGTTATTTTTTAAATCAATTGTGATTGTTCCGCTGTCTTCGACTTCCCAAATTGCAGCTGTTTCAATATTAATTGAATTCTGATTTAGGAAACTGTCTATTTGCTGAGAAAGTAATTTTACGTCCATCGATTTCCCAAGCCGTGGCAAGGGAATAATTGTATCGGTCTTATTATCAATTCTCCTGATTCTGTCAACAAGACTTTCAAGATTTTCTTTTGAATAAGCGCTCGTTGTATCTTCAGCAATATTTAAGTTTTCGTCAAATATGAAATAGTCTGTTACAAGAAGAGAAAAAAATGTATTGTCTTGTTTGTCGTAATAGAATATTTCCGAAAATCGGTCAGCAGGTTGTTGAAATGCTGTTGTCAGCCAATTGTATATTTGCTCCTGTATAGTCATTCCTATTCGTAATTTTCGCTCTGTTTAAAGATGGTCATTTACAATACTTATTAATAAAATTAGTCTGGTCGTCTCCTAATTCAGTAGCTTTATGTAAGTCAGAACAGGCTTTTTCTGGTTGATTCATTCTTAAATAAAGTATTCCCCGATTCCCGTATGTATTGGCTTTATTGGGTTCTATTATCAGCGCTTTATTGAAGTCCTTCAGTGCCTGGTCATACTTTTTCAGTATCATATAGCATCGTCCTCTATTATTGTAAATTCTAGCTTGTTCGGCATTAATTGTTAGTGCAATGTTATAGTCTTTAATTGCAGATTCAAAATCTCTCAATCCCTCATACGCAAGGGCTCGATTATAAAATGCTAAAGTGTCTCGTGGATTAAATTTAATTGTAGTTGAATATTCGTCAACGGCTTTTTCATATTCTTTGAGTCGGTAATAAGCAAGTCCACAATTATAGTGAAAAGTAGCTTGATTTGGAATCATTTCTATAGCCTTGTCAAAAAACGGAAGAGATTTCTCGGAAAATCCTGATTCATTATAAGCAAAACCCAATAAATGGATAGCGTACGCATTTTTCGGGTTAACAGTTATCTCCTTTTTTAATAGATCGATGGCTTTGTCATATGGTTTGTCCCAAATCATAACAACCGCAAGTCCGCGATTTATCGTCGAGTCTTTGACATTTTCGTAGTCAATTTTAGGGTCAACTTTAATTTGAGATATGTGCAGGTCAGAATTGTCTGATTGTTTGCCTGCTGTCTGTCCGCAGCTATTTAAAACTGCTAACAGAAATAAAAAATATGTCGTGTGTTTTATTTGTCTTGTTTGCCTTTTTACCATTGGCCCTAACAGTTTTTAGCTTGTCGAAGGCGTGGCTTTCGGAGCAGAATCTATCAAGCTACTATTAACGTTTATTCAAAGCCGAAAAGTTTCTGCAACCACGAACGCCCCCCTTTAGGCGCGGTGCTGTTATATGTATTGCTTTTCTTTCCGTCTAAGTTTATTACTGAATAATCTGTCGATTTCTTCTCATCGGTTGTTCTATTGTCGATGTAACTATAATGTCCAATTTCGTCTACTTCTCCAGTCAAAATAATTTTTTTTCTGTCAAACCAGTCTTGAACTTTTTCTGCTTCTGCTTTTACTCCATCATAGATAGAATTAACTCTCCTGTTTTTTTCGTCTGTGGATAAATTCGTCCAGTCTTTAAACTCAAAAAAGTCGTTCGCAAAGGTCAGGCCGAAACCCATTCCAATATTGTCTAAGAACCAGTAGCCATCACAATACATGTCGTAAGCCGCTATTAGTGATTGTGCAAATTTGTCATTTTTAGAAGTCAGGTCGTTTAGTATTTTGTCAATTTTCCTTCTTTCAAATTCTCCATAGTCCAAGTACTTGTCAACGATTTTTTTCATTTCGTGAATCGCATGTCGGTCCTTAAAACTTAAAGAAATGAATTCAACATAATCTGTAGGATCAAAACAGGCTTCAAGGTCTTTTGTCTTGTACACCCATTCCTCAAAACTCTCAATTGATAATTCGTCATTGAAAAGCTTGAAAAATTCAATTTGTATGTCTGCTGGAAATTTATTCACGTATTACAGCATTACTTATAACTCATTAATTGACTAATATACAATTAAATTCCTGCTCAATACATTCTCTTTATAGAGTTAACTAACAAGGGAATGCGGTAAAATTGTCATGCGCATTTTTAATTGTCAAAAACGCACCCGCTATTCGTTTTATTCTACTCATCCAGGTGAAAAAAAATTTTGGTTTAAAAGCAGTAGCAGGGCCAAAATTTCGACTCTCCTTATACCCGTAATCACGATTCAGTAAGGTCGCTCTGTCAATCCCCCTCCTGTGTCCTCAAGCCAGTGGGCGCGCAGGCATCCAAAGGAGGAAGTCGGGAAATACTTCTTTAAATAGGAGTAAAGAAGAAAAATCAGTGTGGCGCTCGTCGCTCTCGCAAGGAATAAAAAGAGTGAGTCTGAGAGCGAGAGTGAAGAAAATCAAAGCGAGAAACTCCGCTCTCGCTCTGTTTCTCACTCTGATTTGTACCCGGAGCGGGACTTGAACCCGCACGACCAAATGGTCACAGGATTTTAAGTCCGGCGTGTCTACCGATTCCACCATCCGGGCATCCTGTTTTGAACAAAAAAGTCCGTCCGCCACCGGCGGACGGACCTCTTGTCTGAGCGAGAAACGGGATTCGAACCCGCGACCCCGACCTTGGCAAGGTCGTGCTCTA
>CAYMEW010000056.1:0-14230 GCA_964389755.1 uncultured Flavobacteriales bacterium | reverse complement strand
TGAAAGTGCAGGAGAACCGACCGGGCTTTTACGAGCGTTATGTCTGCGACCCGGTGCTCGGTGTATCCAGACCTACATTCTCACTGAGTCGCAGGGAAAGGAGGCAACAAGAGCGAAAGTTCAGGCAGCGGGAATAGCCGATAGCCGTTTTTAACGGTTGGGGAACCTGCTTGTGCTGGGCGGCGGGCGGCTAAAGCTTTTGAATATCGAATACTTGTTCGGATCACTTATCGTACTGTTAATTGCATCCTAACTGCAACTCTTCGTTGGAAGTGATACCTGAAAAGCAAAAAGCCGCCCGATTCACGGACAGCTTTAAGCTTGGTTTGTGGTTTTTATATGGCTAAACTCCTGGCTTTAAGCCTGTGCTTCACGCATTTTACGTAACTTCTTGCGCTTTTTTCGTGTGAAGATGCGATTGACGCGAATGCGCCAGTTCTCGATCACGAGATACACCGAAGGAACGAGTATCAGCGTTAGCAACATCGAACTGGTAAGTCCGCCGATGATTACCCAGGCCATTCCGTTTTTCACTTCGGCACCCGCACCGCTTGCCAGGGCAATCGGTAACATCCCGAAGATCATCGCAAGTGTGGTCATCAGGATCGGGCGCAAACGTTCCCGGCCGGCTTCCACAAGAGCTTCGCGAACAGGCGTCCCGTTCGATTTCAAATGGTTTGTAAAGTCGACGATCAGGATCGCATTTTTCGATACGAGTCCAAGAAGCATGATAACCCCGAGTATGGCAAAAATCGTAAAGCTGTTCATCGTTAGTGCCAATGCCAGGATTGAACCGATGAGCGCGACGGGGATCGAAAAGATCACGACAAACGGGTATACAACACTTTCGTAAAGTGCTACCATGATGAGGTAAACCAGCAGGATTCCCAACCCGAAGGCCAGTCCGAGACTGCCAAACGCGTCGCCCTGGTTCTTGGCATCACCGAGGTAATCGATGATAATTCCCTCCGGCAATTTTTCCTTGGCAAGTTCGCTTTTGATGTCTTCCACAATCGTTCCCGACGGACGGCCGACCGCTGCAGAATTGATCTTAATAGAACTCAGTCGATCCGTACGTTCCAGGACAGATTGGCCCACCACTTCATGAATTTCCGCAAAGTCGGTTAGTTTTACAATTCCGCCACGGCTGTTTCGCAGCGTGAGGTTCCGGACATCGGCAATGCTTTGTTTGTCTGCACGATCCAGTTCGATGTTAATGCCGTACTCTTCACCGTGATCCTTGAACTTCGTATTGTTATTTCCCTGGAATCCGAGTTGTACGGCCGTTCCGACATCAGCCACGGAAATCCCGGCGCGCGACATTTTTTCACGGTCAATATCAATTGCAATTTCCGTTTTCGGACTTTTTGTACTATACTGTACAAAGTCCGTTCCCGGCGTTCGTTCCACAACGCGTTTCACCTTCGCGGCAGCGGCAATCACACTGTCCATTTCCGTTCCCTTAACCGCTACCACGATCGGCGTCTGGCTGTTCCCGGTCACACCGACCGGTTGTATGTTCAGCATAATGCCCGGGATGGTAGAGATCGTGTCCCGCATCATCTGACCGAATTCATCCGTGGAAAAGTCGCGTTTGTCCTTATCAACCAGCGTGACCGTGATCTCCGCCAAGTTCGTGTTGGCCGAAGCAGAGGAGGAAAGTCTGCCGGATTGCGTACCGACATTTGAAAATACCTTTTCAACCTCCGGGTGCGAGAGCAGGATCTGTTCCACTTTAGCAACCGTTCTGGCCGTTTCTTTCAATGGCGTTTCAGGCGCAAGGTCCATCTGGATGGAAAACTCGCCGCGGTCGGCATTTCCCACGAATGAAGCCCCGATAAAACCGTTTGCCAGAAGCATGAATGTGCCGACAAAAAGAGCGATAATTCCGAGGAATACGTAGCGTTTGTGACCAAGTGACCACTTCAGGATCTTTCCGTAAGCCTCTCTCAAATTATCGATTCCGCGCTCAAATGACAGGTTAATGCGTCCCCAAAGCGTATTTTTTTTCAATACTTCGAGTTTCCCCCAACGCGAAGCGAGCAACGGGGTGAGTGTAAAGGAAACAAAGAGACTCATCAGTGTGGAGAATACGATGACCAGTGAAAATTCACGCAGAATGTTCCCGATGAGTCCGCCGCTCAATGCGAGGGGGAGAAATACCACCACGTCCACCAGCGTGATCGCCATTGCCGTAAACCCGATCTCGTTTCGTCCTTCCAGCGCTGCAACGCGTTTCGATTTGCCCATTTCGAGGTGCCGGTAAATATTTTCGAGGACCACGATACTGTCGTCGACCAGAATTCCGACCACCAGCGAAAGCGCCATAAGCGTCATGAGGTTGAGTGAAAAGCCGAAGGCCCACATGAGAATAAAGGTCGGGATCATGGCTGAAGGAATGGCAACGAGTACGAACAACGAACTGCGCACACTGTGCAAAAAGAGCACCATGATAAGTCCCACGATGATCACAGCCAGGTAAAGGTCATGCATAACGGCATCAGCCGAAGCAAGTGTATAGACGGACTGATCCGATGCGATTACGTAATTGAAATCTTCGGATTTGAATGTTTCGCGGATCTCTTTGAGTTTTGCTTTCACCCCGTCACTGACCGCCACTGCATTCGCATCCGTTTGTTTCATGACCTGGATACCCACGGCAGGCGTACTGTTTATACGGTTCAGGGTCGTGGATTCCGTTTGGAAATCGACTACATTGGCCACGTCCCGAAGAAGTACCCGGCTTCCGTCCGCGTTTTCACGCAGGATGATGTTTCGAAGTTCTTCCACGGTTTTCAATTTGGCATCCAAACGCAGCGAATAGCGGTTTTCATCCGATTTGATGTTCCCGGCGGGATAAGATACACCACTTCCCGCGATAATCTGGTTCACGGTGGAAGCTGAGAGTTTGTAAGAATGCAACTTATCGTTGTCCAGGTAAACTTCGATCTCCCGTTCATTTCCACCGATGAGATTCACCTGTGCAACGCCCGGCACGTTTGTCAGTAGCGGTTTTACGCGCAGGTCAATGAAATCGTATAATTCGGTGGGAGACATATTCGAGGTGGCGCTGATCTTGAGAATCGGTATGTCGTCCAGGCTCAGGCGCACCACCACCGGGTCATCCACATCTTCAGGCAGGGTTGCCAGTATCTGGTTGACCTTACGTTCCGCATCCTGCTGAGCCGTAAGACTGCTAACTCCCGGTTTCAGTTCTACCGTGATGAGGGAAACACCTTCCTGCGAGGAAGAAGAAATACGATCCACGCCTTCCACTGCCGATACGGCATCCTCGATGGGTTTGGTCACACTGCTTTCCACTTCGTCCGAAGAAGCGCCGCGATAAGTGGTCTGCACCATGATCACGTTTGTTTCGAACTTTGGAAAGAGGTTGTAATTCAGTGATTTGTAACTGATGAACCCGAACAATACCAGGGTGACGAAGATCACCGTGATCAGCAGGGGTCTTTTAATTGCTATTTCTGTAATTGACATAATACGTGCTTATTTGCGGGAGATAATACTGATATTACTGCCGTCTGAAATATTAATAAGTCCGTCGGAAATCACCTGGTCACCTTCCTGCAATCCACTGATCACTTCGATGTTCTCACCGATTTCCTGGCCTGTAACGATTTTGCGTTTCACAGCTTTCCCTCCGGATGCCACGAACACATACGGATCTTTCGTTCCTCCGACAAGTGCGCGTTTCGGGATCTGCAGAAAATGTCCCTCGCGCTGCAGGTCAAAATGTACCTTCACATAGGTGCCTGCTTTGAGTTGCCCTGCTTCTTTGGCGCTGAGTTTCACTTCCACGCGGTAGTTGTGATTTTCGTCACCCACCGGGCTCACATAACTTACTTCGCCTTCATAAGTCTTTCCGGGAAACACATCCGCAGTGATCGTCGCTTTTTGTCCTTCGTGAAGCCGGTAAACTTCCTGTTCATTCACGAAAAGAATCGTTTTCAGTTCGCTGACATCCACTATGGTCGCGATGTTTGTACCGACATTCACAAATTCTCCCTGAACAACATTCTTAGCCGTTACGATACCGCTAAGCGGAGCCACGATGTTGGCATCTGAAATTTGCTGACGCAGCTGTTCTGCCTGGATACGATTCGTCTCGTAATTGTATTTGGAATCAGTGACAGCCGTTTCATTGATCGCGTTTCCGCGAAGTAGTTCCTGGTTGCGCTGGTAATCCGTTTTGAGTTTATCGACGGTCAGTTCGCGGGCTTCCAGGTCCAGTTGCCTGACGCGTGAATCAACGGCCCCGATGACTTGTCCCTTGTTTACGCGCGAACCGATCTCCACGTTCAGCGATACCAGTTTGCCGGAAGTAGTCGCTGAAACGGTAGCATCGTCTTTGGCTTCGAGTACGGCCGGAAGTTCAAACGAACCGGTGGCTGCCTGTGATACAACGGGAACAACGCTTACCGAAACCGGAATTTCCGTACGGTCGATCACACGGTTATTCTCGTTGATCTCTTTTTTATTGCTGACTAGTTTCCAGGTAATTCCCGCGATAACGAGCAGGATAATACTGATGGTGATAATTTTTGATCTCATTTTATTTTGTGCTAGAACGATTTTTAAAACTGATTGATGTAATTGCTCAGGGTACCTTTGGCCTTTTCGTAATCGAGGCGCGAAGACAGGAAATTCAGGAGGGAAGTCGTATAATTACTTTGCGCTTCCTTGTAGGCATAATCCGAATTGAGCAGGTCGGAAAGCGAGGTGAGCCCCTGTTGATACTGTACATTGCTGGCGTCGTATACTTCTTTTGCCAGCTCGAGGTTCGTGCGGTTTTGTGCCAGGTTATTGTACGAACTCATCAGCTTCGCACGTGCATTTTCGTATTCAACGCGGTATTGCTGACGACTGAGTTTGGCGCTTTCCTGCATGTTCATGAGGTTAAGCTGACTTTGTTTGTATTGGCTCATGCGACGTGAACCGCTGTAGATCGGAACATTGAGTTTCAAACCGATGGTGGAATAGTCGTACCAGGTATCGAAGGAATTGCGAAACTCCTGGCTGTACGAAATCGCGCCGTAACGTGCATATCCTGAGATCGACGGAACAAAACTGTACTTCTTATTCTTCACATCGATCAGTTGCAGGTTGATGTTTCTTTCGAGTAACTGGTAATCGTAGCGCTGTTCCGGTTGGAATTCTTCTTCGGCAGGTAATTGTACTTGCTTCTCCACGTCGAAATCGTGCTCGATGTCCAGTTGCGTTTCGAGCGGCATTCCCATCGAGAATTTGAGTTGATTGAGAGCCGTTCCGATATTCGTTTCGAGTACTTCCAGTCGTGAATCGATGTTGTTGAGGTTCACCTGAGCACGATCCCGATCGATCTTGTTGATCACTCCTTTTTCTAACTGCAGGTTGAGGATCCGCACGAGGTCTGCATACTGGCTGCGGTTTTCCATGAGTAAAGCCTTTTGTTCGTAGAGTACCATGACCTGGTAATACGCTGCCGTGGTGTTGTAAATGAGGCTTTCATTGCTTTTCAACAGGTTCAGGTCGGCAATCTCCATGTTTACCTTGCGCGCTTTCAGAGCAACGATCGAAGACTGATCGTAGATCTTTTGATCCAACTGAACGGTGGCGTTGTTGCTAAAAGGGTTTCCCATCCGGATCTTGGTTTCTTGCGGGAAAAATCCACCAGCGGGGATCACCGTTGTTTGCAGCTTGATGTTGTAGTCCATCGTTGCTGTGGCATTAACCTGCGGCAGGTATCCGGACAGCGCCTCTTTATTTTGCTGTGCGGTAATTTCCTGCTTGTTTGCGTAGATCGTACTGTTGGGATGATTCTGCAAACTGTAGGCAATGCAGTCTTTCAGACTAAAAGCGGTGCTGTCTTCCTGTGCAGTCGCTAAAACGGCAAACGCGAAAGAGAACAGCGCGATCAGTGCTTTACTTGTAATGTGCATGACTGTGTTGTTTTTGATTGTTAATCGCTTATTTTAGTTGTTTTGATTCCTGCTCTTTTCCCAACGGGCAAAAATGGCCGGGATTTCGGCAAAGATGAATTCCATCAGATCGATCGCATCTCCGAGGTTTCGGTTGAACTCCGGGGTTTCTGCCGTCCGTTGACTGAGAATCTCGCGCATGGCATCGTGAACGGTACGCATGTCACTGAAACTGTCGTTAATTCCTTCCTTCCATTTGTTGATATGGCTGCGGAAGTAGCGTTTGCGGTCGCCTGTGCGCGTAATGTACTCAATGCGCTTAATGTTCAGCAAGACGTTAAGCGCGTTGCTCGTTGCACCTTTGCTGATCTGCAGCGTTTCACGGATCTCGTCAAAGGTGAGTTCCGTTTTATCCGCGATGAGCAGCAGGGCATGTACGCGAGCCGGTGCAGGTTGCAAACCGGATTTCTCGAAGATGATCCCTGTTTTTTCTACAAGCTGTAATTGCTCCTGGGTGATCTTAAATGTGTCCATCGTTTTGATCGTTTAATGGCACAAAGTTACTGCAAAGTTTTTAAAGTTCAGTAAAAAATGAACCAAAAGAACTTAAAAAAGTAAATGAACACTGATTTTGAGCTTGATCCGCTTTCAGAAGTTACTTTTCAGTAATCTCGAAAGCGACCGTAGACTGTATTCCGGACTCGTCAACAACAGTAAGCAGGTGTTTTCCAGTCTCGGGGCGCAAAGCGAGTTGATGGATGTCACTGGTTTGACCAATGAACTGATCGTCGAGGTGCCAGTAAATAGTTCCGGAGCCGTTGCGTGTAGCTTCGAAGATTACCGGTCGAACCATACCCTGCATATCCGTAGGCAGGTATATCTTCTGATCCGGATGCGGGTAAATCACATAGAGCCGCTGACCTTCATCCGCACAACCGGGTAAAAATGGCGGCGGGGGCTGATAAGACGGGTGACTTTTCCGGTAGAATTTTTCAATGAATGGGGGAAGCATGAACCAGGCGCGATGATGCATGTCATGCACCGGTATACAGGCGGACGTCACGCGATTTTTTTCACTGGGATCCAAATGAATGATCCGATGGTACGGACATCCTGCCGAGCGAAGCGTTGTGACCGGGATGGCTTTCAACACGGTATGCGGACAATCGGCCGTGGCGCGGTGACCGCTGGTTGTGCAAATGCGTACTTCTTCAAATCGATCTTCGGGCTTCGGGAACCAGTTCTTGGAGCGGTCGAGTGTTTTAAATACATCGAACAGTACCGGGGCGGCGGCGTTGATCCCGGTCAGTCCCGGGCGACCCTCACCGTCTGCGTTTCCGATCCACACAGTAACCACGTAGTCCGGAGTTATTCCCACAGCCCAGGCATCCCGGAACCCGAAACTGGTCCCTGTTTTCCAGGCAATCTTTTGTCCCGACGAAAAATATTGCCAGTTGTTTTCCTCATCGGGTCTTGTCACGGCCAGCATGGCGCGGAAGGTTTCGTAAATGCAGGCCCGGTCCGTTTCGACGCGTTCCGTCAGCGTATTGTGATTTCCCGAAACATAGCTGAGTGAGCGTTGCGGTTCTCCCAGTAATTGCCTTGCGAGGTTTCCGTAAACTTCGTTCAGTTCGTCCGACCGTACCTCGGCACCTCCAAGAATTAAACTTAATCCGTAATGAGAAGCATTATGCGTGATACTGCTAAAACCAAATTGACGCAGATCACCGTGAAATCTGGATAAGCCGTACGTATTCAAAAGTTGTACGAACGAGCGTTGTGGTTCTCCCAGTAATTGCCTTGCGAGGTTTCCGTAAACTTCGTTCAGTTCGTCCGACCGTACCTCGGCACCTCCAAGAATTAAACTTAATCCGTAATGAGAAGCATTATGCGTGATACTGCTAAAACCAAATTGACGCAGATCACCGTGAAATCTGGATAAGCCGTACGTATTCAAAAGTTGTACGAACGGGATGTTCAGACTCCGCGAAAGCGCCTCGTTGGCCGGTACGAGCCCGTCGTAGGCATTGGTATAGTTGGTAGGGGAGAAACCACCGTAACGCGAGGGGAGGTCGGTCAGCAGCATTTCTGGGCTGATGAGACCCGCCTGCATGGATTTCGCGTACAAAAGAGGTTTGATTACACTTCCGGTGCTACGTGCTGCCTGAATGCAGTCTACATAAGGCGCGTGCTCCGCATCGGAATAGCTGGTATTGGCCGTATACGCAATAATCTCGCCGCTGTGAACGGAAGTAATCAGAACAGAGCCATTGTAAATCTTGTTTTCACGCAGAAGCGCGAGGTGCCTCTCAAGAATCTGTCCGCTTTGGATCTGTACGGATTCCCGGATCGTACTGTGAATGGTGGTACCGGTCTTTCCTTCCTGCATCGCGCGCATCAACAGGTGCGGACTTAGCGATGGCAAGGGTAACGGACTGTCCGGCAGCGGTTCTGTAAGTGCTGTTTCATAACTCGTTTTGTCAAGGGTACCGTGCTCGTAAAGATAACGTAGTAAGCGATTGCGTTTGGCGAGTAAACGATCGTGATTTTTCCCCGGATAGATGAGTCCGGGGGCATTCGGAAGAACGGCCAGTGTCGCGGATTCAGCCCAGCTCAGCAGGTGAGGAGGACGGCCGTAAAAGCGCCAGGAAGCGGCTTCGAGTCCCACGACATTGTTTCCGAATGGAGCATAAGAGGAATAAAGGCGCAGAATCTCTTCTTTTTCCAGGCGAATCTCCACACGCGTGGCAAGGATAATCTCGTGTAGCTTTTCCCGGTAAGTGCGCGGCGGATTTTTCCGCATGAGGCGAACCAGTTGCATGGTGAGTGTACTTCCCCCGCTGACACGTTCACCGCGACCGATATTTTGAATAAAAGCCCGGAAAAGCCCTTTGATGCTTACGCCTGGATGATGGTAAAAATTGCGGTCTTCAAAAGCAATAAGACAGGTTTTGAACTTCAAAGGCACAGAATCGCATTCCGGGAAACGCCACTGTTCATCTTTAGATATGTGAGCGCCAAGCAATTCTCCTCCTGAAGAAAGCAGTACGGTCGAATGACTCTCCTGAAAAAGTGTTTCCGGCAGGCAATCGGCGTACCAGATCAGGAACACGTAAATGGCAAGCAGGCGCAGCCGGATTCTGAAGTAACGAATCCGCTGGCGTACGGACTGATAATATGCGTGGGCGAAGTAATGCACGTTTTTAAGATCGAAGATAGTGCACGCAGATCTGCCCGTGTCAGGTGTTTGATTATTCGTAAGTGCTCATGTGGAAAGTGTTTTCTATCTTTGATTATCTTAACAGAAGTGCTTATGCCGACTACACGATATCTTAAAGACTGCCGTGCGTTCTAGACTTATTCTAACCGTATTTATCAGTTTTCTGGCCGGGACTTTCTCCAGGGCTCAGCAATACAATTTTCATAATTACAACGTCGAAGACGGCCTCGCCCAATCGCAGGTCTATTCGATCGTGCAGGACGATCGCGGATATCTTTGGATGGGAACACGCGGAGGCGGTATAAGCGTTTTTAACGGCTTTGACTTCACGACGTTTACGGAAAAGGACGGCCTTCCCGGGAATTACATCAACCGGCTTTTTAAAACCCGTGAGGGTCTAATCTGGGTAGCAACCAACCACGGACTTGCGTTTTTCGACGGAACACACTTTACAAGCGTTCCCTTTCCCGGATATCCTTCCCTCAGCGTTTACGACCTGTTCGAAACTTCGGAATCGACCTTGTTGTGTGCCACGGGACACGGATTATTCGAATTGAAAAATGGGATTGCGAAACGGTTAAAAACGGCTAATCGGGTGCAGGATGAGCCTGCCATTAGCTCAGTGTGTCGTTTAAAAGGTCAAACGTGGTTCGGAACGAACGAAGGACTTTATTCTCTCAATGCCGGAAAAGTAAGTTACTGGGGTGATTCTTCGCGCTACATGCGCAACTCGATCACCGTTGTCAGAACTGATGGCAAAGGTCTGTGGATAGGAACCTACGGAGACGGCATGTACGCCTGGAACGGAAGTGATTTTTACCGGGTCGATCTCCAGCACGAATTGTACAGGCAGACCGTACTCGACATCCTTGTTGAAGATCAGCAGCACCTGTGGTTGTCCACACTGAACTCCGGAGTTATCCATTACAACCGGAACACGCATACATTTACCCGTATCACCGAACAGGAAGGGCTGTCCAATAACCACGTGCGCACGGTTTTTAAAGACAATAACGACAATTTCTGGTTTGGTTCTTCCGGAGGAGGTGTGAGTCATTACCTTGGCAAACAGTTTACCGTATACGACAGCCGTTCGGGACTTGGCGGCGATTTCATCTACAGTATTTTCAGGGACAGCCGGGGAGCGCTCTGGGTAGGGAACTCTCAACGCGGCGTCAGCGTCATGTATCCCGATTCCGTCCGGACCTTCGATGCATCCGGAGGTTTTATCAATGACAAGGTCAAGGCGATCGTGGAAGACCGATTCGGAAGGATCTGGCTCGGGACCGACGGGGAAGGAATTTACCTCTATGAAAAAGGAGAGTTCACCGCCCTGCAGGAATTTCGCAGAACCTATATCCGGCAGCTGAAAACGGATCGTCACGGAAATGTGTGGATCGCCACGGCCGGAAATGGTCTCATGTGCGCTAAACTGGACGGAAAACGCATGGAGGTGCGGCAGTGGGGCACGCAAAACGGTTTGCTTTCGAACCGCATCATGGCTCTGCATTTCGACCGGAACGCGAAATTGTGGTATGCCACCGAAGGCAATGGTGTGGGATGCTTTGAACGTGAAAAGAATATTGTTCACCTAACGACCGCACAGGGACTCACTTCACCGCTCACGCGCTGTTTGACGGAAGATGACCTCGGAAACCTGTGGATCGGAACAGCCGGGGGAGGAATTGCCGCCTTTCCGCTGTATAGTAAGCGTACTCCAAAACTTCGTGCTCTGACAACCAAAGAAGGCCTGCATTCCGATAACATTTACCTGCTTACAACCGATGCGCAGGGAAACGTCATCGTCGGTTCGGAAAAAGGACTCGATTATGTGTACATCGGGGAATCCGGTAACATTCGACAGGTCCGTCATTTTGGAAAGTCAGATGGTTTTTCGGGCGTCGAGACCTGCCAGAATTCGGTCTGGAACGATGCCAACGGCACGATCTGGTTCGGCACGATCAATGGTTTGTGCCGCTTCAACCCGGCCGAACAGGTTCGAAATGATCATCCGCCGGTGCTAACCATGACCGATGTAAAGCTATTTTACGAATCTCTCAAAGAAGGCGTAAAAGGTCCGTGGCTAGAAAAAGGAAGGCAGGTTCGCATTCCAAAATTTGCATATGATCGGAATCACCTGACCTTCGAATTTCTCGGGGTAAACCTGCGTCGTCCTGCCGGTGTACTTTATCGCTGGAAGCTAAAAGGATTTGACGACAAGTGGTCTCCGCCTTCTCGGGAACGCAGCATCCTGTATTCGAACCTGGCCCCCGGTAAATATACCTTCGAGGTACTGTCGGCCAATGAAGATAATGTCTGGAATGAAAAACCGCTTCTTTTTACCTTTGAGATCAGTGCGCCCTTCTGGCAAACGAACTGGTTCCTTTTCACCGTGATTGCGAGCGCGGTCATTTTGCTTCTGCTGATTTTTTTACTACTGACCCGACGAATCCGTCGAAAAGCCCGTGCACGTCAGCGGCAGCTTGAAATGGAAAAGGAATTCCTGGAGCTCGAACAAAAAGCACTACGACTGCAAATGAATCCGCATTTCATTTTTAATGCGATGAATTCAATCCAAAGCCTGATCGGGACAGGACAGGAAAAGGAGGCACGTTACTACCTCGCCAAGTTCTCCAGGCTGATGCGGCAAATTCTCGAAAATTCGCGTAAACAGGTGGTGTCGCTCGAAGAGGAAATACATACACTTGAAAATTACCTCCTCGTTGAGCAATTTTGTACCGGGAACCGCTTCGATTATCAAATACACACCGATGAACGGCTCGAACCCGATTTTATCTCCATCCCGCCCATGCTCATTCAGCCTTTCGTGGAAAATGCGATCAAACATGGTATCAAAGGACTTCCGGAAGGAAAGAAAGGGGTGATTGAACTGCGCTTTGAAGAAAAAAACGGACTTTTGATCTGCACGATCGAAGATAACGGCATCGGGCTGAAACGTTCGGAAGAATTGCGTAAACAAAGTAAAGAAACCTATCATGAGTCCACCGGGATGCTTGTCATCCGTGAACGGCTGGAACGCTTTGACGGTTTAACGCCCGGCGAAGCTCTCCAGATCACGGAGTTGTATGATTCCGGCGGCGAACCGGCGGGTACCCGCGTGACACTCAGAATTCCTATTGCATGAAAAAATACAGGGCTATCATTATTGACGACATCGAACAGGCGCGTTCGACGCTAAAACAGGATCTCGAAGTTTATGCTCCGGATTTCGAAGTAATTGGCGAAGCTTCCGGAGTAGTGGAGGGGGCGAAATTACTCCGGCACGAAAAACCGGATCTGCTCTTCCTGGATATTCAAATGGAGGACGGTAGCGGTTTCGACCTGCTGGACCTGTTGCAAACGATCGACTTTAAGATCATTTTTATAACTGCTTCGGATGCGCATGCGATCAAAGCCTTTCGTTATGCGGCGATTGATTACCTCCTCAAGCCGATCGATCCGGATGAACTCGTCGGTGCCCTTGAAAAGATCAGGCGTTCAAAGATCGATGAAGGCGATAAGTACCGTTTCTTAAGTGAGCGTTTGCGCGAGCATCAAAAGCCGAACGAACGCCTCGCCCTGCATTCCCAGGATAAGATCCAGATCGTGGAGATCGCTTCCATCGTGCGCTGTGAGAGTAGTGTCAATTATACGACTTTCTTTTTTGAAGACGGAAAGCAGATCGTGGTGACGCGTACACTCAAAGAATTCGAGGACCTGCTTTCCGAACAGGGCTTTTACCGCGTACATCAGTCTCACCTGGTTAACACGCGTTTCATCAGCGCGTATGTCAAGGCCGAGGGCGGACACCTAGTGATGCGTGACGGTACGCTGATCCCCGTTTCCGTGAGAAAACGTCCGGAAGTAATGAAAATGCTCGAGCAACTCTGATAAAAAAAAGAGCCGTTCCGGAGAACGACCCTTTCTATGCTACGATTGTATGAAATAAAGCATTAGAGACTGTTGATCGCAGCGGCCAAAGCGGCCTCAGACATCGGTGCAAGTCCGGTAATGTGCTCAAAATGATTCGCTACGATCGTTGAAGACTGGATCTTGGCATAAAGTTGTCCCCCCACGTAAGCAACCGCAATAAAATGTACGTTCACCCCAACCGGGATGTATGGCGTGTGCTCGGTCCAGGTCAGTGTTGCCGGATCGTAAACATCCATACTGGCCAGCATTCCCGGAAGTCCGTCGATTAACATAAAGATCTCCGTATTAGCAGGTGTGAATCCGGCATGCGGAATAATGTCCGCTTTGTAGGAAGTCGGTTGTCCGCCGAACTGCATGGCTTTGTCCACATTGATGCGGTCCCAGTCCGTGATGGGGAATACGTAGTTGTTATCGGCATCGACATTTGGTTTGCCGCCGTCGTCCTGCCACGCATTGTCACGCGCCTGGTCCGGAGACTGAACACCTGTCCAGAGCGTCATATCCGGGTCCGGACCTCCGGTAATATCTGCCGGTACGCGCATTTGAACGCCTCCGTTCGGGATGGTCACATCCTCGCCGCTCGCTGTTTTCGCACCGAGGTCAAAGGCTCCTCCGGTAACGATCGGTTCTCCGCCTGTTCCGTCGTCATTGAAAACGCTTTCGGTAACGCGGTTGTTAAAGAGCATGTCCGAACGATCGAAAACTTCGAGCAGGCTTACCGTAACCGGTTCCTGGAGGATTTCCCCGGTGGAACTGCGCAAAGCATTCGGAGCAATGTTGATACGTACGCCACGTTCGGAAACGAACTCACCGCCTTCTGCCGGGTTCACCTCAAAAGTTTGCGTGTTTTGCGCTCTTTTTTGCATGAAATAATCACCGATTACGTCGTTGTCAGATGCTTTCATGACTACCGGGTTTTGTGCGGCCGGACCGGCTCCCGTTTCTTTTTTGCATGCTACTGCGGCCAATCCGAGTCCTGCAGCAATCATGACTGAGTGTTTCAATTTCATAATGAATAGTTTTGAATTGGCTGAAAAATTAGTTGAAAAAATAAGTCTTTGCAAATGAGTTGGTTCAAAAATAACGCAATTGATAATTTTTGTTATAAAAAATTAGTTTTAGTTTAAATTTTAGTTATAGTTTGAATGTTGTTGTGTGTGCT
>CAYMEW010000055.1:0-14748 GCA_964389755.1 uncultured Flavobacteriales bacterium | reverse complement strand
ACGCCACTTTTAATGAACCCCGCTCCTTTTCTGAGGTGCGGGGTTTTTGTTTTTAATACATTTTTGAGTGTGATGATCTATCGTGCGGGAACTAATACAGAATTGGTCATACCTCTAAATTAGTTACGTGCGCAGGGGCTTGTATTATACTGTAGGAATCAATGAATACATTGGCATGACCCAATCCTTAAAACAAGCGGTTTGTCAACGGGTAAACGCTTTCTCAAATGGGCTTTGAACTTGAGGGGTTAAAATACCGGGTCGCTAACGGATCCCTTTTTCATCCAGTACCTTTACAAAATGAAATCCCTTTGGGCCGAAGCCCTGGTTATAATAAAAACGGTGTGCTGAAAAGTTGTGCGTGTAGGCGTCAAGTACCAGAATGTTGCAGTTTGCATGCAGGGCTTTTTTTTCGAGATACTCCGAAATCAGTTTTCCGACGCCTTTGGATCGATATGCGGGTTTGACAACCACGTTGTCGAGTTCCAGGTATTTGCCACACCACAGTTTCGTATTGATCCAAAAACCACTTATCGCAATGCAGTCATTTCCATCATAAACTACGACCTGCGCGTAACCGTTGCCGATCATCGCTTCAAGCCTTTCCTGATAATCTGTGACGGTCATATCGGGATACAGTTCACGGATCGTGTCTATACAGGTTACCATTTCAGTGCTCGTATGCAATTCTTTAATTTCCATAAGGTCGAAGTAAGGATAAGACCATTAGTTCATAAATGCGTGTGTATTCATCCGTCCAGGAATCTGGGTTTACAAAGCCGTGAGATTCGACAGGATAACCGATCAGTTGCCAGGTGTGTTTGTCGTGCTCAATGAAAAGCTGGCTGAGTCGTACGACGTCCTGATAATGTACATTATTATCCATCATACCATGTAGCATCAACAGCTTACCGCGAAGACTGTCCGCGAAATAAACCGGCGAACTGCGCCTGTAAGCAAGCGGGTCGGTATCCGGATAATTCAGGATATTTGATGTGTATTCATGGTTGTAATGCGCCCAGTCCGTCACAGAACGCAAAGCGGCTCCGCAAACGAATTCATCTGGCGTGGTGAGCATGGCCATAATCGTAATAAATCCGCCGTAAGATCCGCCATAAATGCCAATCCGGTCCGGAGCAATGCCCAAACTATCCTCCAACAGGTGCTTTCCGTCGATTATATCCAGCAGATCTCGCCCGCCCATGTGCCGGTAGATCGCCGTGCGATAATCTCTGCCATATCCCTCACTGGCACGATAGTCCACATCCAGTACCGTAAAACCCTGCGCCGTCAAATAGTTGTGAAAAAGGTATTCGTGGTAATAGGTACTCCAGTAATGATGCGCGTTTTGAAGATAACCGGCACCATGAACGAAAATGACCGCGGCTTTTTGATCTTTCAGACTGTCCGGACGGTACAAACGAGCATAAACTGAAACTCCGTCGCTTGCGCGATATGTCAGTACTTCCGGGACGATCCAGGAATGAGCACGGAAGGCTTTCCGACGGCTGTCGGTCAGTCGGACCAATGAAGACTTTCCGGAGTTTGGTGCGCAATACAGGTCCCAGGGCTGGTTTGCGGTGGAATATAAAACGGCCAGCGACTTTTCATCGGGGGAAACATAAACTTCATGAGCACCTTTTCCGGATAGAATGGCTGTCAGTTTTCCCGAACGGATATCCAGTTTTTCAAAATCGCGCTTGCCCGGATGTGAACGGTTTGTTTGCAGGTAAAAACTGCTGCTGTCCTTGGACAATTCTACGGCATGCACTTCAAAGCTTCCCTGTGTTAAGGCGCGTTTTGTTCCGTTTGCCAGGTCTAAGGAATACAGGTGAGAATAACCGCTTTCCTCGGATTGAAACCAAATCGTGTGATCGTTGAGCCAGCCAAGATTCCCCGATGCCATGTTCCAGCCAGAGATCCCCGGGCCTCCGATCCAGGCTTCGTCGTGTTGATGAACGACTTCCCGCAGCTTTCCGGTCTTTAATTCCAAAATAACCAGCCAGCGGTCTTTATTGTCATAACTTCGCACGTCGATAAGTGCCTGCGTACTGCCCGGAGAAAAACGGGGTGCGTGCATCACGATCTTGCGGTCATGATCGAATCGTGTTTCGCTTATACCATAATCCCGGTAATACGCTGGGATTTTGCGGATATCGGTCAATTGTGAAAATGAGACTTCAATCAACGAATCAGTAAGCAAATCATGTAAGAAAAGGTGATGATTTGGTTCGGATTCACCGACTTTCGGACGTGCTTCCACAGCACTTGCATAGCCATCTTCGGAAAGATAGTTCATAATAAAGGTGGGCTTCTGCGCACTTTTTTCACTTGTCCTGAAAAGGACGTAATGCCGGTTTGGCGCCATCGTTAAAATATCCGGTTGGGTTTCCAGGAAATGTTTCGCCGGCGTGACCTGCGTTTGCAAAGCAGTGATATGCGCAGGTTTTTTTCGTTTCCTGAAAAGACTGTTTTGTGTGCTTAAGAAACCTGTGTCGGAAACCTGCTTTGGCGCGATAACATGCGTTGAATAATTTGTAAGCCTCCGGATGGTTCCGTTGTCATACTGAAAAAAATTGATCCCGGCACGAAAGAAAAAAGTGCCCTCATGCTCAGGGGAAACGTATTCGATGTCCTCCGGCAATTCGAGAAATGACAGTAGCGTATTGTTCTTCGGTTCGTAACGGAAGATCGATCCGTCCCTGATCGCCAGGTTTCCGTCGAAATAAGGTGTATTGCTTCCCGACATTTCCCTTGAAACAAATGTGATCTTCCCGCTTTTCGGATCGCACTGGTAATCGCGATACACCGAATCCTCCGGAGCCATCCAATGAAATAAGATGTACTTTCCGTCGCGGCTCCAGGAGATTTGTTCGGGAGAATGACCGATAAAATGCTCTCCTTCCATCAACTCACGGATCGTAAACGGAAAGGAAGCGTCCTGCGCATACGAAATACCGGATATCAGGAAAACGGACCACAGGAGTACGCTGAGAAGTCGATTGCTTTGAAACATGCCTGTAAATTGGTGCTGCTAAAGTTAATAACTGCAGAGGAAAATAAAGTTGACCGGGAGTATTTTGTCACGTATCAGAAAGAAAAATGGATTTATTAAGTGCGCATACTAAATTTTTTTTTACTTTTCGTACGAACTATAAAGACTAATTTAATTATGAAAAAATCATTACTTGCAGTTTCCCTGATTCTGGGAGCTTGTTCATTGAAAGCTCAGGATGCCTATGTTAACGTGGGCGTAGGCTATGGATTCGGTTATCCGAATGAAGTACTCGGGACGGAAACATCCATAGACGGAAGTGGGAATGTGACCGACAAAAATACCTACGGAACGCTTGGCCAGGGTCTGAGTATTAATGTGTATCCGGGGCTTATGCTGACAAATCACCTCGGGCTCGAAATGGGCTTTTCGTATTTCCTGGGAAGCAGCATTACGACCGATGAGTTTTCAATGACTAACGCCAATACCTACAGTACGCGCAAAGCCCAGTCCAACCAGTTTCGAATCATTCCGACGCTCGTCTATTCGACCGGGAAAGAAGACATGAACTGGTACGGGAAATTCGGACTGGTACTTCCGGTAACCGGCAAAACGACCGTTGACATCGAAAACGGCTATACCATCGGGGGTGCGCCGTTCAAAGAAGAGATCAGTTCGGAAACAACGGGTTCATTGTCACTTGGATTCCGCGGAGCTTTCGGTTTTGAATTTAACCTGTCCGAAAGTCTCGGGTTCTTTGCAGAACTTAATTCAACAAATCTGCGCATTAAGCAGGATCACACTTCCATTACCAGCTACACGGCAAACGGAGCTGATCAGCTTTCTACCGCGCCGACCTACGCAAAAGAGATCGATTACGTGGATGAATTAAATCCAAGCTCGAATAACTCCGATTACAACCCGAATGTGAATACGGGAGCGGCACAGGAACAACTCGCGCAAAAAACCAATTTCAATTCCTTTGGAATCGGGATCGGCCTGAAGATTCGTTTCTAAAGAATATTGAAGATACTTTCAGGAGCGTTTGTCGAAAGGCAGGCGCTCTTTTCTTTTCAGGGCGATTCAATTTCAGAACAATCTTCCCCGGGAAATCAGCAGGTGAACGCCCTTTTTTAGCAGGATGGCACACATGCCTTTCGCTTAAAGCCAGATGTACCGAACCTTTCATTCGAATTCACGTAAATTAACAGCAGAACAAGCAAAATAAGGCGTGATTTTTGATGTATTCGGAGTAACTTTGTTCTTCAGATGCGCCTGTTCAAAAAAATACTCTTCTGGACCGTTTTATCGATCGCCGTGCTGTATGCAGGATTGGGCTATTACCTCTACCTGGAACAGGAAAATTTTATTTTTGAACCACGTAAACTCGATCGCACATACCAGTTTCGATTTAATAAACCGTACGAGGAGATCTTTTTTAAGACGGAGGACAATACCATGCTCAATGGCGTCCTGTTCAAAGCGCGCAATCCGAAAGGCCTCGTTTTTTTCGTACACGGCAATGCGGGAAATGTGGAAACCTGGAACGGGATCTCGGAGACCTATACCTCGCAGGGTTATGACATTCTGATCTTTGATTATCGCGGATATGGAAAAAGTCAGGGACAGATAACCTCCGAACAGCAGTTTTACACGGATATTCAACTCGTTTACAACCAGATCAAGACGCGTTACAACGAGAACGATATCATAATTATCGGCTATTCCATCGGGACAGCTGCAGCCACGCGACTAGCCAGCAAAAATCACCCGCGTGAACTCGTTCTGCAGGCACCTTATTACAACATGGCGGCACTGAAAGACCAGTATGTGAAAGTAATTCTGCCCGATTTCATCCTGCGTTACAAGTTCGATACGGCAGAATACCTCGATAATGTAAATGTGCCCATCACCATTTTTCACGGTTTGAATGACGAAGTGATCGCCTATGATCGCTCGGTCGAATTAAAGGAATACCTGAAGAAAAGGGATCATTTTATCAGTCTGCCTGCCCAGGGACACGGCGGAATCGATGCCAACCCGATCTACCTGCGGGACATCAAAAAGATCCTGAACAATTAAGCTTAATTCGGCTTTTTGCCGGCAGCGAAATCTTTCAGGTAAAACGGCTCGAAATACGCCACATCTTCAACATTTCCGCTTTGAAATTTCCTGAATGCGATAGCGTGTTGCCCGGTAGCGCTTGCCCTGATCCCGGAGAGTTCCGTGCAGTTTTTCCCGGTCCAGAGTTCCGAAAGTTTGGCGGCTCCGTCTCCGAAGTAGGCGAAAGGTTCATATTCCGAATAACTGTCGGCCTCGATGATGTCGGCACTCGTCGATTTGAGAACCTTTCCGTTTGCATCGAAGATCGCGGCGTACACTTCCGTTCGCCGGGCGTCGATCATGGCGCAATAACGTTCACGTGTGTTATCGGAAGCAATGGCAAGGGCTGCAAGCGACTCAAGACTTCCGACCGAAATAAGCGGAATACCGAGCGCATAACACAAACCTTTGGCAGTTGAAACGCCGATGCGTAAACCGGTGTAAGAGCCAGGGCCGGAGGACACGCAGACAGCAGAAAGATCTGTGTAGGTGATCGCGGCCTTCTTCAGGCATTCGTCGATGTACAAAGTCAGCTTTTCACCATGCGCATAATGTTCGTCGTCTGATTCGTAAACCGCCAGGGTTTGGCCGTTCATGGAAAGCGATGCGGAGCACACCCGGGTACTTGTTTCCAGGTGAAGAATGTAGACCGGCTGTTCGTTCATGAAATTTATTCCGTTTCCAGTTTAAAACCGATGCCGTGAATGTTCTGGATCTGGATATCCGGGTCGGAAGCGAGGTACTTGCGAAGCTTGGTGATGAAGACATCCAGGCTGCGCCCGACGAAATAGTCGTCCTGTCCCCACACTGCATTCAGCAAAACGTCGCGGTTCACCACCTGGTTTTGGAATTTGGCCAGGATCTTCAGGATATTCGCTTCTTTTTTAGTCAGCGTTTTCGAAAAGAGATCGCCGCACACAAGCGTGTAATTATCCGTGTCGAAGCGGTATTTCCCCAACTGGTAAACACTACTTTCCTCTTCGCGACTCTGTGGATTCGTACGTTTTAGCATGGCCGAAATACGCAGCGCCAGTTCTTCAAAGGAAAAAGGTTTTGTCATGTAGTCGTCCGCACCGGATTTGAACCCTTCCACTTTATCCTCCGTCATGGATTTGGCCGTGAGGAAGATGATCGGAATGTCCTTATCGATATTTCGCACTTCCCGTGCGAGCGTGAAGCCGTCTTTCTTGGGCATCATCACATCAAAAATGCACATGTGGTACTTTTCCTCGTTAAAGCGTTTAAAAGCTTCCGCACCGTTCGAACACAGCGTTACATGGTAACCCTCTTCGCGTAACTGGTCGGAAATGACAAACCCCAGGCTGGTGTCGTCTTCGGCAAGTAAAATTTTAAGTTTCATAGACTATGTACGAAACATAAAGTTAAAGAAATATTATAAAACCGCTATTTTTTCTTCACCGATCAGGTTTTTACCGATCAGTGCCTCGGTAACATTGATAATGTGATCACCCACCTTTTCACAGGAATAAACGAGGTCGCTGTAAATGATACCGCTTTTGACATTGTATTCCTGCTTCTCAATATTGGCGAGGTGTTCCGCACGCAGTCTGTCGCGAAGCTGGTTGATCTCGATTTCTTTGGCCGCTGCTTTATCCATTTTAACGAGTCCTTCCTCCAGCAGGAGGTTGTTCACCATGATCGCAAATGCATCGTCCACAAGCAGGAGCATCTGCTTCACCGCATCGCGTTGTTCCGGGGTAAACCAGATCTTTTCATCTTCTTTGCGCTTGTAGGTGAGTGACATTTGGTAGAAAATATCACCGATCCGTTCGAGGTCGTTTGTAATGGCGAGCATACCGCGCACTTTCATCGTGGAGTCGTGGGAAAGTTCGTACTCGGCACATTCACTGAGGTATTTCGAGATCTCAATCTCCACACGGTCCGTAATTTCCTCGTATTTCTGAAGCTTTTCATACAGTACGTTCTTCTCTTTTTTGTCGTTTTCGAACATCAGGTCTTTGAAGAAGTCAGACATACGTGAAGTAATGCGGCCGAACTTGGCCACCTCTTTCTTCGCTTCGAGAATGAATAACTCGGGAGTCGAAAGGATACCGGCCTTGATGTAATCGAGGTGGAACTCTTCGTCCTTAACACCGCGACTCGGAACCATTCGTGTAACAATCCGTGCAATAAGCGGTACGAACCACACAAGCAGTAACACGTTAATAATGTTAAAACCGGTATGGAAATAAGCCAGTGCGATCGGTCGCGAACTCTGGTTGAGAACCGGACTCGGGTAGTTCATCGATACAAGTTGATCGATCCATCCCATGTAAACCGGGAAGATGCAAACCATCCAGATCACCCCGAACACGTTAAAAATAAAGTGCGCACGGGCCGCTCGTTTCGCATGAACGTTCCCCACGATCGCTGCGAGGTTTGCCGTGATTGTCGTGCCGATGTTTTCACCGAGAACCATTCCGGCAGCCATTTCAAAAGGAATGATCCCGCGTTCGCAGAGCAGGATCGTCACAGCCATGGCCGCAGAGGAGGACTGAACGACGATCGTAATGATCGTACCGATCACAACAAAGAGAATTACACTGAGAATACCGTGGTTGGAAAGATCCTGAAGGAATTGTAACTGGTCCACGCTGCCCTTCACATCCGGAACGCCGTTCTTAAGCATTTCGAGTCCGATGAACAACAAGGCAAAACCGGCCAGCATCTCTCCCCAGGAACGCAGCATGTTCTTTTGTGAGAAGATCAGGATGATCGCCACTAAAAATATGGGCAGCGAATAATCCGACATACTGATCGAGAAGCCGAGGAACGCAACGAGCCAGGCAGTCACCGTCGTTCCCACGTTTGCTCCCATAATGACGCCGATACTCTGGCGCAGGTTCAGAAGCCCGGCGTTCACGAAGCTGACAACCATAACAGTTGTGGCCGAAGACGATTGTACGATGGAAGTTGTAATGAAACCGGTCAGGATTCCCTTGAAACGGTTGCTGGTCATTGATCCCAGTATCTGGCGGAGTTTTTCACCGGCCGCCTTTTGGATGCCCTCACTCATCGTTTTCATCCCGTAGATGAAAAGCCCGAGTGCACCGAGTAGAATGAAGATGCGCATGATCAGACCGGTATGCAGAGACCATCCGCGCTCGGTTGAAAAGGTTTTCTTCCCGCTCCACGAAACCTGGGATGCATTCGATTTGTCCACTTTTCCAATGGAACTGTTTTCGACAACACCTACCGAAAACGCATATTTTTCGCCGACGGCAAGGTCTTTCAATACATAGGTCGTACTATCCGGAGAGATCAGTCCCGTATAATTCCAGTTCGGGTTCTGGTCCATCTTCGTAAAATTGTCCGGGAGATAACGGATAACCAGCTTTTTATCCAGCGGTAGTTTATCGTATTTGATGTTCCAGGAAATCTGCGCATCGTCGACATCTACGGAACTGTGGATGTTTTGAAGGTAGTCGGTGTTTTTTTGTGCTGAAACAAAGGAGGTTAAGAAAAGTCCTGCCAGCAGGAGAAACCGTTTAATGTACATTACGAACAATCTTAATTTTGGACTTACAAAGTTCTGCAATAAAGCCAAACAAAAACGGGTCAAATGTTAAGGTTGTGTTAAGATTAGGTACAAAGCCCGTACTAAAAACACCGGATAGACGTCTTTTCCGGAGATATATACAAAAAAATAAGAGCTTCAAACGGGCGTTCGAAGCTCTTATTACACTAATCAACCTAACCTACTACTACTGGGGCAAAGATAATGTATCTTAATGATTCGATAAACGATTTCAGTGCTAATTTTTGCAGACGTCTAAAAGTAGGACTTTAAGAATTATGACCTTTTTTTGATGTATCAATTTTCTTAAAACACTTGTTTTTAGGCTTAAATAGCGTGTGTCCTAACAGATTAATTCCATAATTTTACAGATTACACAAAATATTTGAAATTAGGCATCCAATATTTGACAGGACTTTGATGCGCTTTGTTTTGTAAAAATTGCTGAAATCGCATAGTATGAACTCAATATTAGTAATCGACGATGAGGAGGATATTCGCGAACTCCTGCGGTATAACCTTGTGAAGGAAGGCTTTGATGTAAACACGGCTGCCAACGGTGAGGAAGGTTTGCGTATTCTTGCCGAAAAAAAAGCGGATATCGTACTGCTGGACGTGATGATGCCCGGTATGGACGGCATCGAAGTCTGTGAAGCGATCCGGAATACCCCCGGAATGGAAAATATCCTGGTTTGCTTTTTAACCGCCAGAAATGAAGATTACAGCCAGATCGCCGGACTCGATGCCGGTGGTGACGATTACGTGGCCAAACCGGTAAAACCCAAAGTGCTCGTGAGCCGCATCCATGCCATGTTGCGACGGAAAGGACTCATCACTCCGGAAGGGGCGGATAACCAGCAGATCGTTATTAATCGTGAAAAATACCTGGTCGAGAAAGATGGTGAAGTGATCCAGTTGCCGCGCAAGGAATTTGAACTCCTGGCCCTTTTGATGTCCCGACCAGAAATGGTCTTTGAACGGGAAGTGATCCTCGATAAAGTCTGGGGCTCGGAAATCGTGGTCGGAGATCGCACGATCGATGTGCACATACGCAAACTCCGCGAAAAGATCGGGGAGAAGTACATTAAAACCGTCAAGGGAGTGGGCTATAAGTTTACGTTCGAATCCTGATTAGGTAAACAAATCGCTCACACTTAACCCGATGGTAAACTCGAACGCAACGCTGTCCCGGTTTCCTGACCGGTCGAATAAACATGGCATAAAAAAGCCGTCCACCTCACAGGCAGACGGCTTCCCTTAAAACCATAATTTAAAAAGTAAAACTGTACTTCAGGTTAAATTCGATCCCCGGTTTGTAGGCAACATAGTTTTGCCATTCGGAACCGTAAGAACGATACACCAGCGCATAACGGTCGTTCAGCAGGTTGTTCACACCCAGCGTCAGCTTCGAACGCTGCTCTTTCCCGAACTTTTGACTCGCGTTCAGGTTCAGGCTGTGGAACGGATCCGTGTATACGTCCGGTACGCGCCCGGAGGAAATGATCGTAAGCTGCGTTCCCTGAACGTTGTAGTTCAGCGCGATGCTTGTCCCTTTCTCCTGGTCCTCGTAAGAAAGTCCGGCGTTGACCGTATAAGGCGATTGCCCGGCCATCGGACGGTAATCTTTCAGTGTCTCACCTTCGCGCAGGTTGTTCTTGCGCATATCGTATTCCGTTTGCCCCTGGTCGTCCACGTAAATGCTGTGCAGATCCACGCGCGACTGTACCAGCGAAACGTTTGCATTCAGGAAGAACTTGCTCCAGAAGGCCGAACGCTTTTCCTTTACAAATGACTTTCGCAGTTCGACCTCTGCACCCAACAGGCTCGCGAAACCGGAGTTACGCGGCGTAAGGTTACTCGGTGAGGTTACGAAAGATACCATTTCAATGTGTCCGTCGAAACGCTTGTAGAAACCGGAAACGGAGATCAGCTCCATCGGGCTCAGGTACCATTCGTAACGCAGGTCGAAGTTGTAGATGTTCGTCTGGCGCAGGTTAATGTTCCCGTTGAACGTACGCTTCGTCAGCGGGTCGTAGATCTGCGCGATCGATTTTTCCCGGAAGGTTGGTCTGGCCACCGACTGGCTCGCCCCGATTCGAATGCTCATCGTATCGTTCAGTTCGAACTTGATGTTCGCCGAAGGAAGTACGTTGAAATTGTCCAGCGTCAGGGAATCGCGGAATTTTTTCGAACCGTCGTTGTTCTGCCCGGAGTAGTACATCGCTGCTTTTTCCACGCGAACACCATAGTTGAGCTTGATAAAGTTCCCCAGCGGATGACTCAGTGCCGCATAAGCTGCATAAACATTTTGGCGCGCTTCGTAAGTATTCGCCGGCTGGTAGTTCCCGATCACGAAGGTTCCGTTGCGGTAGTTCGGGCTGTTGGGGTCCGAAGACCAGATGTTGTCAGGCTGTAACCACCAGTCCGGATCGATCTCGATGTTACTGATATCGTTGCGGCGGATCTTAAACGAATAAACCGAAAAATCCCGCCATTTCATCGTTCCGGCAGCACCGGTCTTCAACATCCATTTTCCGCTGTCCGCGATCGGAATGTCAAAGTCTACCTTAAACGCTTCGTTCAGTTCGTTCAGATCCCGCCAGAACCGGTCGATACCTGCACCGCTTCCGGTGGCAAGACTTGTATCTCCGTCGGTAACAGAAATACGCGTCTCCCGGAAGTCCGGGTCATATACGCGCGACTTGGAAAGTGCGTTCGACCAGCTTACCCGTGTTTTCCCGATACGGTGTGTTCCGGAGAGCATACCTGTCGTCAGGCTTCGCTGAGAATATGTCAGTACATTTTCAACGAGCGTGGAAACGTTCTGGTTGTAGTCCTGGTTCATGCGGTAAGAAGCTGTAGATTCACCACTTTGCGAGCGCAGCAGGGTCAGCTGGTAGGCATTTGTTCCCTTTTTGTAGGATGCCGTTCCGAGCGCACTCCAGAGTACGCGGTTGGTACCCACATCTCCTTTGCGAGTCACGAAACGCGTCAGCGTGGTAACGCTCTTATCCGTGTTCTTGAGGTAATCGTTCGATTCGAAGCCCTTGTAAAAGAGGAATTCGTTCGAATAGTTCAATACAAAGTTATACCCGAAAGTTCCTCCTTTTCCTTCTTTAAAATTGAGTTGATTCCCGTGAAGGAAACCGAAAGATCCGTTCGGAAGCGCAGTCTTGCTTTTAACACCGAGTTGCGGGTTGAATGAACTGGTCAGCTTCTGAAGTTTCGGGTCTACCAGCACCTCGTCCGGAATGGGGGTACGCGGATTGAACGGCAATTTGCGCGATCCGTCGTCAAAACCGGTCCAGTCCAGGTTTCCACGGTTGTACAGGATGAAATCCTTGTTGAACTGCATGGCCGGATTGTAACCGATGCCGAGGCTGAACTGCGTTGTTTTCTTTTCCGGGAACTTCTTGGTCACGATGTCCACCAGTCCGCCGGTGAAATCTCCGTAAAGTTCCGGCGACGCTGTTTTGTAGACAGCCACGTTCTCGAGCAGGCTTGTCGGGAAAATGTCCATCTGTACGGAGTTACGGTCCGGGTCGAGGCCCGGGATCACAAGTCCGTTCAGCGTGGTTTGCGTGTACCGGTCACCGAGTCCGCGAACGAATACATTGTTTTTCTGGATGGTTACACCCGGCACGCGTTTCATGGCGCCCGAAAGGTCACCGTCCCCGTTCTTGGAGAACGTTTGCGAGGTCATCCCGTCCAGTACCTTATCGGCATTCTTGCGTTCGAGGAGCAGGCCTACTTCCCCGTCGCGTTTTGCTTTTGCGGTAACGTTTACGACCCCGAGTTCTTTCGGGAACATGGTGGCGTTTAGAATGGTCGTTTCACCGGCTACGATCACAATGTTTTCGAAAACCTGGTCGTCCATCATCTGCGCGGAAAGTTTAAAGGTATAGGTTCCCGGTGCGAGCGGGAGGGAGTAATTACCGTCAAAGTCGGTAAGCGCACCCACGGTAGGGTTATCCTGTAGCGTGATCTTTGCGCCGAAGAGTCCTTCCCCGTTGTCTCCGTCGACAACATTTCCGCGGAGAAATCCTTTTTCCTGGCTAAAAACGGAGTATGTTGTTGCCAGTACTCCCAAAATCAGTAGAAATAATCGAGTCATTTCGTTTGTTGTATATTGTTTTTTTACCTAAAGAAGTTTACCCTGAACAGTCATAAAGACCGTCCAGGGCATACTTGCAAGTTTATTTTTTATGCGCGATTAAAGTTGTCCGCGCAGTGATGCACATGTCCATGCGAATCCTGAAGTTGTGATTGTACTTCCTGCTCCTTCTGTGAACATTGCTTCAGCAGCAGTCTGGTCAGCAGATACCGATCCGCTACAAGCTGTAACACCTGTGTAAACAAGCGGTGCAGTTGCTCCCCATTTGCTGTTTGTGAATGTCAGTGTTCCTCCGAGCAGGTGTGTGAGTGCGTCAGTCAGTGAAGCACATCCGTTAGCATCGTCGTAAGAAGCACGGATCTTGATCACCGAACCACCCATAGAAGAGTAATCGAATGTTACGTTCTCGATCGTTCCCTGTGCTTTATCTTTGAAGTCTGCTGCAGCACCTTCTGTTCCGAGTGACTTAACAAGACCGTTACGCAGTGTGAACATACCGTTTACGTTTGTCGTTCCCTCCGGACCGTCAACTTCGAGTCCTTTGTCAGTTGCAACACCGTCTCCGTGGATTACCATGAATCCGTCGATCGTACCGGCGTAGTTCTGGTCGATGTCAAGACCGTCATCTCCCTGGAAGTAGATCAGGATGTTTGTCGGGTTTACAGTTCCACCGAAGAACTCGATACCATCGTCAAGCGTTGCGTAAACTTCCACGTGATCAACAGTTGTTCCTGAACCTACACCACCGAGTGTAAGACCGTTCAGCTCGTTTCCTTCACCGATAGAGATACCTCCGTGACGGATAGAAACATACTTGAGCGTTCCGGAGTTATCCGTAGCGTTAGAACCACCGTAAAGACCGTAACCAGCGCTAACCGGAATACCTTCGATGTTAGACTCTGTATCACCGCTTTGAGCAGAGATAGGAGCTTTCCCGAGGATCACCACACCACCCCATTTCTGGTTGTCTGTGCGTGCAAGGTTTGTTCCAACCTGCTCTCCGATCTGGATGTTATCGAGGATGGAAGTGAAGATGATCGGCTTGGAAGCTGTTCCTTCCGCCATCAGTTTACCACCGCGTGAAACAACGAGTGCCGATGCAAGTGATTCCTGTCCTTCTTTACCTTTCACAATCGTTCCCGGTTCGATAGTCAGTGTTACACCGTCTGCAACTACTACTTTTCCGTCAAGGATCCAGATCTTGTCTGCCGTCCATGTTTCGTTTGATGAGATTGTACCGGATTTCGTTACACTGTTCGCGTCCGTCGGAGTTTCCTCATACGTACATGAACCGTCATCTTTCTTCGCGTCTTCGTTGTAGTTGGTTGCGGAAGGATCCGTACAACCTTCTTTCTTACATGAAGACATGGTTACAATCGATCCTCCGATCAGTACTGTCAAAGCGATTGTTTTTAAAGCCTGCTTTTTCATTTCTTTTTGTTGTTTTAATTCTGAGGCAAAAGTAGGGCAGCCCTTTCCAAAGGCCGTTAAATCGGAATTATACTTAGTTTAAGTTAATGTTACCAAACGGTAGGATTCAGTTAATACAGGCAGTATAATGGCTTTTGTCAGTGTTCTGGATAACAGTGTATTGCGCGCGTGTATACCTGTCCGCACGCGTAAGGGCCGTGTTAAACGAATGCAAATACATCTGCCATATTCCGGCTTAACATGCAATTCCGAACAATTCCCCCGCTTGAGGGGGAGAAAGGGGGAGGAAACAATAAGCGATCTTTCGAAGCACTTACGCATTAAGAGCAAATCCCCTCCCTCTGTATCTCCCCTGTCTGCCGACAGGCAGGCTCACGAGGGAGAGCAAACAAACAACCTAAAACCAGTCCAACACAAACGCACATACGCAATCCCACTTTGCGAAAACTCGATATCCACCATAACCGCCATTCCGAAGCAATCCGCGTGTACTTTGCACCGCGCTTCAGTGAAAGCTGCCGGGACCCAACGCATGCAGTTCCGCAGAACTTTTACCTTGTCCGAATC
>CAYMEW010000054.1:0-16610 GCA_964389755.1 uncultured Flavobacteriales bacterium | reverse complement strand
TCCGAGGGAGATACAGAGGGAGGGATTGTAGTTAAAGCATAAGGGCTTCGAAAGAACGGTTTTTCTTAAAATAAAGTGTTTGCATTTTTCTTTTTTTCCGGGGCAAAAAAAGTAGGCAAAAAAGTCTAGCGCTACGTTGCAGCCATTACCCGCTTGGGTACTTGTTCCTAAAATTTCTGAAAACTCCTCCCGTTGGTCGTCAGACAACCAGAAATTTTGGCGGAACGGCGTACAGCGGGTACCCAATGGCCTACACTGAAGCGCGGCGCAAAGTACATGCGGATTGCTTCGGAGTGGCGGTTATGGAGTTGCAGCAGAGGGGGTAATTCCGCTCAGATGGCGAATTGTCGGTAAAAGGGGGCCGAAACTTTTCAACTGTGCGATTTGTCGGACAGGTTCCGGCCCCGGGGTGGTTAGTCGGGCTTCACCACGATCCATTTTCCGGCGAGCGAGGCCCTAATGCGATGGTCGTACATGGCTTCGGTGTAAATTCCCGGCAGGTAGAACTTCCCGGCATAGGTTGCATGAAGAAGTACCCTGATCTCTCGTGTTTCGTTAGGAGCAAGCTGGTAATAACTCAGTACGCGATCGTCACGAATGTCCTGGTAACGTACATTATTAGCCGTATTTCCACCCATTCTTTCATTGACGATCTCCCAGCCGGAAGCGAAGACCTGCTGTAGCGCCAGTTCTTCATAAAGTTCCCGATTACTCAGGTTGTGAACCTTGACGATTGCCACGAATTCCGTTCCCTGGCTGAGTTTTTCCACATTGAGCGGTTTTCCGTCGGTGGTTTCGTAGCTAAGCTGCACTGAAAGTCCGGAGGCTTCTGCTTTCATGTTGTTCTCTATCGGAATCTTTTCGGTAGTTACGGCCACGTAAAGACGCGTTTTCCCGTTATTGCGTATCGTTAAGTAATTAGACTTTTGCTTCGTCTCCGCCAGTTCGATCGTTCCGATCTTCGCATTTGCGCGGCCATCCTGTCCGGCTCCGCCATTGAAACTCCAGTTGTACGGAACACTGACGGATGCATCTTCATTGCCTGTATATCGCGCGACGGCGAGCAGCGCATAGGCAGTTTCCTGGGTGCTCAGCCATTGGTCCGAACGCAATTGTGTACTTAGCGAACGCAGTACATCCGCCGCTTTTTTCCGTTCGTCGAGTATGCTGAGTGCTTCAAGTATCATGGCCTCATCACGGAATGAGCTTCCAAAGGTTCCGGATAATTCCCGGTAGGAATTCACGTGTATGGAAATCCCGGCAATGAGTTTCTGAGCGACATCGCGCTGCCCGTTGAAGGAATAGGCGCAGGCCAGTCTCCAGCGTGCCGCAGTGGACAGGCCGGGTTGCTCACGCAGCCTGTTCATCGCACCGGTTTCAGGTGTATGATTCAGGGCAAGCAGGTAAAGACGATACGCCTGCGTCAGTTCTTCACCGTCGTCGGATGTGTTTTCGGGATACCAGCTTCGTGCCTGCTCCTGCTGGTAATGAACCCAACGCGACTTGAGATTTCCGGGGAGGTCGTATCCGGCGAGTTCCGCTTCGAGCAGAAAGTGTCCCGCGTAGTTTGTTCCCCATTCCGAAACACGTCCCTCTCCGGGCCAGTAGCTGAAGCCGCCACTGTGCGTCTGAAATTGCTGTAGGCGGCGTATGCCGGCACGGATGTGCTTTTCGATCTCTTTTTGTTGGCGGTCGGTGATCTTACTGAGTCGCGCCAGGTACAATTGCGGAAATACGGCGCTTGTCGTTTGTTCCACACAGCCATGCGGGTATTCGATGAGGTATTTGAGCCTTTTCTCAAGGTCGATACCGGGAAGCGTGGAGATCTCCGCCAGCGCGCGGTTGCTTCCGTGGTAACCGTCAAATGTTACGGGAATCCGTGTACTTTCACCTGCAGCCAGTTCATAGTGTTGTATTTCCCTGACGGTCGGATTCGGCGGGCGTACGTCGATCTCGATTTGTTCCTGTGCTCTTTCTTTGCCGGCTGCGGCGCGAATGGTGAACTTTCCGGTCCCGATCGCTTTTTTAACGCGGTAGTTGAAGTAAACGAGTTTATCTCCGGGTTCATTAAAATGCACTTCCAATGTTTTCGGCCCGACCAGTTCAAAGAACTCGTTGCTTTCTACTTCCACCCGCACGTCCTTCACAAATTTTTCGAGTGCGAAAACGTCTACGGGCAACTGGAACTCTTCTCCCGGACCGAGTACGCGTGGAAGGGTTGCCAGGAGCATGAGCGGCTTTTTAACCGGAACGCTGCGGCTCGTTTCTCCGTAGGCGTCATCCTGCCGTGCGACCACCATCACACGTACCGAGCCGACGTAATTCGGGATGTCGATCGCGTGGCTGCGTTTGCTTCCTGCGGGCAGGGAGAAGGGGCCCAGGAAACGAACCATCGGTTTGAAGCGGTTCGCTTTCGGTCCGTTCCCGGTAATTGCTTCGGCATCGCCACCCGGACTCAGCAAATTGTTGAGTTTTCCGCTGTATGCCCCTATGACATAGTCGTACATGTCCCATGTTTTGACGCCAAGTGCTTCTTTCGCATAGAATGTATGCCAGGGATCGGGTGTGCGGTAGCCTGTGAGGTCTAGCAGCCCGTCGTCTACCACGGCCAGCGTATAGGTCATTGCGCGTCCGTTTTGTTCGCTGACGGTGATTGTTTCCCGGCTTTCGGGTTTCAGTTGTTCTTTCATACGCAGTTGCGGATGCAGGTGGTTAGACGGGTCATCCACACGGATCGGCAAAACGCCATACATGCGAATGGGCAGGTCGTTTACGGTGTTGTGATGCGCCTGGATGAGCGTGACATGCAGGTAAATGTTCGGCGCCATTTCCCCGGTGGCGGGAAGCGAGTAGGTGGTTTCACCCTTTTTCGTGGAGATCCAGATTTTTTGTAATACTTTTCTGCCGTTCTCGACGGTTATCAGGGCGCGACCTGCCGAAGGTGAAGGGAAACTGATCCGGATATTCTCCCCTTTGTTATAGCTTTGTTTGTCAGTTGCAAACGAGAGCATCTTGGCGAATTCGTTGTCGCTGCGATTGCTTCTGCTCCAGTAAGGCCAGTCGACGTGTACGACGCTTCCCGTCTGGTGTCCGCCTTTTGCATCGGTAACAAGCACGAGGTATTGTCCGTATTGCGGATAAACAATGCGCAGCGGAAAACGTCCTTTCCCTTTTTGGAGCGTAATGCTTGTGTCTTTGACGAGCAGGGAACTATTCCTGGCCGTAAACTGGCTCATATCGTCTTTTCCGCTGTCGTACCACCAGTTCCAGTCGAGTTTGTAGATGCGCACGTTGGCACTCGCATTGTCGGACAATAATTTCCCGGATTCGTCGAGTCGTATGACGTCGAACCAGTGCGTGGAGCCGGTTTCCAGTGTTTCGTCATAGACCGAACCGTTCGGAACGCTTAAGCCGAGGTATGCTTTGTACGGGGAATGGCTGAGCGTGGTCCGGTCGATACTGAAGTTGCCACTTTTTTCATAAACGCGGGTGAGGTATCGTGCCTGGAGCATCCCGGCTGCTTCTTTAAATTGTGATTGTGGGCGTTCGAAAATGGCAGTACCGGTACTGTCGAGTGTTCCCTGGAAAATGGTGGACTGATCGGATTGAGTCCTGCGAACCGGGGAATCGAATTGATACTGTTCATATCCTTTGAAAACCGTACGTAGCGGAACGAGTTCTTCGCTTACGGTGGCTTTCAGGTTCCCTGCGTTTGCGCCATGCAGCCATTCGGAGTGTAGTTTGTACCGATCCTTTCCCTTTTCCGAGTCCTTTTCGAGGCGGATCTTCAGCCGGTTCGGTTTGATGGTCTCGATGCGCAGGGATTTACTGAATTGCTTGTTACCTACTTTTACGCGTGCCTGGTAATTGCCGGTAGGTGCTTCATCGGCGGTGCGCGTCCGGAAGTCGTAGACTCCGTTTACGTGATGCGTGGTGCTGGTTTTGTAGAGTACATTGCCGGAGGGGTCGCTCAATTCGAAACTGACGGGATGTTCTGCCGGAAGGCTGTGTTCGTTATCCTGTAGCATAAAGGTGATGAAGAGTGAGTCGCCGGGTCGCCATACTCCGCGTTCCCCGTAAATAAATCCTTTGACGCCATCCTGTACCGGTTCCCCGGATACATCGAATTTACTGAGCGAGTTGACGAGCCCGTCGGTCAGTTTCAGGTATCCGCGTTGCTTGCCTTTATGCGCCACCATCAGGAAAGGCTTTTGCCGAAGTTGCAGCGAAGCCATTCCCTGCGCATCACTTTTGACGTGCCCGACCTGGTTTTTCGTGTAGTCGTAAAAATAGACGTCGGCTCCGCTGACAGGCTGCGTGGTGACCATGTCCGAGAGGAACACGTGCGCCCGTTTATCTTCATCCAGTTTGAAGATCATACCGATATCCGATGCGAGGATGTTCCGTTTCACCGCTTTTCCATAGTAATATCCTGATTCGCAGGGATCCTCGTCTTCATCGTAATAGGAATGCCAGGTTTCAAAGCCATTGAATCCGTATGGATGCCAGTTTTGTTCACTCCAGCTTTCTCCATTCGATGTTCCATAGTCGTTTTCGTCTGAAACCTCCGCGGAATCGGCACAATCACAAAGTGCATAAGATTGTCTGAAGTCGAGCGCCACTTCATAGATCGCTCCGGGTTCCGTATTGATGAGTTTACCGAGGTCGATCACATGGGTGTTCCACTGGCGCAGGTTCTTACTTTTGTCAGCGGAAAGGTCCAGTTTCTTTTTCGCGATCACTTTTCCGAAGCGCGTGAGTTCGTCGCTGCCGTTTAGGTCGTTGGTTTGCAGGAAATGGTGAACGTTGTGTTCGTAGATCCGGATTACGCGAACGTCCACGGCTTTGAGTGCAATCGCCTCGAACGGAAATATGAGTCCCTGAGAGTTCGGAAGGATCGTTCCGTTTCCACGAATGCGCAATTGCGGGAAAGGTGCTTTTAATTCTAATTCTTCGGACCAGGCCTCATTCATCGGAAAGCCTGCGATGTTGTGAATTCCGCGTGATACCTGCAACTTGTGCGTACCTTCGATGTATTCGTTGAGAAAGAGTGTTACGACATTCCGGTCGATCTGCCAGCTTAGTTTGTCGCTGCCTGACAAGGTGATGATTCCCTGCAGGTCCTGTGTCGGTTCGATCGGTTCGCTAAAGGTCAGCGCGATCTCCTGGTTTTCCCCCTGGCTTACGTCTACACGTTCAACCGTAAAATCGCCCAGTGCCGGCACCTCGATCTCTTCCTGTCCTGCCGAAAACGAATGAATGGGTGTTCCGTCCCAGGATACGACCAGTTTTTTTGCTTTTTCGCCGCGTCGAATGCTATCGACCACGAAACGTACATTGTGATCGCCGTAGAAGCGGTCGAAATGACAGGGAAGCGTTTTGCCGTCGAGCGTTACTTTCACTATTTTTTTCAGAAGTGTACTGTCCTCCGCGTCCGTTGTGGAGATGGATCCTCTCAATTGCTGATTGACAATGTCGAAGGTGTAATAATTGCGCAGTCCTTCGAGTTCGACGTTCACTTTTTGTTCGTAGGTGGCGAACTGGAAGCGGAAATCCTCAAATCCGTCCTTTACGCTGCGTAATTCACCGAGCCGGAGGGTTGCGGTAAAGAAATGGTTTACGGGTAACATTTCATCCGGTATAAAATCGATGATGCGATCGCTGACTGCGACAACGGTTCCCTTTACAGCAGGTTCCACTTCAAAATAAGCAGCGAGTTCTTCCGAAGATTGCTGTTCCAGGCCTTTGACCGGTTCGTTTAGTTCGATGCGAATGGGTGACTTCCGGGAGATCATACCTGAGGTGTAAGCGGAAATGTATTCCCGGAAGCCGGGATCGACCTGAATGATCTCCGGGTGGCCGGAACCGCAGGACTGAAACAGGGCAAGACCCGAAAAAATGAGCAGGAAAAAGGAAATGATGCGTTTCATGGGATAAATGATTTAGGACAAAAATGCGTTTCCTGCGCGTGGTAAAAAGTGTGTTTTCAGCAGCCGTAAGCAGATCCCGATTATTTGTATGCTGCCGGCGATTATTTGAAAATGCGTAACCTCTGATCCCGCATCGCGTTAAGTATATACCATTGAAAAGAAATGTATGAAACTCAACTACCCCTTTTTCGGAATTCTTTTACTCCTGTTCGTTAGTTGTCAGCAGGCCACGGAAAGTAAGTCAACTGAAAATTCCGCCGGTCCGATGGCTTTTAACCGCCAGAAACAAAAACCCGAAAGTGATTCGCGGAAACTGATCCGGACGGGAACTATCCGTTTCGAAACCGATCGGATCCGGCAAACGCATGCCGACATTGTAAAACTTGTTCGTGAGAACGGTGGATATATTTCTTCCGACGAATCGTTTGCAAATGAAAGCGAGCAGGGGACGACCCTGGAAATTCGCGTTCCGGAGGACCGGTTCGATGCGGTTTTAAAAGACCTTGTTCCGGAGAGCGGGGAAGTGGATTATCGGCGCATACACGTGGAGGATGTCACGGAAGAATACCTCGATGTGGAAGCGCGCCTGAAGACCAAAAAAGCACTCGAAATGCGTTACCTGTCCCTGCTTGATAAGGCCAATTCGGTCAAGGATATTCTCGAGATCGAGAAGCAGGGCGGGGAATTGCGCACGGAGATCGAATCGATTGAAGGACGACTGCGTTACCTGCAGAACCAGGTTTCTTTTGCACGCTGGAAGTCACTTTTTACACGCCGGATGCCGGCGGCTCCAACATTTTTGTAAAGGCACTCAGAACGGGTTGGAACGGTTTGATACTTTTCCTGCTCGCACTCGTTTACGCCTGGCCTTTAACACTGATCCTTCTCGGGCTCGGGCTTTTTCTCGGGAGGTATCAACGTCGCCGGAAGCGTCAGCGATCCTGAATGTTATAAAAACTTAAAAACCCCTTTTTCATTGAATACGGGCATTCTAAACCATTATTTTTGAGAAAAAACCAAAAATGCCTGAAAACGAAAAAATGAGTTTGAATGCCACCTGGTCCATGGCTGTTGGAGGAATGGTCGGCGGAGGTATTTTCTCTGTTCTGGGTGTTGTAATCGGATCGGCTGCACAGTGGGCATGGCTGAGTTTCACGATTGCCGGCATGATCGCCCTGATGTCCGCTTACAGTTACAGTTGTCTCTCGCTGAAGTATCAAAAGAATGGCGGAGTCTACGACTTTTTGAAGGAGATCGGTCATAAAGGGCTTGCTGCGAGCCTTTCCTGGGTACTTATTCTCGGATATGTGCTCACGATTTCGGTCTATGCTTTTACTTTCGGTCATTACGTGGCGCATGTGTTCAACTGGGGCAGCTGGTTTCCGCGCGCACTTGCATTCGTGGCAATCGCGATACTGGCGTTGGTCAACCTGCGGGGAGTCGGAGATTCTTCCCGCGTGGAGATCATTACCGTTTGGGGGAATTTGTTCATTCTGCTCGGGCTGGCCGTATTCGGACTGACGGACTGGGATAAAGCACAGCTTACGGAAGGAGTTCAAAGCAAGGAATGGTATCACGCCATGATCGGTGCGGCCACTATTTTTATGGCTTATGAAGGATTCCAGTTGCTTTCTTACGACTATACAGATATTCGGAACAGGCGCAAGAATCTGCCGCGCGTACTTATTTCCGCTGTGATCGCGGTAACCCTGATCTACATTGTCGTGCCCCTTGGTTCCACCATGATCGTAGGAGCGGATAAGCTTGTTCAGCAGAAAGAAACGGCTCTTTTGGCGGTAGGGAAAAAGGCATTCGGTATCACCGGACTGGTACTCGTTGTAATTGCAGCGGCTTTTTCGACAGGATCAGCTATTAACGCCACTTTGTTTTCCACCGGTCGCCTAATGGAAAAGGTTTCCAAAGGAAAAGATCTGCCGCCGGTTTTTTCCAAAGAGAACAATTCGAATATTGCCTATTACTCTATTTTGGGAATCGCCGGGGTTGCAGCCGTTCTTTCGGTGATCGGTTCGCTCGGATCGCTCGTGGATGCAGCGAGTCTCATTTTCCTGATAACTTTCGGTACCGTCAACCTGATCGCTTTCAAAGAAAAGGCCGGTTTCCGGTTCATTCCGCTGCTCGGGGTGATTATGTGCGGCATTGCCATTGTGGTTTCTGCATGGAAGCAGTTTACCGAACACCCGGTACCGCTCATCGTGATCGTAGTACTGATCGCCTGCTCCGTATTATTCAGAAAATTCATTCTGCGCAAGATCCACGCCGTTTCAAGGGACTGATTTTTCGCTCTGGCGGGCTGAGTTATGGAAGTCTTCCATTGTATTACGGGGAATTTTATATTTTTACCGTTCGGCTCAAGCGGCATCCACATGAAAAACATGACCCCTTTAAAGAAGCAGTTGATCAAATTCACGATTATCGGGATGCTCGCCGTGCTCGTTGACCTCGCAGTTTACTACGCCCTGCTTGCGGTTTTCCCTGAACGCCTGTTCGGTCTCGATAATGAAGTCCCTGCTAAAACATTGTCGTTTATTTGCGGCTTTTTTGTGACCTATAGTTTTAATAAACGCTGGACGTGGAAACAGAACAACCGGTCGCGCGTGCGCCTGTTCAAATTCCTGTTCCTCTACGGTATTTCGCTCTTGCTGAACGTTGGCATTAATTCCCTGGCGCTTTTCGTGATGGAAAATTACCTCACAGCTATCCCACATCCCTATTTCTGGGCA
The DNA here is from genome assembly GCA_964389755.1 of uncultured Flavobacteriales bacterium. Lineage (GTDB taxonomy): Bacteria > Bacteroidota > Bacteroidia > Flavobacteriales_D > Crocinitomicaceae > JBBSUQ01. The sequence continues at coordinate 7,939 of CAYMEW010000054.1, read as the reverse complement.
TTTATCGCAGCGACGGGAACAAGTGCCGTTTTTAATTTCGCCGGTCAGAAATTCTGGGTATTTGCAGGAACTGAAAACCCGGCGGGTGCGTCGTCGTCGTAATCATTACACCACGGCATCTTCCCTGAAGTATTGTTCGATGAGGTAATGCGGGTCCGAAATGAGGTTGCAATCCGTATCCTTTACAAAGTCGAGGTCCATGTATCGTCCATGGATGCAATGCAATTGTATGTTGCCCGCATTTTGAGATCCCTGCGGTATCAGTTGTTGCCTGTCGTAACCGATCACCCAGTCGTGTTGTTTGCCCAAAGCGATCCGGATAACCACATCGAGGGAAGTTTTACCGATGCGTTTGAGCCATTTTTCGTCGGCTACCAGGCATTTGTCCCAGTCTGAGATCACGCAGCGATAGCGCAAAGCGGGATTCAGCGGTTTTTTCGAGAGGATCTCTCCGAGAACAGGTTGATCTTCATTCATGAGAACGCAGCCCGGCTGTTTCAGGAACCATTCGGCGGAAAGTTGCGCAATGGCCAGGATCAATTTGGCTGCCGGACCGGAAACCGTATTTTTCCAGATACTTAATCCGCGGGCGATCTTTGTTCCGAGTCGAAAGTATCCGCAGCCGTTTCCCGCGGAGAACATCAGGATACGCTCAATCGTGAAAAAGGGAGCACATTTCTTGTCAGATGCCATGTATTCGGCAACGAGTGCGCCCCGGCTGCTGGTTACGATGTTTAGCGGTTTACTGAAAGAAACACCGAGGTGATTCAGCCTGTTTCGCAACCATTCCACGTTTTGACCGGCATCGTGTGAGATCGTCGGGTGATCGAGCGCAATGATCTGTTCGAACTGCCCGCTGTCGATGAGGTGTTGCAAAAAGGAAAAAGATTCTCCGTTTGTTCCCTTTCGCAGCATCAACCCGTGATATGATTTCGCGGTATTTACAAACGTACCGTGGATTAACAGGAGCGTACGCGCATGTTGATCGAGTTGCGCAGCCGATTCAAGCGATACGAAGCGTCCTCCGAGCAGTGTGCCGGCATCTTCGGGATCGGGGTAAGCCGTGGCGCCGCCGGCGGTCAGCGGATCAAAGAGGAGCAGGTCGTATTTTTTCTCACCCACGAGGTTGTAGAGTACGTTTCCGGGTTCGGCACGAAGCAAAACATGTTGATTAAGCGTTTTTAACGATTCCGAGTAGATCTCCTGTTCCCGGGCTTCCTTCTGTTTAAAGGTTAATATTTTGATAATGAAACTAAGACCAGTTTCTTCATCCGACTCCCGGTAAAGGTTGGCTGCTTCATCCACGGGAACGAGAATGTGTTTGGGTTCGACAGCAAAATAATAGGTGAGCCGGTCGCGGTCCGGTTCCGATTCCCGGGTGTACATTACGTATTCGAACAGCGCGTCCTCATCGCTGTAGTTTCCCTTTTGACTATGTTGATAATAGACGAGCGCGCCCTCGTCCGGTTGCAAGAAAAGCGTGAGTCGAAGTCGCGGCAATTCCAATGGATTGAACACTTCCGGCAGGTTGAAATCCACCTTGTCAAAGTTGAGATAGCGTTCCTGCACCGTGCCTTTTGCTTCGGAAAGATGCGGATTGACCATCTTCAGGTCGTTGATCTCGCGTTGTGTGAGGGAATGAGCCTCATGTGCGGCATACATTCCTTCTTCGGTATTCCCGGTCTTTGAACACTCAAGCGTGCCGTCGAGGTAAAAAGGGGAGTCATCTTCCCAGCCGAGCGTTCCCCAAACTCCACGTACGGGTCCTTTCAGTTCATAATTGAGTTTTCGGAGGTAGCGGCTGTCCCTGAGCAGTTCGACGCGATTGGCGCGTTGTCCAAGCGGTATGAATTTCGGGCTTACGAGTTTTGGAATTGTGTTTTGAAGGTTAATTTTCATGATCAAGAGGTTTAAATTATAGATTTAAAAATACGTTTTTTATTGAAACGGCCATGTTTCGTAAGCACGATTTTTGATCATTAATAACGGTGCAATTTTTGAGGTGTTTTTTGCGTTAAAGCCTGATAATATGATGCGTCTCAAAAAATCAATCGTTGTCTTACTCGTTCTCTTTACAGGACTTTCCTTTCGGTATCCGAACGACTGCGGTGATGAAATTCCGTCACTGAACCGGCAAATTCTCGACCTTACGGAAAAGCAGATGGGGAAGAAGGTGGGACGCGGAGAGTGTTGGGATTTAGCTGCGCTTGTATTAAATGAGACCGGTGCTTCCTGGGATGGTCAACTCCGTTTCGGTAGAGCCATAAATCCGGAGACGGAATGTGTATTCCCCGGAGATATTATCCAGTTTGAAAAGGTGAAGACGAGTTACAAGGAAGGTGCGTCCACCTATGTCGAACTGATGTATCATCACACGGCTATCGTATATGAAGTTCCGGAACAGGGAACCTACGTACTGGCGCAGCAAAATACGGAATCAACGGGTAAACGCGTCGGGCTGGGTACGTTTCGACCTGCGACGGTCGTGAAGGGGCATTTTACGATCTACCGGCCTGTCCCCGGACATTAATTAGTTCACAATGCGATCAAGTACGTATTGCGCGAGTTCGGTCATGGAGTCGTTATAACCCTTTGAAAATTCCATTTTAGGGCGGTTGGCCACTCCTAGGCAAATGGTTATGCAGGAATGTCCGAGCGCTTTCCCAAGTGCAAAAAGGGCACTGCTCTCCATTTCAAAGTTCAGTACTTTCAAATCGTTGGAACCCCGGAAAGATCCCAGTTTTTCGTTCAGGTTCTGCGTGGTATTCGAAAGGCGTAGCTGTCGTCCCTGCGGACCGTAAAAACCGCTGCTCGTTACTGTAATCCCGGGATTTGTCTGTTCACCGGATAATATTCGAAAAAGGTCTTCCGATGCTTTTACGGCGTACGGACGAATATTTTCCGGGAGATCCAAATGTTCACGAAGCGTTTCTGCCAGTTCCAGTTCATCCTTTTCAAAGGCGGTTTCGTAAAAATGAGCAACGTTGTCGAGCCCGAATGCATAGGAAGAAAGCAGGAAGCTGTGCACAGCAATTTCAGGTTGCAGGATGCCGCAGGTGCCGATGCGGATGAGGTTAAGGCTTGTTTTTTCCGGTTTTTCCTCGCGTTTTTCGAGGTCAATGTTAAAGAGAGCGTCCAGTTCGTTGATGACAATGTCGATATTATCCGTACCGATACCGGTAGAAAGTACCGAGATCCGTTTCCCGCGATAGGTACCGGTTGCAGAAACGAATTCCCGATGTTTGGAACGGAATTCTACTTCGTCAAAGAATGCAGAAATCAGGGCCACACGATCCTGATCACCAACCAGCAGGATATCCGTTGCGAGTTCGCCGGGTGCAATATCGAGGTGATAGACACGGTTTTTAGCGTTGAGTACCAGTTCGGAAGCCGGAAATTGCATAGATCGGTTTTTTGTAAAATGAAAAAGGTGCTCCCGGAGGAACACCTTTCAAAGGTACAATATTATTGTTAGTGACCGACGTTTCCGAAGACCTTTTTGAGAATGTCCGTTACGCGTGCCGCCGGGTCCTGGCGGATTTTATTTTCTTCTTTTTCGACCATGTAGAAAAGTCCGTCGATGGCTTTGAGCGTCACGTATTCCGTTAAGTCCGGGTTGATCTTCTCACCGCCGGTAAAGGTCATTGCCGAATTGTATTTGGTGATGATCGGGTTCCAGTATTCGGTGAGTTTAACCTTGTTGATGGCTTCATCTACTTTCGGACGAAAAGCCGTTATGAGTTGTTGGGTTGTTTGTTGTTTCAGGTAATTCGTTGCTGCGCCGTTTCCACCGTTGAGGATCTGAAACCCGTCCTGGATACTCATGTTTCGAATGGCGCTGAGAAAGATGGGCAGCGCTTCTTTGGCAGCTTCTTCTGCAGCACGATTGAGCGTCGTCTCGAATTTTTCGACCTGTCCTTCCAGTCCCCAGTCGATGGCTTTTTCTTTCACTTTGGCCGCATCGGGCGGGAAAGGCAAACGGATGGCGGAATTTTCGAGGAATCCGTTGGTAACGGCTGTCAGGTCTACCGAATTCCGAATTCCCACTTCGAGTGCTTCACGGAGCCCGGAAACGACTTCCGCGTTTGTAAGTGCGGGTTGCGTGGTATTGGTGGATACGGTATTTGCCGCAGATTCCAGCACGTCACATGCAGGGAGGGTTGCCAGGATTAAAAGGCCGATCGAAACGCTAAATTTCTTCATAGAATGTCAATAATTGTTTTCAAACTTACTATTTTCCGGGATAACTCCAAAAATGATACCAGTATCTTAACGGTTCGGAAACGGCTATAAACGAAAAACGCCCGCAAAAACGGGCGTTTCTATTTTTATTTTGAAAATGAATTATTTCAGGTTTCGCTTATCGTCTGTTTCAACGGCAGCCAGTTCTTCAGCCTTATAAGCACCGGCATCGAGTTTTTCCTTCAGTTTTTTGAAGGTTTCGATCGTATAGCTTACATCATCAAGCGTGTGAGCAGCCGTCGGGATCAGGCGGAGCATGATCGTATCTTTCGGAACTACCGGGTAGATCACAATCGAACAGAAGATGTTGTAATTCTCACGCAGGTCGAAGGTCAGGTTCGTTGCTTCTGCCAGGTTTCCCTTCATAAACACGGGAGTAACCGGTGAATTCGTTTTCCCGATGTCAAAACCGGCTTTTTTGAGTCCTTCCTGCAGTGCCGAAGCGATTTCACCGAGTTTGTTCTTCAGTTCGGGACGTGTGCGAAGCAGTTCGAGGCGTTTGCGTGCACCGATCGTGATTGTCATCGGGAGAGCTTTGGCAAACATTTGTGAACGCATGTTGTAACGGAAGAATTCCACGATGCTTTCTTCACCTGCGAGGAAACCACCGATCGACGCCATGGATTTGGCAAAAGTACCGAAGTAGATGTCAATCTCGGATTGTACGCCCTGCTCTTCGCCGGTACCCTGACCAGTTTTGCCAAGTGTACCGAAGCCGTGCGCATCATCCACGAAAAGTCGGAAATTGTATTTTCCGGATTTACGGAATTCCACGATCTCCTTGAGTTTTCCCTGGTCTCCGGCCATTCCGAAAACGCCTTCTGTGATCACGAGAATACCTCCACCGGTTTGTTGCGACAGTTTCGTGGCATGCTTCATCTGCTTGTCGAAGCTGTCCATGTCGTTGTGCTGAAATACGAAGCGTTTCCCGGTGTGCAGGCGCATTCCGTCGAGGATGCAGGCGTGAGATTCACTATCGTATACAATAATATCGTTGCGATCCACGAGGCAATCGATTGCTGAAACCATTCCCTGGTAACCGAAGTTGAGGAGAATGGAATCTTCTTTGCCCATGAAATCGGCCAGTTCGTTTTCCAGTTTTTCGTGCTCGATCGTTTGTCCCGTCATCATTCGGGCGCCCATCGGGTAGGCGAGGCCGTATTCTTCGGCCGCTTTGCGGTCGGCTTCACGTACTTCCGGGTGATTGGCGAGCCCGAGGTAGTTATTGATCGACCAAACCAGGCACTCTTTTCCGCGGAAAACCATTTTGTTTCCGAGTTCACCTTCCAGTTTCGGGAAGGTAAAGTATCCGTGGACACCTTTGGAGTACTGACCGATCGGTCCTCTGTTTTTTCTGATTTTATCAAAAATATCCTGAGCCATAAAAGTTTAATTAACGCAGGCGACGGTTTACAGGAACTGTCCTTGCGGGTTTTCAGAGTGCAAAAGTAAATTAATTTACTGAAAAGTAAAATATTTAGTATGTATTAACAGCAAACGAACTGAAAATAAAAAAGGTGACAATCCCGGGGAATGTCACCTTTCTTCAGGACGTTTGACCTTACATTTGTTTAAAGTCGAGTGAGCCGAGGTAGATATAGTTGTTACCTTTTCCGAAAAGGCTGAACGAACTCCTGTCTTCTCCCAGAATCAGCATGCGTGTTCCGTTATTAAAGGTTGTGTAACGGTTATTTGGCATGAGAAAGAACTCTTTATTTCCCTTTTGCCCGTCGCCTGCCGCTGCCACGGGTTCCATGGTTCCTGTTTTCAGGTTGATGCGCGAAATGATCAGTTGTTCGCGTGGTGTGTAAGTGCGGGTAACTTCCACGTATCCGAAGTATTCGTAATCTTTGCTTTCAACCACATCTACCCGTGTTACGAGCCCCGTCATCCAGTACACATAATCGGGATCATTACCCGGGATGATCTGTGTTTCGGAAACGTATGCCGCCGGTGATGCGAGCGGATCGGTAGCTGCGACGAGTCCGGATTTGGCCGGTGAATCGATGCTGAATAATCGTTTTAATTCGCCGGAGCCGGAAAACTGGAATACCATAAAGTCTTTAAAGATCGTTTCTTTACTTACGAAATTCACATTGGCCATTTGCGCCTGAACGAGTAAATCACCATTGGGGCAGGAAGTGATCCCGGTTACTTTGATGCGTCCGCCGTCATAGTGCTTCGCTTTTTTCTGTCCTTCCGGAGCCACGGTTTTACCTTCCATTTCGTCGATGTTCGGAGCATTGATAAATACGACTTTCCCGTTTTTGAACGCCGCCATCTGGAAATTGTCGAATCCTTTTTCCATGCCATTCGGATCATAGACTTTGTAGTTTCCGTAACCGTCCTTCGGATTTTTCATCCTTTTCCCCGGTCCATAGGCATAGACGGTACCGTTCGTTTCGTAAATTCCTTCGATGCGCCACTTTGTTGCTTTGGTTTCAAATTGGGTGATCTCCTTTACTTTTCCATCCTGTGTGATGCGCACATAGGTGTAATTCGTTCCGTTCGGATCTTCGTTTTTGATACCGCTCATGCTCATAGGCGCAAATACCATGACGTAGTCACCGTCGTATAAACCGTCGGCTGAGTAACCTTCCTGTTGTACGGGTCCCTGGTAGATCAGGTACTGCGGATGTGTGAAAGGAATTTTCTCATTGCTCTTAATATTCAGGTCTGCGTCCACGCGCATAATACTGTACTCGGTGTTGGCCCGGTCAAAGTCACGGTTGTCTTTGGGAGTTACGATAGCCAGTACTTCTCCTGTTTGGTTATTATCGAAGTGCGTCACATAGCGATACTTTTTCCCGTCGTCCCCTTTCGGCTTCATCTTGTCGAGCGTTTTGATCGAGGTTTTATATCCTCCTGTAAACCAGGAGAAATAGGAAGTGATCTGTTTCTGGCGAAAAACAAGTGTGCCTGTCAGGTTCGGGTCGGCGGTAACACCGTAATAGGTTTCGTAATCCGAGTTGCGGAAGTTGAACCAGGAAAATTTTGCCTTGACCTCTTTGCCGTTTTCGAACTCTTCTTTAAATGTGGAAACGAAGTTCAGGTCGTAATCGAATACATAGGTTTCGACTTTGATCTTTTTCGACTTTACTTTTGTGACGAAGTACAGTTTGATCTCGCGGGTTTTATCGTTCGTTTCGACCTTGCCCAGGTAGCCACGTTCGGCCTTATTCGAAATCTGATGGATCGTCTCTTTCGAGATGTAATTTGTCTGTGAGTAGGTGGTTCCAAGCGTTATCAGCACGAAGCACCAGGTAAGTAATTTTGTTTTCATCGCTTTTTTTGTAGCAAAGCTATTGTCGAAACGGAGTTGCTTCAATACGGCATGTAACGTATATTGCAGATCTCCCGCACCATTAAAAATGGTTTATTCTGAATCATTCGAACCTCGCTGTAGTGGGAATAGCGGTTAAAAACGGCTATTCTCGCTGCCTGAACTTTCGTTCTTGCTGCCTCCTTTCCCTGCGACTCAGTGAGGATTCTGGTCTGGATACACCGAGCACCGGATCGCAGACATAACGCTCGTAAAAGCCCGGTCGGTTCTCCTGCACTTTCATGTGTCTTGTGACATGCAAAATACCATCCGGCGAAAGGGTGTAGGAGAAGTGATAGCACCTCAAACGGTAACGCGTTCCCTGAATTTCTACTCCGGTAACGGAGTTCAGGTCAAAGCCTCTTTTGATGAGTT
>CAYMEW010000053.1:0-17640 GCA_964389755.1 uncultured Flavobacteriales bacterium | reverse complement strand
TGCTACGCAACCTAACCCTGCTCGAAGGACTGATGCGCGAAGCGAAGTTCATGCACATTCACAAAGACGAACTCATCAAAAGAGGCTTTGACCTGAACTCCGTTACCGGTGTAGAAATTCAGGGAACGCGTTACCGTTTGAAGTGCTATCACTTCTCCTACACCCTTTCGCCGGATGGTATTTTGCATGTCACAAGACACGTGAAAGTGCAGGAGAACCGGCCGGGCTTTTACGAGCGTTATGTCTGTGATCCGGTATTCAATGCATCCGGACCAATATACTCAATGAGTCGCAGGGAAAGGAGGCAACAAGAGCGAAAGTTCAGGCAGCGGGAATAGCCGTTTTTAACGGTTGGGGAACCTGATTTCGGCAGGCGGATTCGCTTTTCGATTATCCAACTAACTTATTAAAGCAGTGTATTTCGAATGGAAACGATCACAGAGATTTGTCATTCCGCAGGTAACAAGAGTTCGTATTCTGAGTAAAAAAGAACGCATGCGTTAAATCGCATCGTCAATCACAAAACAAAAAAGGCCCGTCCTTCGACGAGCCTGAGAGTTTTGCTTTTTTCTTTATAATTAGAGCGTGCCGCGCAGTTCCTGTTCCCGCTCGATCGACTCGAACAATGCTTTAAAGTTACCTGCGCCAAATCCGCGGGCACCCATGCGCTGGATGATTTCAAAAAAGAGCGTCGGACGGTCTTCAACCGGCTTCGTAAAGATTTGAAGCAGGTATCCTTCCTCATCGGAATCGATCATGATCGAAAGGTCCTGCAATTGCTTAATGTCCTCTTTGAACGTGTCAATATGCTTTCCTAATCGTTCCGGAATGGCATCGTAATAAGCCTGCGGCGGAGGCGTGAGGAATTCCACACCGCGCGATTTAAGATCAGCAACCGTTTTAACGATGTCGTCGGTTGCCACGGCAATGTGTTGCACGCCCGGACTTTCGTAAAAGTCGAGGTATTCTTCGATCTGTGAACGTTTCTTACCTTCTGCAGGTTCGTTGATCGGGAACTTAATACGTCCGTTTCCGTTACTCATTACCTTACTCATCAATGCGGAGTATTCGGTGTGGATCTGTTTGTCGTCGAACGACAGGAAATTCACAAAGCCCATAACTTCTTCGTACCACTTAACCCAAACATCCATTTGGTTCCATCCCACGTTTCCAACCATGTGGTCGATGAATTTAAGTCCGGTCGGTTCCGGGTTGTAATCCGATTTCCAGGTCTTGTAACCCGGGAGGAACGGTCCTTTGTAGTTCTTACGTTCCACGAACATGTGTACCGTTTCGCCATACGTGTAAATTCCGGAGCGAACCACTTCGCCGTGCTCGTCCTTTTCAACCGTCGGCTCCATAAACGGCTTCGCGCCGCGCTTGACCGTTTCTTCAAAAGATTTTCGCGCGTCTTCCACCCACAGGGCCACGACCTTTACACCGTCACCGTGCTTTTTAACATGTTCGCCGATCGGAGACTCACTGTTGAGCGCCGTGGTGAGCACGATGCGGATCTTATCCTGCTTCAAAACGTAAGATGCGCGATCTTTTACACCTGTTTCGAGTCCTGCGTAGGCATGCGACTGAAACCCGAATGCAGTCTTGTAATAGTGTGCAGCCTGCTTGGCATTTCCCACGTAAAACTCAACATAATCCGTTCCGAGGAGCGGTAAAAAGTCCTGTGCGCCTTCGAAAATTTTATCAAGGCCGTATTCTACATTTTTTAATTCTGACATATCAATTTCGTTTTAAATTATTTTTCGAGCCAGGAAGTAAAGTAATCCGGATCCTGGATATCAAGCGCTTCCTGGGTAATTTTTAAGGGTTTGAATGTATCTACCATCACTGCCAACTCGATCGTTTCCTTCTGACCGATACTGCGTTCATATGCTCCCGGGTGTGGTCCGTGGGGAATTCCTCCCGGATGCAGCGAAATGTAGCCTTTTTCGACGTGATTCCGGCTCATGAAGTCACCGTCCACGTAATACAGCACTTCATCCGAATCGATGTTACTGTGATTGTAGGGCGCCGGGATCGACTGGGGATGGTAATCGTAAAGTCGCGGGCAGAATGAACAGATCACGAAGTTGTGCGCTTCGAAGGTCTGGTGTACGGGAGGCGGCTGATGCACGCGCCCGGTGATCGGTTCAAAATCCTTGATATTAAACGCATAGGGGAAATTGTAACCGTCCCAGCCAACCACGTCAAACGGGTGCGATGCGTAAACCAGTTCGTGCAAATGATTTTCCTTCTTGATCCGAATCAGGAAATCGCCTTTTTCATCGTGCGTTTCCAGTTCTTCAGGCCCGCGAAAATCGCGTTCGCAAAACGGAGAATGCTCCAGCAACTGACCGAAATTGTTGCGGTAGCGCTTCGGCGTTACAACCGGTGAGAAAGATTCGACCACCAGCAGGCGGTTGTCCTCCGAATCAAATTCGAACTGGTAGATCATACCCCGCGGAATCACGAGGTAATCGCCAGAACCGAAACGGATGTTCCCGAGTAGCGTTCGCAGCTTTCCGCTTCCGCGGTGCACAAAGATTACTTCGTCCGAGTCTGCGTTCTTATAGAAGTAATCACGCATCGACTTGCGCGGAGCAGCCAGTGAAAGGTTCAGATCATTGTTAAAAAGCACGGTGATGCGGCTCTCCAGGAAGTCATCTTTTGCCGGCACTTTAAAACCGTCCAGCATCCGCGAGGTAATGTTATGGTCGACAGCCGCTTTGGGAGAAATGTCCCGCGGTTCAGATACGGAACGAACCATGGTCGGACGGTGTACGTGATAAAGCAGGGATGAAAACCCGTGAAATCCTTCCGTACCGAAAAGTTGCTCGTAGTGAATGCCGCCCTGTTCTTTCGCAAAAACAGTATGCCGCTTGTGCGGTATCTTTCCGAGTTTATAATAAAATGGCATATATTCAAAAGTTTTAGTTATCTAATAAAGGTTTTTCCGGAGCGCAATGTTCATTCCGGATTCCGTTTTATGAGATACTTCTTTAAAATAAGCAGATTTTGCCACATAAACGTTGTTTTTCGCACGTGGAATAACGGTTTCAAACGATTGACCGTTTCACAAATATACAAATACTAATTCGATTTTTGATGGAAATCCGGTTCGTGCTGAATTCCGAATCATTTTTATCTTTACCGCCGTAATTTCGTAAGCAAGAAAATGAAGAAGATACTGATAATCGGTGCCGGCGGACAGATCGGGACGGAACTCACCGTTGAACTGGCACGCCGTTTCGGAAAAGAAAATGTCATCGCCTCCGACCTCAAAGAGCAGGAACCGGACGCATTGAAAGGTTATAATTACGTATCGCTGGACGTACTCGATCGCGATAAAGTGCGCGATTACATTATTTCTGCGAAGATTACAGAAGTCTACCTCCTTGCCGCGCTGCTTTCGGCCACAGCCGAGAAAAATCCGGCTTTCGCCTGGAAACTGAACATGGAAGGTCTGTTTACGATCCTCGACCTTGGCAAAGAAGGTCACCTGAAGAAAATTTTCTGGCCCAGCTCCATTGCCGTTTTCGGACCGACAACACCCGCTGAAAACACGCCGCAGCACACCATTATGGAGCCTACTACCGTTTATGGAATCTCCAAACAGAGCGGCGAGGGATGGTGCCAGTATTACCACAACAAATACGGCGTGGATGTGCGCAGTATCCGTTACCCCGGTCTCATTTCCTATACGAGCCTGCCCGGCGGCGGAACCACCGACTATGCAGTAGATATATTTTACCATGCGCTGAAAAACGGGAACTATACGTCCTTCCTGAAATCGGACACTGCCCTGCCGATGATGTTCATGGAAGATGCCATTCGCGCAACAATCGAATTAATGGAAGCGCCAGCCGGAAACCTTTCTGTAAGAACGGCGTATAACCTGGGCGGGATTAGTTTTACACCTGCTGAACTGGCGAAAGAGATTACAGCACTAAAACCGGATTTCACGATTAAGTATGAGCCCGATTTCAGGCAACAGATCGCCGACAGCTGGCCCGATTCGATTGATGATTCTGCTGCAAAACAGGATTGGAACTGGAACCCGGAGTACGATTTGACTAAAATGGTAAAAGTAATGCTCGAAAATGTTGATCCCGCTAAAATGCCTGATTGATGGACAGATATAATGTTTACATCGATAAAAAGTTGATGTTTGGCGAAATTGATATTATGTCCGGAATCCGTATTCGAAAAAAATTGTACATTGCAGTAACGCTAAACATGAAAAACTAACTTTTTGAAATGGTGAAAGATTTTATATTAAGTTTTTTGATCATTTCCTCCATTACTACTTGTTATTCGTTCAAAGCCGTTCCTGGCCTTGATCAGGATGAAAATAAAACGGATCAGCAGGGTAGAAAACAAGGGAAATGGGTGTACCGTGGTAAGGATCGCCCGAACGAAGGTTATCCTGCAAATGGGAAAGTCGAAGAAGGAACCTATGTCGACGACCGCAAAGAAGGTTTCTGGATCAAGTATTACAACGACGGCATTACCCCGAAACTGAAAGGCGAATATCACAATCACCGCCCACAGGGAGAATTTATCAAATACCACGCGAACGGAGTACCGAAAGAGATCGGTGTTTTTGAAAAGAACGCGTATCACGACTCACTCAAAAGATTCGATGAGAACGGACAATTGATCTATGCCGGGTTTTACGACCTCAACGGAAAGGAAAAAGGAAAGATCGTACACTATTATTCCAACGGTCAAAAGCAATTCGAATACACGGCGGTAGACGGAAAACCGGTCGGTAAAGCGTACCGCTACTACGAGAACGGCGATATCAAGGAAGAGATCGATTACGACAGTAACGGAAAGGTTGTAAAAAGTGTGCAGCGCGATATGGTGAACCCGCCTGTACGGATCAATACGGCGACCCCGAAAGAAGCGGCTCCGAAAGTGACTCAACCGGAAACGCTCGGTGTAAAATTCCAGCCCAACGGCTATAATAAAGTCTACAATTCGAACAAAGAAATCTGGCAGGACGGCCAATTCAAAAATGGCCAGCTCTGGGATGGAAAAGTGTACGAATACGATAAAGATGGTATTCTGCTCAAAGTGAAGGTGTATAAGAACGGAACCTATCACTCGGACGGACAACTTTAACGAACTACCCGCCAAACGGCGGGTTTTTTTATGCCTTACAAGTGCCGCACGCCGGCCAGTCATTTATTTTTATCTTTGAACTTTATTATTGTACAGTCAAAAACGCGTATGCAAAAAAACAACATATCCGCATTTGATGTGCGCCTGCTGAACAGTCCGGCAGTGGACAAAGTGGGCGTGGAAGAACGCGTGGCCCGTTTCCAGACACGAAGCATTAAGAACGAAGCAAAAATGCAGGGCCTGAAAATGGCGCTCAATATGATCGATCTTACGACGCTGGAAGGAAAAGATACGCCCGGAAAAGTCCGACAAATGTGCTACAAAGCGCAACACCTGCACGACCTTTCCCCGGACCTTCCGACGGTTGCAGCAGTATGTGTGTATCCTTCAATGGTGCGCATAGCGAAATCACAATTGAAAGATTCGCCGGTAAAAGTGGCTTCGGTTTCCACGGCTTTTCCGTCTGGACAGGCTCCGTTACAGGTCAAACTGGACGATACACGCTTTGCCGTGGAGGAAGGCGCAGATGAGATTGACATGGTTATTTCCCGCGGAAAATTTCTTTCCGGCGAATACGCGTATGTATTCGATGAAATTGCAGCCATAAAAGAAGTTTGCGGAAAAAGTCGCCTTAAAGTGATCCTGGAAACCGGTGAACTGGTTACGCTTGACAACGTGCGCAGGGCATCCGATCTGGCGATAGCCGCAGGTGCCGATTTCATCAAAACTTCGACCGGGAAAATTCAGCCGGCCGCAACAATGCCGGTAACCTATACGATGTTGATGGCGATTCGCGATCATTACGATAATACCGGTGAAATGATCGGGATGAAACCCGCGGGCGGCATTTCGAACTCCAAACTGGCGCTGCATTACCTCGTCATGGTAAAAGAAGTGCTCGGTGAAAAATGGCTGAACAATGATTGGTTCCGCTTTGGAGCCAGTAGCCTCGCCAATGATGTGCTGATGCAGATCCTGAAAACGAAAACCGGTATTTATCAGTCGTCCGACTATTTTTCGATCGATTAAAGAGTTGTAGAAATGGCAAAGAAAAAACTTGACAAAACAACTTCCCGCTGGGATTATGCTCCCGCACCGGAAAGTACTTCGCATATCCGTTTGCAGAAACGTTACGACCTCTTTATAGATGGAGAGTTCGTAAAACCGGCTTCCGGAAATTATTTTAAAAGCATTAACCCGGCGAATGAAGAAGTGTTGGCCGAAGTGGCTTACGGGAACGAAAAAGATATCGATCGCGCCGTAAAAGCAGCGCGTAAAGCATTTGGTCCCTGGTCTGCATTGTCAGGTGCCGAGCGTGGAAAATACATATATCGCATCGCACGGATCATGCAGGAACGCGCCCGCGAACTCGCAGTGATCGAATCACTGGACGCCGGTAAGACCATTCGTGAATCGCGCGATGTAGACGTTCCGCTCGCATGCAATCACTTTTTCTATTATGCAGGCTGGGCAGACAAACTGGAATATGCCTTTCCCGCCCGGGAACTCAAACCGATGGGTGTGGCCGGGCAGATCATTCCCTGGAATTTTCCCCTGCTCATGGCCGCCTGGAAAATAGCTCCGGCGCTTGCAACGGGAAATACAGTCGTTTTAAAACCGGCGGAAACCACTCCGCTTACTGCGCTTAAACTGGCTGAAATTATCCGGGAATCGGGTTTACCGGCGGGCGTGGTGAACATCGTCACCGGACACGGAGATACGGGCGCCGCACTGGTGCAACATCCGGATGTCGATAAGATCGCTTTCACCGGTTCTACGCAGGTCGGTAAAAAGATTCGCGAGAGCATTGCCGGAACGGCTAAAAAAGCAACGCTCGAACTCGGCGGTAAGTCCGCGAACATCATCCTTGCCGATGCACCGATCGACCAGGCCGTCGAAGGAATCGTAAACGGAATCTTTTTTAACCAGGGGCACGTTTGCTGTGCCGGTTCCCGGCTTTTCGTGGAAGAATCGGTTGCCGATACAGTGATCCGGAAACTCAAACAGCGCATGCAGTCGCTCTATATCGGCGATCCGATGGATAAAAATACCGATATCGGTGCGATCAATTCGAAAGAACAGCTTCAGACAATCGAGCGCTACATTGAACTCGGAAAGCAGGAAGGCGCCGAAATGTACCAGCCTGACTGCGCACTTCCCGGGAAAGGATATTACTGCCGCCCCACTCTGTTTACTGATGTGGCGCAGTCGAGCGTGATCGCCCAGGAAGAAATTTTTGGCCCGGTGCTCACCATTCAGACCTTCCGAACCGTGGATGAAGTCATTCAGAAAGCGAACAATTCCCCCTACGGACTTGCAGCCGGCGTGTGGACAGACAAAGGCTCCCGAATTTTCAACCTGGGAAGTAAATTGCGTGCCGGCGTGGTTTGGGCCAATACCTACAATAAATTCGATCCGGCCTCGCCTTTCGGAGGTTACAAAGAATCCGGTTTCGGAAGAGAAGGCGGCCTGCATGGCCTCGAGGCTTATCTAAAATAAAGGACATGACAAGAATTGCAGTTTTGAAAACGTATAAATTATATATCGGCGGACAATTCCCGCGAACTGAGTCCGGACGTTACTATACACCGACGAACCGGAATGGTGATGAACTCGGAAGCATTTGCCTGGCATCTCGGAAGGACGTGCGGAATGCAGTTGTGGCTGCACGGAAAGCATTCGGTCCGTGGTCCGCTCGCGCTGCCTTCAATCGTTCACAGATCCTGTATCGGATCGCGGAAATGCTGGAAGGACGAAGTGCGCAATTCGTCGAAGAAATCAAAAAGCAGGGTTCTTCGGAAACAGAGGCGCTTTCGGAAGTGGAAAAAAGCATTGACCGGCTGGTATATTACGCCGGCTGGTGCGACAAGTACCAGCAAGTGATCGGATCCGTAAACCCCGTTGCCAGTTCGCATTTTAACTTTTCGGTTCCCGAACCAACCGGTGTTGTGGGCATCTGTGCGGACGAAAACACAGCTTTACTCGGACTCGTTTCATTACTGGCACCGGTCATTGCCGGAGGAAATACGGCCGTGGTACTGGCCTCTGAAAGCAAACCGCTTTCCGCGATCACTTTTGCAGAGGTGCTGAATAGTTCAGATGTACCCGGCGGTGTGGTGAATATACTGACCGGTGACCGAAGCGAGACACTGAAAACCCTGGCGTCACACATGGACGTCAACGCTATTGCTTATGATGGCGAAGACGAATCGCTTATAAAGTTGATCGGGAAAGAGTCCGTTTCAAACCTGAAAAGAACGCATTTTTATAAAGAGAACTGGTCCGAATCCGCTACGCAGGGTCTGCATTACATCAGCGCCTTCCAGGAGATCAAAACGACCTGGCACCCGATTGAGAACATCGGAGGCTCGGGATCCGGCTATTAACGAAATTACAGGATACAAAAAATCCCCGGTTTGAGCCGGGGATTTTTTTATGTGTATGATTCAAAAGATCATTAATTCAATGTAAAGTTGATCGGGAGACGTACGCGCGTACGTACCTTTTTCGCATTTGACTCGCCGGCATCCCAGTTCGGCATGTTGCGTACCACGCGCTTGGCTTCCTTGTCGAGTTCCGGGCTTACCGAACGGATTACCTGTACGTTGGTCACAGAACCGTCGGTTTCAACCACGAACTGTACATATACCTTACCCTGATCTCCCATTTCACGGGAAGTTTCGGGGTATTGTACATTTTCCTGGATCCAGCGTGCCATTGCAGCGGCACCGCCCGGGAAAGATGCTTCTTTATCCGGGAAGTCAATGATTTCCGGCGGCGGCGGTGTGTCTTTCGGACCTACCGGTACCGGCGGCGGAGTCGGGGGCGCAGTAACCACGGGTGGTGGCTCTTCCCGGTTCTCTTCGATTTCAATGTCCTCCTGCGGTGGCGGCGGAACGTCGATTTGCGGCTGCTCATCCGGTGGTGGTGGCGGCTCCTCAATAGGGGCTTCTTCCTGGAATGTGACAGCAGTAGAACGCTTCGCCCGATTGGCATCGTCACCTCCCTTTTCCTTTACGGAATAGGAAAAAGAGGCGAGAACGACGCTCGAAATGAACAACAGACCAATGAGGAAGATCGGTGCCCTCAGGTTGTTTGTGTTCGCTTCTTTACTCTTTTTAATTTCCATGATGCGATCAAATTATAGGGTAAATATAGTAATTGTTTCGAAGACCTGTACCAATTAACATACCAAAAGTTCAACAGCAGGATCGATAGATCAGACGGAATAATTGCCAGCCCGCATACACACCCAGCAGGTTGCAGATGATGTCCGAGAACTGGAAGTCCCGTCCGGTACCCAAAGCCAGTTGAAGAAACTCAAGCAGTATGGCGAGAACGATCCCTGTGATGCAAACGAGCATCGCCGCATTCCGAAAAGCGTAATTCGAACGGCGCTGCTTCTTGAGTGCGCTCATCCAAAAGTGCGTGAAACCCGCAAAGAGTGCAAAATGCACGACGGGATCAAGCGGAATGGAGCCGATATACATGGTGCGCGCCTCCGATTTGGGGGAAAGCAACAGAATAACGAGCATCAATGTCCAAAAACCGGACAACAGGTATAGTCTCAGATTCATCGGGAGTGATCCTCGGTACGGAATTAGCCGATCATTTCCTTATAAGCGGCTGCATCCATTAAAGAATCCAGTTGTGATGTATCGCTGAGTTTGACACGGATCATCCATCCTTTTCCGTAAGGATCGGAGTTTACTGTTTCAGGTGCGGACTCGAGTTCTTCATTAAATTCGAGGATTTCACCGGATACGGGCATGAACAGATCGGATACCGTCTTTACGGCTTCCACCGAACCGAATACTTCTTCCCGGTCGAGTTCGTCTCCTACCGTTTCGATCTCCACGTAAACAATGTCACCCAGCTCTCCCTGCGCAAAATCAGTGATCCCGATCGTTGCCACATCGCCTTCCACACTCACCCATTCGTGATCCTTCGTGTATTTCAAATTCTCAGGTACAT
This sequence comes from uncultured Flavobacteriales bacterium, assembly GCA_964389755.1. Lineage (GTDB taxonomy): Bacteria > Bacteroidota > Bacteroidia > Flavobacteriales_D > Crocinitomicaceae > JBBSUQ01. The sequence continues at coordinate 7,542 of CAYMEW010000053.1, read as the reverse complement.
TCATTTTTTATCGATTTTGCAGCAAATTTATAATTTTTAGATCAGGAAATTGTGAAGTCCTCAAATATTGTTTTACGGCAGTTTGTGATCTTTGACTAATTTTGCGGAGACATGGTGAATCAAGAGCAGGCAAAAGAAACAAAGCAGCGCATCGAGGCGATCGAAAATTATCTGAAGATCCCGGAGAAACGGATGCAGCTGAAAGAAGAGGAACTCAAAACGCAGGACCCTGATTTCTGGAATGATGCGAAGGCTGCAGAAACCCAGATGAAACAGATCCGCTCGCTCCGTCAATGGGTGGAAGCCTACGATTCGCTCAAAACGGCGTTCGAAGACCTCGAAGTACTGATCGAATTTAACCGCGAAGGCGACGACAACGAGGAAGAAGTCGACGCACACTATGCCCGCCTGCTCAAAGACCTGGAAGAACTCGAACTGAAAAACATGCTTTCCGGTGAGGAAGATTCACTGAGTGCCGTGTTGCAGGTAACTGCCGGTGCCGGTGGAACAGAAAGCTGCGACTGGGCATCGATGCTCATGCGCATGTACCTGATGTGGGGACAAAAGAACGGGTACAAGATTACCGAACTGAACTACCAGGAGGGGGACGTGGCCGGCATTAAAACCGTTACACTCGAATTTGAAGGAGAATTTGCCTTTGGATACCTGAAAGGTGAAAACGGCGTGCATCGCCTGGTACGGATCTCACCCTTCGACTCCAACGCCAAGCGACATACTTCCTTCGCATCCGTTTATGTGTATCCGCTCATCGACGACAGTATCGAAATTACGATCAACCCGGCAGACATCACCTGGGACACCTTCCGTTCGGGAGGAGCCGGCGGACAAAACGTGAATAAGGTGGAAACAGCCGTACGACTCAGGCACGCACCGTCCGGGATCGTTATTGAAAACTCCGAATCGCGTTCACAGCTTGCCAACAAAGAAAAAGCCATGCAATTGCTTCGCTCGCAACTTTACGAACTCGAATACCGGGCACGTATGGAAAAACGGAACGAGATCGAAGCGAGCAAGAAAAAGATCGAATGGGGTTCGCAAATCCGCAATTACGTCATGCACCCGTATAAACTGGTGAAAGACGTCCGGACCGCACACGAAAGCACCAATGTGGATGCCGTCATGGACGGAGACATCAACGATTTTCTCAAATCTTACCTGATGACCTATGGCAGCTGATCCGATCCGCGTTTATCACAATCCGCGTTGCTCCAAAAGCCGGCAATGCCTGGTCCTTCTGGACGAAAAAGGAATGGCTTACAGGGAAATGCGTTACCTGGACAACCCGCCTTCCGAAGCGGAGTTGCGCGAATTATTGAAGATGCTCGGTATGCGGGCCGAAGAACTCGTGAGAAAGAACGAGGATATTTACAAGTCCGAATTTAAAGGAAAGGAACTTTCAGAAGATGAATGGATCGCGGCGTTGCACCGGTACCCGAAACTTATCGAGCGCCCGATCGTAGTATATAAAGGAAAAGCCGTGGTGGCGCGTCCGCCGGAAAAGGCAGAAACACTATTGAACGATTAAAGGAAAGCCGATATTCAGGAATGAGAACGAAGTACATAGATCTGATCGACCAGACTTTTGATTTTCCACAGGATGAATTCAACCTGCGCGAGGATCGACTCTTTTTTCACGGAATTGACCTCATGCGCCTCATCGAGGAGTATGGAACGCCGTTAAAATTCAATTACCTCCCGCAGATATCAAACAATATTCAACGGGCAAAGGGTTGGTTTCGCGAATCGATGAACAACCTCGGGTACACCGGGAATTATTATTATTCGTATTGCACGAAGAGTTCGCACTTTTCGTTTGTACTGGATGAAGTACTGAAGAACGATGTACACATCGAAACGTCTTCGGCCTTCGACATTGACATTGTTCGAAACCTGTACGAGAAGGGAAAACTACAGGACGGCCGTTTCGTGATCTGCAACGGCTTCAAACCCGACAAGTATATCCGAAATATTGCGTCGCTTATCGACGAAGGCAAGCTGAATGTGATTCCGGTTGTGGATAATACGAATGAATTGCAGGACCTGATCGCGGCGACCGAAAAGGAATTGAATGTCGGCATCCGGATCGCTTCCGAAGAAGAACCGAAGTTCGAATTTTACACCTCGCGTCTCGGCATCCGTTACCGCGAGATAGTGCCGTTCTACAAAGCTATTTTGCAGGATAACCCGCGCGTGAAAGTGAAGATGCTGCACTTTTTCATCAATACCGGCATTAACGATACGTCGTATTACTGGAACGAACTCACGAAGTGTTTGCGCATCTACTCGGATTTGAAAAAGATCTGTCCTTCACTCGACTCGCTCAACATCGGCGGCGGCTTCCCGATCAAAAAATCGCTTGCCTTTGATTTCGATTATGCCTATATGGTCCGTGAAATCCTGACGCAGATCAAACGCGTGTGCCAGGATAATGACATTCCGGAGCCGAATATCTTTACCGAATTCGGATCGTTTACCGTCGGGGAAAGTGGCGGAGCGATCTTTTCAGTATTGCACCAAAAACAGCAAAACGACCGGGAAAAGTGGAATATGATCGACAGTTCTTTCATGACCAACCTCCCGGATACCTGGGCGATCAACCAGCGCTTCATCATGTTGCCGATCAACCGCTGGCAGGATGATTATGAACGCGTATTACTGGGTGGCCTGACCTGCGACAGCGATGATTATTACAACTCCGAACAGCATTCCAATGCGATTTACCTTCCGAAGTTCGATAAGCAGAAACAGTTGTTTCTCGGTTTTTTCAATACCGGGGCTTACCAGGAGACGATCGGCGGCTTCGGCGGACTGAAACACTGCCTTATCCCGGAACCCAAACACGTACTGATCAAACGCGATGAGAACGGGAAATTGCTGACGGAACTTTTCTCCAATGAACAGACGGCGGAAGACTATCTGAATATCTTAGGTTATAAATAATTAAGTTATTTTTTTCCTATTTGAGGATTAAGTCTGTTTTAAAATGCTATTTTTGCCGTCCGATTTTATTGTGATCGGGCATTGCTTTTAGTGAATCAAAGTGACTATTTTGCAGAACATATACATTGAAAAAGGAAATCATTTTGCAGCTTACCTCAATAACTGGACAGCTGAAAAAGGAATTTCCACACATGAGGTTGAGTTGCGCTCCGAAGATCTGATGGAACAGGCGGATAGTCTCGTTATTTTTCACGAGAACCATAATATTGCGAAGGAATACAGCGATTTGCGGGAGCTTTTCGATTCGAAGCACATGCCGGTTCACAAGATTGACATCAACGGTACGATGGTGGTCGCACTGTCCCAGTTTCAGCTCTGGCTGGAGCGTAACAAGTGCCGGAATTTGCTCATACTGGGGGCTTCCGAACTGAAAGACAACCCCAATATCGAGCGTTTCTTTAAAGAGTTGGAACTGGCTTAACGCATATCTACCGACACTTCCTGCGAAAAAGAATGATCTACGGGCTCCCACAGCTCGATCCGGTTTCCCTCGGGGTCTTCGATGTGTAGGAACAAGCCGTATTCATACCGTTCAATTTCATTCACCATTTGCTCTTCTTCCCGGATGAGTCGTTCGCGTAAAGCAACGAGGTCGTCCACGCGGAAATTGATCATTGCCTGCTGGTCCGGACTTCCGAAATAATCCGAGGACTGCTCAAAGGTTCCCAGTTGTAGGTAAGCCGGATTTTCAGTCGTGTTAAAACGAAACAATACCCCGTAATCATTGGGCGTGAGTCCGAGTACGTCGCGGTACCAGTTCCGCATTTTTTCAGGTTCCCGGAATTTGAAGAAAATTCCCCCGATTCCGATCGCTTTTCCTTTCATATATTTTTTCTTATTAATGCTGATCTACAAAATCCTGCAGATCCGAAAAGTTAGACGAAAATGTAAAAAATTCCCGTAATACAAAATAATTTTGCGGATCGCTGCAGCGAGCATAAGCATGTTTGGCAAAGTCGAGCCGGTTACTGTCGAAGGTAAAACGCTTGCAGATTTCTGCAATTTGTGTAGCGGTAAACCAGCCTTTATCCACGTAACTTTTTGCGAAACGCAGTTTGGAACTGTCCATACTTTCCTTATCGAGCTGTTGCAGGAAAAGCGAAATATCCGAAGCATAAGGTCCGTACGGGTTTTGATTCGTAACAGCGTACTGTTCATTAAAGGAATACCAGTTTTGCTGAAATACCGTAAGCGTTTGTACGATCCTGAGGCTTCCATAGTGATCGATTTCGGCCACAAGGCGTTGATTGGCTCCCAGGGTCAGATTTCCGGAATAAAGCAGCGAACCGTTGTTCTGATCGGCGATTTGGAGGTAAACGTTTCCGGGTGCCAGGTCAAAGAAACGAAAGGTATTGGAGGGATTGTATTGCGTCTGACCGCCGGAAGATGCATAGTAGGAACCGGCTTTATTAACTCTGACGAAGACCTCGGATGCCCGGACCTTTGCTGAAAAAAGGCAGAAGAGTCCTGCTAAAAAAAGTAAATTTGTTTTCATAGCGTGCTTTTTTCAATTTCTTTACAAGGAGCGAACCAAAGTAGTGCTATCGGGGTTATTTTCACAGATCTTTAACAGTAGAATTGGCAAAGAATACAGAAAAAACAGCAGTAGTGGTTGGAAGCGGTGTTGCCGGCCTGGCTGCTGCTATTCGCCTCTCCGGGTTAGGTTTTCGCGTCACCGTACTTGAGAAAAATGCCTATTTCGGAGGGAAGCTCAGTGCCTTTGAGCGGGGTGGCTTCCGTTTCGATGCGGGTCCTTCCCTGTTCACCATGCCGCACCTCGTCACGGAATTACTGGAACACACGCCATTTCACTATACGAAATGGGAAACGGCCTGTCATTATTTTTTCGAAGACGGGACACAGGTGAACTTTCCTTCCGATCCTGAAAAACTTGTAAGAGAGGTTTCCGCGCAATTGCAAACTGATCCGAAGAAACTGAAAGAACACCTGGATCGCAGCGCGTATATCTACAAAAAGACGGCGCCGGTTTTTATGGAGCGCTCCTTACATCGCTGGCGCTCTTACTTTTCAACCCATACTCTAAAGGCAATCCTGGCAATCCCGAAACTCGGAATATTCACCACGATGCACCGCAAGAACAGCCGTAAGTTGTTACACCCGAAACTGGTACAGATCTTCGATCGCTACGCGACGTATAACGGATCGAATCCGTATCGCGCACCTGGAATTCTGAATGTCATCCCACACCTGGAGCACGGTATCGGAACCTTTTTCCCGGAAGACGGTATGCACGCGATCACGCAGGCTTTGCTCAAAGAAGCGCGTGCACGCGGTGTTCAGTTAATTGCTGACGCAACGGTTACCTGCATTTGTGAGGACGGCAGGCAGGTCTCGGGTGTCGACAGTACACAGGGGCATTTTCCCACAGAAGTAGTCGTTTGTAATTCGGACATTAAGCCGGCGTATCGCTATTTGCTGAAAAATACGCAGGCGCGCAAAAGAACGCTGACACAGGAACCTTCGAGTTCCGCACTTATCTTTTACTGGGGCATTCGCGGTCAGTTTCCGAAACTCGACCTGCACAACATCCTCTTCTCCGACCAATACGCGGAGGAATTCCGGGCCATTTTCGAAACAGGTGAAATCCATACCGACCCGACGGTTTACATTCACATCAGTTCCAGGGCACAACCTTCGGATGCCCCGGAGGGTTGCGAGAACTGGTTCGTGATGATCAATGTTCCTGCAAATACAAACGGTGCTGACTGGGAAGAACTGCGCATCAAAGCCAGACGTTTTATCATTGATAAGATCAACCGGATCCTGGAAACGGACATCGAGGCCTTAATCATGGAAGAAGACTACCTCGACCCGGTGCGCATCGAATCGCGCACGAGTAGTTTTGCCGGAGCTCTTTACGGCGCCAGCTCGAATGAACGCATGGCCGCCTTCTTCAGGCATGCCAACTTTTCGCGTGTACGCGGACTGTATTTTGTGGGAGGAAGCGTACACCCGGGAGGCGGAATTCCGTTATGCCTGCTGTCTGCCCGAATTACGTGCGAACTTGTTAAAAAGGATTATCGACTTTAAAGCGGCGGGATTTCCCATGCATTTACGTATTCCGATGGCGCTCTGTGAGGTGATTCTATTTTAAAAACCAGAATAGGATTCCAGTTTAAACAAGTAATACATACAGCTTAAAAACTTAAATACAGTTATTTAAAATTCCTGAACGGTTCGGAAACGCTTATGAGATTCCATTTTCCCAAGCTGTATTTCAAAAAGTATTTTCGACTATTCGGCGCCAACAGGCTCCGGTTCGCATTCCGGCAGAGGAACTTCAACCTCATTCCGGTAAAGGTCTTCGAGGACCTCGCGTTTCCGGATCAGTTTGGCTTCGTTATTATAAATCAGTACTTCGGCGGGACGTAAACGTGCATTGTAATTATTACTCATACTGAAGGCATAGGCGCCGCAATTGTGAATGGCCAGGATATCACCTTCACGTACTTCATGCAGCATCCGGTCAAAGCCCAGCGTATCGCTTTCACAGATGTATCCGACAACGCTGTAGAGTTTTTTCGGCCCGTTCGGGTTACTCAGGTTTTCGATGTGGTGATAAGCATTGTAGAACATGGGACGAATGAGGTGATTCTGTCCGCTGTTTACCCCGACAAACACCGTGGAAGTCGTTTGTTTCACCACTGTGGCCTGCACCAGTAGTTTTCCGCTCTCACTCACAATAAATTTTCCGGGTTCAAACCACAATTCCAGTTCTCGCCCGTAAGTTTTACAGAATTTGCGGAAAGACTGCGCGATGCGTTTGCCAATCAATTCGATATCCGTAAACATATCTCCGTCCTTATACGCAACTTTAAAACCACTTCCGAAGTCGAGGAATTGCAATTCCCGGAATTCGTGTGCAGCCTCATAGAGGAGTTCCGCACCCCGCAGAAACACATCCGGGTCGATGATGTCGCTGCCCGTATGCATGTGTAAACCGATCACGTGCAGGTCGTAGTGCTTCGCAATGCGCAGTACATGGCGCAACTGGTGAATGGAAATACCGAATTTGGAGTCGATGTGTCCGACGGAAATGTTGGAATGACCGCCTGCCATAATGTGCGGATTAATGCGAATACAGACCGGAATTTGACTTCCGTAGTCGTTTCCGAACCGTTCGAGCGTTGACAGGTTATCAATGTTAATGTGTACGCCAAGCTCGGCCGCTTCACGCAGTTCGGAGAAATCGACACAGTTGGGTGTATACATGATCTCGTCCGCTTTATAGCCCGCCCGAAGTGCCAGGTGAATCTCCCCGATCGAAACAGCGTCGATGCCCGCACCTTCCCGATGCAACAAGCGCAGGATGTTCGAGTTATTGAGCGCTTTCATGGCGTAGTGCAGTCTGACGGGAATCCCGTCAAAGGCGGTACTCAGCTTGCGATACTGACCGATAATGTGATCGGCGTCATACACGAAAAGCGGCGTGTCGAATTGCTGTGCAACTACTTGTAAATCCATGGACATAAAATTAATCAAAGGCGCAAATATATAAAT
>CAYMEW010000052.1:5360-17643 GCA_964389755.1 uncultured Flavobacteriales bacterium | reverse complement strand
ATCTCAACTGCCGTCCGAAGTCCCCGACATTCAGAACGATTTCCTGCCCGTCCTTTTAGATGAGCAAGAAAAATTGTAACTTTTTGCAATCGTATCGTTAATAGTGTAAATTTGTCAGTTGAATAAAATGAAAAATCAAAATAAACACATGCAACTCCTAAGACACTTTGCTGTTGCTGTTATGGGCGTTTTGCTCATCAGTTCCTGCGGGCGGGAACGTTCGGCAGCAACCGGTTGGGAATATAACAACCCGAACACCGGCGGTTTTCAGAAAGTACCTTACGTGGACCAGGAAACCGGTCCGGGTCTCGTGCTTGTAGAAGGTGGTACCTTTACCATGGGCCGCACAGAGCAGGATGTCATGTTTGACTGGAACAACCGACCTGCCCGCGTTACGGTTTCATCCTTTTATATGGACCAGACGGAGGTAACGAACTTTCACTGGTGCGAGTATCTTTACTGGATCTCCCGCGCTTATGAATCGTATCCGCAGGTTTATAAAAACGCTCTTCCGGACACGCTCGTATGGCGTTCTCCGTTGGGTTACAACGAAAAATACGTAGAATATTACCTGCGTCACCCGGCTTACCGCGACTATCCCGTTGTCGGTGTTTCCTGGATCCAGGCAAATGACTATGCCAAGTGGCGTACCGATCGTGTAAACGAGTACATCCTGATCCGTGAAGGAATCCTGGATTACAACGTGGACCAGCGTGACGAAGCTACCTTCAATACGGAAGCTTACCTCGCCGGACAATATGAAGAGGGAGAACGCGATCGTGTAACCGATCTCGACCCGTCCAATGCCAGTGGTAAAAAACTCGGAAAACGCATCGTGCGTATGGAAGACGGTATCCTGCTTCCGCGCTATCGCCTCCCGACCGAAGCGGAATGGGAATTCGCAGCTTACGGTCTGATCGGGAACCTGCAACCGGGAACCGAACTGATCGACGAGCGTCGTATTTACCCGTGGGATGGTCACTGGGTACGCCAGGATGACGATAAATTCCTCGGTTCTATCCGTGCGAACTTCGTACGTGGTCGTGGTGACTACATGGGAGTTGCCGGAAACCTGAACGACGGTGCCGACATCACTGCTCCTGTGGAATCCTACTGGCCGAATGACTATGGTCTCTACAACATGGCAGGAAACGTATCGGAATGGGTACTCGATGTATACCGTCCGCTGACCTCTGAAGATTTTGATGAGTTCCGCCCGTTCCGCGGAAACGTGTTTACAACCAAACTCATGAACAATGAAGGGGCGGTAGAAGTGAAAACCGGACAGGTAATGTACGACGTACACGGAATGAAAGAATACCTCAACGAATTCGAACGCGTTCGTTACCAGCGCATCTCTGCTCAGAAACACGATCCGAATGACACGATCATTTCGGCCGGTGTTGCAGCAAATGTTGCTTCCCGTAACCCTTCACGCAGCGGTTATGCTCCGGATCCGTTCTATGTTTCTCATGGAAACGTAAAAGATTCGGTAGAACTCGAACTGCTTCGCGAGATCAATGATGTTCTCGACCGCGCGATCAAACTCAAAAATGAAAAATACGACATCGATGCATCCCGCCTTGTTCAGGATGAGATTTTTGACGGAATTTTCGTAGACAAACTTCGTACTTCGGATGATGGTGAAGAATATGCGTTCGACGTGATCAGTATGCTTCGTGAAGGATTTAACGATTACATTCTCGATACTCCTGGTAAACTCAAGTATCGCAATGTAACGCAGGAAGAGAACATCGGACGTCTGAACTATCGCCGTGACGACTATATCGATTACGAGGATGGTGATATTGAAAGTTCGATCTACTATTCAAATGATGATGTTAAGAATGGCATCAACCAGGCTGTTCGCGACCCGGATCTGATCATGTATCAGAATCAGCACGAGGAATTCGGTCTGGACGGAAGTCAGCTGAAGCCTGGTGACCGCACTTCCTGGCCGACAACGCTGATCTCTGATCATTCACGCGTCTACAAAGGCGGATCCTGGAAAGATCGTGCTTACTGGCTTTCTCCTTCACAACGTCGTTACCTCGACGAGCGTCAGTCTACCGATGCACTTGGTTTCCGATGTGCGATGGACCGTGTGGGGAGTCCGACCGGTATGAACTACGGTAAGAAAAAACAGAAGAAAAGATAATTTAATCCATTGATACAAACCCCATCCGTCTCTGACAGGTGGGGTTTTTCTTTTAACAGTCGTCATGGTCTCCGAAAAACTCTATGCTCATTTCCTGGAAACTTCAGGTGTTTGTACCGACACCCGAACCATTCATCCGGATTGTTTATTTATCGCATTGAAAGGACAAAACTTCAACGGCAACACCTTTGCCTCCGAAGCTCTTTCACAGGGAGCCCGCTACGCTGTTGTAGACGAACCCGAATATCAAATCGGACCAAACATCCTTTTGGTAGACGACTGTCTCCTCTTTTTGCAGCAACTCGCGCACCATCACCGGCGACAGTTTGACATTCCAGTGATCGGCATTACCGGCAGTAACGGAAAGACGAGTTCGAAGGAACTCATTCACGCCGCGCTTTCTGCAAGCTATAAAACACTTGCAACAGTGGGCAACCTCAATAATCACATTGGCGTGCCCCTCACCCTGCTTCGCCTGGATGCTTCGCATGAGATCGCCATTATTGAAATGGGAGCCAATAAACCGGGAGACATCGCAGAACTGTGTGAGATCGCCGAACCGGATTTCGGGATCATTACGAATATCGGTAAAGCCCACCTGGAGGGATTCGGCAATTTTGACGGTGTGCTCCAAACGAAAACCGGCCTTTATCGAAGCGTTGCAAAGCGCGAAGGTGAACTAATCGTGAATGGTGACGACCCGGTACTCATGCAACATCTTCCGACAGGTATCAGTCGTGTAATAACGTATGGAAAGGGTGCGGATAACGACATTCGGGGAAACCTGCTGGGCCTCTCCCCCTTTATAAATATGTCCTATACTCAGGGAGCTCATACTTCCGGAGCACTTTCGATGCAAATGATCGGTGATTACAATTTTTACAATTACCTCGCCGCCATCGCCTTTGGTTACCGCTTTAACGTACCGTCGGAAAAACTGGAGAGAGCCTTGCAGGACTATGTGCCTCAAAACAACCGTTCGCAGGTTAAAAAAACTGCTGCCAATACACTGATCCTCGATTGCTATAATGCGAATCCTTCCAGCATGCGTTCTGCGCTTACGAGTTTCGCAGCGATCGAGCATGCAAATAAATTCTTTATCATCGGTGATATGTTGGAGCTGGGCGCAGAAACGGAACCCGAACACCGGGCTATTCTTTCGTTGTGCCGGGAGTTACAACTCGAAGGGATAACAGTGGGCAGACACTTCCGTGAGGTATCACCTGATTTTTCGTACCCTGCTTTCGAAACGAAATCCGAAGCGCTTGCTTACCTGAACTCACATACGTTGCACGACCGGCTGATCCTACTCAAAGGTTCGCGCGGAATCGGCCTGGAAAGCCTGCAGGAACATTTATAAAAAAAAAGGATGAGATTGTTTACCTTCAGGTAAATCAATTCTACTTTTACAATGAACTCTAAGCAAACACCGGGACATAGCTGCCCGACTTGCGGAACGACGGTTATCGGTCGCTCCGACAAAATCTACTGCAGTATCTCCTGCAAAAACGCACATCATGCGGCCCGATTTTAGAGTAACTCGTGTTCCCCGGAACTCATTTTTAGTTGTCGAAAACCGTGTTCTTGTTTCAAAAATCCGGAAAGCAGACTACCCACTTGCCTCTTTAAAGAAGCGCAACACGAACCTTCTGTACAAAAAAAATCCCCCTGCAAACGCAAGAGGATTCCGCTATTATTAAATACGAATTTTAGTCTTTCAGAATATTTCGTGAGATCACGATCTTCTGAACCTCTGAAGTTCCTTCATAGATCTGGGTGATCTTCGCATCACGCATCAGGCGTTCCACATGGTATTCTTTTACGAAACCGTAACCTCCGTGGATCTGAACCGCTTCCACTGTTTGCTCCATAGCTACCTTGGAAGCATACAGTTTCGCCATGGCTCCTGACTGATCGTAATTGCGTCCGGCATCTTTATCTGCTGCTGCACGATAGACCAGCAGGCGAGCAGCTTCGATCTCCGTCCCCATGTCTGCCAGTTTAAACGCGATTGCCTGGTGTTTATAGATCTCTTTACCGAAGGCCTTGCGCTCTTTTGAATAATTCGTTGCGAGTTCAAATGCTCCGGCGGCAATTCCCAAAGCCTGTGAAGCAATCCCGATACGTCCGCCGGAAAGCGTTTTCATGGCAAACTTAAAGCCGAAACCGTCTTCCCCGATGCGGTTTTCCTTCGGTACTTTCACATCGTTGAAAAGCAATGTATGAGTATCACTTCCGCGGATTCCCATTTTATCTTCCTTCGCTCCCACTACGAAACCTTCCATTCCGCGTTCCACGATGAACGCATTGATCCCGTGATGTCCTGCTTCCACATTTGTTTGTGCGATAACCAGGTAAATAGAAGCGGAGGAACCATTGGTAATCCAGTTCTTCGTACCGTTGAGCAGGTAGTGATCCCCTTTGTCGATTGCCGTGGTGCGCTGCGACGTTGCATCGGATCCTGCTTCCGGTTCGGAAAGACAGAAAGCACCGATCTTTTCACCTTTGGCAAGCGGGACGAGGTATTTTTGTTTTTGTTCCTCGGTACCGAATTTTTCGAGTCCCCAGCATACGAGTGAGTTATTTACGGACATACAAACCGATACTGAAGCATCTACTTTTGAGATTTCTTCCATGGCCAGTACATAAGACATGGTATCCATACCGCTTCCGCCGTATTTCGGATCCACCATCATCCCCATAAAGCCCAGTTCACCTAATTGCTTGATCTCATCTGCCGGGAAACGTTGTTCGTTATCGCGCGCAATGACTCCTTTTTTGAGCACATTTTGTGCAAAATCACGCGCTGCTTCCTTCACAGCCAATTGTTCTTCAGTCAGTTCAAAGTTCATGTACTTTTCTCTTTATATTTGAAATATGATGGTTGCAAATTTAAGTATATAATTTTATTTTTCGCCTTAAAAAGTATGGAGCACACGATTATCGGACTGATGTCCGGAACTTCCATGGATGGCCTTGATATTGCCTGCGTCACGATCACGGGTGAAAACGATCGTTACCGTTTCCATATAGATGCTGCGGGTACCGTTCCATATCCGGAACCACTTGCATCGCAATTGTTAACACTTACTACTGCCTCAGGCTATCAGTTGGTACAGTTCGATCTCGAATACGGGAAGTTTATGGCGACATCGGTACTGGATTTCCTGAAAAAACACAAGCTCCCGATTGAAAACATCCGGGCCATTGCTTCTCACGGACATACGGTGTTTCATCAGCCCCAGAACGCAATTACCTTCCAGGCCGGATCCGGGCAAAGCCTCGCATACTTCAGCGGATTGCCCGTCATTTGCGATTTTCGCACGAAAGATGTGCTCGCGGGCGGTCAGGGAGCTCCGCTCGTACCTATCGGAGACCAGTTGCTTTTTAAAGAAAGCGCCGCTGCTTTTTTGAATATCGGCGGCTTTTGCAACATCAGCTTTTCAGAGGGAGAAAAAGTGCGCGCGTTCGACATTTGCCCGGGCAACCTGCCGTTGAACAAGCTCGCACGATTCAAAGGCCTGAGTTACGACAAAAACGGTGAAACGGCGCGCCAGGGATCAATCAATTTCTTCCTCCTGGACCTGCTCAACAACCTGGACTTCTACGCACAGGAAGGGCACAAATCACTTGGCACGGAATGGCTCGAAGAACATTTTTATCCGCTTGTGAAATTCGACCGCGACATTGAAAATAACCTGCGCACGATTACCGAGCACATTGCCATTCAAATATCAGAGATACTCAACCGTCATGCTCTCGAATCGGTGATGATTACCGGAGGCGGGGCGCATAATTCGTTCCTGGTTGAACGGATCGCACACTATTATGACGGAGAGATCCGCTTACCTGACAGGCAGCTCATTGATTTTAAGGAAGCTGTGATCTTCGCCTTCCTCGGTTTTCGCTATCTGGAAGGAAAATCGAACTCGCTCGCATCGGTTACCGGAGCTTCCAAAGACCTGGTGAATGGCGCCTTTTACCTGCCCTGAAACAAAATTAGAAGCGACAAAGCACCCGTTCAAATACTTTATTAACTTTGCTCCCTTAGGTAAGTAACACGTAAAAAAACTAGGAAATGAAAGAACTGCTTGAAAAGTTCGAGAACAAAAGACCTGAGATCGTATTTGAATGGAAAGATTCCGAAACCGAAGCAGAAGGCTGGGTAGTCATTAATTCACTCCGCGGAGGTGCAGCCGGCGGTGGAACGCGTATGCGTCCGGGGCTCGACAAACGCGAAGTCGAATCACTGGCCAAGACCATGGAAGTGAAATTTACGGTAGCCGGACCTGCGATCGGAGGAGCTAAATCGGGGATCAACTTCGACCCGAAAGATCCACGCAAAGAACAGGTTTTGAATCGCTGGTTTGCAGCTGTTACTCCCCTTTTGAAACATTACTACGGAACCGGTGGCGACCTCAACGTCGATGAGATTCACGAAGTGATCCCGATCACTGAAGACTGTGGTGTATGGCACCCGCAGGAAGGCGTTTTTAACGGGCACTTCCAGCCGCGTGAAGCGCAGAAGATCAACCGCATCGGGCAACTTCGCCAGGGCGTTCTCAAAGTACTCGAAGATCCGCAGTTCTCACCGGATGTGCAACGCAAATACGTAGTGGCAGATATGATCACCGGTTACGGCGTTTCCGAATCCATCAAGCATTTTTATTCAATATACGGCGGCGATCTCAAAGGAAAGCGCGTCATTGTACAGGGCTGGGGAAATGTCGGTTCGGCCGGCGCTTACTACCTCGCCAAAGAAGGAGCGGTGATCGTTGGTATCATCGATCGTGTGGGCGGACTGATCAAAGAAGAAGGATTTTCATTCGAAGATATCAAAAAATTATTCCTGACCAAAAAGGGCAACGAACTGAACGCGCCGGACATGCTGTCTTTCGATGAAGTCAATGCCCGCATCTGGGACATTCCCGCCGATGTATTCATTCCGTGCGCCGCTTCCAGGCTGATCTCACAGGATCAACTGGATCGCATGATCAACTCAGGAGTCAGCGTTATTTCAGCAGGGGCAAATGTGCCTTTTGCCGATCCGCAGATCTTTTTCGGACCGATCGCAGAAAGCGCGGACAATCGTGTGGCACTCATCCCCGATTTCATCTCCAATTGTGGCATGGCACGCGTTTTTGCGTACCTCATGAGCAACGATCTCCCGGAGATCACTGACGAAGGTATTTTTTCCGATACAAGCGGAACAATATACAATGCACTGAAAAAGACATACGAAAAAAACAGTCAGCCGAAAAAGCTCGCGAAGACTGCTTTTGAAATTGCTTTAAAACAACTTGTGTAAACTTTAAACTCTGCGATTATGGAAATTTTTATCGTATCCGTATTTGTACTCGGATACCTGGCGATCACGCTGGAACACAACATCAAGATCGACAAACTCATCCCCGCACTCATCATGATGGCCCTCGCCTGGGCGGGAATTGCATTTGGGCTCGACAATTTCACACAGTGGTTCAATTCCGATGAACATGCGCTCGTACAGGGCTTTGCCTCCCTGCCGCACGAAGCCGCTCACGGAGCACCTTCCAAAATGGAGTTCTTTGAAGGAACTTTACTGCACCATTTCGGGAAAACCTGTGAGATCCTTATTTTCCTCGTCGGGGCAATGACCATCGTGGAGATCATGGATCACTTTAACGGTTTCCAGACCTTCAAACGCTTTATCAAGACCAATAAAAAGTCTACCCTGCTCTGGATCGTGTGCGCTCTCGGGTTCCTCCTTTCTGCAATCATTGATAACCTGACCGCAACGATCGTGCTCATCACCATTCTGCGTAAACTCATCCATGACAACCAGTTACGAATGTGGTATGCCGGTATGATCATTATTGCGGCAAATGCCGGTGGTGCCTGGTCCCCGATCGGTGACGTGACCACAACGATGCTATGGATGGCTAACAAAGTGACTTCCGAACACCTTATTTACAAATTATTACTGCCGTCATTCCTCTGCATGGCCGTACCGACAATTATTGCTTCGTTCCTTCCGGTATTCAAAGGAAATATTCCGGAACACCCGGACACGGAAGCCGAGAACAAATATGGCGCGCCGATGCTTGCTCTGGGACTGACGATGATCGTATTCGTACCGGTATTCAAAACAATTACGCACCTGCCTCCATATGTTGGGATGATGCTTTCACTCGGCGTCGTGGCACTAGTGGCTGAATTTATCAGTAACCGCGCATTTTCACTGACGGCGGTAGAAGACAAAGGGCACACACACGGGCCGACACTGCGCGCACTTTCAAAGATCGAAATGCCCAGTATCCTGTTCTTCCTCGGTATTTTGATGACTGTGGCGGCACTTGAATCACTCGGACTCATCTACACCTTCGGTCAGCAGGTCAACAGCCAGATCCCGGAGGAACTGTTTGTTTCTTTACTCGGAGTCGGTTCTGCGATCATCGATAACGTACCGCTCGTAGCTGCTTCCATGGGAATGTTCCCCGACCCGATGAACGCTGAAGTATGGCATTTCATCGCCTACGCAGCAGGAACCGGGGGAAGTATGCTCATTATCGGATCCGCTGCCGGAGTGGTTGCGATGGGAATGGAAAAAATTTCGTTCTTTTGGTATGTAAAAAACATTTCACTGCTCGCATTGTTAGGATATCTCGTAGGTATCGGGGTCATCCTGTTGCAGGGATAAAATAAGTATTACACAATTAACGTTTAACAGGTTATGAGCTATTCTTTTTTATTACAGGTAGTCACAGAAGAAGGTGAAAAAATGGGAACGAAAGACGTTCCGGTATGGAGCATCATTGAGCGTTCCAGCGATTCATTCTTCGGACTTTTCATCAACATCGTACTGACGCTGATGCTCGGTTACGCCGTGTTCGTATTCGTGGAACGCCTCCTTGCGTTGCGTAAAGCGAGTCGCGAAGAAGGTGATTTCCTGGTAAAGATCAAAGAATACCTCATGGATGGAAAAATTGATGCGGCTCGCGATTACTGCAGCCGCTCATCTTCTCCTTCCGCACGCATGCTCGAGAAGGGAATTGCCCGCCTCGGAAAACCGATCGAGAGTATTTCGGCTTCCATTGAAAACACCGGTAAGCTCGAAGTTCTGCGCCTGGAACAACGCCTGAGTTTTCTCGCAACCGCTGCCGGTGCCGCACCGATGATCGGGTTCCTCGGAACAACGGTCGGGATGGTGATCGTATTCATCGACCTCGAACAGGCCGCATCGCTCGACATCAAAGTGATTGCGCCGGGTATCATGACAGCTATGGTTACGACCGTGGCCGGACTCATCGTCGGAATTATCTCCTACATGGCTTACAATTACCTCGTGGGCCAGATCGGCAAAGTCGTTTACAAAATGGAGAATACAGCACTCGAATTCATGGATCTGCTGAATCAACCCGGAAAATAATAGCGTATGGATCTCAGTTCAAAAAATAAAGTAAAGGTAGAAGGCGGCATGGCTTCCATGACCGACCTCGTATTTCTGCTGCTGATCTTTTTCATTATCATGAGTTTGCTCTCCGACTCGAACACACCGCTCGATCTTCCGAAAACAGAAGAAAATCTGACTAAAAACCCGGATGTGATCCCGACCATTCTCGTAACGGAAGATAATCAGTACGTCGTAACGCCCGGAGGCGACCTTCAGCACCCGATGTCGCTTGAAGAAATTAAACCTCTGGTACAACAGGCTGTAATAAATTCTCAGGATACGAAACTAAAAATAGCCGGCCATCGTAATGCAAGGTATGAGGCCGTATTTCAGGCCATGGCACTTGCTCAGGCAAATGCCTGGGATCCGGTGATCGCATACGAAGAATAAGCACACAAACAAATCGTTATGGCAACAATTCCGATAGTAAATATCAAAGACCAGCGAATCGGTCTTACCGCAGCAATCCTGTTTTTGCTGATCGGCGGAATTGCGCTGTACCTGATGAAATACACCGTTGCCGATCCTCCGCCCAAACCTTTTGTACAGCCGGCTGTCATGGATTTGAAGACCACTGAGATCAAAAATCTGAAAATCGAAGGTGGTTCCGCTGGTGCGGGCACGCCGAGCGACGCACCGGTCGACCCAAAGCCGAAGCCACAAACCGAACACGTGGTAACGACGCCGAAAGATTCCAAGACCAGCAGCGTGACCGGCCAGAGCAGTACGAAAAACAACCAGACAACCAACAATCCGCGTACAACCACCCAGGAAGCGCCGAATTACTTCGGTAGTGGCGGACAAAGTTCAGAAGGCGGTGGCTCAGGTAAATTCGGAAAGGATAAAACACAGGCAGGAACCGGAGGCGGCAGTGAAGACGGCAACGGGCCGGGCACCGAACGAAAACGCCTGAACGATCCGAAAGTGGACGATATCAGTTCCAGCGAGAACCACGAAATCCACCTGCGACTCACCATTAACGAAGACGGGGTGGTCGTGGACGCTAAAAACATTGCTTCGCTTACCACCACAGTTGATCAGCGAATTATTAACCAGGTGATCGCCGCTGTGAAAACCCAGGTTCGTTACAATAAGAAACCCGGAGCGGAACTTGCGCGCGTATTTCTTACTGTAAATATCAATGCAAACTGAGTCTTCCTACGAAGCCGTTACAGCATGGCTGTTTCAGCAGTTCCCGGCTTATTTCAAAATCGGTGAAAAGGCTTTCAAACCCACACTTGACAATACGCGAAAACTGATCGACTTTTACCGGGTCGACCTCTCGCAACTGCGATTTATTCATGTGGCAGGTACCAACGGAAAAGGATCCGTGTGCAACTACCTGGCTTCCATTCTGGCAGAAAGCGGCGAACGTACCGGACTCTTTACCTCTCCGCATCTCAAAGATTACCGGGAGCGCATTCGCGTTAATGGAACCATGATCAGCGAAGCAGAAGTTATCGCCTTTTGCGAGCCCCTTCAAAAGCCAAACGCCCTCGATTTTCAGCCTTCGTTTTTCGAGATCAGCTGGGTGATGGCGCTGGATCATTTCATTCGTCAAAAGTGTACAGTCTGTGTCATCGAGACGGGACTTGGGGGCCGACTTGACGCCACCAATGTGATCACCCCGATGCTGAGCATAATTACGAATATCAGCCTTGAACATACACAGATACTCGGAAATACGGTCGAACAAATTGCCGTTGAAAAGGCTGGTATCATAAAAAAAGGAATTCCGGTTCTCATCGGAGAACGCGATCCGAAAACCGTCCCAGTCTTTGAAAGAACCGCCGAAGAGCGCAGTGCCGTGCTTTCTTTTGCCGATCGTTGCGAAGCTTTTCCGGACTTATTCCAAGGCTATTTTGAGTTACCTTACCAGCGTCGCAATTTCCAGACAGTATTTGCAGCATCCCAGATACTCCGCCAACAGGGATTTGACCTGAGTGAAGAGGATCTTTTGAATGGAGTGACGAATATTCGCAGGAATACCGGTTTCGCAGGACGTTTCCAGGTGGTGTCCACAACCCCCCGGATCTTTCTGGACGTATCTCACAACGAAGCCGGAATTCGCGAGACTTTAGGACATTTTACCCGGGATGAACGCCTCACAGTAGTTTATGGTGGAAGTTCGGACAAAGACCTCGACGCGATCTTCGGGCTTTTTCCGAAAACCTTCCGGTATTTTTTCACGACTTTTCCGGGAGGCAGATCAGCCGGACTGGAGGATCTGGAGCGTCTCGGTAGTAAATATGACTTAAATGCAAATTATTTTACCGATCCTCAAAAAGCGTTACTCGAAGCGAAAGAAACTGTGAATAAAGAAGATACTATTTTAATTTTCGGAAGCTTTTTCCTGGTGTCCTGTTATTTTTAATTTTTTTTCTAAAAAGTGCTTGCCGGAACGAAAAAAGCCCCTATATTTGCACTCGCAATCAGGAAATCAAACGAGGTTTCAAAACTGATAAAAAACGGGAGATTAGCTCAGCTGGTTTAGAGCATCTGCCTTACAAGCAGAGGGTCGGGGGTTCGAATCCCTCATCTCCCACTCTGATGAAAAGCATTCCGCGTAGCGGGATGCTTTTTTTGTTTGATACGAATCGAACTCGTTCGCATGAGAAGCAAACGAAAAAAGCGTCCTAACGAACGCCAGTGAGTGAATGCTTTTCATCCACTGCACGTCGGGTAGCAGGGAA
>CAYMEW010000052.1:0-5260 GCA_964389755.1 uncultured Flavobacteriales bacterium | reverse complement strand
AATGCTTTTCATCCACTGCACGTCGGGTAGCAGGGAACTCCAATCCCGAACAGAAGTAAACGATCATTCCGGTAGAAGCAAGCGAAAAAAGCGTCCGAACGAACGCCAGTGAGTGAATGCTTTTCATCCACTGCACGTCGGGTAGCAGGGAACTCCAATCCCGAACAGAAAGTAAACGATCATTCCGGGAGAAGCAAACGAAAAAAGCGTCCCAACGAACGCCAGTGAGTAAATGCTTTTCATCCACTGCACATCGGGTAGCAGCGAATTCTATATTGAAAAGTAAGCAGGTGCACCGGTAGATGTTCTCGGACATGAAAATGCTTCAAAAAATATTTTTGTTCCCGTGCAACTTTGTAAAGTCCTTTTTCATCTTAGCAATAACTTAAAAAACTCGCTACTATGAAAAAATATCTCTTAATAACCGGATGCACTTTCTTGTTGGCTTTCAAATCTTTATCACAGGAAGCTCGGCTTGTTCGCCTGGACGCATCCACCGAAAATGCGCTATCCGTTGAACTGAGCTTGCTCGGCGAAGACGAAGCCGACCGGATTGCAGCTTTTCGTACATTTTCAGACGATAACCCGGGAGTTTTTACCCTGGATACTTCGGAAGGCCTTTTGCGGATCCAAATCAGCCGTGAGAAGTCTGTTGCCCTTGCCAAAGCATTTCGCGTGCTGCGGATCGAAACCATTGAAGTAAGCACTGAACAAGGAATCGAAGTGATGAATTTCGACCAGTTCGCCGCCCATTATTCCATTTAGTAAACCTCCCAATTCCAAACCATGAAGAAGGTACTATTATTATTGCCTGCACTTTTGCTGTGCGCTTTTGCGCAGGCTCAACTCACCTGCCCCGACGCAGCGGGATCATCGCTGACAAGTTACTCGAACGGGGCAAGCAACGACTCCATTTTTTACTATTGCAGCGGCGGACTCGGCACACTAACCGTAACCCCGGAAACCGGGACACCGGGCTGGACCTTCAACTGGCAGCAATTCGATGCCGGTACGAACAGCTGGATCAATTACTCGAGCGAAAGTAATGTTCCGAGTTCAACTATTACCGGTCTTAACCCGAACGGGTACCGCGTAACGATCGTCGACGGTGTGGGTGCCCTGGTCGGGTGCTACCGGGCGTGGATCGTACAGGTGCTCAGTCCTCCCTCCGTGGACGTTGCTCCCATTCCGCCCAGTTGTTCTTCGGTCGCACTTCACGGAACGATCGACTACGGTACGCGGACGCCGATTTACAATCCTCCGCCCGATCCGCTGATTATCGATGCCAGTACCGAGATCACTGTCTGTTTTACGGCCAATCACACATTCGTATCCGATCTTGGGTTTTACCTTATCGGTCCTCCGGCCTGCGGAAGTCCTGTGATTCCGCTTTCCCCGAATCCCGGAAGCCTTAACTCGTCCAACAACGTATGCAATAGCGGGAACAATGTTAGTAACCTGTGCTTTTCGACTGCATCTTCCACGAATCTGAACGTATGTACGGCATCCACGCCACTCACCGGAACTTACGGAAGTTACGGAGCCGGTGCCACACCCATCAACTGGTCTCCATTATATGGCTGCGACGCCACGCAACCGGGCTGGCGTGTACAGATCTACGATTGTATCAGCCTGGACGTGGGATCGCTTCAGGCGACAAGTATTACGTTTACCGGCACCTCTACCTGCGGTACGCCCACAACGGTTACCTACACTGCTTCGAACATTAATTCCGCGATTAATGATAATTCCTGTTCGGCCGCCACGGCGTCAATCTACACGGTGCCACCTACTCCGACCACGGCCATGCCGGACAGCAACGGTTACCTCTGGACGGCTAACCCGTACATGGTAATCCCCGATTCGACGACTTCGCTGGACTTCACACTTCCTTCTCCTGGTGTTCCCACCGTCTTTACTCTGCAACTGACAGGAAATGGTCCGGTAAATGGGGCAGGATGCGGCGGCAATACGCAGGATTCCGAACTTTTCAACCCGCTTGTACCGGTAACCCCGGTGCTTTCCGGGAACCAGAATCCGTGCAGTTCCGATGCACCGTATAACCTCAACAGTGATGTTCCGGGCGGAACTTGGAGCGGGCCGGGAATTACGGATCCGGTTAACGGAACGTTTGATCCATCCCTGGCCGGCATGGGAACGCATACGATCAGTTACACAATTACTTCTCCCTGTCCGGCGACTTCTACCATTGACATTACGGTAACCGACCAGCAAACAATCGTAATTACGGATCCGGGTACCTTCTGTTCCGATGCCGGTGACGTAAATTTACAGGCCAATTACAGCGGCGGAACATGGAGCGGACCGGGCATAACCGATCCTGTTGCAGGGACATTTAACCCGGCGCTGGCAGGGGTTGGTGTTCATACGATCACTTACACGCCGGGTAACTCCTGTTCGCAGGCGCAAAGTATTTCAATCACAGTTAACCAGGCGGTGCAATTGAATGTATCGCCGGACGTTACGATCTGCGTCGGGGAAAGTGCTGCCCTACAGGCAAGCGGCGCCGATTCGTATAACTGGACACCGGCCACCGGGCTGAATAATACGGGTAGTGCTAATCCGACTGCCAGTCCGCTCGTTACGACCACGTATACCGTTACCGGTACCAATACAGGCGGATGTACGCAAAGTGCGACTGTGACCGTAACGGTGGCTCCCACGCCAAACCTAACGGTAAACGGCAGCGGCTCCTATTGTGTGGGAGATACTGTGCAATTGAGTGCTTTCGGGGCCGATACATACAACTGGTCGCCGGCCACGGGCTTAAACGTTACCAACCAGGCATCCGTGTGGACTGTTGTTTCGACGGATCATACCTATACCGTGATCGGAACGAGTACGTCCGGTTGTACGGATACAGCCACGGTAACCATTGATGCCATTCCGGTGAATGCTTACTTTACAATCAATCCGAATACCGGAATTACGCCATTGCCGGTCATGCTGACACCGGTTTCCAACGGTTCTGCCTATAGCTGGGACCTTGGAGACGGAACGGGATCGACCAGCTCTACTGCATTTACCCACACGTACACCGACCCGGGAAGTTATATCATTGAACTGACCGTCGAGGAACAGGGCTGCAGTGACAGTTATTCGCTGGAACTGATCGTACTGGACGTTTGCAACCTGGCCGTTCCGAATGTGGTAACAGTGAACAACGACGGGGTCAACGATCTGTTTTTCATCACTTCCGAAGGAGTTTCGGAATTAAAGGTGGACGTTTTTAACCGCTGGGGTAACTTCATGGGATCTTTTGACGGCCTGACCCAAAGCTGGGACGCAAAAGATCTGGATGCCGGAACTTATTTTTACAAGATGAGCGGAACCTGTAAGAACGGGGACGACATCGACAAAGAAGGATTTATAACGGTGCTTAAATAGCAGCAATCGCACACCAACAGCGAAGCCCGCATTCTTAGGAGTGCGGGTTTTTTATTTCTACACGTCGCAAACGAGTGGGAGTCGATCAGTCGGTTTGTGATTCTGCGAAGTTTTTAAAGAGTTCGAGGTATTTCTGAGACTGATTCCGGAATGCGCGCGGCATGAGTAAAGCGACCAGTTTCATGATTCCTTTGAACCGGAAGGTATTTACGGACCGGTACAGCGTGGTATGTTCATCCACGATACTGAAGTAGTTTTGCACCTCGTTCCATACGCCTTTTGCCTCGTATGTTCCGGAAAACTCATCGGGAAGATTACTTTTGGTAATTGTTTCGATCATTTCCACCTCCCGCTTTCCCATACGGTATTTCATGCGACATTTGGAACCTTCCTTTCCGGGTTCACCTTCGATCATTTCCATACTTATAAAACCGGGCTGCCATTTTTCGATGTTCGCCGGGTCTGTAAACAATTCAACCACTTTTTCCCGTGGTCGGCTTATCTGGATCTCACTGGTATATCGCATGGTACTTTTTAAGGCTCAAGTTACATTTTTTTATAAATTCGCTCTCAAAAGCCGTGTTTTTTCCACGTTTAACCAAATCTGCTGCGCGAAGTGTTTTTCTCTTCATACTTCCGCTCATGGGCGCCTGCAACTATTTTTCTTCCGACAAAACGGAAACGAACTGCAGCGAGCAAATCCTTACCGCCAAGGGAGAACAGATCACCGAAGCGGAATCGTATCATTATTACGGAGAAGCGGCAGCCCTTGCTGAAAGCCGCGGAAAGGCCAGGCGGAATTGCGGGACATTACTGATCCAAACGCAAAACGGACGGGAAGTTTCACTACGCTACCAGGAAGGATCGGTAGATCAGCGTTACGAGGAGCAGGGATATTTTTATGCCGGTTACCTTCCTGAACACGGTTTTCACATGGTCCGTTATTTTGAAGGGCTCGATTATACGTTTTACCTGATCCGTGATTCGAACGGGAAACGGATTGAAGTGAGCAGCCACGACCTTTTGTTCTCGCCAGGCGGTGGCAAAGTACTTACTTTTTTCGATCATTCGAGTTTGCGCACTTATAAATGGGAAGTCACGATCTTTAACCCGGAAGATCCGCGCGAGCGCTACGTCCTGCAATTACCTGATCCCAAGCAGGTCAAATGGATCCCGGACTCGATCCGTTTTGAAGATGAGGAAACACTGCGTTTGCATCGAAAATATTATGATTTTTACTCGCAAAAGTACCTCCCGGACACGCTTGTAAAACTGGTTCGGCAATAAGGATTAAAGGTTCCGGACCAAGCTATTAACGGGCTCTTACCGCGCGGGCGTTAGCACTGAGGTTTTACCGGTTTCCCGAAACTAGTTCCTAACTATTTCGAAGTATTTTATTTTCAAGGTTTTGTACACCGGGCTTGATGCGGTGTTTTGAAGAAGTTTGTATTTTAACATGCTGTTCAATATACGTACATTTAATGCGGTATTTATGCGGTATTTATGCGACATGTATGCGACGTGTATGCGGTATTTAAGTGACGTTTACAGGGTATATTGATTTATAACTTAGCTGTTTTAAGCTGTTAGCTTTTTCTTTCTTTCCGGGAATTATTGTTGAAGGTTATAGTGGGTGTATGGCTGATGTGATTATGAAGTAAGTGGAGAGGCTGCTCTCCCTCTCCGAGGGAGATACAGAGGGAGGGATTGTAGTTAAATCATAAGGACTTCGAAAGAAGGTTCTTGCTGAAATAATGTGTTTGCATTTTTCTTTTTTTCCGGGGCAAAAAAAAGAAAGAGATTGTTCAATAAACTGTGTCAAAGTTTCTTCTTTGGAAAAAGGATTAAATTA
>CAYMEW010000051.1:0-18629 GCA_964389755.1 uncultured Flavobacteriales bacterium | reverse complement strand
CGATCAACATCAGCTGCTGGCAGCAAAAGTCCACGATAAACCGGTCGACAGGTCGCTGGCGCATGAAGCCGTATCCCGTTTGCTTGCGACTCAATAAGGCTTTCCAAAGGTGTTTTTCTGCCTTCGAGACGGATTCCGTGCGGAGCTCGCGGGCGTATTCCCGCAGGTTTTTGTTGTAATGCTGGTACATCTTCCGTGGGTTTTAACTGAAGATACACAGAAAAATTCAGATGAAAAACTTTTTAGTCTCAACAAAATCCTCCCCCTCGATCCCCCTCAGTCAGTAGGCTGACCCGGTCCGGAGGGGGAAACAGTATTTCGGAGCGGCTCTCCCTCGCCGAGGGAGATATAGACGGAGGAAATTTCATAAGCTTATGAAAAAGACGATGCCGGATTTAATTATCGCTTTTGCCTGGCCTCCCCCTCGGTCCCCCTCCCCGAGGGGGAAGTATACACCGAAACTCCACTCACAAAACCTTCCTTACCCGGCAGTTCGGACATACCGAAATTGTGCGCATACCCAGCGGAAAACGGAAAACGAGCAACACGGTGAGCAGTTTCTTCTCCCGGATGATCGTTTTCCGAACCTCTTGCCGGCAAACCGCGCAGGTGCTGTTAAAAGTGTCGGGAGTTTCCGACCGCAACCTGTAGCGAACCGACCACATATCAGCGTCCGTAAAAAGTACGGAATTCCTGTGCCTTGCCCTTTTCTTTCAGGATTGTCGCGCTCCAGCTTTTGCGCGATTTGATGAGCCTCAGGTTGTTCTTCGTAAAGAGTCCGGAAAATTTAAAGGTGGGCCAGTCACTCAGCACGTGTACGCATTGTTCGTTATTTTCAAGCAGCTGACAGAGCGAGTTTTCCAGTTCATCGACCGAGTTGGAATTCCGGATCAGCCGAACGAGTCCTTCCTGGACCGAAACACCCTGGAAAAGGTCGTGAGTCTTCATGGATGTGAACAGCGGATAGACCGCGGTGCTCTGAACGGGAATGAAAAAGAGGTACTTCTTCGTACCGACCACGGCGCCATTTGTCGTTTTAAAAGGGTTGCGCGAATTCATGATCCCGGCTTCGGAACACATGGTGTAATCAATTGTTTCTTTCATAAATCCAAGTTTATAATTATTGTAGTTGTTATTTGAATTTCCAGTCAAAGGATGGGGCAGGCTCAAACATTCCTTATAAAAAACGGTCTATCAGGCCCTGCTTGCGGTGCCGACTTACCTTATGCTGCGTACCGTCTGCCAGTTCCACGAAACCGTCGTTTACTTTTTTAAAAGCGCGGACGTGTCGCAGGCTGACCATCGTGCTTTGGTGAATGCGGTAAAAACCGTATTCGGAGAGCATTTCCTCGTATTCTCCCAGATTTTTGCTCGTGGTCACTTTCGTGCCGTCCTCGAGGACGAAATGCGTGTAGTTGCGGTCGCCTTCCAAACGGATGATCGCCGGAATTTCCAGGACATTAAACCCGGTCATGTTCGGGATCACGAGTTTCTGGATTTCGCCCCTAGCGCCGTAGTTTTCGATCAGCACGCGCACGCGTTTTTCCGAACCGGAGCGCTGTTTTTTCAGACTTTCGATTTTTTCGATGCATTCTTCGAGTTCTTTCAGCTTAATGGGCTTGAGCAGGTAACCAAAGGCACTGAACTTAAAGGCATCCACGGCGTATTTGTCGTAAGCTGTCACGAAGATCACATCCGGTGCGTCTTTGCCCATTTGCGAAAGCAGGTCGAAACCGGTACCCGTTTTCATGCGAATGTCGAGAAACACGAGATCCGGCTTCACATTGGTGATAAGTGTCAAACCGGTATCCACGTCGTCTGCTTCGCCGGCCACTTCGATCTTGTGATTAAGTTTCTTTTCGAGCATGTTGCGCAGCAGGAAACGCGCATCTTTTTCATCGTCGATGATCACCGTTTTTATCATGTCGTATACTGAATGGTTAATGAAATGCGTGTGCCGCCCGTTTCGGGTTCTTCGACAAGCACGTTCTGAGTTCCCCCGAGTCGTTCGGCCGTGATCTGCATGCCTTTCGATTCGCGGTTACTTATGGATTTCAGTTTCTGCGCGGAGTAAAAGCCGACACCGTTATCCGAAATTTCGCAGAGTAGTTTACCGGGACCTTTTTTTCGGATCGCAAGGTGAATCTGTCCTTCCCCTTTTTTTGAAATGACCCCGTGCCAGATCGCATTTTCGAGATAGGGTTGAAAGATGAGCGGCGGAATGCGAATTTCCATCGTATTCACGTCTTCGGCGACCTCGCAGCTAAATTCAAAGGCATGATCCGTGCGCAGCATCTCGAGTTCCATGTAAAGCCGGACCACCTCCAGTTCTTCGTTCAGGCGAATGAGTTCTTTTCCGCTGTTTTCGAGGATATTCCGCAGCAAACGCGAAAAATCCGCCATATAGTCGTTAGCCGTGTCTTCGTCGCCCTGGATGTACATGCGCTGGATACTGTTGAGGCTGTTAAAAATGAAATGCGGGTTCATTTGCGCGCGCAGGGCTTTTTGCTCGAGTTCGGCCTGTTTGCGTTGCTGACGTGCTTTGAGTTGTTTGAGGTAAAAGAACAGGGCCAAAAGAATCAGCAGGAAAGCCCCGATCGAAACAATTAGCAAACTGTAGCGCAGGGTAGACTTCTCTTCCAGTGCACTGTTGGTTCTATGCAGCTGGCGAATCTCCTTTTTACGCTCTTCGGCCTTGTATTTTTCCTGCATTTCATTGACAGCCTTCAGCGTGCGTTCGTTAATAAAACTGTCTTTGTAAACTGACGCGTATTCTTCCGCGATCAGTGCTTTCCCGAAATCTCCTTTGTCTTTGTAATACGATTTCAATGCCGTATATGCCTGCTTGATGTCCTCGTTCGAATTGATCTCTTTGGCCAGTTCCAGGCTTCTGTTGAGTTGTTCGAAGGCTTTGTCGTATTCACCCAGTTTACGATAAGCAGAACCCAGGTTGTGACAAAGACCCGCAATTAACTTCCGGTAGTCACCGGTAGATTCTTCACACACAGCAAGCGCTTTTTCGTATTCTTTAGCTGCTTCGGTGTAATTTTCTCGTTTATACAAAATCGAAGCCGCTCCGTTGAGGCAGGAAACTTCCACCTGTTTTTGATTGGTTTTACGGGCGAGTTCGGCTCCTTTTTGAAAGTAAATAAGGGCCTGATCCATATCTTTTTCCAGGTAGCAAACCGACGCGAGACTCGCATAACAATGAGCAAGCCCTTTAATTGTTCCGTCCTGTGCCTTCATGCTGATCGCCAGCACCAGGTTCCTCCGCGCCTCTTTGAGGTTTCCCTGTTTCATATTCAGCGAACCGAGATTTGTATAGATCGTCGAAACTCCCGCCCTGTCATCAACTTCTTTATAAGCGCGCAGGGCTTTGAGGTAATAATCGGTGGCCTCTACAAATTCGCTTTTGTTATAATGAAGCGAGCCAAAAATGTTATAGCTGGCAGCCTCATTGATCCTGTCACCGGTTTTCAGCGAAAGTTCCAGGCACTCCGCGGCATAATGCCGGGCAAGTTCCGGATTCGTATTGGCCAGTTTCCCTCCGAGGCTGCATGTCAGGCGAATTTTTACGGAATCAGCCTTTGCATGCTCCAACTCTTCGATGAGCAACTTTTCCTCTGCATTCTGGCAAAGCCCCGAAAGTGCGTAGAGGAAAGCGAACAGGCTAAACAAAAGTTGTTTCATAGTTAAAAAAGAATTGTGCTAACCAGGGAAGCGATCTCGCGGCAAAATTAGCCAATTCACAGTTCCGTGTATCCAAATACCCGTTTCTCCAAAGAAATAAATCCATCCTACAAAAGGTCTGATGGATTTAACTTTCAGAAACAGTGATATTATCTTTTAAAATCGTTATTCTAACAATCTTAAACATCCGGAAATTCAGCGTGCGATTGCTCAGTGCTTATACTGATATTCCGTTTATTTAAGCGCTTCAAGGCGATCAATGAAGCGCTGCAAAGCTACGAATTCCGGAGGGTGCCACGAGATATGTACCTTGAAAAATCGAGGATGGCTACCGATAATTGTACGGTTGGTAGTTTCCTGAGAAAATCCGGTTTAATTGCCTGATGCGTCGGCCCGTAAAAAATGCGGTCTTTTATAAAACAGGACAGCAGAAAAAGAGTTGAAACTAAACCACCATCCCGGCGGCTACGGTATTATTCGTTCCTTCGTGCACCAAAATAAACGAACCCATGCCGCGATTCTCTGCATACGAATCAAAAGCCAGGTCTTCGGCCAGTTTCAATGTCACGCGGGCGATCTCGTTCAATTTTAATTCACCCCTGGCGTCTGTTTCTTCGTAACTGTGTATGTCGATCTTCGAACGGATCTCGCGTACGATGGACTTGCTGCCAAAGCTGTTTTGCTGCAGTTGCAAACGGTCACCTTCGTATAACGGTCGCTGGTCCATCCAGCAGATCAGTGCTTCTACTTCGCGTTCATTGCGAACCGAGTTTTCCGCCGGCAGGATCAAATCCCCGCGCGAAATGTCTATCTCGTCTGCCAAATGAATGACGGCCGCATCTCCGGCTTTTACTTCATCAACCTGGTTTCGGGCGTTTTCGAGTGCTTTGATCGTGCTTCGAAGCCCGGACGGATGAATAGTTACCGTGTCACCGACTTTGTAAGTTCCGCTGATCACGCGCCCGGCAAATCCGCGGTAGTCGGGGTGTTCGCTTGTTTGCGGACGGATTACGTACTGCACCTGGAAACGGGCTTCCTTTTCGATTCGTTCCGGGATGGATACATTTTCGAGGAATTCCAGGAGTGTCGGACCGCTATACCAGCGCATGTTTTCACTTTGATTCACGACATTCTCACCTAACAACGCGCTCACCGGCAGGTAAGACTTGTTTACGAAATCGAGTTTCCTGGCCAGTCGGCTGAATTCCGACACGATCTCCAGGAAACGATCTTCGCTGTAATCCGCCAAATCCATTTTATTGATGCATACCAGTACTTCGGGAACACGCAGCAGCGATGTGATGATCGCATGGCGTTTGGTTTGTTCGGTCACGCCTTTGCGCGCGTCGATGAGAATGATCGCCAGGTCGCAATTGGATGCACCGGTAAACATATTTCGCGTGTATTGCTCGTGCCCGGGTGTATCGGCGATGATGAACTTGCGTTTATCGGTTGCAAAGAACTTATAAGCCACATCGATCGTAATTCCCTGTTCGCGTTCGGCACGAAGGCCATCGGTGAGCAGGGCTACATCCAGTCCGAGGTCGGAGTTGTTGGCTTTCGTCTGCTGCGTCAGCGTTTCAATGATATCCGTTGAGATCGAGTTGCTGTCGTACAGCAGGCGACCGATGAGTGTACTTTTGCCGTCATCCACGTTTCCGGCCGTAAAAAATCTGAGTAATTCCATTGTTTCTTTAAAAATATCCGTTCTTCTTTCGGTCTTCCATGGCGGCTTCGCTGATGCGGTCATCCATCCGTGTGGCGCCGCGTTCACTGATGCGGCTTTCTTTCAGTTCTGCGATGATGTCTTCCACGCTGAATGCCCTGCTTTTCACGGCTGCCGTTACGGTCATGTCGCCCACTGTCCGGTAGCGCACCGATTCCTCAATAATGATGTCGCTTGCGTCTGTGGTGACAAATTCGTTCGTTGCCATTAACTGGCCGCCAGCCAACTGAATACACGCGCGTTCGTGCGTAAAATAGATCGGCGGCAGCGCGATGTTTTCCCGACGAATGTAGTTCCACACATCGAGTTCAGTCCAGTTGCTAATCGGGAATACGCGTACATTCTCACCTTTGCGGATTCGTCCGTTGAGGTGTGACCATACTTCCGGGCGCTGTCTTTTCGGATCCCACTGTCCGAATTCGTCGCGGACGGAAAAAATGCGTTCTTTGGCCCGTGCCTTTTCTTCGTCGCGACGTGCACCTCCGATACAGGCATCAAATTCAAATTCTTCAATTACTTCAAGCAAGGTATGTGTTTGCAGTACGTTGCGGTTCGGGAATTTGCCTTTCGGATCCTCGAGGCCTTTACGCGCAATGGTGTCGGCTACCTTCCGCACGATGAGTTTTTCACCGAGCTCTTCGGCCAGCCGGTCGCGAAATTCGAGTACTTCCGGGAAGTTATAGCCGGTGTCGACATGTACGAGCGGAAAGGGAAATTTCCCCGGGCGAAAGGCTTTTAAAGCGAGGTGCACGAGCACGATGCTGTCCTTTCCACCGGAAAATAAAAGCGCGGGGCGGTCAAACTGCCCAGCTACTTCCCGCATGATGTAGATCGCTTCGGATTCGAGTTGATCGAGGTAATCTTTCATAGTGATCTTATTTTGTCAATTGAATATTTCTTGTTTCTTGTTTGCTTCCCACTCACTGAGGAGGATCGAGGGGGAGGACACATTCCGCACTCAGCGTTGTTCATGCAGCCCGCATTCTTTTTTGCTATTGCTTTCCCACCACCAGCGTCCGGCGCGAAAATCTTCGCCTTCGCGGATCGCGCGTGTGCACGGAGCACAGCCAATACTGACAAAGCCGCGGTCGTGCAGTACGTTGTAAGGAATGTTGTATTTTTTCACGGTTTCTTTCACCTCATCGAGCGACCAGTGCAGCAAGGGGTGAACTTTAACGATGTCAAATCCGGCGTCGTACTCGATCATGGGCAGGTCCGAACGATTTTCAGACTGCTGCGCACGCAGCCCGGTAATCCAGATCTTTTTACCGGCCAGGGCGCGCTTTAATGGCTCGATCTTGCGAACGGCACAGCAGCCTTTACGCAGTTCCGGCGATTCGTAAAAGGCATTGATCCCGTGTGTGTCCACGTAATCCTGCACTAGCTCATGTTTGGGAAAAAGTACGCGAATGCGTTTCTGAAAACGTTCTTCCGTTGCACGCAAAACCGAATAACTTTCCGGAAACTGACGGCCGGTGTCGAGCGTGAACACGTCAATGTCGTGATTTCCCGTAAAAATGAAATGCGTCAGCACCTGGTCTTCGTAGCCGAGACTGCTTGAAAAACTGACTTTCCCCGGGAATTGTTCCGTGCAGAATTGCAGGACTTCATTTACCGAAAGTTCCGACAGGTACTTAATTAATTCGTCTGTAATTTCCATTAGAATATTGAAAAGATAAGGGTTCGTAAACTGAGTAGCACCACGACACTACCGACGAGGATCATCGCGGGTTTGACGGCGATCTTAGTCGAAATGTAAATCGAGAAGGGGGTCACGAGTGCACTCCCGAGGATCAGCCCGGCAATGATGTAAATATGCTGTATGCCCAGAATTGCGAAAAAAAGGAAGGTACTTGCCGCTGCTACAAAAAACTTTGCGAGGTGAGAGGTCCCGACCGAATAGCGCAGGTTTCGTCCGCCGGCGATGAGCGAAGTTGTGACGATCGGTCCCCAGCCACCGCCGCCGACAGTGTCGAGAAAGCCTCCCAAAACCGCGGTTCTTCCAATGTTCCGGATCTTCCGTTGCCTGCGTTTCGGCCGGATTGCTTTGAGCAGTATCAACGTTCCCAGGAAACCGGTATATACCGCTACAATGGGTTTGATGTAAGCCGTGAACTCTTTCGAAAAAAATACGATGAAAATCGCGCCGCAGACCGCTCCGAGTATTCCCGGGAGCACGAGTTTTGCAAAGAGCCGCCGGTTGATATTCTTATATTTCATATACCAGAAGGAAGCGAAGCCCGTCGTCATTACTTCCGAAGCGTGCATGGAAGCGGTTGAAACGGACGGTGTGATGAATGGCAACCCGAGTACATTGAGTATGGAAGTCACCGTAACGCCGTAAGCCATGCCAAGTGCTCCGTCGATGAGTTGCGCCAGCATTCCGATGCCGACAAAGAGGAAAAAGTAATCGATGCTGATCGCGGGTGCGTGTGACAGTGCCGCGACGCCCACCCCGGTAAACAGAACGAGGATCACCAGTATGAGCAGGCGCAGCCGTACAAAACGGGGTAGCGCATTCCCGAAAGCAATCCCGAACCCGGAGCGATAAAGCATGATCAAACGTTCCTTCATTTTAAAAATCTATATAGTCTACCATTTAAGTAGATTTTGCAAATCTAATTGATTTTTTGAAAAAACGTGACTGCAAAAATTGTTAATGTGACTGGATGGTTCGGAACGGTGCCTGTAAGGCTGTATTCAACTAAAAAAACCGCCCGTGTTGCCACGGACGGATTATCCTTAATGCTGTTCTGGAGAAATTCGAAAGCCGTTGATTTTTGTGAATTAATTCGGAGAAGTTTCGACGTTCTTGAGTTTGAGTTGCAGCACTTTCAGTTTTTCCTGGCGACCCTGGAGTTTTTCATCCGTTTGCTGAAGCGTGCTTTTATCTTCTTCCACTTCCTGCTTGAGTTCCTCGAGGTCCTCACTCATTTTCTGAATTTTCCGGTTGTTCTTTTCGATGTCCTTACTAAGCTTTTCCCGGTCTTTCGAAAGGTCATCCACAACCTCCTGCGTATTCTCAACCATATCTTTATAATAATTCGGAACATACGATTTCAAAAAATCTTCAAAGATCTTACGCATGTTTGCGTATTCATCAGAATAATCGGTGGGCGACAGGTAACTGTCGTAACCGTGCGTGGCAAAAACGGACATCTTCGAACCAGTTTCGTCCTGGATGATCTCGGTATAAAAGTCGATTTTCTTATCCGATATAGCCGGAAAACTAATGCCTTCCTTATAGAGAACATCTTTATTACTGAGGAAGCCAAAGCCTTTTAATTTAACGTCATACTGATCTTTCAGGTAATCGGTCCAGGCTTCTTTCAGCGGTTTTGTTTCGGGATCGAGGTGAATAACCAGCGCCGGACGCGTCGCCTTTTCATAGCGAATCGTGCCATCATCCGGGCGGGTGGTTTGCGCATTTAAACCGCTAAAAAGCAGGACTGCACCTGCGAGTGCTGTAAATTTCGTAAAGAGTTGTTGCATGATATTTGGTTTTGTTAGAATATAAGCAAAATAATTGACCTTGTCAAGTATCTAACAAGCAGTAATTCTAAAAGTTCTTAATTTTCAAACGCTTAAGCTTTCGTCTCTTTCCGACTTGCTTGTCGGCACTTGTTAACAAACGGTTTGTCAACCTTTTTGTAGCTGAACTTCAGAACATTACCTAAAAACCAAAATAGCCTGACAGTTAATTCAATTTAACCTCCCGTAACGTTTTTCGGTCGCCATTGATCATGATGTATTTCATCTTTTGAAAGTTCTCCCGATCCCATTCGTCATCTAACACTCCGAATGTATAGGTCAGCCCGAAACAACAGGCACAGGCACAATAACCGCTGCCATATCCGTAATACACCAGGTTGAGAATACTGTCTTCTTCAATGCTCACATCACCTAAAAAATAGTGACAACAATTGGCCACGATCCGGCAATTGATGATTAACTGACTGTCGACCAGTTCAGTGGATAAGACTTCTTCGGGATCTTCGACGTGCTCACCATGTGAACTACAGTCCGAGCCCGACAAGCCCGAAAAATAAATTCCAAATCCGTAGACCTGCATTCCACCGGCACTGTTCGGAAGCATGGTGGTTCCGGCCAAAACGGGTGTTTCCGGATAACCGAAAATGATGGTATCTGTGGCATAGTGAATCGGCTCATCGTGCGATGCCTGGTTGCGTCTAATGAAAATGGTATCCGATTGCGCAGAAAGAAATAGCGGTGATAGAAAGGCTAAAAAAAGTATTTTTTTCATACCCGAATCTACATATTTAAAACAAATTCAACAAACCGGGCTCAACACAAACAAACGGTTTGTCAACCTTTTTAAGTCTGATTACCAAAAGAATAAAATCACACCCACCATTCATTTTTCCACTCACTTCGACAACCTCGAATCGAAATGAAAATTCGCATGCTCAACGATCTTCACGCGACTAAAATGGGGATGCCTGCTGTTTAAAAGGTAATTGTGAGCGCTGTGAATGATGCAGCTGGGGACTTTCAATGCAACGCTTTTCGCATCCCGGACCCAGTTCTCGCCAAGTTCGGCAAGAATCGACGGGGCAGGATAATCCGTCCAGTTCTTCGGAAGATGATCGCAGCGTATCTCCGAAATGGAGTCATCCGGAATTTCAAGGGTCAAAATATCGAGCGCCGGAATGAGCATGGGCGGCGTGTGTACGATCGTTTCCAAAAGCGCGATTTCCTTACTTTCCCCGGTATACAGAACAGGCGTTCCCCGGCGGTTCCAGCGTCCTCCGTACATGGCTGAACCCGTGCCACTGATGTCTTTGGCGTGTTGCTTTCCGGTGATCCGATAAACGAGCATATTAGCTGTATACCCCGTGTTCGATTCGACCGAGTATATCACGAACCTTAGAGACGCCTTCCGGGATACCGACGAGCTCCATGGGCTCCATCCCGCCGAGGGCCGTATTCGGAAGATTCAGCCATTTAAAGAAATTATCCTGGCTCCCGAAAACTTCACAACCGTAGAGAAAGAGTTCGGTGATCTCGAACAACTTTACCGAAATATTGCGATCAAGGTTCTTGTTGGCTTTCGACCAACGGTAGATCGTGGGCTCGGAAACATCGAACATGTGGGCGATATCTTCGATAGAGAGGGCAAAATGTGTACGGAAATTACCGAGCACGTTGGCATTTACGCCTTTGGTGGCAATCTCGATGAAATCGTAGGGACTTTCGACGCGTGACGATACGTAATTCGGACCGAGCACCTTGCGTAACTTACGATAATGCGGCGTTGTTAATTGCTCTCTCATTTAATAAAATATTTTATCAAATGTAAAGTTAAGCCTTTTGTACCGGTTTTCCAAATCCACCTGCGAAAAAGAATTTATTCCGAGAGTTCTGGCAAAACATCGGCCGATTCTATGTTTTCCAGGGTCTTTGCATCATTCAAGCGGTCTGTTTCAGCCGAAGCCTGCAGCATCCGGTTCAAACGGTACATGAGTACCATGGCTGCAAAAACCGACGCGATCACCACATATCCAAGTATCGGGTAATTGTGAATGTAACCGTTCTCACCATGATAGATGATCTGCCCGGCAATAATGGCCGCGATTCCACCCGATATTTGCTGCGTGGCAGAATTGATACTCATAAAAGCACCGCGATCCTTCGGTGAAGGAACGGAAGTCATCAGTGCCTGCGCCGGAACCATGCGCCCGGAAATACCGATAAACATCAGCACGTTCAGCACAACGATCACACCGAAAGCCGTGGGACCCATGTTCGTATAGATCGCGACAATTACCACGGTAATGACAGAACCGATGGAAAAAAGCAAAAACCGGCCAAACTGGTCCGACAGTTTACCGATCAAAGGACCGAAAATAATGGATGCTATTCCGGTAATTGTATATAATATCGGTAACTGATCCGCATCAATCGCGAGGTTCTTTGTCGCGAAGTCCGTACCGAAAGGCATTAGCATAAAACCACCCGTAGCCAATAGCACGGAAGCAAAAAATCCGCGTTGATACCGGCGATTGGCAAGTGTTCTCCCGAAATGCACCCACGGATTGCTTTCGGTGCGTCCCTCCAGGTGCGCGGTAATCGGCCGCATAATGAATAAAATGGCAACACCGGCCACTAAAGAAACACCAACGATCACGAAGAAGGGAAAATTCCAGTTTTGCTTATTTGCCAGGTAAAGCCCGATCGGCAGCCCCAGGATCTGACTTGCCGCAAAGGACATTTGTACGAAGCCCATCACACGTCCACGTTGTTGCACCACGAACAGATCCGTTACGATCGCAAATACGATCGAATTGATAACACCTCCGAACAGGCCGGTGAATATGCGTGCAAAAAGGAGAAAGTTGTAAGTCGGGGCCAGTGCGCAAAAGAGCGTACCCAGCAAAAAGCCCGCGTAGAAAAACAGCAATAATTTTTTGCGGTCGAAACGATCGGCGAAACCTGCCGTCAGGATGGCTGACAGGGCGGCGCTAAACGCGTAGGCCGAAACGACGAAAGCAAACTGCCCGGTGGTAATATGCAGGTCTTCCATCACAAACGGACCGAGTGGCGAAAGGACCATAAAGTCCAGGATGATCGTAAATTGCAAAAAAGCAAGGATCGCAATGATCCATACCTGGTATCTGCTGAAGGCGACTTTTTCAGTGTTCATTTTTTTCAGTTTCTAAAGATTTAACAACCAGTTGAAGTAATGTTTCGAGGTGATCCGGATCCAGTTGATACCGTTTATTCAACAACGATTTTTGATTTATGTGAAAGCGTGTAAGTGCATAGAACGGTCCGTAAGCCATTGACCAGTATACTTCCAGCGGAAGCGGCCGTATTTCTCCCCGATCAATCGCATTGCGAACAAAATTTTTCATGGCTTCCCGAAATTCGATCATCGAAACCGCTTCGTGTTTGATCATCGGAGAATTCCGGAATTGCTCCAGGAAATTATAGTCTGCCGGCCTGTTCTGCACGTAATTCAGGCGATTGGACCACTGCAGGCGCAAACCATCCGCGAACTTAAAAGCAGGATCGAAATTGCGCAGGCAATGCGAGGTGAATTCTTCGTGAACCGTATTGTACAGCTTCTGGAGCAGGTCTTCCTTGTTCTCATAGTAAATATAGAGCGTTCCGGGCGACACATCCGCAGCCCTGGCCAGTTTTTGCATACTAAACCCGTCGAAGCCATGCTCTGTGATCATCCGGATTGCACACGTGCGGATGCATTGTTCTTTTTTAGGATCGCGTTGTCGCATGCCGAAAAATTATAAATAAATGTTCATTCATTTATAAAATTATTTGCAGCTCGTTATTTTTTTCAGATTGACTTGTTCTTTTCTTTAACGCGCAGTGGCTCCGCTAATTGATGCACATACTTTTGAGGGAATTGTTCCTGAATCCCGTATTTATCCGGGAATTTCCCGGGGTTGTAATGCGTTCCGAATATCAAATCCATGATCGGGGAAATATTCGCATAATTTCCGCGGTCGCGCTTCAGGTCGTGATGCCAGTGATGCAGTTCCGGCGAACCGATGAGGTATTTGAACGGGCCCAGCGGAAGGCGCGTATTGGAATGAATGTAAATAGCCCAGATCCCCCGAAAGGCAATGAAGCCACTGATTGTTTCCACCGGAAATCCGACCAAGAAGACAGGGATATTGATCAGCCCGATCGTGTAGACCGAATCAAGCGGATGCTCCCGATAGGCTGCCAGCCAGTCCAGTTGCGTCGCACTGTGATGCACTTTGTGAAATCGCCACAGAAAGCCCACGCGATGTTGCAGCCGGTGTCCCCAGTAAATAAGCAGGTCGCTGACAAAAAGCAGTTCCAGACATTGCAACCACCACGCCTGCCGGCCAACGAACTGCCGGAATCCGACAGGTACCACGTGATGGAAAATCGCTCCGAACCGAAGCAAAAGCCAACTCACGAGGATACCGAAAAAAAGGTGTTGCCCGAAAAAGTAGCACAGGTCGGTGAACCAGCCGGATCTGCGGATATTTTGACCGGGGCGGGCCGGAAAAGTTTTTTCGAGCGGAATAAAGATCAGTGCAAGGAACAGAAAACTGACGATACTTCCGAGCAACAGGTATGCATAATAGCCGCCCATCGTTATTCAGGTTTGAGCAAGCCGCTTTTTTGCTTTTTCGGATCGTTCGGAAACTCGCTGGTATCCAGCCTGATTTTATGGATCATGATCGACTTCGTGCTCATTAAAATCAGCTGCTCATCCACTTCCGGTTCTTTGTACTCCGGATGATAGGGCGCCAGTGTATCTTTTTGCTTTTTGAGCGTATCTGTCGGCTGTCCATATGCTATTCGTTCCTTTTTTGACGCGCTGTGCTCCAGGTATCCGGTACGGTAAGCGATAAACACAGCTACTCCTGCAAGAAAAAGGGAAATGACAAGCATTTTTTGAAGAAATCCGGCACGTTTCATACTATCAGAGTTACGATGCGCCGTACAGCTGTCTTCCGAAAGTGTTCAAACCTTTGGCTGCTAAGGCGTAAATTTCAATTTCGTAAACACAAGTTCGCCCGAAGGAGCCTCTTCCTTTTTAGCAGGGGCCTTGTAAGCCACATTGTATATGTAGTTCCCGTACCAGTAAAAACTGGGGGAAACAAAACCTGCCAATCGCCGTGGCAGATCCGAGTCATTATCCTTTTTGGAATTATCTGATAAAGTGTCGGAATCGTCCGGCCCTAACTCAACACGGTATATTAACTCTTTCAGTTCACCATCTGTATCAATGCCTGTATATTCTAAAGACCGGTTTGTACGAATAAGCCTGAGCGTATCTGTACCAGGTAGTCGTTCGACCTGTTCCGAGGAATGGTCGGATACGAGATCAATATTAGGCGTATAGAAGGTTCGCAGCCAGTTCACTGTTCCGTCGGCCTTGAAACTAATTACTACTGTGTGAGAATACACATACGAAGAAACACTGGAAGAAGTATGGGTAAATGTCGGAGTGTATGCCCGCCCGCCAGGCGGCATTCCATTCGCAGAGAAGGGTGTACTGACGCGGGTCATCGAACTCATCCCATAATCATACGCTTCCGCGATGCACACGTAACTTCCATTGAACTCAGCGATGTTGTGAATCAGCATCATTGTGTTGAAACTGTAGATTTCCTTATCATTTCGCTGTAATTTTTCCCGAATGCGATTCTGATCCTTTTCGTCCAGGAAATCGATGTAATGCTCAAAATCCAGGAAATTTTGTTGATGAAAGCCCTCTACCGCCCCATCCATTGTACGAAAGCTAAAAAAACCGTGACTTCTGCCCGAAACTTCTTCGGTAAGGTTATGTGCTTCCTGCAGTTTACGCGATTTCTGATAATAAAAAGTTCCGGCATGCAAATATTCGCCGTCGCCCAAATACGTGGCATCAATCTCGCTGACGGATATTCCTTCAAATGACGCCGATAAATCGAGTACCTCACGCTTTTGGAGCAGGGAATCATAACGCGTACAAATGAATTGCTCTTTTTTCGTTCCTGGCTGCACTTTCACGTAGACCATTAATTCAGCCGTTTCCGGAAGGTAGTCACAGGCAATGAAATTCACATTGTTAGTTCCGCGATCAGTAAAAGTTTCCAGGTAAGCGGTTTCTTTATCTGTATCCAGCAACACCATTCTCGGAAGCAAAAAAGACCTGTCGAACGCACAAACTATTGCCCAACCATTGTTCACCGGATAGGTTTTCACATGGTCGTACTTGTGATCCGGACGATCGACCAGTTCTCCGGAAGATTCCGTTTTCCGGTAATCATCCACATTGAACTTAAAAAGTTTGTATTTCAGATGCAAGGAAAGCAGCAAAATTTGCAATTCTCCTTTGTGAAATCGCGCTGTTTCAAGCCGATACCCGCCACTGGTGACCGAATCAGAATGGAGCAGGTTCAGGTCGGTATCATAAAAATCGACATACAGTGTTTCATCCTGAGTTCGCATGATCGCCATGCCTTTATCACCCAGAGTTTGGGTTTTTACGGTTTCGTTATACCCGAATGGAACGCGCAGTTGTTTTTCATTGATAAGCTGTGCCGGTGCATGGTATACGCTTAACAACACGAGCAGGGTCAGGAAGAAGTTTGTTTTCATATTTGATGGTTATTCCGCCAAATATACACATCATAAACAAAACCGCTTGGTTCAGACCTATTTTTTCCGGCTTAACTTTCGCAACATTTCTTCTGCCATCGGGTCGGCGGAAGCCCCGTAACCGGTTACAAGCACGCCTTTCAGACCCGATCGGGATTCGACGGCATAAACTGTGGCTTCATCGGCCGGGTCTGTTTCTCCCTCATAGCGGTAGACATCCACGATCTCAAATTCGTCGGGACCGAAACGATTCGGGTGACAGACAATGCAGTTCTCCTCGAGGTTGAAATCGGTTGTAAATCCTTGTTTTCGCAGTTGTTCAATCGCTTCGGATACGGTTGCATAATGTGAGTTACGTTTCATCCTGCCTGTTTTAATTTTTCATTTTTGCGAGCTTTTCATACGCGAGTACCGCGATATTTCCTCCCGAAACTGCCACCAGACCTTCTTCTTTGAAGTCGCTCAGTGTCCGGATAAGCGTTTCCGTAGCCGTCCCCGCAATGCTTGCGAGGTCCTCCCGCGAAACATTCATGCGAAACTGCTCTCCTGCTTCCCGGCGGTATTTGTCCGCCAGTTGCACAAGTGCCTCAGCTACCCGTTTACGCACGGAATTGTAAGCAAGCCGGACCAACTGGTCTTCATGTTCATGCAGGTTTTCCGTCAACAATTGAATAAATCGCTTCGAAACTTCCGCGTCCCGATAAACCAGTGCGAAAAAATCGGATTTCGGAAGCAGGTATATCTCGCTTTCTTCGAGTGCAGCTGCAGAACTACTGTATTTTTGCTCCCGCAGGAGGTCCAGGTATCCGAAAAAATCGCCCTCGGCGTAAAGTCCCGTCACGAGTTCCTTGCCATTTTCATTGGTATGAAAGCTTTTGACCTTCCCGCGATTCACGTAATACAGTCCGCGCGGATAGGAATCTTCCTGGAAGATCAGTTCTTTTTTACGATAACTGCGTGCTTCCTGTTTTTCCGAAAGTTC
This sequence comes from uncultured Flavobacteriales bacterium, assembly GCA_964389755.1. GTDB lineage: Bacteria > Bacteroidota > Bacteroidia > Flavobacteriales_D > Crocinitomicaceae > JBBSUQ01. The sequence goes on along the minus strand of CAYMEW010000051.1, from coordinate 2,124 downwards.
TTTCAGCGCTTCGATTCCACGCGCCTCAGCTATAAAACTGCTGATACCTCCAAGCGGTCCGGTAAATTCCTTTTTCAGTCGTTCACTTTTGCGAAGCCGGCTTTCCAGGGCATTCAGCAGTTCAATGTCATCGAAAGGCTTGGTGAGGTAATCGTCGGCCCCCATTTCCATACCCTTGCGATAATCGCTGCGCTCGGCTTTTGCAGTCAGGAAAATAAACGGAATGCCGGACGTTTCACTATCGCGTGACAGCAGGTGCAACACACCGTACCCGTCCAGAACCGGCATCATGATATCACAAATGATCAGGTCCGGCTTCCGGATGCGCACAGCTTCCACGCCGAGTTTTCCGTTCTCAGCGGTGGTGACATCGTAGCCGGCCAATTCGAGGATCTCAGCCGTATTTTCCTGTACCTCGGGGTTATCCTCGATCAGCAGAATATGTTTCTTTTCACTCATCGGTTTGCGTATGTGGTATGTAAATGTGAAATGTGCTTCCTTTCTCAGGTTCGCTTTCCACGCTCAGGCGGGCGTTCATGAGTTCCGCATAACGCGCCACGATACTGAGCCCGAGTCCTGTTCCCTGGATGTGCGTGGCATTGCTTCCCCTGAAAAAACGTTCGAAAAGGTGTTTGCGATCTTCCGGAGAAATCCCGACCCCTTCGTCTTTTACGGAAAGGTGGAGCAGGTCCGGACCGGCACTGGCATCGATCGTAACCGTTCCCCCGGAAGGAGAAAATTTAATGGCATTCGAAATCAGGTTGAACAATACGTTACGCAGGATCTTACAATCGACGATTACCGTTTCAGAGCCGCTGTAATGCAATTCCAGGTGCTGTCCTTCGCGCGCCATGTTGCGCATTTCCCCGGCCACGTCTTCCAAACATTCGCGCAGGTTGACCTCTTCGGGATGAAAGCGAACGTGTCCTTCTTCGAGTTTACTCAGTGACAGGAAATCTTCGAGGATCTCCGTGAGGTTGTTGATCGAACTCTTAACACGGCCGATGTGCTTTTCCTGTTTTTCAGGTTCGTTTTGCTCTCCGTAGCGTTTGATAAGCGAGAGCGAGGACATCATCGTGGTGAGTGGCGTTCGGAACTCGTGCGAGGCCATTGACACAAAGCGAGATTTCAGTTCGTTGAGTTCGCGTTCCTTGGCCAGTGCATCGTGCAGGTTCTTCTTTGTCTTTTCCAGTTCTTCCACGGCTTCCTCGAGGATGAGCGTACGGTTACGCACCTGTTTTTCAAGGTCTACCGAATAATCACGCAGTTTTTCCTCGGCCTGTTTCCGAATGGTAATGTCAATAATGAAAGCGATCACGAAGCGCCCGTTGTCGCTGTTATACGGGCTCAGGCTGATCTCCACGGGGAATTCGGTCCCGTCCTTTTTAACGCCGTAGAGATCCATCCCGGCTCCCATGGCACGTGCGTGTGGATTCTGAGCGTAATGATCCCGATGATGTTCGTGCCGATTTCGTAGCTTTTCGGGTACCAGGACTTCGATCCTTTGTCCGTTCAGTTCACCGTGTTCGTAGCCGAACAGTTTTTCTGCACTCGGATTGATGCGCACGATCGTTCCGCGGGCATCCGTGATCAGGATACCTTCCGTGGCATACGAAAATAATGCTTCGAGCCCTTCTTTGCTTTCCATTTCGCGAATTTTAAAGCGATGCATCTAAGTTACGGATTTATAGGAACGCGTAAAAGTAGAACTCCTTTTTACGTTAAAAAATGACAAGGATCAGGAATTGCAAAATAACCTGATTTTAGGCGACTCCCCGAAAAAAAGAACGAACACCGGATTTTTTTTCGAAATGTGATTTGGAGATTCAAAAATACTTTCTACATTTGTGCCCCGCAACAAGCGTGTTGTGGCCGGTTTCCCAGGGAAACTTTTTGAAATACATGCGAGAATAGTTCCGAAAAGTTGATGCTTTTCGTGAATCATCGCTAATTCAACAACGAAAGTCTTGTTTTGCGGGACTCAGTTGGTTGAGCACGATCCCGCCGCTGGCGGATAGGGGTCGCGGGTTCTTTCAGAAGGAAAGGACACAAAAAATTGAAATAAAATGCGAGAATAGCTCAGTTGGTAGAGCACGACCTTGCCAAGGTCGTGCTCTACCAACT
>CAYMEW010000050.1:0-19368 GCA_964389755.1 uncultured Flavobacteriales bacterium | reverse complement strand
AAAAAAAGTAGGCAAAAAAGTCTAGCGCTGCGTTGCAGCTGCCACCCAACGGGCACTTGTTCCGGAACGTTTTACCAAACTTTCCGCCTGAAGGCGGATTCGGACAAGGTAAAAGTTCTGCGGAACTGCATGCGTTGGGTCCCGGCAGCTTTCACTAAGGCGCATGTAAAGTACGCGCGGATTGCTTCGGAATGGAGCTTATAGTGTTTATAAGTTGTTGTATGATGTAAGTCGTGTAGATCATGGTAGTTGTAATTACAAAGGCCCGCGTGAAGCGGGCCTTTTGTAGCGAGGACGAGAGTTGAACTCGTGACCTCAGGGTTATGAATCCTGCGCTCTAACCGACTGAGCTACCTCGCCAAATCTGCAAACCTGTGCGGTTTTGAGGCTGCAAATATAAATGTTTATTTCGTATCCGAAGCATTCAGGATGCAAATAATTTGTTCTTTTTTCTTTAAAACAGGCTTAATTTACTGAGTTTAACGGCAAAAGAGTTTACCTGACGCAAGCGACAATTTTCAGGAACGGTCTTCCTCGTATAATGCTTTGCTATGGTGCTTCAGGGTTCGCAATACAAGCGTGATCAGAAGTGCAATGCCCAACACGATTACATAGGAGATCTTCATCGGAGGTGTTCCGTAGTAATGCCATTCGCGCAGGTAGGCCACGAACAAAAAGCCGATGATCGTTGCCGTAACACCGGAATATTCCCGGCGAAGGATCGTCTTCATCGAAAAAGGAATGTTATTCGCTACCTTATTCTTATAAGAAGGCCAGAATGCCGGTACTTTCAACGACCAGTTCACATAACTCTCACCGAACTTGCGTTCCAGGAAACGTTCTTCGGCAAACATGATGCGCTCATAATACAGCCAGAACAGCAAGCATACCAACAGGATAAACCAGGGATTGTAGGTATACATTACGATCCCGATCCACATGAAGAAGTTACCCAGGTACAGCGGATGGCGAACGGTCGAATAAATTCCGGTTGTATTCAGGGCTTCGGCCACCTGCTCTTTGGTATTCCGACCCGAAGTGTTCTTATTGCTCGTTCCGATGGCAACGGCCCGAACGATCTGTCCGACAAGGGAAAAGACTGCGCAAGTTATCAACAGTGTGATACGCAGCGGCTCATTATTCATAAGCCACTCGTAATTAGTAAAGTAGATCGCCGGTATTGCCATCAAAAACAAAACCACCGGAATCTGCCCCCTGTATTTGAACAGAACATTTCCGCTTTTTTCAAAAGAGTGAACTAATGCCATTGAAAAGAATTATGTATATTTCACAAATTTCCTTCGCGAAGTTAACATAAAAAGCCAACAACGATGTCTGACAAAAATAAATTCGAGATGGAGTTCCTGCTCGAAACATCCCCGAAAGTACTGGAAAATATGCTGAACACACCGAGCGGACTGAGTGAGTGGTTTGCAGAGGACGTACACATCAAGGACGACCTGTTCACATTCATCTGGGACGGCAGCGAGGAAAAGGCGCGCAACCTGTCGCGCAAAACGGTGGAGGGCGTTAAGTGGCAATGGCTTGATGATGAGGACGAAGACAACGGCTGCTACGTGGAGATCACCTATTCCATCGATCCGATGACGAAGACCGTGGTGCTCCGGGTGACCGATTTTGCCGAAGAAGACGAGGTGGAAGAAGCTCAAATGCTGTGGGAACAGCAGATCGGAGACCTGAAAAGAGTGCTCGGCGCCTGAGGTCATCTCGTCCGGCGGTACTATCTTTGTATCCAAACTGATCAAAAGGCATATTTTTGAAACGACTTTATATTTTCAGTGTAAGATCGTTCATCGGTCCGTTCATTGTGACGCTCTGTATTTCCATGTTTATCCTGGTGATGCAGTTCTTTTGGAAATACATCGACGACCTGATGGGCAAAGGGCTTTCGGTGTGGGTGATCATCGAACTGCTTGTTTACGTGAGCGCTTCCCTGATCCCGCTTGCACTTCCGCTCGCCATTTTGCTTTCTTCGATCATGACACTGGGAAACCTGGCCGAACACAATGAACTCACGGCACTCAAATCCAGCGGACTATCCTTATACCGTATTTTGCGGCCACTGATGATCGTGGTACTCGGTATCGCATTATTTACCTTTTACTTCGCGAATTACGTCATACCGATCGCGAACCTGAAGTGGCACTCGCTTATTTTTGATATCCAACAGACCAAAATCTCCGCCATACTTACGCCCGGGGCCTACTCCACCGAACTGGAAGGCTATGCCATCAAAGCCGAGAAAGTGCAGGACGATAAACTCGAGGGACTGCTGATCCATGACCGTACCGATCCGGCTCAACTGAAAACGGTACGTGCCGAACGCGGGCGTATGTATAAATCGGAGAACGGGAAATACCTGTTTTTCGAACTGGAAAAGGGTTATGCGATGGAGGAACTCGCTCCGCAGACACCCGTTTTTGCTCCCAGCGGGCGTATCGTTCCGGGGAAACTCAATGAGCACCCGTCGCGCAGAACGGCTTTTGAGCAGGCAACCTATAAAATAGACCTGACGGGCTTTTCGCTCAATCGTTCGGACGAAGACATGTTCCAGGACCAGTATGAAATGATGAACGTATTCCAGCTCGATGAAACCATGGACAGTGTGCAACGGGAAACTCGCAAAATACTCGACAACTTCTCCTCCTCGATCTGTAATGCCCATCCTTACTTCCAGGTACAGCAGCTGAAAGATCCGAAGATCATCAGCGATACGAATGTTTTGAAGAAGGAACGACATACGCCGCAGGTGATCGTATTCGATTCGCTGACACCTGAAACGCGTGTAAGTGTACTCACTTCCGTACAATCACGGCTTCGGAAACAACTTCAAAACCTCGAGGGACAGGTTGAATTCCTGCAGACCACGGAAGGTAATATTAACAAATTCAACATTGAATTCCATCGCAAATTTGCCCTGACTTTCAGCATCATCGTACTCTTTTTCGTGGGAGCGCCGCTCGGTGCCATCGTTCGAAAGGGAGGCTTCGGTGCCCCGGTTGTCATTGCAGCACTCTTGTTTATGGTCTACTTCGTGCTTACCACCATCGGAGATAACCTCGCACAGGGGAAAAACCCGGTGTTGAGTCCTTTCTGGGGGATGTGGCTTCCGGCTTTTTTACTGAGCCCGGTTGCTTTTATACTGATGCGGGCAGCGGCAAACGACCGCGCGGTCTTTGACCGGGACCTCTGGCTGAGGCTGTTCCGCCGCAAAAAGAAGCAAAAGCTATCATGAAAATACTCTATTTCTCCAATAAGCCGGTCTACCCGATCGTGGACGGTGGCTGTCGCGGAATGATGGCCGTACTCTCACTGATGTTGCATCATGCGGACTACGACATCAAGATGGTAACGCTTTCCACCGAAAAGCATCCCTTCGATCTGCAGAAATTCCCCGACTGGTTAAAAGAACGGACCCGTCCCGAAGCCATTCCGATCCAAACGGCGGTGACCCCCTGGAAAGCCTTTCTGTCGCTGTTCAAACAGGGCTCTTACAACCTCGACCGCTTCTACGACGCGGAAGCGGGCCGGCAGTTACTTAAACAGATCGAACAGTTCCGCCCTGATATCGTCTATTTCGACAGCCTCTTTACCGCGCCATACCACGACCTGGTGACTACAATATTCAAGGGCCGAACCGTGATGCGCTCACATAACGTGGAATTCCGGATCTGGGAAAAACTGGCCGCCGGGGAACGCAACCCGTTGAAAAAGCTTTTTCTAAAGAAATTAGCGCGCGACCTGAAACGCGAGGAAATCCGTTTATCCCGGAAGTTCGATGTGATCTTTGCAGTTTCCGAGACCGACCGGTTGCTCCTGCAGAAACTGATCCCCGAAACGGAGTTCATTACGATCCCGCTCCCCTTAAAACTTCCGCAGCACACGGCAGATTACAGCGTGGGTTCGATCTTTCACATGGGAGCGATGAACTGGCCTCCGAACATCGAGGCGGTCGATTACCTCGTGGAACAGGTTGTTCCGCTACTTCCCGAAGACCTTCCGGTATTACTTGCCGGGTCTTTCATGCCGGACAAACCAGCTTATCACAGTTCACGGATCGACAACAGGGGAATGGTCGCTGACCCGGAAGAATTCATTTGCAGTTCGGGGATCCTGGTGGCACCTGTTCAAAGCGGTTCGGGCGTCCGCGTCAAAATACTCGAGGCTATGAGTTGCGGCGTTCCGGTGATCACTACTGCCATGGGCGCAGAAGGGCTGCACATCGAGCACGGCAGGAATATTTTGCTGGCCGAAAGTCCAGAAGCATTTGCCGAACACATCCGGCGGCTGAGTACTTCCGAAGAAGAACGGTGTTTACTTGGCCGTGGTGCCCGCGACTATGTCGTAAAGTATCATAACTTTGAAGAAATTTCCAAACTGATCCGTGACACATATTCCCGGCAACCGTAAAAAACTGGTCGTATTCCTTTCGCGCTTTCCATATCCGCTTGAAAAGGGTGACAAACTGCGTGCATTCCATCAACTCGTTCACCTGTCCGGGGAATTCGACATCTACCTGATCACGGTTTCGGACCGGGAGGTCAGCCCGGAAGAACGGCAGGCGCTTGCCCCCTATTGTTCCGAAATTCATATTTTCAGGCTTCACCGTGCCGGAATTGCTATGCGCTTACTGGCCCGTTTGTTTTCCAAACGCCCGTTTCAGACCGGTTACTTTTACAGTCCACAGATCCGTAAAAAGACCGACCGCTTAATACGCGCGATAGGGCCGGACCATATTTACTGTCAACTCATTCGCGTAAGCGAATACGTCAAGAATCACCACCAGTGTCCGAAGACGCTCGATTACATGGATGCGCTTTCGAAGGGCATGGAACGCCGGATTGCGAAGGCTCCTTTTTACAGTCGCTGGTTGTTCCGGCAGGAAACCCAACGCCTCCGGCAATACGAACGGCAGGTCTTCGATTATTTCGAGCACCACACGATCATTTCTGCCCAGGATCGCAATTACATTATGCATCCCGATCGCGCGAATATCCGTTGTATTCCGAATGGTGTGGATCAGCGTTTTTTCGAGCGTCCGGCAGTTTCACAGACCCACGACCTCGTATTCGTCGGCAATATGAGCTACGCGCCGAACGTGGAAGCCGTTCATTTTCTTTCAGACGAGATCCTTTCGCAGCGCCCGGACTGGAAACTCCTGATCTCCGGAGCGTCGCCGGCACCCTCGGTGGTGCGTATTGCCCAGCACCATAAAAAGACAGAACTTACCGGCTGGGTTGACGACATCCGTACCTCTTACCTGCGCGGGAAGGTTTTTGTAGCCCCGATGCTGATCGGTACCGGGCAGCAGAACAAATTACTCGAAGCCATGGCACTGGGTGTTCCCTGTGTGACTACCAGTCTTGCCAACAACGCAATCGGCGCCGAAAACGGCAGGTCCATCCTGGTTGCCGACAGCGCGGACGATTTTATCCGGTGCATTGAGCAACTCCTGAACGACACAGACCTGTACGGGCAGATCTCCGAAGGCGGAAGCCGGCACATTCGTGCGCATTACCGCTGGGAAGACACGACCGCTTTGCTGGCAGGCATCCTGGCCGGGTAAACGTTCGCCCATTAATTCCTTTTTTGCTTGCCCGCCCGCGTACTTTAATGTAATTTTGCAACATATTTTCAAACACATGGATGTTCGTCTAAACACAATCGAAGAAGCGATTGAAGAAATAAAAAAAGGCAAGGTCATCATCGTGGTAGACGACGAGGACCGGGAAAACGAAGGAGATTTCATCGCAGCCGCCGAAATGGTGACCCCCGAAATGATCAACTTCATGGCCACACACGGCCGCGGGCTCATTTGCGCCCCGCTAACCGAACAGCGCTGTAAAGAGCTGGATCTAAATTTAATGGTGTCGAATAACACCGTTCTTCACGAAACCCAGTTTACGGTTTCCGTAGATCTTATCGGTCACGGTTGTACAACCGGCATTAGCGTGCATGATCGCGCAAAGACTATCGGAGCGCTCGTTGATGACGTCACGAAACCCGAAGATCTCGGCCGGCCCGGGCATATTTTCCCGCTTCGAGCCAAGAACGGCGGTGTATTACGAAGAACAGGTCATACGGAGGCCTCTGTGGACCTGGCACGCCTGGCAGGATGCAAACCCGCCGGAATTCTCGTGGAAATCCTCAACGAGGACGGTTCCATGGCACGTCTCCCGCAACTGGTAAAGATCGCCGAGAAGTTCGACCTGAAACTCATTTCCATTGCAGACCTGATCGAATACCGCATTAAGCACGAATCGCTCATCGAAAAGATCGTGGATGTGAAAATGCCGACCGAATATGGATCTTTCCAGTTACACGCTTACCGCGACCGTAACAACGGGCAGGAGCACCTCGCCCTGACGAAGGGAAGCTGGGAAGCAGAAGAACCCGTGATGGTGCGTGTACATTCCTCCTGCCTCACCGGCGACATTTTCGGTTCGTGCCGTTGCGACTGCGGTCCGCAGCTTCACGAAGCCATGCGTATGATCGAAGAAGCCGGGAAAGGTGCGATCATCTATATGAACCAGGAAGGCCGCGGGATCGGTCTGGTAAACAAACTGAAAGCATACAAACTACAGGAAGAAGGCCTGGATACCGTGGAGGCGAACCTCAAACTCGGCTTTAAAGGCGATCAGCGCGATTACGGAATCGGTGCCCAGATCATTCGCGACCTCGGCATTACCAAAATGCGTTTGCTCTCGAACAACCCAAAGAAGCGTTCGGGACTGATCGGTTACGGCCTGGAGATCATGGAAACACTTCCGCTGGAGATCGAAAGTAATGAGCACAACGAGTTGTATCTGCGCACCAAGCGCGACAAGATGGGACACGATCTAAAACTCGGTAAATAATGCTGCGTGCCACCGGAATCCAGAAAACATACGACGGCCTTCCCGTACTGAAAGGCATCGACCTGTCCGTGGACAAGCGCGAGATCGTTTCGATTACCGGGTCGAGCGGTGCGGGAAAAACAACCCTGCTCCAGATACTCGGCACGCTGGAACGACCGGATTCCGGTGAATTAGAGATTGACGGGATAAATCCGTTCAGGCTCAACTCCCGGAAACTTTCGCAATTCCGGAACGAGAACCTCGGCTTCATCTTCCAGTTTCACCAGCTTTTGCCCGAATTTACGGCCGTTGAGAATGCCATGCTCCCTGCCCTGATACACGGCGACAATCAGAAAGATGCGACTTCAAAAGCGCGTCGCCTGCTCGAAATGCTCGGCGTGGGACATCGCCTGGAGCACAAACCTTCCGAACTATCCGGAGGTGAACAGCAACGCGTAGCTGTGGCACGGGCGCTCATCAATTCCCCGAAAGTCGTATTTGCGGACGAGCCGACAGGCAACCTCGATTCGCGGAACTCCGCCGAAATGCATAAACTTTTCTTTGAACTGCGTGAGGAGCTCGATCAGACCTTTGTCATCGTGACCCACAACCCGGAACTTGCCGGCATGGCTGACCGTACCATTGCCATGAGTGACGGGCAACTCGTTCAGAACCTATGACAGGAGACGAACTCCGGGAATTCCTGGACTTCAAGGCGGCAGAATACGAGCATCCGCGCTTTATCGAGAGCGACCCGATCCAACTTGTACACCGCTTTACCCGAAAAGAAGATATTGAGATCGTGGGGTTGCTAATGGCCACCATTGCCTGGGGAAATCGCACGAGCATTATCAAGAGTGGCGAAAAACTGCTTACGATCATGCAGCAGGATCCCTACGCGTTCGTGACGGCATACGGCCAGGACCTTCAGCAAGACCTGCAATTCGTACACCGCACCTTCAACAGCGTGGACCTTGATTTCTTTTTTCGCTCACTTAAGCGTCTGTATGCAAACGGCGGTCCGGAGCAGGCCTTCGGTCCCCACCCCGACATTCCGGGTGTTAAAGGACGTATTGTCCGTTTCCGGGAACTGTTCATCGGACAGGAGGCGGGGCATCGCAGCCTGAAACACATTAGCGATCCGTTGCGCAATTCGGCGGCCAAGCGGCTCAACATGTTTCTGCGCTGGATGAGCAGGCCGGCTACCCGTGGCGTTGACTTCGGCATCTGGGATATCCCGTCATCCGAACTGTACCTCCCGCTGGACGTTCACACCGGAAACAATGCACGAAGGCTCGGATTGCTTACGCGTACGCAAAATGACTGGAAAGCCCTGGAAGAATTAATGGCAGCTTTGCGTGCATTTGACGAAAAAGACCCCGTGAAATACGATTTTGCGCTTTTCGGGCTGGGTGCATTCGAAAACTTCAAGTAAATCAAAGACTTATTTGTTAATCGATCAAATATAAACGTTCGTCGAAAAGCCTTTTGCAGCCGTACAATACAGGCATTTATGAACAATCGGGTACATTTTTCCACAAAAAAGGACTTTTTTTTTCTAAAAACCTTGCAGGGCTTAGATATTACAATATATTTGCTGAGATATTTATTTACAAACATTCTAAAAAACCAGAACTATGAACAAAGCTGAATTGATTGATGCAATTGCATCTGAAGCGGGATTGTCAAAGGCAGATGCTAAAAAAGCACTGGACGGATTTGTTGATGCAACAACAAAAGCACTCAAAAAAGGAGACCGTATTTCACTGGTTGGGTTCGGATCTTTTTCCGTTTCAAAAAGAGCTGCGCGCACAGGGCGTAACCCGCAAACTGGTAAAGAAATTAAAATCTCCGCTAAAAACGTGGTACGTTTCAAAGCAGGAGCTGATCTTTCTTCGAAAGTAAACTAATTGTTAGTACACTTTATTTCAAAAGGGAATCGATTCGGTTCCCTTTTTTAATTCCCGCTTATGATCAGTGACAAAGAAGTCCTGGAGGCATTTTACGAGATCATCACCCCGGAAAAGGTGGAACTGTTCGAACGCATAGCCGCCGCTCGCACCGATTACATGACAGTGGTCGTTGAAAACGTGCGGCAGGAACACAATGCCAGTGCCGTATTGCGAAGCTGCGACTGTTTTGGACTGAGGCACCTGCACGTGATCGAGAAGCACCATGAATACAAGATCCAACGTGATATTGCACGCGGTGCCGGTCGCTGGGTGGATATGATCCAGTACACAGACGGCGAGAACCCGACCCTGGAATGCCTGACCAGCTTAAAATCCAAAGGCTACCGCATTGTAGGTACAACACCGCACACCGGGCAGACGATCCACGACCTTCCCATCGACCGGCCGCTTGCCTTTGTATTCGGAACCGAGTTCAACGGAATCTCCGAAACCGTCGAGCAGGAAGCCGACGAACTGGTGCGCATCCCGATGTACGGCTTCACGGAAAGCTTTAACATATCCGTGTCAGTAGCACTGGTAATGAACACAATCCGTAGAAGACTCGAGCTAAGCGATCAGGACTGGTTGCTCGGAGAAGATGCGCAGACCCGTTTAAAACTGGATTGGTGCGCTTCCATTGTGCGGGAAGGAAAAAAGCTTGAAAACGAGCTACGAAGGCGGCTGATCCAAAAAGAATAATATATTTGTAAAACAATTTTTTTTCACAACCAAAAAATATTCATTATGGGAAAAGGAGACCGCAAGACCGCAAAAGGTAAACGCATTATCGGATCACATGGCGTTACCCGACCAAAAAAGAAAAACCAACCTTCCCCATCCCCTTCGAACACTTCGGGCGCTACTGCTTCGGGTGAAAAACCAGCGGCTAAGAAACCGGCTGCGAAAAAGACAACTGCCAAGGCTTCCACGGCAAAAGCAACGGCTGAGAAAAAGCCCGCAGCTAAAAAGCCAGCCGCTAAGAAAGCGACCAAAAAAGAAGATGCAACCGAGTAAGGTTGTTTTCAGTATGCATAGACATCCTGGAGGCTCTCGTAATTCGAAGAGCCTCTTTTTTTTATCAAATGTTTAAGAAATCACAAAAAGCCGGCTGCTTTTATTGTCAGTATGGCAGAATTTATCAAATTTGTAGACAGTATTTCGTACTTAAAAAAACACACTCATGAAACACAATTTCGGCGCAGGTCCCTGCATTTTACCACAGGACGTTTTTAAACAGGCAGCGGATGCCATTCTTGATTTCAACGGACTTTCGATCCTGGAAGTTTCTCACCGTCACAAAGACTTTGTTGCGGTTATGGAAGAAGCGATGGAACTTACCAAAAAGGCTCTGAACGTACCGTCCGGTTATTCTGTACTGTTTTTGCAGGGAGGAGCTACACTCGGATTTACGATCACTGCGCTGAACATGATGCGTGATACTCAAAAGGCGGGATACATTAACACGGGAACCTGGGCTTCCGGCGCTATTCGCGAAGCAGGTAAAGTCGGTGTGGACGTGAACGTATTCGCGTCTTCGGAAGATCGTAACTTTACCTATATTCCGAAGGACTACAGCATTCCGACCGATGTGGATTACATCCATTATACATCAAACAACACGATTTACGGAACTCAGTTTAAAAAGGCACCTCAAACCGATCTTCCGCTCGTATGCGATATGTCTTCAGATATCTTCAGTCGTGAGATCAATGTGGCAGACCATGCCCTGATCTATGCCGGAGCTCAAAAGAACCTCGGGCCTGCGGGTGCGACGCTCTACATTGTGAAGGACGAGATCCTCGGAAAATCCACTTCGAAGTTTATGCCGACCTATATGAATCTCCAGAAGCAGGTTGAAAAAGAATCCATGCTGAACACGCCCCCGGTATTCTCCGTATATGTTTCGATGCTGAACCTGCGCCACATGCTCAATACAGGCGGAGTTGCGAAGATGGCCGAACTCAACCGGGAAAAAGCAGCGTTGTTGTACAACGAGATCGATTCAAACCCGCTCTTCAAAGGTGCAACGGAAAAAGAAGACCGCTCGGAAATGAACATTACATTCCTGCTGACCGACGAAAGTAAAAAAGATGCTTTCGACGCGCTGTGGAAAGAAGCAGGTATCGTCGGGCTGAACGGACACCGTTCCGTGGGCGGATACCGCGCGTCCATGTACAATGCGCTTCCGCTGAGCAGCGTACAGGTACTGGTGGACCTTATGAAAGAATTTACACGAACAAACGGATAGGAAATTATGAAAGTATTAGCCAACGACGGAATTTCATCGATCGGTAAGATCCTGCTTGAACAGGCCGGGTACACCGTTATTACGGATAAAGTAGCACAGGACGAACTTGCCACGTATATTAACGAGCAGGAGGTCGGTGCTTTACTGGTACGCAGTGCTACAACCGTGCGTAAAGACCTGATCGACCAGTGTCCTTCCCTGAAATTCATTGGTCGCGGCGGAGTCGGTATGGACAATATCGACGTGGAATACGCACGCGGTAAAGAGATTGTGGTGAGCAACACACCGGCATCTTCTTCACAGTCTGTGGCGGAGCTCGTGATGGGGCAACTCTTCTCGATCTCGCGTTTCCTGCACAGTTCTTTCAAACACATGGAGCACGGTGATTTTGCCAAGCTCAAGAAAGAATACGGAAAAGGTGTTGAGCTGCGCGGGAAAACGCTCGGAATTATCGGCTTCGGCCGAATCGGGCAAAGCCTTGCCTCCTACGCACTTGGCGTGGGAATGAACGTGGTTGCGGTGGGACGCAAAAAAGAAAAAGTATCCGTTAACCTCAATCACATTCCGAATGCCGGAAACCTGCGTGTGGAAGTTGAAATGACCGACGACCTTTCGGAGATCCTTCCGAAGTGTGATTTCCTGTCATTGCACGTACCAAAACAAAAAGACGGCAGTGCGGTACTCGGAAAAGCAGAGTTCGAGCAAATGAAAAACGGTGTACGCATTGCAAATGCTTCCCGTGGCGGTGTGGTCGACGAAGACGCACTGATCGAAGCGCTCGAATCCGGAAAAGTGGCAGCTATCGCGCTGGATGTATATGAGAACGAACCCAATCCGCGCAAAGACCTGCTGAGTCATCCGAAGATCGCCAACACGCCTCACATCGGTGCGGCGACCGTTGAAGCACAGGATCGCATCGGTGAGGAACTGGCCGGGATCATCATAGAGCATTTCGGATCATTCGGCCCGATGGAATAATTTTGTGTGCACGTACATGGCCAAATTAAAACCGTTCAAAGCAATACGTCCGGTGCGCGATAAGGTGCACCTCGTTGCGACACGCCCCTATTATTCTTACAAGAAGAACGTGCTGAAAGCCAAGCTGGAGGATAACCCGTTTACCTTTCTGCACATCATCAATCCTGAGTTCGGGAGCAAGAAAAGAACGCGTCCGAATTCGAAGGCGCGTTTCAGACTCGTTCGTCAGAAGTACGAAGAGTTCCTCGCGGAAGGCATCCTGAAAGAAGATCCTGAAGAGACGCTCTACATTTACCGACAACATAAAAACGGGCGCGTATACACGGGAATAATTGCCGGAGCAAGCGTGGCCGAATACGAGTCCGGGAAGATCAAGAAACACGAAGCAACCCTGACCAGTCGCGAAAGTACCTTTACGCAATACCTCGATGTAGTCGGTTTCAATGCCGAGCCTGTACTACTCTCCTACCCGGACAATGATCAGTTGCACGGGATCGTGGACAAGTGCATGACCGAGCGTCCCGAGTACGAATTCACGACTACGGACGGTGTGAAACATGAACTCTGGGTATTGACGCGATCGCAGACGCAGGTGATCCTGCAGGAATTCGAAAAGATCGATTCGCTGTACATTGCCGACGGACATCATCGCAGTGCGTCATCCGTAGCTTTCAGCAAGCAGAAAAGAGACCGGGATCCGGAAAGCAATGTAAACTATTTCCTTTCGTTCCTCATTGCCGAATCGAGCCTTGATATTCTTGAATTCAACCGGCTGATCGGTACCCTGAACGGTTATTCCGCCAAAGCATTCCTAAGCAAACTGGCAGATTCATTTACAATCACTTCCTTAAAATCGGCCCGCAAGCCTGAAAAAGAACACGAGTACACGCTCTGCCTCGAAGGCCGCTGGTATTCGGTTGCCTGTAAAGAAGAAATCCTCAATGACAGTGACCCCGTACGTTCGCTCGATTCCGATATTTTGACGCGTTACGTGCTGGCACCGATCCTCGATATTCACGACCTGAAAACCGACTCCCGCATTGAGTTTATCAGTGGTGCGGAACCGCTTGAAAAAATGGAAGAACTCGTTCGCAGTAAGAAGTTCGACATGCTGTTCGTATTGTATCCAGCCACGATGGAACAGGTGCGCAGGGTTGCCGATCACGAACTCATCATGCCTCCCAAATCAACCTGGGTGGAACCGAAACTCCGAAGCGGACTGACAATCTTTAATTTAAATCAATGATCAGCGAAAATCTCCAGCATGTCCGGAACACGATTCCCTCCGAGGTACTCCTCGTAGCCGTATCGAAAACCTACGGCATCGCGGAGATCATGGAAGCCTATCGCGCAGGGCAGCGTCATTTCGGAGAAAATAAAGTCCAGGAACTCGAAAGTAAAGTCGGTGATCTTCCGGAAGACATCCAGTGGCACCTGATCGGTCACCTGCAAACCAACAAGGTCAAATACATTGCACCTTACGTTTCACTGGTCCATTCGGTAGACAGTTTCAAACTGCTGAAAGAGATCAACAAACAGGCTAAGAAACACGATCGCGTGATCGACTGTTTGCTGCAATTTCACATTTCCGGTGAGTCCACCAAGTTCGGGATGAATTTCGAAGAAGCCGAATCGATCCTGGAGAGCCGGGAGTTCGTGGAACTTCAGAACGTCAACGTCGTCGGTGTTATGGGAATGGCCGGAAATACGGAAGATGAAGCAGTTATCCGAAGTGAGTTTGCGGAATTGCGCAACATCTTTTTCATTCTCAAAAGTCATTTCTTCAAGTTCAACGACGCGTTTCGCCATATTAGCATGGGTATGAGCGGAGACTATGAACTCGCGATCGAGGAAGGCAGCACGATGGTGCGCATCGGAAGTGCTATTTTCGGTGCACGCAATTACAACTAATCATCACGCCTGCTCCCTTTCGGTCGTAACGATCGGTGCCAAACAATTTTCCGGGATCGCAAAAGCGTTTACAAGCGGAACGGCGTCCTGCCGAATCTCCCAGCACAATTGACTGATGCGTTTGCGGATCGCTTTCGTTTTTACACCTTCCATGTAATTCTGTTCGAGGAGCCAGCCCTTATTTTCGTGCAGTTTATGAAGTGAAAACAAGTTGTATAAGCGTGTAAGCACTGCTTTCAGCGATTCATCCTGTACCTCCTCCAGTTGTTTCCGAAAACATTCGAGCAACACCCGGTCTATGTAAGCTTTTGCGAGTTCAAGCATGTGCGGATGCATCACGTTTGCCGCATCGAAGACATCCAGCCCATCGTCTACCAGCTTTCTAAAACGCCTCGCGGCCGAAACCTGTAAAGTCTTTTCACGGTACTCAAAGGCATGGCGGTGAAATTCCGGATCCTGCAAATGTGCGTCGTCGGTTTTCCGGGTGGCAAACGGATTCTTTTCCGTAATGGCCGTGCGTGCCTGATCCAACACATAGCTGAAAATCGAAGAAACATTCAGTTCTCCGAATTCTTTCCGGTATTCTTCCAGGCGATTTTTCGCCACGAGTTGCAGCAATACCGTATTATCTCCTTCGAAGGTCGTGTAAACCTCCGTATCATTTTTCAGTGCATCCAGCCTGTTTACGGACAGGTATCCTTTTCCGCCGCAGGCTTCGCGGCATTCCTGCAGGGTATCGCGTGCACTCCAGGTCGCACAGGCTTTGAGTCCGGCGGCCAGGGTTTCGATTTCGCGCATGTCGTCTTCCGTACGATTCACAAAGCGCTTTGTCAGGTATTGCAATCCGAAGTGCAGTGCATAGGCATTGGCAAGATGCGGCATCAGGCGAAGCTGGTGCATGCGGTAATTGAGAATAGGAACTTCGGATGCTCCTTCCGGTCCGAACTGTTTGCGCATGTCTGCATAGCGAATAGCGATCGTTAGACCCGTTTTTGCTGCTGAAAGTGCCGAGCGCGGAATACCGATCCTGCCTCCGACCAGGGTGCCGAGCATGGTAAAAAAACGGCGATTATCACTAGGGATCTCACTTTCAAATTCTCCCGCCTCATTCACACGCGCAAAGCGATCCAGCATGTTCTCCAGCGGGATTTTCACCTGGTTGAACGCAAGCGTACCGTTATCGACGCCGTTCAGTCCCATCTTTAATCCGCAGTCGCCGATCTCCACTCCCGGAAGCGGTTGTTTGTCCGCATTGCGGATCGGAACAATGAAGGCACCGACACCGTAGTCTGTCTCACCGATGATCAGCCGGGCAAATACCGTGGCCATTTCCCCGTCTACTGCTGCATTCCCAATATATTCCTTTCGTGCAAATTCAGTAGGTGTGTGAATTGTAAACGAGCGATCTGCATGCTTGTAAGTTGCCGTCGTTTCGATACCCCGCACATTCGATCCGTGATGCGTTTCCGTCATTGCAAAGCAACCCGGAAGTTCCAGTCTTCCTACCTCTTTGAGGTACTTGCGATGGTGTTTTTCCGTTCCGAGAAAAAGGATGCTCATTCCCCAGAGTCCGAACTGAACTCCGAACTTGATCACGAGGCTCAGATCGTGGTAACTCAGCGCTTCCATGATCGCAAAATAGCCCTCAATATCATTCTTCCCGCCTTCCGATTCGGGATAAGCCCATGATCCGAAACCTTTTTCAGCCAGTTTCCGGCACCAGTCCATGACCTGTTCGCGGTATGCCGACACATCCGTCAGTTGTTCCAATTCGAAATCCGGAGCAGCGATCGTTTCCCGAACCTGCCTGATGAGTTCCGCCTGTTGTCCGTCGAGTAAGTCTGTCATTTTCGACACGCTGAAACTTTCGACCGTTTTGTATTTACGCGTGATCGTATCCCGATCCTTTCGAAAGCCGGCGATTACTTCCCGACTTAGTAGTCCGAGTCCGGATTCAAGTTCGGCAAAGGCCGGTCCGGTTTGGCGGATCCAGTTTTCATCCAGCGCAGGTCTTTCCGCATTGGCAATGAGCAAACCCAGTTCCGTGAGGTTCTTCGGTTCGTTGTTTCCGGACAGGGCACGATTAATGAGCTCTTTCCAGCCATATAGTTCCGAACGTGTTGGAGGTGCCGTATAATCGATCTTCGAACGCAGGAATGCTTTCTCGGCATCCGTCAGCCAGTCCTGCGCGCGAATAAAGGCATCAATTGCCCGGAATTCCTTTTTGGTGATGACATCATCCTGCCAGGCGTTATAGATGACAGGGATCAGGACGGAAAGTTTGGGATCGTTTCGGAAGGTAATACTCATGGAATTGCTGTTTGTCCTTAAAAATAAACAATGCAGGGCATTCACTTATTTAAATAATGTTAAGTACCCGGGTGAACACAATGCATTTGCTCCATTCATCCGTTAATTTACTCATCCGTCAGTTGTTCGCCCGGCATTCCCCTGAAATTTGTATTTTTAAGCTGATAAAATACTATTTATGCGTTTTAAATACATTATTCCCGCCGCTATGGTAACATTTGCACTTGCATCCTGCGGTTCCGGAGAAAAAGAAAGAACAGAAGAGACCACCGAACATACTTCTTCTTCAGAACGACTAAAGCCTACCGGTACACAGGTAGACCGCTTTGCCGATATCCAGGTTTTGCGCTACGACATCGAAGGTTTTGACAAACTATCGACCAAACAGAAAAAACTGGTTTATTATCTCGCCCAGGCAGGACTTTCCGGCCGCGACATCATTTACGACCAGAACAATCCGCACAACCTCGAAATTCGAAAAGCGCTCGAGAAGATCGTTGCGAACTACGACGGTGACAAAGACAGTGATGACTGGTACAATTTCATGACCTACACCAAGCAGGTCTGGTTCTCCAACGGGATCCATCATCACTATGCCATGGACAAGATCATGCCGAAGTTTTCGAAAACTTATTTTGACGAATTACTTCAAAAGACCGGCGCTACACTCAGCGACGCATCCAAAGAACTGATGTTCAGCGACAGCAAAGGTATGAAGCGCAAGGTCAAGGACCCGGATCGCGATATGATCGTGGCTTCCGCGAATGGTTTTTACGGCGAAGGCGTGACCCAGCAAATGGTACAGGACTTTTATGCAGGTAAAATGGACCCGAACGATCCGCGCCCGATTGAATGGGGCCTGAACTCGACACTTGTTCTGAGAGACGGCAAAGTCGTGGAAGAAGTATGGAAATCCGGCGGAAAATACGGTCCGGCGATCGACCAGATCATTTCGTGGCTTGAAAAAGCAAGCGGAGTTGCCGAGAACCCGGCACAACAAAAGGCTATTGACAAACTCATCGCCTATTACCGGACCGGAGATCTCAAAACCTGGGACGAATATAACATCCTTTGGGTCAAAGCCACTGAGGGTGATATCGATTACATCAACGGCTTTATCGAAGTTTACGGCGATGCACTCGGAAAACGTGCCTCTTATGAAAGCATCGTGGAGATCACCGACTTTGAAGCATCCAAGCAGATGAAGGTCGTTGCTGAAAACGCCCAGTGGTTCGAAGATCACTCCCCGATCCTGGATCAGCATAAAAAGAAAAGCGTAAAAGGCGTAAGTTATAAAGTCGTGCAGGTTGCCAGTGAGTCCGGTGATGCCTCACCTTCCACCCCAATCGGTGTGAACTTACCGAACAACAACTGGATCCGCCAGGAACACGGTTCGAAGTCTGTGAGCCTCGGGAATATCATTGCTGCTTATAACAACGCTTCCGGCTCCAGCCTTACCGAAGAATTTGCCAACGACCAGGAGGAGATCGATCGTTCCAAGAAATACGGACAGCTCGGTGGTAAGATCCATACGGCACTGCACGAAGTAGTGGGACATGCCTCCGGCCAGATCAACCCGGGCGTGGGACAGCCTTCCGAAACACTCGAGAACTATGCATCCACGCTAGAAGAAGCACGTGCGGACCTCGTGGGACTTTACTACATCATGGATCCGAAACTCGTGGAACTCGGGCTAATCCCTTCCCTGGAGGTCGGAAAGGCCGAATACGACGGATACATTCGCAACGGTTTGCTAACCCAGTTGCAACGCCTCGAGTTGGGTAAAAAGGTCGAAGAAGAACACATGCAAAACCGCCAGATGGTGGCAGCCTGGGTCTTTGAAAAAGGAAAGGCCGATAACGTGATCAAACGCATCGAGCGCAACGGTAAAATCTATTACGATATCCAGGATTACGACAAACTGCGCAAACTCTTCGGCGACCTGCTTCGCGAGATCCAGCGTATCAAATCCGAAGGCGATTACAAGGCGGGGAAAAACCTGGTGGAAAACTACGGTGTAAAAGTAGACGAAAGCGTACATAAGCAGGTTTTAGAACGCGTTAAGCCATTAAAACTCGCTCCTTACAGCGGTTTCGTAAACCCGGTATTCGTTCCGGTAACCGACGACAAAGGCGAGATCATTGACATAAAAATTGAAAACAACCAGTCTTTTGAAGAACAAATGTTGTACTACGGTAAAAAGTACAGCTTTTTATAATTTTTAAACTGACCAGGAAACGGGAGGTATTTTTTGCTTCCCGTTTTTTTATACCTTTAAAACGCTATGAAGAACAAGAAAGAAATTGTAGCCAACTGGCTGCCACGCTATACCGGAGAAGAACTCGCTAACTTTGGAAAATACATCCTGCTGACCAACTTTCACAATTACGTCGCCAAGTTTGCTGAATTACACAAGGTACCGGTGATCGGGCTCGGTAAACCGATGCAATGTGCCACAGCCGAAGGGATCACGATCATTAACTTCGGAATGGGAAGTCCGTCGGCAGCTACCTGCATGGACCTGCTTTCTGCGATCAAACCCAAGGCCGTCCTTTTTCTCGGCAAATGCGGCGGGCTGAAAAAGAAAAACCAGGTCGGGGACCTGATTCTCCCCATCGCGGCAATTCGCGGAGACGGAACAAGCAACGACTATTTTCCGCCCGAAGTGCCCGCCCTTCCCGCCTTCGCCCTGCAAAAAGCGATTTCCACAACCATTCGGGACAAAGGCTTTGATTACTGGACCGGTACAGTGTATACCACCAACCGCCGGGTTTGGGAGCACGACGATGCATTTAAGAAGTACCTCAAAAAGATCCGTGCCATGGCCATCGATATGGAAACGGCTACCCTGTTTTCAGTCGGTTTTGCCGATTCCATTCCCTGCGGCGCTCTCCTACTGGTTTCCGATCAGCCAATGATCCCAGAAGGGGTAAAAACGAGTGAAAGTGATAACCGCGTAACGGCTGACTATGTCGACAGGCACCTCGCAATCGGTATCGATTCGCTGAAAGAACTCATTAATGACGGCCATACCGTCAAACACCTGCGCTTCTGATCAAAAAGTAACAGGCGAAGTCTTAAAATATAATACTTTATTAATCAATAATTTATT
>CAYMEW010000049.1:0-19681 GCA_964389755.1 uncultured Flavobacteriales bacterium | reverse complement strand
TTTTCAGAAATTTTAGGAACAAGTACCCAAGCGGGTAATGGCTGCAACGTAGCGCAAGGGCACTTTTTTGTTTCTTTTTTTTGCCCCGGAAAAAAAGAAAAATGCAAACGCTTTATTTTAAGAAAAAACCATCTTCTCGCTCTACCCCCCTATCACTCCGCGAGTAACTCCTCGATGAGCGCATTGGTTTTCTGCACGTATTCCTCGTAATAAGAACCGGTTCCCGGACCGTTGAAACCCGTGTGAACACGTTTTACCGTTCCGTCACGGCCGATAAAAACAGAGGTAGGGAAAGAAATGACCTCGTTGAGATCACTGAATTGTTTGGAAGCATTGGATTTATTCGGTTTTCCGCCGATCAGGAAGGTAAAAGGCAAATTATAGCGCGCCTGGAGCAGGTCGATCTTGGCTTTGAAGTCTTCAAAAGTTTCCCCGACCTCGTAGGCCACCGTGATGATCTCGAGTCCCTGGTCGTGGTATTTCGCATATAACTGCTGGTAATAGCGCACTTCGTCCATACAGTTCGGGCACCAGGTTCCCATGATCTGTATGATTACCACCTTTCCCTTCGGAGCCATTTCCGGGAAGCGATAGACGTCTCCCTGCATATCCAGTGCCTCGAAATGAAGTCCTGTGTTTTCCACGTAAGTGATCGAATCCGGATCGCGCAGCGTAAAAAGGGAGTCCCGAACGGCATTCCAAGTACCTTTATAATGCGTTCCACTATAAAAAGTACCGAGCAGGCTGTCGTTCCTGTAAGTGGCTTTGAGTAAGAACGCATGCGAACCGTCAAAACAGGACAGCAAAAATTCCGTGCCGTAGGCATTGCCCTCCAGGAAACGGTAATCCCCTGTTTCCGTACGAAAAGTTCCCGTCAGACTGGTCCCTTGCTGCTCAAAAATACCGATGGCCATCGAAGAATCGGAAGTGCCGGGGTCGAAGGTCGTTTTCCAGTTTCCGGCATAATTCACCGAAAGGCATTCCTGTGGCTCTCGTCCAAACCGCGGCTGATCGCCGTAGCTCAGGTTCAGGGGGATGCGGTAATCCCCGCTTTTATTGTAATTGCGCCAGTATCCCTGTGCACTTTTGCGTCCGAATTCCGTCAGGAAAATGCTCGAATGAAAAGCCGGGAAATCGATGATGAGCGTATCCCCGGACAGGCGGTACTCACTGAGGCGAATGCGCTCCTCGGCATTTTTGATCGTAAAGACGTATTGCTTGTCTTCTTTGCTGATATCCAGCTGAAAGGGGAGTTTATCCTCGGAATTGAGTTCCAGTTCCCCGTGCCATAATCCCGTTTTAAAATGAGGTTCTTTTGCAAGACAGCTTAAAACGAAACACTGAGATAGGAACAAGGTCCTCAAAAAGCGCATGGTAGAAGTTTTGATGCACGAATATAGGGATAAACCTTAATTTCACGGGACCGTGCAACTATTTTTTGCTAAAATCGGTCTGATTGATAAGCTGAGATATGGATGAACCGACACTTATTGAAGGATGTGTGAGAGCTGATCCCAAAGCTCAGCGTTTGTTGTTTGACACGTATGCTGCCAAAATGATGTCCGTGGCTCTCCGCTATGTAAAAAGTACGGAAGAAGCCGAGGACGTGTTGCAGGATGGCTTTGTAAAGATCTTTGCGAAACTGAAGGATTTCAATGCACAGGGATCGCTCGAAGGATGGATCAGGCGAATTATCGTAAACTGTGCGCTCGATCAGATCCGGAAGAATAAAAAGTTCCTGCAGGATATCCAGGTGGAAGAAGTCGATTACCGGCTCGAACACAAGAGTTACATTGTCGAAGGCCTTATGGCAGACGATCTTATGAAACTGGTGCAAAGTATGCCGGAAGGATACCGCGTGATCTTCAACATGTTTGCCATCGAAGGATACAGTCATAAAGAAATTGCGGAAACACTCGGCATCAGTGAAAACACCTCGAAGTCGCAGTATTCGAGGGCAAGGCAGTATATGCGCAACCAACTTGAAACTATTGAACATGAAAGATAGGGATGAAATAAAAGACTTGTTCTCGGAGAAACTCCGGAACCACGCCTCGGAGGTAAGTCCGAAGGTATGGTCGGCCGTTTCCTCGCAGATCGGTGCCGCCGCGGGAACCACTGCGGCCGGAACAGGCATGTCCCTGGCTGCAAAAATCCTCATCGGCCTCGGAATTACGGCCGCGGCTACCGTGGTAACGGTCCTTGCGCTGAACAGCAATAGTGCCGAACCGCTTACTCCCGAAAAGACAAAACAGGATACCATCCTCGCGCAGGACAACACTGGAAGTTCCGTGAAAATGGAGGAAAACGAAGAAAAGTCACCGGGAAGTGAGCGCACACAACAGCAATCAGAGATGCCACAGGATGCTCCCTTTAATATGGGTGAACCGGATCCTGCAGATAACCGGAACCGCACTTCCCTTACTTCGGGAAATCCGGGTACTCCCCTTACGAATAATGGCACGACTTCCGGAAATCCGGGCGCCATACAAAATAGTGGCGTTTTGCACGAACGGATCGAACCCGCATCAGCGAATGACGGCGTAAGCGGCCTGACATCAACCGCCAATCCGGATGAACTTCTGGTGCAGCCGGTGGAAGATCCGCGTAAAGGTGAACATGCTGCCGGAAATACCGGAACCTCGGATTCGGGAAGTGAAAATGACCAAACGACTACAAAGGGCGGAGAAGACTATCACCTCGAACTGCCGAACGTTTTCACCCCGAATGGCGACGGCGATAACGATGTACTGGTATTTAACCCCCGCGGACTTACCGACTTCAGCGTCGTCATACTCGATCGAAACAACAAAGTAATTATAAAATCCAACGACCCCGCTTTCGCCTGGGACGGAAATTATCCCGATCACACCCCGGCTCCCGAAGGAACGTATTTCTATATGATCGTTGCACGGGATCGTGCCGGGAACCCGGTTACAAGATACAAAGCAGTAGATATCGTACGCTCGCGCTAAGACACGATCTCCACGTAAATACAGGTTAAGCCCCGAAGTCTTCGACTGCAAGTTGAAGTACCTCGGGGCTTTTTACTGCCTCAGTTTCTCATTCTCATTCTGCTTCCGGGTCACACTCACACTCTGCACTCCACACTCACACTGAAACCGCAGCGAGAAGTACTTCAGGTATATTGCACAAGTATAGCATCAGTATAGCACAAGTAATGATACTGTATTATCTGTACCTGTATTAAACACTCTGTTAAAATAACAACAACGCCTGTTAGGTGCTAATACAGGATAAATGGAAAGTGGGGTTACCGGTTGAAAGTCGATTCGTAAAAACAAAAAAGCTTCCGTTTAAAGGGAAGCTTTCCGAGGTCTCGAGCGGATTCGAACCGCTGTACACGGTTTTGCAGACCGTTGCCTAGCCACTCGGCCACGAGACCGTTACCAGTGGTCGGCAAATTTAAGAAATTATTCGCGAATTTGCCTACTCTTCGATAATTATTGCGACATTTTCTACATCACCGTTTATCGGCGGACTGATCTTTGTCACTTTTACCCGTAAAGCGCTGATAGCAGGGATCTCCCTTCGGAGGCGATCGTAAATGCGTTTGCCCACGTGCTCGATTAACTTGGAACGAATGTCCATTTCCTCATGCACCACCCGATTGATATGCACATAATCGACCGTTTGCGAAAGCGTATCGCTCTCAGCGGCGTTCATGAAATCGGTTTCCAGGCGAATATCCACCACGTAGTTTCCGCCAATGGCGCCTTCCTCATCGAGACAGCCGTGGTAAGCATAGCGCCGGATCCCGTTTACTTCGATAACGTTCTTCATGCCGTTTCCAGGTGCTCAATGCCTTTTTCCATGCGCCGGATACTTTCGTCCTTGCCGAGGAATTCACTGATCTCAAACATGCTCGGTCCCATTCCTTTTCCGGTGAGAAGGAGTCGGAACAGCGGAAGCACAGCCCCGATTCCAAGCCCTTTTTCTTCCAGGAACGACTTAAACGATGCTTCAATATGCGCAGCGTCGAAGGGTTCTATGGCTGCTAATTTGGATTTCCACTCGTTCATCAGCCCGGCACTTTCTTCTTTCCATTTCTTCGAAACGGTTTTGTCGTCGTATTCAGTCGGCATTTCAAAGAGGTAAAGCCCTTCCTCGTAAATATCTTTTACAAAGGTGGCGCGCTCTTTCATCAGGTGACAAACCTGCTTTAGCTTATTGATATCGTATTTATCAGTTAATATTTGCGATAACTGTTGAGCGAGTTCGGCGTCATCGGTCTTGCGCAAATACTGCTGCTGAAACCAGCGTGTTTTATCTGGGTCGAATTTAGCACCTGCTTTCGATACACGTTCGAGGCTAAAGGCTTCCTGGAGTTCGGCCATACTGAACAGTTCCTGGTTCGTACCGGGGTTCCATCCGAGGAAAGCAAGCATGTTTACAAAGGCTTGCGGATCGTAACCCTGCTCGCGGTAGCCCGGGTAAAGTTCACCTTCTGCAGTAATCCAGTTGGTTGGGAATACCGGGAAACCGAGGCGGTCACCGTCGCGCTTTGAAAGTTTACCGTTACCGTCCGGTCTTAATAACAACGGGAGGTGCGCAAACTGCGGAGTTTCCCATCCGAATGCCTCGTAAAGTAAGACGTGCAACGGAGCGCTCGGAAGCCATTCTTCCCCACGGATGACGTGACTGATTTTCATGAGGTGGTCGTCAACGATATTCGCCAGGTGATAAGTCGGCATGCCGTCACTTTTAAAAAGTACTTTGTCGTCGAGGTTATTGGTGTTCACCACAACCCACCCTCTGATCAGGTCTTCGAAACGAACATCGGCGTTCCGGGGCATCTTGAAACGGATCACGTAAGGCTCTCCCGCGTCGATGCGGCGCTTCACCTCGTCCGCAGGTAAGGTCAGCGAATTCTTCATATTGGAACGCGTCACGCTGTTATATTGCCAGCCGGGCATCCCTGTTTTCTTGGCCTGGTCCCGGACGTGATCGAGTTCTTCAGGTGTGTCAAAGGCATAATAGGCTTTGTCGTTGTCAATAAGCTGTTGGGCGTACGAAGCGTACATATCCTTGCGTTCGGATTGCACGTAAGGTCCGTATTCTCCTCCGATTCCCGGGCCTTCTTCCGGGTGAATGCCGCACCACTTCAGTGCATCGAGGATGTATTGTTGTGCTCCTGGCACAAAACGGGTCTGATCGGTATCTTCGATCCGGATCAGGAAAGTTCCATTATTCTTCTTTGCAAAGAGATAATTGTAAAGTGCCGTGCGGACGCCTCCCATGTGAAGAGGTCCTGTCGGTGAAGGTGCAAAACGCACGCGTACGTGATCGAATGCCATAGCTTAAATTTTTGGCAAAGATAGGGTTTTAAATCGCTTTGGCTTTTGAACATACGCTTTTCTCTGATGTACCGTTATAGGGATAGTGACTGTGTAAACGAAATGATTTACCTTAGTATGTTGAACAAGTTTGTAATATGAGTGCTTTTGACCGTTTACTGGAGCAAATAGATGCCTTCATCCGGAAATTCTACAGGAATGAAATGATCCGGGGCCTGATCCTCTTTGCGGGAATTTTCCTGGTATCGTACATTCTGTTTACCACACTGGAGTATTTCGGACGTTTCAATTCCACGGTTCGTGCCGTGTTCTTCTTCTCCTTTGTCGTGCTGAACAGCTGGATCCTCATCCGCTACCTGCTTATTCCCCTGTCGAAACTCTACTCGTTTGGCAAGCGTATCTCGCGTTACCAGGCTTCACAGATCATCGGACGCTTTTTCCCGGAAATCTCTGACAGGCTGCTCAACACGCTCCAGCTGAATGATTCGCTCGGGGCACAAACTGGAAATTACGAACTCATTCGCGCATCCGTGGCACAGCGCGCAGAAACACTCTCTGTGGTGCCGTTTACGGGAGCGGTGGATGTTAGTCGTAACCGGACCTATCTGCGCTGGTTGATTCCGGTAATCTTACTATTCGGTGCCTTGTGGGCCTTCAGCCCGACTCTGTTTATGCAGGGCACGGACCGCGTGTTAAATTTCAACAGGGAATTTGTGCCGGAAGCGCCGTTTAAGTTCGAACTCGTCAATACGGATCTTTCCGTGGAGCAGGGAGAAAATGTGAATGTGGAATATAAGCTAAGCGGAAATTCGTTTCCGGATAAAGTATATATCGTAAGTGACCAGGGACGTTTCCTGATGGATCGTACCACAAAGAATTCAGGAACCTGGCTCCTGAAGAATGTCGCGCGCAAAACCGCTTTTCACTTCGAGGGTGGTGGTTTCCGTAGCCGTGAGTTTGCCATTGTACCTGTTCCGAAGACGTCTATCGGAAAGTTGGAAGCAAAGCTTGTCTACCCCGCTTACCTGGGCCGTTCAAATGAAACAGTTCAGAATGTGGGCGACCTGACAGTGCCCGAAGGAACGCGTATTGAATGGTCCGTCCTGACTAAAAATGCAAAGCAGGTAGACTGGTACTACAATGATTCCGTGCAGCACTTCAGGACCGATGGTTTTATCGTAAACCGACGCATTTTCGAGCCGGCTTCGGTAAGATTAACGCTGCATAATGCTAACAGTGGCAAAGTGGATACCAGCGGATTCTACATACACATGATCCGGGACGCTTATCCGACCATTCGCGTGGAGGAAGTTCAGGATACACTGAAGGACGGTGTGCGCTTCTTTGGCGGTTCCGTGGCTGATGATTACGGCCTTGGCGGACTCAAGTTCGTGTATACGATCACCTCGAAGGACGGTACCAAACGGGAAAAAGAAATGCGCGTCGTTGGCACGGCCGGAACCACACAGGATTTCGATTTCGCCGTAGACTTTCGCCGTGAAGATGTAAAACTCGATGATCGAATCGAATACTTCTTTGTTGTCTGGGACAACGACGGTGTACACGGCCCTAAATCCACGAAGAGTCAAACCTTCGTTTACAAGCTGCCCTCACTGGAAGAACTGAATGAAAAGCGGGATGAAGCGCAAAATGCCGTACGTGACGGTTTATCCGAAGTAATGCAGCGCACTGAAGAATTCCAGGAGAATGTGAACCGTTTGAGAAAGGAATCGCTCAATTCAAAATCTTCTGACTGGAATAAACTGAACCAGGTACAGCAGTTAAAACAGGAACAGCAATCCTTGCAGAAGCAACTGGAGGCTATTAAACAGAAGATGGAGCAGTCCGCGCAGGAGAAAGAGCAGCTCTCGGAAATGGATCAGCAACTCCTCGAAAAACAGGAGATGATAGAGAAACTGCTCGATGAAGTCATGGACGATGAACTTCGCGACTTGCTTGACAAGTTGGAGGAACTCATGAAAAAGAATAATCAGCGCGCGTTCCAGGAACAAATGGAGGAACTGGAGATGTCTGCCGAAGACATGAACAAGCAATTGGACCGAAGCCTTGAAATGTTAAAGAAACTCCAGGTAAACGAGAAAATAGATGCTTTCGAGGAAGAACTGAAGAAGCTGAGCGAGGAGCAACTGGATTTGAAAGAACAGGAAGAAAACAAAGAGATCTCGGATGAAAATGCAAAGCAGAAGCAGGATGAAATGAATGAGCGCTTTGATCAACTGAAAGAAGATCTGAAGGAGTTAAAAGAGTTGAACGAGGAATTGCAACGTCCGTTGGAACTCGGCGATCAGGAACAGATGGAACAACAGATCTCGGAAGATATGAAGGAAGCCGGTGAATCGCTGCAAAAAGGAAAGAGCGGGAAAGCCGGTCCGAAGCAACAATCTGCGTCTGAACAAATGCAGCAAATGGCAGATGAGCTCAACGCAATGCAGCAAAAATCCAATGAGGAGCAACAAGGCGAGGATATCGAAATGCTAAGACAGATCTTAAAGAACCTGATGACCTTGAGCTTTGACCAGGAAATGATTATGAACCGCTTCATGAACGTGGCGGAAACGGACCCTGCGTATACGAAATATGGAAGGAAACAGCGAGCCATTATAGACGATACGAAACTGGTTGCGGACAGTTTGGAAAAACTCGCAAAACGACAACCGAAGATCGCGTCTTTCATTGATCGGGAACTGAATAATATCGCGAGTAATCACAAAACAGCCCTGGAAGATATCGACGAACACCGCAAGCGCGAACTCGGTGCACATCAGCAGTCGGCGATGACGAGTTACAATAACCTGGCGCTGCTACTCAACGAATCACTGGAAAACATGCAGCAACAAATGAAGAGTATGAAACCGGGTTCCGGAAGTTGCAACAAACCGGGTGGCAGTGGACAGCCGAAACCCGGAAACGGAATGAGTTCAGGTGATATGAAACAGATGCTCAAACAGCAACTGGAGAACATGCAAAAGGGATCCAATCCCGGAGGAAAGAAACCAGGTGAAAGTCCGGGGCAGGGTCAGAATGGTCAGGGCGGAATGGGTCTTGGTAATAAGCAGATCGCGAAAATGGCCGCAGAGCAGTCTGCTATTCGACGAAGACTTGAGCAACTGCGTGATGAACTGAATAAAGAAGGTCAGGGTAAAGGAAATCAACTGAATCCTTTGATAAAAGAACTGGAAGAGCAAGAAAAGGATTTGATCAATAAGAACTTCACTCCGGAAATGATCGAGCGTCAGAAAGAGATCATGACGCGCCTGTTGGAAAGCGAGAAAGCGATCGAAGAACGAGGCTATGAAGACAAGCGAGAGTCCGAGGAAGGAAAAAACCAGGATAATGGTAACCAAATTCGCTTTGATGAGTATAACAAACAAAAGTTGAAGCAAATTGAATTGCTCCGCTCAGTTGACCCGACGTATCAGAAGTATTATCGGGACAAAGCGAATGAGTATTTCAATCAGGCGAACTAATGTTTGTTCGATCTATGAAAGAAGGGTATACGATTATTGATAAAATTTCAGTGATTTCGGATTTCAACGCATTGGGCGAAGTGGAATCACTGGTAGATAAGGTGTGTGGAAATCTCGGCGTTGATGAAGCCAACTATGGAAACGTATTGATAGCCGTTACAGAGGCTGTCACGAATGCGATCATGCATGGAAATTCCAGGAACAAAGACCTTATGGTCGATGTTGCTGTTGGGGATGAGGTGCGTTCCTTTTGTTTCCGCGTAAAAGATCAGGGACCCGGATTTAACTTTACAGCCCTCCCCGACCCTACTGCGCCGGATAATCTGCAGCTCGAAAACGGACGCGGTATTTTCTTAATGAAGAACCTGGCAGACGAAGTCGAATTTGAGGACAATGGTTCCTGCGTAAGCATCTATTTCAACAAATAATGGTCGACGTTCACTTCGAAGATTGTGCGGCTTTCCAGGTAGATGACTCGCGTTTGGAGCAATGGTTCCGCCATACGATTCAACAGGAAGGTTTTGGAATGGGTGAAATTACACTCGTCTTTTGTTCCGATGAATACCTTCTTGAAATGAACAGAACACACCTGAACCACGATTATTATACCGACATTATCACATTCGATTATACAGAAGAAAAGAGCGTAAGTGGAGATCTCTTTATCTCAGTAGACCGCGTTTTCGACAATGCCTCTGAGTTTAATGTTTCACGTGAAACGGAACTAAAACGCGTTTGTATTCATGGTGTTTTACATTTGTGCGGATATAAGGATAAATCCGATTCAGATATTAAATTAATGCGAACTAAAGAAGAGCAATATTTGGATGTTTCACGTGAAACATTGTTTGCGTTCTGAGTTTGGTCAAAGGTTTCACGTGAAACAATTTTATTCCCTTTTCGAAGCTTTGATGCCTTATCGGTATGCTGGTTTCACGTGAAACAAATTCTCTCTAACTTTGTAAAAAAAAGAATGATGCTGTCTGAGTATGATGTGATTGTTGTGGGAGGTGGACATGCGGGCTGTGAGGCTGCTAATGCTGCTGCACGCATGGGGTCGAAGGTGTTGCTGTTGACCATGAACATGAATACAATTGCTCAGATGAGTTGCAACCCCGCAATGGGTGGTGTGGCAAAAGGACAGATCGTTCGTGAAATCGATGCGCTCGGCGGCGGTTCAGGTATAGTAAGTGATTTGAGTGCCATTCAGTTCCGAATGCTCAACATGTCTAAAGGTCCGGCAATGTGGTCGCCGCGTACTCAGAACGACCGTATGCGTTTTGCTGAAGAGTGGCGACTGTTACTTGAGAGAAATGAAAATGTCGATTTCTGGCAGGACATGTGTAACGCGATTATCGTAAAAGGAGATCGTGTGGTTGGTGTACGAACGTCCATGGGCATTGAAATAGGCGCAAAAGCCGTAGTTCTGACCAATGGTACTTTTCTCAACGGATTGATTCACCTGGGTGAAAAGCAATTCGGTGGAGGTCGCGCGGCAGAGCGTGCTGCGACGGGTATCACGGAACAACTCGTAGAGCTCGGTTTCGAAGCCGGACGTATGAAGACAGGTACGCCTCCGCGTGTAGACGGACGTTCGCTGGATTATTCAAAAATGGAGATTCAACACGGTGACGAACAGGCTTCAAAGTTCAGTTTTTCGGATACAAAGGCTCTAACTACGCAGAGAGCATGCCACATAACCTATACAAACCCAACTACGCACGAGTATTTGAGAGAAGGCTTTGATCGTTCGCCCATGTTTAACGGTGCCATCAAGAGTACGGGCCCGCGTTATTGCCCGAGTATCGAGGATAAGATCAATCGGTTTGCGGATCGCGATCGTCACCAGGTGTTTGTAGAGCCGGAAGGCTGGAATACGATCGAGATCTATGTGAACGGATTTAGTACCTCTCTTCCGGAAGACATTCAATTGCGTGCGATGCGAACGATTCCCGGTTTTGAACAGGCGAAGATGTTCCGTCCCGGTTATGCAATTGAATACGACTACTTCCCTCCCACTCAGTTGAAGCATACGCTGGAAACTAAGTTGATTGAGAACTTGTATTTCGCAGGTCAGATTAACGGTACAACCGGATACGAGGAGGCGGCATGTCAGGGTCTCATGGCCGGGATCAACGCGCATCGCAAAATTCATGAGCAGGAAACTTTTATACTGAACCGCAATGAGGCGTATATCGGGGTGTTAATTGATGACCTGATTACCAAAGGCACGAAAGAACCGTACCGGATGTTTACGAGTCGCGCGGAGTTCCGGATTTTGTTACGTCAGGACAATGCGGACTTGCGGCTCACGCCGATCGGACATGCGATTGGCCTGGCATCCGATGAGCGCATGCGTAACGTAGAGCGCAAAGCGAGCGGAACCAAAGACGTGATCAAACTGTTAAGAAAGACAGGTGTAGCGCCTGAATCAGCTAACCCGGTGTTGCACCAGCGTGAAAGCAGTGAGATTAATCAGCAGGTGAAACTCGCTTCTCTCCTGCTTCGCCCCGGCATTGATATGCAGGCTTTGCGAGCGATGGCTCCTTCGGAATTGGAGGTTCTGGATCAGACGGATGCTGATATTGTCGAACAAGCGGAAATTCAACTGAAGTATGAAGGGTATATTGATCGTGAAGAAGAAGTGGCTGGGAAGATGATGCGTCTCGAAAATGTAAAGATTCCGGAAGGACTGGATTTCTTTAAACTTGCGAGCTTGAGTATGGAAGCCCGGGAGAAATTATCCAAATTAAAACCGGCAACCATTGGACAGGCTTCACGGGTGAGTGGTGTTTCACCTAGTGACGTATCGGTGCTCCTGGTACACCTTGGCCGCTAAGTTTCACGTGAAACGTTTTACGCTTCCTTCGGAGCCACCCAATCCCCGTATTCTTTAATAAGTTCGATGAGTTCGTGAACAGCTTCCGATTCGTTTACGTTTTTGCGCACAACAGTTTTTTCCTTATACAGATTGATTTTACCCGGACCGGTTCCGACGTATCCGTAATCGGCATCTGCCATCTCTCCCGGTCCATTCACGATGCATCCCATAATCCCGATCTTGATTCCTTTCAAATGCGCTGTCTCCTTCCGGATTTTGGCAGTCGTTTCTTGAAGGTCGAATAAGGTACGACCACAAGACGGGCAGCTGATGTATTCCGTTCTGGAAATGCGCAGACGTGTTGCCTGTAGAATGCCAAACGAAAGTGATGTTAGTTGGCTGAGTGAATGTGCTTTTGAACGGATCCAAATACCGTCCCCCATTCCATCTACAAGAAGCGAACCTAGTACGCGCGAAGCTTCCAGTTGCACAGATTCGAAATCCGCTTCGGTAGAACCGTACTGCAATAAAAAGGCATTTTCATAACCTGCCCTGCGCATACGTGCAATCAGTGAGCGGAAAATTTGAGTTTTGTTATCGTAATCAGTTGAAAATACAAGCACTGCGTGGCGATGACCTTTTAGAATTGCAGGATCGAAGCTTTCGTCCGCCCGGATGAAGCAAATTTGCTCAGGGGCTATCTTTGAAAGATCACGTAAATCCGAGACAAGCGGGTAGCATTGTTTTCGGCCTTTAAAATTGGCTTCGTAATTTTCAAAATCAGCGATGATTCCAAGTGTACCTGGTATTTCAAAATCAACCGTATTAGCACCCACGTAAATGTAATCGCTGGCCAGATCCTGAATATTCCATTTATCTAGTTCGCGGCTATAATTGTAACCAGCTGAAAACAGGTTTGCAGGACTTATCGTGTCGCGATCAGACAGATCGGAAACCACTACCGGCACCTGATTTTCGCCAATATTGTTTGTTTTTTGCGAAAATAGACGTTCAAATTGAAAAGGATTGAAGTTTAATGGTTCCGGATCAAGGGGAAACACTTTTCGCTTGGCATCCGGCTGAAAAGGAGCTGCGAGTTTCTGAGCCACCGGAATTTCCATTTCCGGTGCTTCTGTCAACGAAACACGGATCGTGTCGCCCAGTCCGTCCTCAAGTAGTGCACCAATGCCCACAGCGGACTTAACGCGACCGTCTTCCCCGTCTCCGGCTTCCGTGACGCCTAAATGGAGCGGATAATTCATGTTCTCCCTGCGCATCGTGGCCACCAGCAAACGATATGCCTGCACCATCACCAAGGTATTACTTGCTTTCATGGAGATCACAAGTTCGTGGAAATCGTGTTTTCGGCAAATGCGGATAAATTCCATCGCAGATTCTACCATTCCTTCAGGTGTGTCTCCGTAGCGACTTAAAATGCGATCCGAAAGAGAGCCGTGATTCGTCCCGATACGCATTGCGGTTCCCTGTTCCTTACAAAGCAACACGAGCGGCGTAAATTTAGCCTCGATGCGTTCCAGCTCGGCCTGGTAAGATTCCTCCGTATACTCAATGACCTCGAATTTTTTCTTATCGGCGTAATTTCCCGGATTCACGCGTACCTTTTCCACGATCTTCGCGGCAATCTCGGCGGCGTTCGGTGTAAAATGGATGTCTGCCACAAGAGGCGCGTCGTAACCGAGTTTGCGAAGCGATTCGCGGATATTGCGCAGGTTCTCCGCCTCGTTCTTGCTCGGAGCCGTTAAACGCACGAGTTCGCATCCCGCGTCAATCATGCGGGCCGACTGTGCCACGGAACCTTCCGTGTCCATCGTATCGGTGGTGGTCATTGATTGAATGCGTATCGGATTTTGTCCCCCGATTGCGATTTTTCCGACCTTGACTTCGCGTGTTGGAAACCGGTGATACTTATACGGATCTAAGCAATAGAGATCCCTGAGCGAACTGTCTGACATACCCTGTTTTATTGGCTGATTCATACCATCGCAAAGGTAGGGATTTAATGAATAGGACCTTTCGAAACGCATTTGGATATCGGAATGTACTTTTCTTTTAAAATTGACGTTTTACAGGTAATTAACAATAATTGGCTATGTTTGCCTCTCTTTAAATGCGTTTTACATGAATCTGAATTCTGTTAAATTCTCCAAAAATCACAATGCAGAATTTTATAAAGTCTTGCGTCAGCGCGTAAGCGAACATTTTAAAACCAATAACAAAAGCCGTCATGCTGATGCCAACATGGTCATCAAAACGGTGTTTATGCTGTGCCTTTATTTCATCCCCTTCGTGATGATACTTACGCTGGACCTGGGCGTGCTCTCCACGCTTGGCCTTTGGGCACTCATGGGATTCGGGATGGCAGGGATCGGACTTTCGGTCATGCACGATGCCAATCACGGTGCATACTCCCGGGCGGCTTTCATCAATAAATCACTCGGTTTCCTGCTGAACATCGTCGGCGGGAGTGACGTCAACTGGCGTATTCAGCACAATGTGTTGCATCACACGTATACGAACGTCACCGGTATGGACGAAGATATTGACCCGGGAAAGGTCATGCGCTTTTCACCGCATGCGAAGCGCCATAAATTGCACCGCTATCAGCATTTGTACGCCTGGTTCCTCTATGGCCTGATGACGATTATGTGGGTGACCATCAAAGATTACAAACAGGTCGCGCGTTACCGCAAAAAAGGCCTGATAGAAACCCAGGGGATCACTTTTTCAAAGGTGTTGACAACGATCATCCTGTCCAAGATCGTTTACCTGGTCGGTATTCTTTCCCTTCCGCTGCTCCTTGCTTCGGCTCCGTGGTATGTGATTGTCCTGGGCTTTTTGCTGATGCATTTCATCGCCGGAATTACCCTGGCACTGATCTTTCAGCCCGCACACGTGGTTCCGAGTTCCGATTATCCGATGCCCGATGAATCAGGAAATATTATGGCAGATTGGGCTGTTAGCCAGTTGTTTAACACCGCTAATTTCGCTCCGAGAGCGCGTCTGTTCTCCTGGTACGTGGGCGGACTGAATTACCAGGTCGAACATCACCTTTTCCCGAATATCTGCCACGTGCATTACCGTCACCTTTCGGCAATCGTTCAGCAGACGGCAAAAGAATTTAACCTGCCTTATAATTCCTTTAAAACCTTCCGCAGGGCACTGCTCGAGCACGGTAAAATGCTGAAAAACCTCGGAAGATACGATCACGCTCCCGGACTTCACTGATGCATTTTGCAGATATTCATACGCATTGCATGGCCAAAAGGGGCGTTGAAGAAACTTTTCCCTTTGATGAACGCACGCTGGTATTCAAAGCAGGCGGAAAAATGTTTGCGCTTATCGATGTGGAGGGTGCCGAAAGCATAAACCTCAAATGCGACCCGGAGCGCGCACTCGAATTACGGGAGACGTATGCCGGTATTTTGCCCGGGTATCACATGAACAAAACGCACTGGAATACCGTTAAGCTAAAGGAGGACGTACCGCCCGAACTGGTGTTCGAACTGATCGATCATTCGTACGAACTCGTGGTGGCCTCACTTCCGAAAAAGATACGCAATGAGTTACAGGATCGATAAATTCCTCTGGTCCGTAAGGCTTGCCAAAACGCGCTCGCAGGCGGCCGAACTGATCTCCAAAGGAAAAGTAAAACTGAACGGAAGCACGGTAAAACCCGCGCGTGAGGTGAAAGTGAACGACCAGATCAGCATTACGCGCAATACGGCCGTGTTCAGCTATAAAGTGCTCAACCTGCTCGATCGGCGTGTCGGTGCGAAACTCGTTCCGGACTACCTCGTGGACACCACCCCTCCGGAGGAACTCGAGAAATACAAACTTTACCAGGCTGCTCAAAGCCAGTACCGCGAATACGGAACCGGGAAACCGAGTAAAAAGGATCGCCGCGACCTCGACGAATTCCTGGGCGACTGGGAATGAAAATCCCGATTGGGAGTTGCGATTCGTTAATTTCCGTAGTTTTGACAGTATCCATTTAAAACCGCTTCTATGGCACATGAAATCCTCGATGAGTTCGCGTTGGAACCTACACTCAAAAACGTACAGTATCCGCTCGATTTTACCTTTAAGATATCCACGCTTGCAAACGATTTTAACGTAACCGATGCTAACGGGGCGCAAGTCGTTTATGTCCGGCAGAAAATGTTTAAATTCAAGGAGGCTATTTCCGTGTTTGCTGACGACCGTAAAACGAACCTGCTGTATAAGATCAACGCCGATCGCGTTATTGATTTCAATGCCTCGTATGCCTTTACGAATAATGAAGAGCAGGTCTTCGGGAAGGTCGGAAGAAAAGGAGCACGCTCCATCCTCAAGGCGCATTACGAGATCTTCGACCGCGACAATAAACTTGTGTTTACGATCCAGGAAGAAAACCCCTGGGCGAAGGTCGGAGACGCTGTTTTCGGAGAAATCCCGGTACTCGGGGCGTTTACCGGGTACGTGTTCAACCCGAAATACCTCGTTACGCGACCTGACGGTACGCAGGTGGCACGGCTTTCCAAATCCCCTTCTTTCTTCGGCAGACGTTTCCGCCTGGATAAGCTGGCTGAAGTAAGCGACCTCGAAAGTGAAAAGATGTTGCTCTCACTGATGATGATGTCTCTGCTCGAACGCCGGCGCGGTTAAATCCCTGGCTCTTAACAATTATTAATACGGCTGTAACAACATTGCCTGCCGGAAGGTGTTCTGTTTCCAGAATGAAACACACGAACACCATGAAAGATAAGATTGTCCTCATAACGGGAGGAGCCTCCGGTATCGGAAAAGCAACAGCATTACTTTTTGCGCGTCAGGGCGCCAAAATCTGTATTAGCGACGTAGATGACCGCGGAGGGGAAGAAGCGCTGTCAGAACTTCGCAAAATTAGTCCTGAGAGCATTTTTGTTCACGCCGATACCTCAAATCATGCCGACAGCGAAAAAACGATCCGGAAGATTCGTGAAACATTCGGTAGGCTGGATGTCGCGGTGAACAATGCCGGCGTTGGAGGTGATCAAAACCCGATTGCGGAATATTCCATCGAAAAGTGGGAACAGGTGATCGGGATCAATCTTTCAGGTGTTTTTTATGGAATGAAATACCAGCTTCCGCTGATGCTGGAGAACGGAGGCGGTGCGATCGTCAATATCGGAAGTATTCTTTCTACGGTCGGAACTTCCGGTGCTGCGGGATATGTCGCTGCGAAACACGGCGTACTCGGACTCACACGCACCTGTGCACTGGAATATGCTTCGAAAGGGATCAAGTGCAATGCCATCGGGCCGGGTTACATTAAAACGCCGCTCATCGATGAGAACATGACGGAAGAACAACAAGAGGAACTCGTGAAGTTACACCCCGAAGGTCGTTTAGGTAAACCGGAAGAAGTGGCCGAACTGGCACTTTGGCTTGCCGGGGATCAGTCGCGCTTCGCCAACGGAGCATACTACCCGATCGACGGTGGATACCTTGCTCAATAAGTCCGGATCGCTTGCAGGAAGTCGCTTTTACAATTTGCGGCCTTTTACATGATAGTAAGTGAAGCGGCTGGAATTAAGATTACTTCTGATTCTACTAAATCGTGATCATTTTCCTCCCAGTCTGCCTGGGTTTGCCAAGAATAAATTTCAACGATCAAACCAATACGCTTCGGCATGGATGCACGTTTCATCCGGAACGTGCCTTTGGTGAATCGTCCCCCTGCAAAAACAACAGCCGTTACAGGCTAAAAAGAAACATGTAAAGTTTCGGAAATCACTTTAATCTTCCTGCTTTGGGTCGTCGCCCGGCGGCGAAGGAGGAGGCGAAGCAAGCGCAGGTTTTGGGGCCGGCGGATCCTGTCCGCGCAGGTAATCTTCCACCAAATGCTCGTAAAAAGATTTCTTATCCATGGCATAAGCCACTGTAAATGCGATCACAGATGCCAGCATCATCGGGAATACCGAAGTATGACGGTCCGTCATTTCAAGGACCAGGATAAACGACGTAAAAGGCGAATGCGTAACGCCCGTCATGAACCCGATCATCGATACGATAATGATGAGGTTCTTGTATTCCTCGATCTGGAAAAGACTTACAAGACTGTCGCCCAGCGAAGCACCGATGGCCAGCGAAGGCGCAAATACACCGCCCGCACCCCCGGCAACATACGTCATGATCGAGCCGAAAAAGCGCGAGGGAAACGTGAACCAGGCCAGCGGCTCATCCTGGTCGAAAAGAAGTTCCGTCATCAGCGGCTTACCCGATCCAACCGTATTGTTTCCTGTGAAGAAAACCAGGAGCGCGAAGCCGAATCCGCAGGCAAGTACCCATGCTACCTTCTTGCCACGAGACTTAAAACGACCCTTGAACTTCCCGATCCGCAAAATAAACTTCGAAAAGAAATGCCCCGAAAGCCCGGCGAGCACCGCGGCAAGGATCACGTAAATAAATGCCCAGCCTGTCATGGAAGGAACACTTGGCGTACCGAGATATAAGTAAGAACCGAGAAATAACTGTGAAGTGAGTCCGGCAATGATCACCGCAATAAACAGGTGCGTCCGGATTGCATTGAGGTGCGTTTTTCCAAGTTCCTCGATCGCAAATACAATTCCCCCGAGCGGCGTGTTGAAAGCCGCCGCAAGACCCGCGGCTCCACCTGAGATCAGCATCAGTTTCCGGTTGATCTTCGGCCACTCTTTCGGAATGTACTTATTGATCATATTAAAGATTGAACCCGAGATCTGGATCGTAGGTCCCTCACGACCGATCGCGCCGCCACCGAGCAACATCGCCACACTGCTCAGGATCTTTACCACGATTACCCTCAGGTTCAGTAGCTTGTACACGCCCTTGCGCCGTTTGCCCGACAACTCGATCCCGCAAAGCAACTGTGGGATACCACTGCCCGCCGCCGACTGGCAGAAGCGATAGATCAGGAACCAGGATACAAAGAAGGCGAGCGGGATAAACAGGAAAACAAAGTAATTGTACTGAAAATGAATTTTTTCGTGAAGCAACTCCACCCAGTGAAAGATCTTCGAATACAAGACCGCTACGATTCCGGTAATGATAGAAGCGACCCAGAAAGGCAGGGACTGCAGGGTAAGCGCCTTGAACTCCTCGTTTTTGAGACGTCCCGTAAAACGCTGTATATATTTATAAATCCCCGTGAGTCCTTTTCCGATTACCTGCTTC
The DNA here is from genome assembly GCA_964389755.1 of uncultured Flavobacteriales bacterium. Classification (GTDB taxonomy): domain Bacteria; phylum Bacteroidota; class Bacteroidia; order Flavobacteriales_D; family Crocinitomicaceae; genus JBBSUQ01. The sequence goes on along the minus strand of CAYMEW010000049.1, from coordinate 860 downwards.
AGTTTTAACACCCTTCCTTACGTAGTTTTAAAATGAGACCTTAAAATTACGCATTTCTCCGGAAGAGCAAGCGAAGCTTGCGAAGACTGAGGTCCCGCCTGGGGAAGGCGGCCAGACCGAAGGATATTTGGTGGCTTGCGAAGACTGAGGTCCCGCCTGGGGAAGGCGGTCAGACCGAAGGATATTTGGCGGCTTGCGAAGACTGAGGTCCCGCCTGGGGAAGGCGGTCAGACCGAAGGATATTTGGCGGCTTGCGAAGACTGAGGTCCCGCCTGGGGAAGGCGGTCAGACCGAAGGACCACAAAAAAGTTTTTCTAAAACCATAGACGTCCGGGCAACAAACCGAAAACCAGTCCAACGTATACGCACATACGCAATCCCACTTTGCAAAACTGCATATACACCATAACCTCTAATTCGAAGCAATCCGCATGTGCTTTGCAAGCGCCTAAGTGTAAGCTGCCGGGACCCAACGCATGCAGTTCCGCAGAACTTTTACCTTGTCCGAATCCGCCCCCAGGCGGAAAGTTTGGTAAAATGTTCCGGAACAAATGCCCGTTGGGTGGCTGCTGCAACGCAGCGCTAGACTTTTTTGCCTACTTTTTTTGGCAATGAAAAAAAGTAGGATGCAATAAGTTGATATTAGGCAAAACCGTGCTTTCAAAGCCCTTATGCTTTAACTACAATCCCTCCCTCTGTATCTCCCTCATCGAGGGAGAGCAAACAAATCCTAAACTAGTTCAACGCGAACACCTACACGCAATCCCACTCTGCAAATAACTTCATATACACTATAACCACCAACCCGAAGCAATCCGCGTGTACTTTACACCGCGCTTCAGTGAAAGCTGCCGGGACCC
>CAYMEW010000048.1:0-21431 GCA_964389755.1 uncultured Flavobacteriales bacterium | reverse complement strand
TACCCGCTAATGTACTTGTTCCTAAAATTTCTGAAAACTCCTTCCTTTGGTCGTCAGACAGCCAGAAATTTTGACGGAACGGCGTACATCGGGTACCCAATGGCTTTCACTGAAGCGCGGTGTAAAGTACATGCGGATTGCTTCGATTGGATAGTTTAGTGTGGAATAAAGCAGTTGTATTCGCTGTGGTTTTCGCTTTTTCACTGGAAAAATCCGGTTATTCCTTTTCACCGTCGGAATTTGCTTTGTTTAAACCGGATGTGTATTTTGGGCAAGAAAAGCGAACGAACTTGTTCAGAATTCCGTTCACTGGAAACCATTTAAAGCGGGGAACGACTGGTTGAAGGAAGTGTGGTTTGGAAGCGAGTAATGGACTGTGAAAATGCGATTCTGTAATTAAGCGATTCGGGAAATTATGAAATTCAAAAATCCGGAAAAATGGTGGAATTATGTTTACCTGAGCACAGACAAACTGCTCCACTTGTTAAGTCTGATTTTGTTCATCAAACCAATTCTGTCTTTTTATAAGTTAACCGGTATTCTCAAAGGGCCAAAACTGAAACGGGCAGAACGAGGTTTTGCATATTCCGAAACGGGGGTTGAGGCTTACTTCGCTTTTAGTTGGATGGTTTTCACCCTGGCTCTTTTTTTCGGAACAATCGGTTTTTATCTTGTAAAGTTGTTCCGCATTGACATACAGGAAGAAGCTGTTTATTTTATCGTGGGTGTCCCGCTTCTCTCATTTTGCATCAACTGGTTTTTGATAAGAAAGGATGACAAATACCTCACTTACGCCCGAAAATTCAAAAAGGAACAGGAGAATCGGCGTTGGCTGATTTTATCGTTGACAATTCACCTGGTGAGTGTGGCCGTGTTTCTTCTTTCTGTTTTTTTGTGACATCTTTGCTGAGAACTGTATATTTTTGACTTATACACTGTGAGAATTTACATATTTCACTTAATAATTTTCGTGGGGGCCCTTTTGTCTGCCTGTACTCCGAATGATCAGTGCGTGGAGTTTGAAGCACTTGAGCGCGTAAACAAGCGTCATTATTATCATAGGTCGCCGTACACCGGCTGTTTCGAAAGTCACGATGCAAAAGGACAGTTAACGTATAAGGGCAGCATTGAAGACGGAAAACTGGAAGGCGATTTCGTGGAATATTCGAACGGCGTTATTCGCGTAAAAGGACATTATAGCAACAATTTCCTGGCCGGAACCTGCCGGGAGTTCTATGGCAACGGCAAGTTGAAGCTCGTGGAGCATTATGATTCATGGGCACGGCCTGACGGTGAGCGAATCGCGTATTATGAGAACGGGTTCAAAAAATCGACTGAATGGTTTAAAAAGGGTGTTAAGTCCGGGCCGGAAATTATTTTTTACGAGCAAAATGGCAATCTGCATTTTAAGCGAAATTATACGGAAGGACAAGTGGAAGGCTACGATTATGAGTATACTCCGGGCGGGCAACTCCTGAACAAACGACTTTATGAAAACGGGCATTTGCAGGGTTATCAAAAAGTGTATTTGGATACGCTCAGGCAAACATTTTTTGAAGGGACATACAGGGATGGTGAATTAGTGGGTACCTGGAAATTCCTGTTTTCGGAGGACAGTTGCCTGATCATGAACTATGACACCAATGCATCACGGGCATGCGATTGTGATGAGGAAAAATCAGATAAAATGGAGAGCGAGTGAACAAGAAATCATTACAGGACTTTGATAAGACCGGAAACCAAATCCAAACTAATTGCTAACTGGTTGTAAAAAACGAATAAAAAATGATTCGGACACCATTTCGGGTTTGTAGTAAAATACATTTGTTTGGCATGTTACTGCTGCTTTCGAATTGCACCAGCAAAACGGCAAAAGATCCGGATCTTACTGCAGGTTCCCGGGAAATACCCGTGAATATCGAATACATTTCAGTTGTTGGTTCGGATCGGTCAACTTCTGACATACTACATAAACTGTATAAGCATGAAGCAAAAATCCTATTCAGTATCGACTCAACCGAAGGTGTAAACATTCCTGATTTTTCGGAAGCCCATTACGGCAAATATCACCTGTTGTTTTTCAATAAAATGGATATGGATAAGCTTTATAAAGGAAGGAAACTACTGGAAGCAATTATCTTCGACACGGTCCGGCAAAGTTTTGAAACCTTTAAACAAGACATGACGGCTGTACTCTCAATCAAATCTATAAAAGTGGATAGTTTCGAATATGTGTTGCGGATAGATTCGATAGTGAACAGGGAGGTCCGGGATAACATGTATTTGTTTTATGATTAAGCAGTATAGTGTATATTCGTGACGGGGCTGTTCGTCAGACAAAATTTACAGACGCGTGATGTGTACTGAATGTGATATCCATTTACAGCACCTATTCTTTCAAAAGGAGGACTTTGAGCAGCTGGATCTGATCTTAAGCAATCAACGGGTATTTTCCTTCCGACTACGGAAAAAGCGGGCCGCCTGGATACGGTGTCTGTGTACCGGTGCAGGAATTGCAAAACCGACTGGTATTTATCTGAGCCGAACCAGGCGTGGCGGGGCTACTTTCTGCCTTTTGAATTGCACCATTCAAAAATGAAGCACGTTCGAAAGGATAAGCGGAGCAAACTGGTTTTTGGGATAGCGGTAGTTGCGTTTTTTGTACTATGGATGGTCAGTAGGATCTGGTAATAGAGCATAAAAAATGAATAATTGAGTGTAGATTTTTTGGATTGAATTAAACACTTTATTTCTAGTGACTTTTGAGCGAAATCCTGGTTTTGTTAAAAAAATCTTAAACTTAAACCCTTCCAAAAATTTGTGAGGTTCGTTCTGAATTTCTATTATTGCAGCATAATTAACTTAATAAATACGCAGACCACTTATGCGACATCTGATCACCTCATTGTTTATCCTTGCATTTTCATGGAGTTATGCACAGCTTGATTCGGCATCGATTGTTTCGGTAGATTACATTGCTTCTGCTGTGACCGATTCTACCGGTGCCACTGTAACGGACTCTACGCTTCAAATTGAAATTTACGTAAACGATTTCGACTTTCTCGGCGAAGTTCTGCTTACCATTACTGATTCCCCGTCGGATTATCCGCTTGCCAAATTCCGTATGGATCGTGCAGAGATTGAATCCTCAGGCCTTTATGATGACTCCAGTCAGACAATTACCTTTCTATTTCAGGGAGTTTATTCTGCAAATTCACTAAATATACGAGCCGTCATAAGTAATTATCAGGGCGCATACCTGCCATACCTTGACACTTTATATACGCATTGAACATGAAGTTTTTAGTAACCACCCTTTTATTGTTCAGTGCTCTTTATTCTGCTGCCCTGACAACCAGTAACTGCCACGTTACGCAGGACACGTATGTGATCTCTTCAACGACAAACAATTATAATTCTACCGGAGATCTGTTTGCGGGCCGTAACGGGACGAGCTATTATTCGCGCACTTACATTCAGTTTGACTTAAGCCAGATCCCCCAGGATGCGATCATCGTATCGGCAAAACTAAAGTTACGCCGGATTCGGGGAACAGTTGGAAACAGCTCTTATTTATATGCCGAATACGCCCAGGGCAGTTGGGATGAAACTTTGCTGAACTCATCCAATCAACCTGCCTTATCGGTTGCTGACGGAGTTAACTATTCATCCTATTCGGATGGTTGGCGTATTTTTGAGCTTGGTAGCCACGTTCAGAAAATGGTGAAGGGCTCGCTGGCCAATAATGGTTGGTGTATTCGCTATTGGAACGAATCGTCAACAGTAACTGACAATTACAAGTTCGAGGGACAAAGCGGAACATATCCGCCGGTGTTGGAGGTTACTTTTTACCGTCCGGTCTTTGTTTCATCGGCAGCTATCACACACGCTTCCGGAAATTTAAGCACGGATGGGGCAATCACACCTTCTTTTACGAATGGCAGTGGCGGCACTTATTCCTATACCTGGATCAACGCTTCGGGAAATACGGTCGGAACAGCGCGTACATTAAATAATGTCGGGTACGGATGGTATGGTCTTCACGCAACAGATGCAACGAACGGTGACGATCTTTACATGGCGTTCCTGGTCGGAGTTGAGTGCGGGACTGTCGAAATCGACTTCAATCCGGGTGCAAACTATGTGGATGATGCGCTGCTCCACAGTCTCGTAAGATCGGGAACCGATTACGGAACAATCAACTACGGGAGTATTTCCTACATTGCAGCGCAGCGCTGGACCTATACTTACTGGTATTCCTTAAAGACGCTGTTACGATTCCGGTTGTGGATGGACAATGACTTCCTGATAGAGGAGGCAGATCTTTATTTATATGGAAACGGCGAACACAACCCGCTTAACCGTTCCAACGAGTCCAATTTATACCGCGTAACGGCTTCCTGGGAAGAAATGGAAGTAACAAACAATACGGCTCCGGGGTATTCTTCCGGCGATGCGATTTATGTGGCCGGAACCAGTTCGGCAAGTGAAAATAAGGTGTTGGATATGCGTTCGCACTGGAATACCTGGAAGAACAATAACCTGGCTAATTACGGCGACCTGCTGACACTGGTATCTGATGCAAACCAGTATACCCAAATGCGTTTTTATTCTTCTGATCAGCCCAATATGGCGGTGAGCCCCCAAATGCATTTTAAACTGACTATCGGAAATCCGGGAACCTGTAATTATCCTTACGCCCGGCTCAGCCGTAAGCTCGACGGGCAAAACTACCCGGTGCGCATGGACCGTATTTTCTTCTTCTATGACGAACAATATATCCCGGATAACGGACTGAGTTTCCAGGTGAAGGACAGGTCGGGAACGGTTGTCATGGATGAAAGCAACATTGCGTTACAACGCTCTTTCGGAGACAACCGCTATGCGCTGGAGGTTTCATCGCTGGATCCGGGAACCTATGTTCTGGAGGTGACCAATGACAAGAATGAAAAACTTTATTTAAGATTTACCAGGCCATGAATCGACGCTTATTAATCTACGGAGGTATTGTCAGTTTTCTTTTTGTACTGTCCTCAGTCATTTATTTGTTGATCCGGTCTGCCGAACCGGTGCATGCCGAAAAGCAAGTGGTTTTTATGGATAGCTACCGCATTTTCGAGGAGTTCGACATGAAGAAGGACTATGACCGGATGCTGGAAGATGAGTTGATGAATGAACAGTTGGGCCTGGATTCGCTCGGACGGCAGGTAAACAACTCGACAGGAGCCGAGCAGGCCGAGCACAAGAAGAAATATGCACTGGCGCGTCAGGACCTGGAATCACGCTTTAAAGCACTTTCGGACCGGTACACCGGTGAAATTTACCAACGCCTCAACGAGGATATTAAAGCGTACGGGAAAGAAAAAGGGTACGGTATGATCCTTGGATCCAACGGAAAAGGAACGGTGATGTATGTCGATTCCTTAAAAGACATTACAGGCGACCTTCTGACTTACCTTAATACAAAATACAGGAAATAATGAAGATAAGCCTGCCACCGATCATTCCATTGTTTTTTTCCGGGTTATTTCTGGCATCCTGTTCGGGTGATGTCCAAACGGAGACTAATACGATCGCACCATCTTCTTCGCAGAGCACACTTTCGCAGGAAGCAGCTGATCTTCCGGAGCAGGAGAGTTTTAAAAACACCAAGACAATCGGCGGCTTTGAATACCGGGTGAGTGTTATGAACATGCTGGAATTCCTGGACCGCAAGGGAGAGACTCCGGCCCCGGAAGACAGGGTGTCTTTACAAAAACAAAGCCTGTTGTTCCTGGAAATAGCTTCGAATGATCCCGGTTCCATTTTTGACTCGAAGGATATAATCATGAGTCGGGAGGACATTTCCCGATACCTGATGGCAGAAGTTAAATCAGATATCACCGTACAGCAGGCCCAAAAGAGACTTAGCTGTGTGGATGTGCTCTACGAGGGCCAATGGGGGAAGTCGAACGCGCTGCGCGTGGCTTTCCTCATCGACAAGCCGGAACCCGGTGTTCCGTGCCAAATCACCTATTACGACCGGATTACCGGAAACGGTCTTATCAAATTCAGTATTAAAAATAACTAACAGATGCTTATTCAACGCTTGAGAAACAGCCGCTTCGTGAAACTCCTCAGTGTGTTTCTAATTCTCAATATCCTTGCGGAAATTGCAGCACCGAGCCAGGCACTCGCACTTACGGGCGGTCCTTCGCAACCGGAGTTCTCCTCATTTACACCGGTCGGGGTATCGGATATGGTGGACCTGTCGAGTGGCGATCTGAATTACAATTTGCCGCTGCTGGACGTGGGAGGTTATCCGATCAATATGTCGTATTCATCATCCGTCGGAATGGACGATGAAGCGAGTTGGGTCGGACTGGGCTGGAATTTATCCATCGGTCAGATCAGCCGAAATGTACGCGGCCTTCCGGATGATTTCGCCGGAGACGAGATGACTTATGAAGATCACATGAAGGACAATGTGACCGTTGGTGCGACTTTGAAGTTTACGCCTGCTTTATTTGGTATTGAGGAAGGTGATGATGATATCTTCGATGGGAATGGTGATACAACCTACCAAGTTGGAAATGTAACCTATGGAATTTCGGCGACCTACAACAACTACAACGGTTTCTCGATTCGTCCGAGCGTCGGTATCCAGATGGACCTCGGTAAAGCGGCTTCTGTCGGGTTCAATGCCGAGTCGGGTCCCGACGGACTTACGCTGTCGCCCTCTTTGAGCATTCACGAAAAAGGAAAAGAAAACAAGGAGCGGGACAATATGCTCGGTCTGAATTTCGGGGTGTCGATGAACTCCCGCCAGGGGCTGGTGTCGACCACGCTCTCTCCGAGCCGGAAAAGCAAGAAGGACGTATTTGCGAACAGGCTTGCCAATTCGGCACTTGGTCTTATTAGTTCCACGATCAGTTTTACCGATCAACTCTACACACCTTCGAAACGGATCCCGATGGAAACGGGGAGCTTCACCGTGAATGCCGCGCTTGGGGCAGAGCTATTCGGTGGAGAAGGACAGGGACAGGTAACCGCGTACGGTACCGTACAACGTGTGGCACAGGAAGAGCGTAAGGCAAAAGCGTATGGCTATGAACGGACGGAACTCGCTAACGCGGACGGCGTACTGGATTTCAACCGGGAAAAGGACGGGTCTTTCAGTGTGAACTCCACCAACCTTCCCCTGACCAATTATACCTACGACATTTATTCCGTACAGGGCCAGGGCGTAGGAGGAATGTACCGGCCTTTCCGCAACCAGGTCGGTTTTGTGTTCGACAGTTATGTGCAGGACGGTTCATTCTCCGGATCGTTTGGTGCAGAGTTCGGTACCGGTAATGCGGTGCACGCCGGGGTCGATATTGAGGAAACCGCCATTGAAAGTCATTCCGGGGCTTGGACCCGCGACAATATGATGACACAGTTTCTGGTTCGGGACGATTCCTATAATGCAGATTTTGAACCGGTTCATTTCCGAAACGTGGGGGACCTTGGCATGGACCGGGACTATAACATCTTCACAGACCTCGGAAGTTACCAGGCTATTCGAATTCCGTATGCGGGCAGCAAATTTCACCGCTATGCAAAATCCGAGTATCGGATCAAGTATAATGGCGAAGGAAATGAAATCGTACACGGAATAAACAGCCGTGTAAAGCGAACACAACGCCAGTTGCGTAACCAGGCTATTCACAACGTTACTGTAGGTTCGTTTGGAAACGGGATCGGTTATGGTCCGTGCGTAAATCGCAACGGCTCGGTTGGATACGCCTTACCTGCAGAAGCCAAACCTCACCACACGGGCGAGGTACAGATCCTTCGTAATGACGGTGCCCGTTATATTTACGGAATCCCTGTTTACAACAAAACAAAACGGGAGGTCACTTTCGCCATCGAGAATACCGGGAACAATGTAAACTGCGCGACGGGCCTGGTTTCTTATTCGAACGGGGATAATTCGGTCAATAATTCGCATAACGATGAATACTTCAGCCGTGTAACGACGCCGGGATATGCGCACACGTACCTGCTTACTTCCGTATTGTCGGCTGACTACCAGGACCGAACCGGTAACGGACCTACCGCGGACGATTTCGGGAGTTATACGAAATTTACATACACGCGCAAAAATGAGAATTACAACTGGCGAATTCCATTCATGGATGCCAATTATAACGAGGGGCTGAAGACCGACCCGAAAGACGACCAGGGGAATTACGTTTTTGGAACCAAGGAGATGACTTATATCTCCAAAATCGAGACGAAGACCCATGTGGCGATTTTTCATATCAGCCCGCGCAATGATGCCCGTGGTGTAAAAGACGAGGATGGCGGACACCAGGAAAGCACTACGCAAAGTGCCGCACAAAACCAGTACAGTTATAAACTTGACCGGATAGACCTGTACTCCATTGAAGAATATAATGCCTACGGAAATGCGGCCAAACCGATCAAATCCGTTCACTTTGAATACGACTATTACCTCTGCCAGGGAGTGCCCAATAACGTAAAAACCTCCGGGATTTTAGACGATGCCCTCGATGACAATGAGCGGGAAAACCAGGGAGGAAAATTGACACTGCGAAAAGTATATTTTACCTACCGGAACTCCTACCTCGGTAAATACACTTCGTACGATTTCCATTATGATAATATCAACCCGAACTATAATATCAAGGGTTACGATTACTGGGGACAATATAAAGCGACGGGCATGGCCTGTTCGAACAGTTCTCCTGCCACGGCAGCAGAGTTTTCCTTCACGGACCAGGATCGGGCTACCCAGGATCAGAATTCCTCGGCATGGACGCTGAGTAGTATTGATCTTCCTTCCGGCGGGAAAATCGAGATCGAATACGAATCAGACAGTTACAGTCATGTACAGGATAAAGAAGCCTTGCAAATGTTTAAAATAAGCGGAACGGGAGACAGCGAATCTCCTTCCGGGTTTGCCCCGACGACCGCTGCCTTTTTGTACCGTTCTACCATTCCGAACAAACCGTACAAGTACCTGTATGCCCGCATCCCGGATGCCCTTGCGACGGGTCAAAGTACGGCCTCCCTGCAACAAAAGTTTCTTTCGAACGTGGGGGAACACATTTATTTCCGCTTCCTGGCCAACATGACCCAACAGGGCGGATCGGCTACCTCCGGAAGTATTCTGAACAGTTCTAAATTCGATTATGTAACCGGATACTTTAAGGTAGACATGGGAGCGAATATGCAGGTTTTTACAGGAACTGATAACCATAAGTACCTGAGTGTTCCGATCGAAACCGTGGACCGGGAAGGAGGAGTTAATCCCTGGAAACAGGTTCACCCGGTTTCAAAAGCCACCTGGCAATTCGGCAGAAGATACCTGAGTCAGCACGTTTACAGTACGCAGCCAAACGGCGATACGGAAGACATTGAAGCGATTGTATCCGACCTGTTCACGCCACAGATCCTGAATAATATCCTCGAGGTTTTCCGGGGGCCGAATACGACACTGGAAAATAAACTCATCGGGAGAAACTTCTTAACGGACAAGTCCTGGATTCGCATGCGGGTTCCCGGAGGAGAAAAGCTCGGTGGCGGTTCGCGTGTGAAACAGGTTCGGATCAGTGACATGTGGGAAGATATGCAACCCGGCACCGGAACCTATCAGACCATGCGTTACGGCCAGTCTTATAATTACGTCCAGGAGAACGGGAAAACTTCCGGTGTGGCCACCTATGAACCCGTTGGTAATAAAGAAAATCCTTTTGTTCAACCGGTATTTGCCACTGAAAAACACCTGCTGGCGCCCGATGATCAGAACTTTGTTGAAAAACCGTTCGGGGAATCGTTCTTCCCATCTCCGCAGGTCACATACGCCCGGGTGGAGGTTAAAAGCCTGGTAGCCGGAGATGCGCCGGAACCTACCGTTCAGAACGAAGAGTACTCTGTAAAAAAATTACACCGCACCGGGAAAGTGGTTACGGAGTTCTATACAAGCCGTGACTACCCGACGATTGTTGACCAGACCATTCTCGAAGCCAAAGAAGATAAACAGCAGGTACTGGATAATATTTTAAAACTTAACTCGCGCAAGCACTTTACCGCTTCCCAGGGGTACGTGGTCCACCTCAATGATATGAATGGCAAACAAAAGTCCCAGCGTGTATATGCCGAAGGACAGGAAACCTTTATTTCCGGAGTGGATTACCTGTATGACAATTATGAAAGTCCGACAGCCTACAATGCTTCGAACGATCCGCAGCGAAACCGGGGACGGCTTAACAATAATGTGGTGGTAATTCAACCCGACGGAAGTGTCAGCGAACAGGTGATCGGAGTTGAGTATGATATCATCAATGACCTGCGCGAGAACAGCAGTAAAACGCAAACTTTCGGAGTGAATACCAACCTCGCGACTTTTATCGCCGGATTTATAGTCGGCATGGTGCCCGTACCTTTACCCGATTATTCACAGTCCACCGACCAGTTCAGGTCCGTTAGTACCACGAAGGTGGTAAATACCTTTGGTATTCTCAAGGAAACGATCGCTTATGATGCCGGTGCCCGGGTATCCACGCGCAATTTGGCCTGGGATGCTTATACGGGTGAAGTATTGCTTACGGAAACGGTTGATGAGTACAACGATCTTTATTATACCATGAACTATCCCGCTCACTGGTATTACGGAGGAATGGCCCAGGCCAGTTATAACCTGGACTTCAAAGGCACGATGGCTTATTCCGGGGGAACGTTTTCGTTACAGGACCTGCCGTCCGGCAAGGTTTCGGAAGACTACCTCATTGACGGGGATGAAATCTATTTATACGGAAACGCAGATCATTTCGGATGGGTCTATGAAGTGAATGGGAATACATTCAAAGTGATGGACGATAGCGGCAACGATATTACCTCATACAACGGCGTATTCAGGGTGATCCGCTCCGGACACAGAAACCTGCAATCGGCCGGGATTATGAATGTGACCCTGATGCGCAACCCGCTACTGGACGGGAACGGTCAGTTGATTTCCCAGATCGGTTCCCAGTTCCTGAACGCAGCGAATTACGGGGACTGGCGCATTATCAACGCCGGGGCCGTAGATTACAGTGATTACTGGCCGGCAAGCTGTGAATGTGGGATTACCGGTACCGACGGAACTTACAATCCGTATCGTCAAAATGAACTTGGCGTATGGCGTACCCGTTCTTCGCGCACATACCTGACGGGGCGTAACTTCCAGGCCCTGACAACTCCGCGTCAGGAAGGGTTCTTTAATACCTTCGATCCCATGTATAAATGTGTCAATAACGTTTGGACCAAAGACATGACGGACTGGACCTTTGTGGCACTGGTTTCCAAATTCAGTCCGTATGGATTCGAACTGGAGAATGTGGATGCTTTAATGCGTTTTTCGGCCGCCCAGTATGGTTATAATAATACTTTCCCGATGGCCGTGGGAGCGAATACACGTTACCGTGAACTTGGTTTCGACGGTTTTGAAGACTATGGCTTTGAAGGCTGCCCGATCAGTCCGCATTTTAAATTCGACGCGCCTTTGGATCCGAACGATGAAGACGGTACATCGGCGAGCGGAACCGTTAGTAACCGGCATTCGCATACGGGACGCTACAGCATTAAGGTAGGTGGGAACCAACGTGTAACCATGCGCAAGTCGATTGATTGCGCCCCCGACGACCCGGTCATTGACGGGTCCGGAACACTTGATCCCGGAGAAGAAAATCAATAGTAGATATTCAAAAAATCAGCGACATGAAAAAAAGAACTAAATTCATTCTCCTACTTCTTGCGGTGTTCTTTGTCGGAACAGTTTCAGCTCAGAGCACGCTTAGTTATTCGGCAAATTTAACTGAAAATTGCGATTTTTCTTACAACTTTGAATGCCGCTCCCTGCGCAATCCAAGCCTGGTTTTTGACCATGCAACCTGGAATTTCGGAGATGGAACGCCCGTTGTAACATACAGTGATTATTCTGCCCCACACGTTTTCGCCAGTAGCGGTACGTATACGGTTAGCGTTACCATGACCTATACGAATTCCTCTACGAGCACCTATTCGGTTACCGCTTATTTTATGAGCGCACAGGATGCAGCCGCTGCATTCAGTTATACGGAATCGGGCGGTATATATTCGTTTATTTTTGAGGGTGCTGATTTCGATCCTAACCTGTATCATAATGGCACAATTGACTTTGGCGACAATACCTTTGAGGTGATTCCAACGAACTTAACAAACGGGGCTTTGATAGCTACTCATAGTTACGCGGCTACCGGAACCTACACCGTTACTCTTAATCACACCATTACTGTTGACGGACAGCGTTGTGCATTTTCAACCTCGCTCACCATAGAAGTGACTGAATTACCACCGTTGCCGTGCTGCTCGAACTTTGCACCGCTTGTCGGGGAGCGCTACTGGTTAAGTGCCTGGGTGCTGGAAGAAAGCGGGATACCCGTCAAAAATTACAACAATACGCAGATCCGTGTTGAGTTCGTCAATTCCGGCGCCCCGGATGCGGTGATTATCCCGTCCGGCGAACTGATAGATGACTGGCAACGCCTGGTGGGAGATTTTATAATCCCTGCGGGAACCACGGAAATCAAAATACACCTTATCAATACAAATGCCTCGGTAGATGCTTACTTCGATGACATTCGGGTCCATCCCTTTAATGCCAGCATGAAATCCTACGTATATGACCCGGAGACCTTGTGGCTTACCGCCGAACTGGACGATAATAACTACGCGACTTTTTATGAATACGATAACCAGGGCCAGTTGATCCGGATCAAAAAAGAAACCGCACGCGGTGTTATGACGATCCAGGAATCACGTTCATCGAATAAAAAACTGTAATTAGCTATGAGATCTGTTTTAATAATTGTGTGTTTGCTTTTTGGTCTTCAGGCTTTTTGCCTGGACGGGAAGGAACTGATCCAAAAAATGCAGTCTTTTTACCGTTCCAACGAACGCATTGAATACACGACGCGCTACCAGTTATTTAAGGGGCATCGCAGTACAAATGTTGAAACGCAATATGAGGGGTACAATTTCAAGGACGGTTCAAACTTCTATCAACGGATCAAACAGACGGAATTTGTCTACGGAAAAGAGTTCTTTTTACGCATTAACTCGGAAGACCAGACCCTGGAGTATGATCACGCCCTGCCGTTTTGGAGTAACGGGGCTGACTTCGAAAAGGCCATGAATGAGTGTCGGGAGGTAAAAGTAGAAGAATCCGAGAATACCTATACGGTGATCCTGCTGTTTAAAATAACCTCACAATCCGATTTTTCAGTGATGCGCATTAAGATGGACAAGACCGATTATCACCTTGTACAACTTGATTTTTATTACAGCGCAAGGCAGGATTTTTCTACCGAACGCACGGTAAAAGATCTCCATCAGCCGCATTTGCGCATACTTTTTGAAAACCTGCGTACGGATGTTGAGAAAAAGGACAAACTGTTTCGCATTTCCAGTTACCTGGCCGAAACGGGTCACTTTTTAAAACCCGTGGGAAAATATTCCGAATTTGAACTAATTGACAACCGCTTAAATTGAAGATAATGAAACAACTGATTGCTACACTTTTATTCGGATTACTGGCCTTCGGGAGCCATGCGGCAGATGTTTTGTGGAATTTACGCCAGGAAGGTTCGGCGCTGTTCGGTGCAAGTATGCTTATCGAAGACGGGAACTACAACGATCTCAATTCCGGGACGTTCGTAGATGCCGACGCACACGCCTATATCCGGCTCGGACTGGGTGAAAACGCACAGATGTCCAACACGGGCAATATTTCTTCGCTGAAAGTTCACCTGAAGATCACGCCTTATGATAATTTCAACACCGCGCTTCCGTACTTTACCGAAACGCTGGAGGTAGCTTACAGTATTACCGGAAATTCAGGGGTTACCGTGGATGCGGAAGACTACCGGATGCAGGGCGTTTACAAATTTAAAGTGGAAGTTCAGAGTATCGAAAAGGAAGGAATTACGATCGGTTCGTTGGAGATTCCCAACTTTTTGTACCTCGAGGCGGGAATTAACGCCGAACGGTATTATGAACTGGACTACCAGTCTGCACCGGCCTGCTTTGTGAATTATGTGTTTTACAGCGTGGCCGCTGGAGGCCAGCCGATCGTAACCGCAGCAACAGCGCCTTATCAAACAACACTTTTCACACAGGATATCGAGTTGAACTGGGATTACATCGAAGGGGCGGAGTATTACGATGTGGAGTGGACCTGGGTCGACAATTATTCAGACGTGGCTAACACCACATTATCCGCTTCGGGTATTGAACTTAGTGAAAATGATTTTAAGCACAACAGCACCCGGATTCGGACGGGTGCACAAAGCTATCGCATCACCAACGTTTTCGATAAGGGGTTTTTAGTTTTTCGCGTACGGGGTGTCGGTCGCTGGCTGGACGCTACCGGGAAAGACAAATACGGTACCTGGAGTAGTGAAAACGGGGTTTCCAAACAAAACGTGGCCAACTGGCCGCATGTTGTGGAGATCGTGTACGGCCACGAAATGGACTATATGAACTGGCAATACCAGGCCACCTATGCCGAAGATGGCAAGAAAAAAGAAGTGTCTCAGTATTTTGACGGGTCTTTACGTAACAGGCAGACGGTAACGCGGATCAATAGTGATGGCCATGCGGTGGCCGGAGAAACGGTCTACGACAACGAAGGCCGGGGTGTCATTCAGATTCTTCCTGTTCCGCAAAATACAGCCACCTTAAATTATTATCCGAACCTGAATCAAAATGCGGCGGGAACTCCTTACAGCCATAAGGATTTTGACTGGACCGTAGATGATGCCGCCTGTGATATAACGGCGGCCGATCCGCTGGGTAGCGGCGCCGGCGCCGGGAAATATTATTCGGCAGCCGCACACACTAATGAAACCGACTGGCAGCAATATGTTCCGGAATCCGAGGGTTACGCATTTACGCAAGTGGAGTATACTCCCGATAACACGGGACGCATTCGCAACCAGAGTGGAGTGGGACCCGAACATAAGATCGGTAGCGGACACGAAATTTTTTATTAGTACCTGCAACCCTCCCAGGAAGAACTCAATCGCCTGTTCGGATACAAGGTCGGGTTTAAATCCCGCTATAAAAAGAACATGGTGGTCGATGCCAACGGGCAGGTTAGCGTTTCCTACCTCGATGCACAGGGACGCGTAATTGCTACCGCGATGGCGGGAAGTAATGTCACTGATTTCAGTTCACTGAGTGAAGAACAAAACGGCAATCACGGGCAGGTATTCCGAAACCTTTTAAACAATGAAGCCACGGGCGGATACGATAGTGAGAATGACGATAACGATCGTTTCAGTACCGGTCGTTTCGGCGCTGTGGAAGACGGACTCCGTTTTCATACGGAACTTGGGGTGCCCGAAAATGCGACCATCTATAATTTCAAATACACCGCTTATTTTGAAGCATATCAGGAAGTGTGTGATGACCCGGGGGTGACATTCCCCTTCGTGTATGATCTGACGCTGAGTTTGCGGGACGATTGCGGAGAAGCGGTTTTTTCGCACACCTATGAAGCGTTGGATGCTACGATGTTCGACCAGGTAACCAACGAGTTCGAGCAGGAAGACGCCAACATTACCCTGCAAAAAGGTTCTTATACCCTGTATAAGGAAATTAAGGTAAACGAAGCCTCCCTGGAAGCTTACAAAGCACTATACCTGGACACTTTAACGAACAACTGCCTTTTAAAGCCGGGAGATATGAACAGCGGGACCGTAGAGGGCGGCTGTAACACGACGTGTCAGGAATGTGCGGACGCACTTGGAACGGAAAGTGAATACCTGTCCGAAATGGCGCTAGCAGAAGGCGCGGAATTGTCGCCCGAGCAAATTACCTACTATACAAACGAGTACCATGCACTGCTCGACGAATGCATGGAGCCCTGTAAAACCCTTACCAGTTGTGATGTTTACAAGGGAATGATGCAGTCGGATATGCGTCCGCTCGGACAATACGGCCTCAATGCATCGGACGGGCTGAGCATCTTCTCTGCTACGAATACCCTCGGTGCGCACTGGGACGATGCCGCGATTGATTATTACGATGAATACGGAAATCCGGCATTTGTAAGTGTCAATTACGATGGAACGGCTTACAGTCCTGCACTGAAATCCGGGCTGGACCCGGCAGCGTCCAACAACTACCTGGCCGGACCTTACCAGGTCGATCCGAAGGATCTGCTGAACGTGTCTGACTTTATGAATCTCTTTCAGTTCAGCTGGACCGAATCACTGCTTCCGTACCACCCGGAATACGAGTTATACGAATATTACGTGGAGATCTGCAACCAAACGTATCAAAGTGGTGCCGATGAAATCTCCAGCGAAACGTTTGACGCCATTGTACGCGATCAGATCGATACTTACAACTGGGCGGAAGATGCGGTAAACCCGTACCAGATCGACTTTATACAATCGAATTATGCCATCTACGATGTAGACCCGTATTTCCAGACCGTGTATCCGGTACATACTACACTCGGACTGTCGAATGTGAATTACGGCGGAAGCAGCATGTCGCTGAAAAACGCCCTGATGATGGAAGCCATCGACAGTTATAAATCGACGGGTTACAGCATGCTTCAGTATGCCGTTATTACCGTTGTTTACGGAAACAGCACAACCCTGGGAACGATCCCTTCGACCTGGTCTGCTGTTGAAAGCGCATTCCCGGGACAAATGGACGCGATCTGGCAAACGTACAAAAGCTACTACATTTCCTATAAAGGCCAGATCAATCAGCTGTTGATCGATATGCACGGATTCGGCTTAAGCCCGAAACTATTTAACGGTTGCATGGGTCCGAACGGTATCGACCTGGGATATGTGATGGTATTTGCGGGTTCGAATTACTTCACAAGCGACATTTTACCGGAATACACGTCGCGCTGGGGACTTGGAAGCCCGGTGAATACCTGGCCGCTGACATTCTGCGGATCTGCGTATGCTTCTAAAACAGCGCGTATCGTACGGGTGGATAACCTGTACAACGCAGGCCTTCCGGCCACTGTTACCGTAGCCGAACTTAGTGCGGAGGCCGATTACCAGCAATGGCAACAAACGGGATTGTGCCCGCTCACCGTGGACATGGAACGCCTTTTGAACGGACTCGGCGTGCGTGGTGAACTCAATAATAACCAGGATATGGCGGACGTGCCGGAAATGGTCCCCGATCTTTTTGAAGGAATTACACAAACCCCGCTGGCAGCAGGTTCTACCTTAAACATTTCGGGTTCGGTATCCGGAAGTTCGCTGGTACTTACGTTTTCAAATACTCAAACGAACTGTTCGATCACCCTGCCGGAACTCGACCCCTTAAACCACACGCTTCCGTGGTCAGGTTACGATCAGGACTGGTACATTTACTCGGTCGGAAACAGTTTTCCGCATGCCGGAACAAATAATATGAGCGTACTGATCCGCGCCGGTGTCGATGCACAACATATCGGGGAATATGTCATCACCTTTACCAGTTGCGTCAACCTGAACGCCTGCCAGGAAGAATACCTTGAAAACAACCAGTATGCTGACGATTGCCAGAAAGAAGAAGAGTTCGAGCAGAACATGACCGAACTTATGCAAGACCTGTTCACGAACGGAAACCTGTTCTCGACTTCCGGAGTTGACATTTCACAGCACCCGAATTACGAGAATACGGTTATTTACGACCTGTTGAGCGGAGAAACGCCCATGGAATGGGAGTACAGTTCTGCGAGCCAGGGGAATTCGGTCTACTCTGTATTTGCTTTTGGTACCGGAGGTGTCGGATTCCATATTTTCTTCAACAGTATTTTAAGCCAGTCGGAAATCAACTCCATCCTGTGGGTCAATGGCTTTGACATTGTCGGAGATGCCATTTACGTATCCTTCATGACCGCGGACGGCGTGCTTGTTAAGGAAGGTTTCATCGGGATGAATAACGACAACCTGACCCTCGATCTTTCCTGCCCGTGCTTAAATGTATCTAATGCGCAAGCGGCGTACGAAGACTTTTTCAATTACCTGGCCACACAGCAAAATTTACCCTGCGGATCGCAACCACAGGCTTTGTTAGATCTTGCTCCGTACCTTTCGCTTACCAATCCGCAGATCCAGTCCTTTTCAAATGGTACTTCCGGTATTGTTTGTACCCTGGCCGAGTACGGTACGGACTGCGAAGCCGAAGGAAGCTGTGAATTAACCCTTGGTGGTACCGACGATCCGGACCTTAAAATTACAGGCCTGCATGACTTCGTGTGGGACGGAACGAATTTCACCTGCACCGCCGACCTGTACCCGACCGGTAAAATCAACGGGTTACCGGGTTCTGCAGACTGCATTTCTTTTGATAGCGATTGCGATACCTGTCACGTTCAACCGCAAATGCCACTTAGCTGTACGAATTATTACGACGTTTACCTGGCCGTAATGAACCAGCAGTTTATCGATCACATTGCGGATGATGACCCGAATGCGGACGAAGTTGCCATGTTTACCGATGAGTATGTGGTTTCCCAGGAAACGTTCTGCAGTTCGTATTACGCTTACATCTTCGACGCTTACCAGGATTACCTCGAGTCGATGAACGTAAGCGATGTTTCCAGCCCGTATTACCTGAGCCTGGCCGAATTCGGAGCAACGCCTGTGGGTTATTCCAATATTTTGCTCGATGCCATTGTGCTTCCGTATTACAACTACGTAAATACATACGGATATATCCAGTGGAACGAATATGTGAGCAATGTCTACCTTCCGGCAAACCCGGTGTGTCCGGCATTTATGCCGGGTATCAGTATCCCGGCCGATACGCTTTCCTTCCCCTGTGACCAGTGGGAAGAACAAACCCAAACGGTCAATGAACAGAACCAGTACGACATTTACCTGGAACAAACCGGCGATGCTTTCGTACAGGCTTACATCGAAGCGGCGCTGGCTTCCCTGCGTGAAACATTCACCGAAGATCATCCCGATAAAGAGTACCACTATACCCTGTATTATTACGACCGGGCCGGAAACCTCGTACAAACGGTTCCACCGGCAGGTGTGCACCGCATGGATTCTTACGGCGCTCCGGCTACCGATGCCCAGATCAATGACATCCGGATGAACGATCCGCAGGAAACCGCACTCGCCACAACTGCACAGAACGCCCCGGACCACGACCTGGCCACGCGTTACCGCTATAATTCGCTCAACCAGCTGGTCTATCAACAAACACCCGATGGCGGAGAAAGCCGTTTTGCCTACGATAAACTCGGGCGACTCATTGTTTCCCAGAATGCGAAACAAGCCGCCGAAAACCATTTCAGTTATACACGTTACGATGCACTCGGACGCGTGGCGGAAGTCGGTGAGCTGACAAAAACCGGCCTCTCGATCAACGACGAAGGAAAGTTGGTGAACAGTATCACGAATGTCCTGATAAACGTAAATGCATCGAACTTCCCGGACAATATTTCCACCACGCGCCGGCAGGTAACCCGTTCGGTTTATGACGAACTTGCCGGAGTTACGATCCCGGTCAATACAAATGCGACCTCGCCTTCCATGATCGATGTGTCGGCGGCAAGTGTGTTCGGCGCTTCGTACGGCAATTTTAACACCCGCAATCGCATCGTGGGCGTGGTGTACCAGGAAGTTTACACCGCATCTGTCAGCGAATACGACAACGGGACTTTCTACAATTACGATGTACACGGAAACGTTCAGACACTGATCCAGGTCAACAATGACGGCGGACTGCAGGAACTCAACCAGCACATCAAACAGATCGATTACGAATACGACCTGGTGAGCGGTAACGTGAACCGTGCCATTTACCAGCCCGGACAGCCCGACCAGTTCATTCACCGCTACGAGTACGATGCCGACAACCGGCTCGTTCAGGCCGAAACTTCCGAGGACGGTGTGATCTACGAAAAAGAAGCGAAGTACTTCTATTACGATCACGGTCCGCTGGCTCGTGTGGAGATCGGCGACAAGAAAGTACAGGCGACCGATTACGCGTACACAATTCAGGGCTGGCTGAAGAGCGTCAACGGGGAAGCAGTGGATCCGCAAAACTCCATGGGCGCCGACGGAATAGCCGGGAACAATGCCATGGTGGCACGGGATGCCTTCGGGTTTAGCCTGAGCTATTACGACAATGATTACGACGCGGCCAATACCGACATGCTTGGCGCTTCATCCTCCACGGCTGTTTCAGGACAACTCGGAGCGAGCCTGTACAACGGGAATATCCGAAGCATGATCACTGCCCTGAGCGATCTCGACGAGGAAGCGCTCGATCCGCATCACACGGCCTATGAATACGACCAGCTCAACCGGATTGTAAGCATGTACGGCCGCAACGTGGCCATGGCAGCCGACGGCACCGCGGCGGGGAGTAGTGGCTCAGGCTATAGCAGCTCCTATTCTTACGATGCCAACGGGAACCTCAAAACGCTTCAGCGTTACGCCTTTGACGGTTCGGCCTCCGTACTTATGGACGACTTCAGTTACCAGCCGGTAAATGCCGGTCAGAACAACCAGCTTGATCACGTGGTTGACAATGCCGGAACGACCGCATCACTGGACGGCGACATCGAACCCGGACAAATGAGCGGAAATTACGCTTATGATGCGATCGGGCAGCTCACGCAGGACGAACAGGAAGGAATCGACGATATCGAATGGACGGTTACCAACAAGGTGCGCAAAGTGCACTATGCAACCGGGAAAAGCATTCGTTTCGAATACGATGCCATGGGGCACCGGATCAGTAAATCCGTAACGCCTTACGAGGGAGCATTTCCAACTACCGATTACTATGTACTTGACGCGCAGGGCAACCCGATGAGCATTTATCAACGAAAATGGCAGATAACTGACGGAGAAAGCGATTATAAATTGTATCTTTCGGAACGAAGCATCTACGGTTCATCCCGCCTTGGGACCGAAGAACTCTATCGAGAAATGACCTTCAGGACACAAACAGCACCAGAGGTCCTCTATGCGGAGGATTTTGCAACGGCCACGGCCATGACGGATTTCGTGTACCAGTCCGACGGTACCTGCTTTAACCCGACGAACGTTGTCAACGGAAACGGGCAACTGGAAGTGACCGATGCCTGTCCCACGCAGTATGATCTGTACCTGAACACCGTTCCGGGGCGTGAGTACAACTTCTCGGCCTACCTCGACGGCTCGGGCGCGGGCAACTTCCTTGTGATGATCTTTAATCATTCAGAAAACTGCGTTAACACACTTTCGGAAGCCTTTGTTCCTTTCACGAACGGTTCTTCCGCTTCTTTTGACCTGACGGCTACCACGACCTGTACGCGCGTATCCTACAAGAACTACGACGGCGGTACTTTTGTAACCGACAACATCGTGTTCAAAGAGAAGTACGCCGGGCTGGAA
>CAYMEW010000047.1:0-22782 GCA_964389755.1 uncultured Flavobacteriales bacterium | reverse complement strand
CCGAAAGGCTCGGCCATTCGTTGCGGTAGTTCAGGGCAAAACGCGGACAACCGTGTGACCCTGCAAAAGCCGGATTCAGGTAAAGCGGATTGGCATAAAACTGGGTAAACGTGGGGTCCTGGGACCACGCAAGCGAAGCCGTAAGAGACAGGGTGAGGATGCAAAGAATCTTTCTCATAGTTTAAAGTTTTGAAAGCCGGTTGTAGCGACTCGGTTTAGCAAGTATTCGGAGGGTTAACTGGTGTGACAGTGCACGTTGGCCGGTAAGGGCTGATCCTGTATAGTCGGCCTGGTAATTCAGCAGGAAACGGTCGGTTTTGATACCGAGTGAGGCCGCCGGATCGATATTACTTGAGAGCGCAGCGCCGACATTGATCCATTTCCAGCGGAAGTTTGCCCCGATCCAGCCTTCTTCAAATTCGCCGTATTTTTGGTAAAGCAGGTACGGCGACACCGCCATTTTGTGATTTTGCGATTCGTATTCGGTACCGGCGGTAGCAATGAAATAAGCGGGTGCCGCCACTCTGCCGGTCGATTTATTAGAATAGATCCCAGCATCGTGACCGAAAATATTGTCAACCTGCGCCCCGACAAAGAACCATTTCGAATTGAACATCAGGCTGAGACCGGCATCCTTATACCAGAGTTTTTTACTTACCGGAACCTCCTGCCCTGCAAAAGCCGTGTGCACGACCCCGCGATCGAGTTCTACTTCCGAACCGGGAGATACTTTCGAAGCGTCGAGCCGTTTTTGTCCCATTTTGAAGCGAATACCGGGTTCAAGTATGATATTCTTGGAGATCGAGAATTTTGGGGAATACGTAATTGCAGCCTCGTAATTCTGAAATGCGCCGGCGGCGTAAGTATCCGTTTTCAACTGAATCCCGATTCCGCCGTGAATGGCTTCATTGTAGGTGTCGAAGGAAACGGTATTTGTAAAAAGTTCGTTGGAGTCACCGGCATACTGTACACGACTGATTGCCTGGAAACGACTTGTAAGCAAAGTGCCGACAGTACCGAAGTTAATCTGTGGATTCTGCATTCCGGGAACCTGGTAAACGGCGTCTTTGGAGTTTTTAAGTGCAATCGGGTTATCCATCATCCGGATCACTTTCCGAAAAAACGGTTTTAAGAAGGTCGAGTGCCTGCTTTTGCTTCCGGAAACATGCGTGCTGTGGTGCGAATTAAAGGACGGACTTTCGGCGGGACTTAAACGGTAGTTTGTGGAAATTCGCCCGGGATCGTATGAAGCGGCGGGGAGTTGGTCCACGCGGTCTGTTCCATTCATGGAAGCCAGGGCGGGAGTTTCTCCATTGGTGCTTCTTCGCTCACCGTGCGGCTGATGCGGCACCGGACGAAACAAGTCCATGTTCCGGGCATTGTGTTGATAAAAAGCAGAAAGTCTTTCCGATCGTTGCGTATAAACCGCGGTTTTCTCGGCATACATCTTTCTTCCTGAGAAAGTCCCGCGTTCCATATCCGGACGAAAGCCCGACTGGTTTCCAAGTGAAAAAATAGTAACGATGGCACCGACTGTAACGGCTGCTGCTGCCCCAACCTGGTAAGCAAAGGGGATGATAGGAGCGCGCTTTTTATACTTTTCCCGTTCCGGCAAGGTAATGCCATCAGCATTCACCTTCGCAGCTTCCCAGGCATCGAGATCGATCTCAAGTTCGGGGTGCAGCCACAGGAACGACTTCAGATCGGCGACCTGTTGTGCGGTCAGATTTCCTTCCGCATATTCGAAAAGCCACCGGTCGATATTCTCAAAAGAAGGTCTGCTCATGCCAGTTCCGTTAATTCTTTTAATTGCTTCTTAATTTTCATCCGGGCCCTGAAAAGGTAAACTTTCACCTGTGATTCGGAAAGCGATAGTATTTCACCGATGTCCGAATACGGATAACCTTCCACATCCCGCAGGAGTATAATACTCTTTTGAATGGGCGGCAGAATGTTTACGATCCGGTCTACCACCTGGCGGGATTCAAACGCATGCCTGTCACGCGCTCCCTGTTCGGGAAGGTCTTCCGTGGAATACACCATTCGCTTTTTACGCACTGCAAAATTGATCAGCGTGTTGTGCGCGGTTGTGTACATCCAGGATTTAGCTTTGTCAAAGTCCACTTTTTTCCGGTTATTCCAGAGCTTCTCAAAAACGTCCTGAACAATGTCCCGGGCGTCCTCCGAATTACGCAGGTACTTTACCACGAAGGCGAACAATTTATCGCCATGTAAGTCAACTACCTTATTGTACTCGCTTCGTCTCAAAAATTCCCTTGTTGCAATTAAAACAATTAACTTCCGGCGGAAGTTACAGGTGCAGGTTCTTTTTTTTTCAGATTTTCAGGCCTTATTCAGACACCTCAATCCGGCAGTCCATACTTCCTCAAATTAAAAGTAATCATATAATCCCGAATGTAGGTTTGGTTACTTTCAAAGCGGTGGTATGCGTGAACATTTCGCGACTTTTTTTTATCGCTACTCCCATTATTATTTAGTATATTCGTCTGTATCCAAATCATGCTACATGCAAAAAAACGTCAGACTGTTCGACATCCCCTACCGTCAGCTGGAAAAGTTCCCGACCGAAAATATGTTCGTCACCAAGCGAAATGACGAATGGCAGGGTATTTCCACGCAAGAATTCCTGGACGAAGTAAACCGGTGCTCAAAAGGACTCGTATCGATGGGGGTGAAACCGGGCGACAAAATAGCGCTCGTTTCTCCCAACCGCGTTGAGTGGAACATCATGGACATCGCCATTCAGCAGACAGGCGCGATCGTCGTACCCGTTTACCCGAATATCTCGGAGCATGATTATGTATACATTTTCAACGACGCAGGCATCAGTTATGCCTTTGTTGGAGGGGAAGAACTTTACGAGCGCATTCATTCGGTTCGTCCGAAGATGGAAAAACTCATTGACATATTCTGCTTCGATCTTTTACCCGGAAAAAGACACTGGAAAGAACTGGAAGACACGGCAAATACCGTGACGGATGAAATGATCGAGGAGCTAAAAGAAACAATTCGCAGCCAGGACCTTGCCACGATCATTTATACCAGCGGGACCACTGGAAATCCGAAAGGCGTGATGCTTTCACACGACAACCTCTTTTCAAACGTAATAGCCTGTACGTATTCCATTCCGGCGAACGAATTTTCACGCGTGCTGACCTTTTTGCCGGTTTGTCACGTGTACGAACGCATGCTTCACTACCTCTACATGTACCTGGGTTGTTCGATCTATTTTGCCGAGTCACTCGACACGATCGGGGAAAACATTCGCGAAGTAAAGCCAGAGGTATTCACCGCGGTTCCGCGCCTGCTCGAAAAAGTATACGATAAGATCATCGCAAAAGGGGATGAACTGACCGGAATCAAACGAAAGCTGTTTTACTGGGCAATCGAATTAGGCGAGCAATATGACGTCCGTGGAAAGTCACTCTGGTATCGCATCAAACTTGCCATCGCACGCAAACTGATTTTCTCCAAATGGCAGGAAGCACTTGGCGGGCATGTAAAAGCGATCGCCTCGGGAAGTGCTGCACTGCAACCGCGACTTGCACGGATTTTCCTGGCAGCCGGAATCCCGATACTCGAAGGTTACGGACTCACCGAAACGTCACCGGTAATTTCGGTGAATTGTTTTAAACGCGGAATTCATATCGGAACGGTCGGACCGCTGATCGAAAACGTGGAAGTTACTTTCGCCGAAGACCAGGAAATACTGGTTAAAGGTCCGAACGTAATGATGGGTTATTATAATTTACCGGATAAAACGGCCGAAGCGATTGATGAGAACGGCTGGTTCCACACCGGAGATATCGGCGAAATGGTTGACGGTAAATTCCTGAAGATCACAGACCGTAAAAAAGAGATCTTTAAGACATCGGGTGGAAAATACGTGATCCCGCAGGTCATGGAAAACAAGTTCAAAGAATCTCGTTTTATCGAACAGATCATGGTGATCGGGGAAGGCGAAAAATTCCCGGGCGCCTTTATCGTTCCGAACTTTGCGTTTGTAAAAGACTGGGCTGCACGAAAAGGATATTCCGAACTTTCCAATGCTTCCAATGAAGCTCTTTGCAAAGATGAACGGGTTATCGAGCGTATCGGAGAAGAAGTTGACCGTTACAACGCGAATTACGGTCATTGGGAAACGATCAAGCAATTCCGTTTACTTCCGAACGAATTCACGGTGGAAGGAGGTGAACTCACACCCACTCTGAAATTCAAGCGCAAGATCATCCTGGAAAAATATGCCGACGTATTCCGGGATATCTACGGAAATCACTAAGGTTTTACGAAATTTACTTTTATGCGCACGTGGTGAAACTCGGGATAATACGTTCCCGGTTCGAAGCGCAGCGTTTTCGCATAATTCTGAGCCTTGATCTGAAGCGGCGTCGCATTCAGGGTGGATTCTTCGTAATTGACGGTTGTAGCGGTTACCCTGCCTTCGCGATTTACACTTAGTTCGAGTATGAAGTATCCGGTTTTATAGCCTTCCAGTTTGAAGTCGGTTTGACTAACAAGTTTGCGATTTTCGTCCATGAGGTCGCCATCCAGCAATTGAGCGAAAACACCAGAGCTAAGCAGGCAGGTCAGTAAAAGCAGACAGATTTTGTGCGCGTGTTGCATTGTTTCGAGTTTTGTTAAATCTAAACAATTTCTTTTACTTGTATCGAATTTGTTATTCCCGAACATTATTTCAAGCTAATTCATTCCTGCGAAGAATTTCTTAAAAAGTAGCGGCATCAGGATATTTTACTCCAGTTAGGACGTTGTTTCATGCGTTTCCCGAGTTCCTGCCGAACGACCGCATACTCAGGCGTACTCAGGCCGGGATCCTTCTCCAGTACTGCCCGGGCGCATTCACGGGCACGGGTAACAATCTCACCATCGCGGCTGAGGTCTGCAATTTTAAGATTCAGGAGACCGCTTTGCTGAGTTCCCATAATATCACCGGGGCCACGCAATTCCAGATCGGTTTCGGCGATCTCGAAGCCGTCATTGGTCCGCACCATCGTTGTAATCCGTTTTTTGGAATCCCGCGAAACTTTGTCACCGGTCATGAGAATACAATACGATTTTTCAGCACCCCTCCCTACTCTTCCACGCAACTGGTGCAATTGGGAAAGCCCGAAACGCTCGGCACTTTCGATCACCATGACGGATGCATTCGGAACGTTCACACCGACCTCGATTACTGTTGTGGCCACCATGATCTGCGTTTCACCGTTTACAAAGCGTTTCATTTCAAAATCTTTGTCCTCGGGCTTCATTTTCCCGTGAACGATACTTACGCGATAATCCGGCAAGGGAAATGCTCGTGAAATCGATTCGAATCCGCTCATCAGGTTGTTATAATCCAAAGTTTCAGACTCATTTATTAAGGGGTAAACAATGTACACCTGTCTCCCTAATTCAATCTCTTCTTTCAGAAAGCCGAACACGCGCAGGCGGTTTGCCTCCGATTTATGCACCGTAGTGATCGGTTTTCGTCCCGGGGGCAATTCGTCTATCACCGATACATCCAGGTCGCCGTAAAATGTCATCGACAGCGTACGCGGAATAGGTGTAGCTGTCATAATTAGTACATGTGGCGGGATCACGTTCTTTTTCCACATGCGCGCACGTTGCGCCACTCCGAACCGGTGCTGTTCGTCGATGACTACCAGGCCCAGGTTGCTAAACACCACTTCGTTCTCCAGCAAAGCATGCGTCCCGATCAGTACATGCAGGCTTCCGTCACGCAGTGCCGCGTGTATTTTTTCACGTTCTTTTTTCCGGGTAGAACCAGTCAGCAATGCAACATGCAGGCCGAGCGGTTCCAATAATTTCGAAATCGTTTGCTGATGCTGATTGGCCAAAATCTCGGTAGGAGCCATGAGGGCCGCCTGGAAACCGTTACCAACGGCTATGAGCATCGTCATTAAGGCAACCAGTGTTTTTCCGCTGCCAACATCTCCCTGCAGCAGCCGGTTCATGTGTTGTCCGGATAAAAAATCGCGTCGAATTTCGCGGATCACCCGTTTTTGTGCTCCGGTGAGGGGGAAAGGCAGGTGTGTTTCATAAAAACGCGTGAAATATTCGCCTACATCCTCAAAAATAAATCCTTTCACTTTTTGAAGCGAGATCTGCCGGCGCATCAACATTTCGAGTTGCAGGAAAAAGAGTTCTTCGAATTTCAGGCGATAGCGTGCACGTTCGACCAGTTCAAACCCGGAGGGCTGGTGAATTTCACGCAAGGCATCTTTTAAAGGAAGTAATTGTTCACTCTGAATGAGCGATGCAGGCAGGGTTTCCGGAATCCGCCCGCCAAGCTGTTCGAGGAGCTGCGCGCACAATTTTTCCAAGCCGCGTGAATGTAATCCGCGCGCATTGAGTTTTTCCGTACTGGAATAAACGCCCTGAAGTCCGCTCTGCACGGTGATCTTTTCCAGTTCCGTGATTTCCGGATGTGGAATGCTCCATTTGGAGCCGTATTGTCGCGCCTTTCCGAAGACAACGAACTCCGCTCCTGTTTTCAAACCTGCTTTGACCCAGCGCGCGCCCTGGAACCAGACAAGTTCGATCATTCCCGTGTCATCCTGGAACTTAACGGTGAGCCTTTTTTGGCGGGCACCACTTTCGCTGATTCCCGTAATCCGTCCGCGTAATTGCACGTAGCCCTCCGTTGTAAGAATATCGCGTACTTTGTGAAACACGCTCCGGTCGATATATCGGAACGGAAAGTGAAAGAGAAGATCTTCAAAAACCCGGATCCCGAGTTCAGACCGCAACAACTCTGCCCGTTGCGGCCCCACGCCTTTCAGAAATTCTATGGGAGTTTGAAGCAAATCGTTCATGCCCGTAAAAATAAACAGGCTTTCGAAAAGTATCAAAAGCCTGCTTACGATTTCTGTTTAAAATTTATCTATTTCAGGTATTTTTCGCCGTAAAGTTCGAAGTACATATCCGCATAGTAAGCGGCGTTTTCCGGATCGATGCAGGTTTTCGGTTTTACCAGTCCGCTGCCTTTTAAGCTGACCATATTGATGCGGCTTTCGTAAATAGAAACGCCGTCATCCAGCCACTGCTTGAAGTCCTCGATCAGGTCGCCATCAGCCGAGTAAGTCGTCGAAGGCAGCATTTTGTTCTCGTCTTTATCAAGCAAAATATACTGTGGCTGCGTTTGCTGGTGATAACGTACACGCTGCAGGTAAGACCATTTGTCACCGACATTTGTAATCAGGTTCCCGCGATCATCTTTGAATTGTTCGGATGCAGGAAGCGCGGTTTTTTCATCGACGTGCAAAGAAACGACCACGACACTGTCAACCAGCAAAGGCTTCACGAGTTCCGTCGACCAAACCTGGTCCTCCATTTTTCGACAATTGATGCAGGCATGACCTGTAAAGTCGAGCATTAATGGTTTTTGAACGCTGTCTGCATAGTGTTTCGCGTGATCGTAATCGTGGAATACCGGAATTCCGTGCGGACCATAGTAAGCGTGTTCCGGCAATTTCTGTTTCGGAGCAGCTCCGCCGATACCGTACGGAATTTCCGAATAATGGCGCGGAGGCAGAAATCCGCTCAGGATCTTCAGCGGTGCTCCCCACATTCCGGGAATCATGTACACGACGAATGCAAAGACGACAATCGACATAAAGAAACGGGGCACGCCCACGAAATGCATTTCCGAATCATGGGAAAAACGCAACTTGCCTACCAGGTAATAACCGAGGAAGAAGAAGATCACTATCCAGAAGGCGATGAAAACTTCCCGTTCAAGCAGGTGTGCCTGAATTACGAGATCTGCATTGCTGAGGAATTTAAAAGCGAGTGCGATCTCCAGAAAGCCCAATACGACTTTGACGGAATTGAGCCATCCTCCCGATTGCGGCATCGAGTTCAACCACGCCGGGAAGGCGGAGAACAAACCGAAAGGCAGCGCAAGTGCCAGCGAGAAACCAAGCATCCCAATAAACGGGCCCATTAAGCCTTTAGAAGTGGCCACAAGTAAGGTTCCAATGATCGGACCGGTACAGGAAAAAGACACGAGTGCCAGCGTAAAAGCCATGAAGAAAATTCCAAGCAATCCTCCCCGATCAGCTCGACTATCTACTTTATTGATCCAGGAGTTCGGAAGCCGAATCTCAAAGGCACCGAGAAACGAGGCCCCAAATACCACCAGCAACAGGAAGAAGAAGATGTTCATGTAAATATTCGTGGACATGGCATTGAGTGCATTTTCACCAAATACCAGCGTTACAAATAATCCAAGCGTTACATATATTGCTATAATTGACAATGAATAAACCAGGGCGTTTCGGACTCCTTTTGATTTACTTTTACTCTGTTTGAGGAAAAAAGAAACCGTCATCGGGATCATCGGGAAAACACATGGTGTGAGCAAGGCTGCTAGTCCACCTAAAAAGGCCAGACCGAAAATTGCCCAATACGACCGTTTTGGATCATCCTCCGTAGTCATTACAGCATTTTCCAGGTTATAAGTAAAGGGAAGCGCTTCGGTCTCATAATATTCCGTATCGGAAAGTCCCTGGAAAGCGATCGTTCCGTTCACCACCGGAGCATCTTTCCCTTTGTCCACGCGGATGCGCTGACGGAATTCGCTGCCGAGCGGATAAAAAGCAATCTTCTTTTTGTAAACCGAATCGTAATAGCTTTCTGTTTCCGGCGCTTCCAAAGAGCCGATTACTGAAAAACCGGGATGCGTTATTGTCTTGATTCGGACATTTCGGAACAGACCGTCCTTCCCTGAAGGTATTCTCCAGCCGTCTTCTCCTTTTACAACGAATATGAGTTCGTATTCCTGATCGTTTAATTTATTCGCACGGACCCCAAACGAAACCGGCAAAGAATCGAGTTCTTCGGGCATTTCACAGGTTCCGCGAATGGCGTTTACAACGCTTTCCGTAAGGTCCGTATTTGTTGTCGGATCGACAGGCGTTTCTTCCTGCGAAGGAGTTACCGTTTCTGTCTGCGAAGAATTTACGGCTGCACTTCCCTTTGAGGGATCGATCGTAAGTGTCGGTTTATCCTGTGTGGGAGGATAACACATGGTTTCATTGCAAATTTGCCAGTCAACGGAAAAGTGCAGGTCGAACTTCTGCTGGGTTTTCAGCTTGATCTTTTGCGTGAAGACCGCTTTTTCCATGTGCCAGACATAGCTTCCCATATCATCCGATCCCCGAACCGGGTTCGATTCACGGATCTTCCCGATCAATTGATATTCCGGCGATTTTTTAAACTGGATTAAGGTCGGTGTTCCCGTAAAATCATACGCCATCGGATCGTGTAGCAGGCTGAACAGGTGATAATGATGGAACAATTTCGCGGTAATCACCACATTGGCCTCATCCGCACCGGTAAATTCAACTTTATAGCTCCACTTAATGGCCTGTTCAACGGGAACATCTTCC
This sequence comes from uncultured Flavobacteriales bacterium, assembly GCA_964389755.1. Lineage (GTDB taxonomy): Bacteria > Bacteroidota > Bacteroidia > Flavobacteriales_D > Crocinitomicaceae > JBBSUQ01. The sequence goes on along the minus strand of CAYMEW010000047.1, from coordinate 13,351 downwards.
GCATGCAGGTTAAATGCTGCCAGGCAAAGGACAGCTATCAGGTAACGCAGTTTTTTCATTCGGTTTTTAAGGAATTTGAACGGTGAGTATGCGGTCTACAGGCGGAAGACACATAGTTTCATTGCAGACCATAAAGGTAACGGTTACCTGAATTTCTTCGGGAATCACACCCTCCAGTTCCTGCCGGAATTCGACCCGGTCCTTGAAAAAGTTAAGCGTAGCTTCAAAATTCTCGTCGTATTCTTCAATGGGTTTCGGCTCGGAGGTTTCACCAACAAGCCCTACCTCGCCTTTCGGGCCATACTGAAAAGAAGTCGGAATCGGGCCGACATCATTTTGTATATGCTGACTATACAAATGCCATCCGTCGGCAATTTTTGCCGTGATCACAATGCTGTTCGTTTCGGGATCGAATGCAGCCGACCAGGACACTTTATCCTGTGCCCGTAACGGACTTGCTGTCAATGCGCCGAAAAACAAGAGTAAAAATAGAAGTCTCATAGTTTTATATCTGTGCACAACAAATTTAGTCATTACACAGGGGCCGCACGAACGACAATCAAAAATACTATTGGTTTTTCAATTCGCCATTAAACCAATTAAGTTTCTGAAAAATAACTATTTGTAAGTAATCAGAATTTTATTTCTACGATGCGGGAAATGGGGAGCCAGGCACCTCCTTTGAGGCAAATGTACTTGTCACCACTTGCCCAAATGGTCGTATCCACTCTTTTGAGTCCTTCATCATCTTCAAAGATGATGGAAACTTTGTTCCGGTATCCGTTTCCGAGTAAAGCAGCATGTTCAAGCTGGCTGTGAAGTTGCGGATGCTGACTCACATTTTTCTTGCGCTCAAATTTCAAAGAGGTAATTACCTCCTTCTCGATGAGCTGGGGGTTCATAAGTGTTTGCATAGCTTTGAGTATAAGTCTTATAATTTAAGGCTTTAGTTTTTAACATCTGTTAAGAATTATCAAAAAGCTATCCTGATCTAACAAAACCCACCTCAGGGTTATCAAAGTGACATTTTAAGTCGGGCCTGCGCTGACACGGTCTGGTCCGTAAACAATTTTTTTTCGTACATAAAGCGTCCTGCAATCGCAATCATCGCGGCATTGTCCGTACAGTACTGAAAGTCGGGAATGTAGATCGCTCTCCCTGTTTCTGCGCCCCATTGCTGAAGTTGCTCGCGCAGGGCACTGTTGGCCGAAACGCCACCGGCAATCGCCACCTGGTCGATCTTCAGTTCATCGGCCAGTGCTGCCAGGTTTTTTAACAACAAGTCCACGATCGTTTGCTGAACGGAAGCGCAGAGGTCTGCCAGATTTTCGGAAATGAAATCCGGATTTTTACGCGTTTCCCTTTGTAAAAAATACAGTACCGAGGTTTTCAACCCGCTGAAACTGTAGTCAAAGCCTCCGACTTTCGGACGTGCGAACTCAAAACGTTTGGGATCACCCTTTTTTGCTTCGCGATCGATCAAATGTCCACCCGGATACGGAAACCCGAGCAGCTTACCGATCTTATCAAAAGCTTCGCCTGCGGCATCGTCGATCGTACTTCCCATCACTTCCATTTCGAGGTAATCGCGAACGAGTACAAGCTGGGTATGTCCGCCTGAAACGGTGAGACAGATAAAAGGAAATGACGGAGCCGTTTTCCCTTCCTGCAGTATAAAATGTGCCAGGACGTGCCCGTGCATGTGATTAACATCTATTAACGGAATTTTTTTCGCCAGTGAAAGCGCCTTTGCAAAGGAGGTTCCGACGATCAGCGAACCCAATAAACCGGGACCTTTCGTAAACGCAATTGCATCCACTTCATCCAGTGTGACGCCTGCTTCTTTAAGCGCTGCATCTACCACCGGCACAATGTTTTTCTGATGTGCACGACTCGCCAGTTCGGGTACCACTCCCCCATATTTTTCGTGAACAGACTGGCTCGAAATTTTGTTTGAAAGGATGGTCTCATTTTTGAGTACCGCTGCCGATGTGTCATCGCAGGACGATTCGATGCCTAAAATGACCGTATCATTATTTCGCAACTTTCTTATTTTTGTGTTCGTCGATGACAAAGGTACTTAAAATACTGGGAAACATAGTGGGGATTACGCTTGAGTGGATACTGTTTTTACTCATTGTCTGCCTGTTTCTTATTCGCAGTGAATCGGTACAAACTTATCTCGGCAAAAAGGCCACGGCCTACCTCTCGAAAGAATGGAATACAAAGGTTGATATCGAACGCATCTCGGTCGTTTTCCTGGACCGGATCGCCGTAGACGGTGTATACATCGAGGACCTTGAGGGTGACACGCTGCTCTACTCCGGATCTTTATTCGTCAATATTTCCGTACTGAACCTCGGGAAGAACAACATCGTGATCGACGAAATTGACCTCGAACAAGCCACTGTACACGTTAAAAGGGACAGCGCCGACGGTGAGTACAACTATGCATTTATCGAAGACTACTTCAGCAGCGGAAGTTCCTCCGGCTCCAAACCGCTTAAACTCTCCATCAATAAGCTGCTTCTCGAGCACATTAATTTCAAGTATGACGATTTCCGCAAGGACTATTCGAAGTTCGGAATGGATTTCGACCACCTCGATTTCAAAGATGTTATGCTGGATGTCAGTGGATTTATGCTCAATGACGACCATGCTAAAGTCAGCGTTAACAGCATCAGCCTTCGGGAAAGGTCGGGACTTAAGCTGGAAAAACTCGCTACCCGGGCGGACATTTCCCCACAGGGGATCAAACTGGACGAACTGTACATTAAAACTCCCGAAACCGAGATCGACGCGCCAAAGTTGCACCTGCTCACGCAATCCTTCGAGGATTACCAGCAATTCGAGGACAGCGTACGTTTCGACGCGGAACTGAACAAGAGCCAGGTCAGCCTGAAAGACGTCTCCTATTTTGCAACTGCCCTCGAAGGAATGGATCAGAAGATCAGTCTGAAGGCAAAAGTGACCGATAAGATCAAAAACCTGCACATTACGGATCTTTCGCTCGAAACCGGGAAGCGCACGCGAATCGAAGGATCACTGACCCTGCCGGATTTCCGGGAGCTGGAAAAAGCCGAATTCAATGAAAAGCTGGATTATGCTTACATTTCCATAGACGACCTGAAGCAGATCCGCATGCCGGTCGACTCCGGAATGGATTACCTTTCATTCGATGAAATGATCAACAGGCTGGCGTATGTAGAAACAAGTAACCTGAAACTCAGCGGATCGTATTCCGATTTCCGCATCAGTTCCGATAAACTTTCCACCGCGCTGGGTGCCGTGCGCATCAACAACGGTATAACACTCCATGCCATTAACGGATCGGATGCCTATGCTTTCAGCGGTGTAAGTCCGGAGGCTTACGACCTGCGGGTTGAGCAATTCCGGCTCGGGGAATTCCTGGATGAATCAACACTGGGAATCGTGGATGCCCAGGTAAAGCTCGCGGGAACCATCAATGGCGCGGAGCCGCTGACCCTGACAAAGATCGAAGGGAAAGTCGACGCACTCGGTCTGAACGGGTACACCTATACCAATATCGTGGTGAGTAACGGAAGTTTTGAGAACGAAGTATTCGCTGCCGATATGGTCGTGTCCGATCCGAATCTCGACATGGATTTCAAAGGTAACATCGACCTGAAAAATGAGCAAACCATTCAATTCGATCTCGAACTTCATAAGGCGAATATGACTGCGCTCGGTTTTAGTTCTGTTCCGAAAACCCAACTCAGCGGAACAATGAAGGGCGACATGACCGGCTATTCACTCAACACGATCAAAGGACAGATCAACGTGGAGAATCTGCGCTTCAGCAATGAGAATGATTCCATAGAAGTTGCGAACATCGACCTGGTCGTGGAACGAAACAACAACCAGGACCTCATTAACCTGGAAAGCAATTTACTGGCCGCTACGGTAAACGGGAAAATCGATTTTGAAACAGTGGGCGACGAGATCCTTGCGCAGATTGGCCGCACCTTCCCGGCATTCTTCAAAAAAGCGGAAGAAACATACGACTATTCGAACAGCAAGAACGATTTCATCTATTCCGTTGAATTCCGGGAACCCGATAAATTCATGAAATTCATCAGCCCGGACCTTTCCATTGCCAACAATTCTACAATCAGTGGAAAATATGTCGGGAAGAACAACTATTTCCGGATGAATGCCAATTCCGACTTTATTGATTTCGGAGCATTCCATGTCGACAGCCTGCAATACAAACAATCGCTTGAGGAGGATCAGCTGGAAGCACACCTGTTCACAACTCGGGTACTTGTCAACGATTCCCTGTCACTGGATTCGTTGCGTTTTGACGCTACCGGAAGCCAGAACAACATTCGTTCGGAACTTTCCTGGGATCCGGGTTCGATCAATGAATCGCGCATTGCCTGGACTACCGAAGTACGCAGCCTGGAAGAGTTTCACTTTGTGCTCGACCCGTCCTTTTTCGCGCTGCGCGGAAACCGTTGGAACATCGAGAATGCTTCTGAGATAACGTATGCTCCGGACAGTATCATTGTGAACCAGTTTCGCCTGTCGCGCGACAATCAGTTTCTCACGCTCGACGGGGTTCTCTCACGCAATGACGAGGACCAGCTGAAATTCAAGATCAATGAGTTCGAACTGGACGATATCGGTCCGTTCATCGGCTCGGGCATGGACATCCAGGGGAAACTCAACGGCTGGGGATACATCTCCAATCCGTATACGAACCTCAAATATTCCGGCGATGCCAGTATCGAGAACCTGTACCTCAACGGAGAAGAGGTTGGAAACGTATTCGTACAGACCGAATGGGATCAGAGCCGGCAAACGGTCAGTCTTACCGGTGACCTGGAGTACCGAAACGCGGAAACCTTTAAGTTTGACGGTTTTTACGACCTGTCACGCGAAGAGGACAACCTCGACTTCAACCTCGTATTTGACAAGACGAATATTGCATTTACCAACGCCTTCCTGGATCCGGACGTGGTATCCGATATCGACGGGAACCTCGAGGGAAGGCTGAAAGTTACCGGTTCACCCAATAAACCTCAATTGAAAGGAAGTCTGAACATTGCAAATGCGCAGGCGCGACTGGCCCTGCTCGGTGCACTTTTCCGCTTTGAAGGAAAGATCAAGGCCGATCCGAGCGGTTTCTACATTAATAACATGCCCGTGATCGATGAAGAAGGGAACCAGGGGTCGGTAGTCGGAACGATTTTCCACGACAATTTCACAAACTGGAACTTTGACGTTTCCTTTAACCTGGAAGACGACGCACGTTACCTGAACGATCCGCGCATCCACCGGCCGCTGAACCGTTTCCTGGTCATGAACACGAAATACGAGGAAGGAAGTATTTATTACGGCCGGGCATACGTAACGGGAACTGCCGAGATATTCGGGTATGCCGACCAGATGGAAATCGATGTGGACCTCACCACCCAAAAGGATACGAAGGTCAATTTCCCGATGTACGGTTATACGGAAATCCAGGAGGAAAATAATTACATCACCTTTACGCCGAAAGATTCTACCGACACGCTCGTGGAGAACAAAATCGACTTTACGGGAATCGACCTGGACCTGAATTTCCACGTAACGCCGGAAGCCGAACTCAAGATCGTGTTCGACGACCAGCTCAACGATGAGATCACGGCGCACGGCCAGGGAGATATCAATATTGAGGTAGACAACCTGGGCGACGTCCAAATGAACGGACTCTTTACGGTTACCGATGGTTTTTACAACTTCGTGATGCCGCCGATCAAGGAGAAGTTTGTCATTCAGAGTGGCGGAACCATTTCGTGGACGGGTGACCCGGCTAATGCGATGATCAATCTTGCTGCCATCTACCACGTGAATGCAAACCTCGCAGACATCGTTCCGGACCAGGTAACTACCGCAGCGATTCACCAGGACGTCGAATGTTATATTTATTTGAGCAATACCCTGACCGAACCGGCTATTCGTTTTGATATTAAAGTTCCGAAAGCCGCCGAGTCTAACAAGGCGCTCATTGCGCGGATCACGAGTGATACGGATGAGCTGAATAAACAATTCTTCTCGCTCCTGCTCTTTAAGCGTTTCCAACCGTTAACAGGTCCCGGAAGTGCCGGCAACAATGCAGCGCTTGACGTGCTTACGAACCAGATCAACTCCTTCCTGTCGCAGGTTTCGAAGAACTACAAACTGAATGTCAACGTCGACAGTGACACGCAAACGGGCGAAGGTTCTGTAGAGATCGGTATCCAGAAGAACTTCCTGAACGAACGGCTTCGCGTAACGGGGAACTTCGGCGTTGAAAATAACACGCAGGGTCCCGCCGTGAGCCAAAACCAGGGATTCATCGGTGACATTAACATCGAGTATTTGCTCAATGACCTGGGAACCTTCCGTATCAGCGTGTTCAACGAATCGAATACGCAGACGATCCTGCAGGATAATAACCAGGGACTTTTTACGCAGGGTGTCGGCCTGACCTACCAGGAAGACTTTAACTCTGCACGCGACTTTAAAGTGTTACAGTATTTCCTGAATATTTTCCGTTCGAAGAAAAACAAACGCTACCCGGCAAATCAGAACCAGCGACGCGAACCGCTTCCCGAATACAAGGACAGCAGCTTCGTAAAACCGGATGAAGTAAGTTCGCAGGGCTGAGCCCAGTCCGAATAATTCGCTATTTTTGTCCGGAAGCCATTCATTAAACACAGAGAACTGACGCTTGTCTGACATGAAAAAAATATTGATTGCCAACCGGGGAGAGATCGCACGACGCGTGATCCGCACCTGTAAGAAAATGAACATCGCCACCGTAGCGATCTATTCTGATGCCGATAAACACGCACCGCATGTGCTGGAGGCCGATGAGGCCGTCTACGTGGGAGCAAGTCCTGCTGCCGAGAGTTATCTCAAACAGGATCTCATTATAGACATCTGCAAGGAACACTCCGTGGACGGGATCCATCCGGGTTACGGGTTTCTTTCCGAGAATGCGACCTTTGCACGTAAAGTCAAGGAAGCGGGAATTACGCTGATCGGACCTTCGCCGGAAAGCATGGAAGTCATGGGCGATAAACTGCGCGCCAAGCAGGCGGTCAAATCTTACGGAGTTCCGTTGGTTCCGGGCATCGATTCGGCCATTACGGATGTTGATGAAGCCATTCGCGTAGCGGGTGAAGTCGGCTACCCGGTACTCATCAAAGCTTCTGCCGGGGGCGGTGGTAAAGGAATGCGTCTCGTACACAAAGCAGAAGATTTCCGCGAACAAATGCGCCTTGCACAAAGTGAAGCGCGCTCGTCTTTTGGGGATGACGCCGTGTTCATCGAAAAATTCGTGGACAAGCCACGTCATATTGAAATCCAGGTATTTGCCGACACGAAGGGCAATACGGTATACCTCTTCGAACGCGAATGTTCTATACAGCGCCGCCATCAAAAAGTGGTCGAGGAAGCACCCAGCGCCCTGTTAACAGAGAAACTGCGCCGCGAGATGGGCGAAGCAGCCGTACAGGTATGCAAAGCCTGTAATTACGTGGGTGCGGGAACCGTCGAATTTCTCGTGGATGCCTCTATGAACTTCTATTTCCTGGAAATGAACACGCGCCTGCAGGTTGAACACCCGGTTACTGAAGAGATCACCGGTACCGACCTGGTTGAATGGCAGATCCGGGTGGCACGCGGAGAACGTTTACCGCAATTGCAGGAGGAACTTTCCATCCACGGACACGCGATCGAAATCCGCGTATACGCGGAGGACACGCTGAACGGCTTTACGCCGGACATCGGGCGGCTCGACAAATACTGCTTACCTTCCGGTGCGCATGTACGAGTAGACGATGCGTTCGTGGAAGGCATGGACATCCCGATCTTCTACGACCCGATGATCGCGAAACTCGTGGTATGGGCCCCGACGCGTGCCGAAGCTATTGAACGCGCCATCGAAGCGATCGATCATTACCAGATCTCAGGACTCAAAACAACCCTGGACTTTGGCAAGTACGTATTGAAGCACGAGGCTTTCCGTTCCGGAGATTTCGATACGAATTTCGTGAAGCATCATTTCAGTGATCCGAAACTGTTGTATACGGCCATGGAAGCAGAGGAAAACGCCCTGTTGCACGGGATTGAGCAGATCTGGAATCATATTTCCGAATATAAGCAACGCGAATACGCTTCCCGCAACATTACGAACAACTGGAAGATCAGCCGATCTTAAAGTATTCTTTAATTCCCGTAAGGATGCTCTGAATTGCGAAGGATGCAAGGATGAGTCCCATGATCTTACTGATCACAACGATTCCCGCATCGTTGATCTTGTCCTGCACGTTTTTGGCGAGCAGCAGAAGCAGGCAGGTTATGAACATGACCACAAAGGCCATGGTTACGGTAATCACCTGTTCTTCGATGGTGTAAACGTGGTTGTCCGTAAGCAGGACGACTGCCATAATAGCTCCGGGTGAGGCGAGCGAGGGAATGGCGATCGGGAATACCGTTACGTGTTTATGATCTTTGATCATTCCTTTTTCGCTGGTCGGTTTTCCTTCTCCGAAGACCATGGTCAGTGCAAAAAGGAACAGGATGACCCCTCCTGAGATCTGGAATGCATCCATGGAGATCTTCATAATGTCCATGATCACCTGTCCGAGCAGGATAAAGAAAAGCAGAACAAAAGAAGCGATGATCGAGGCGCGAATGGCAATTTTCTTTCGCTCTTTCGAGTCGAACTGCTTGGTTGCCTCCAGGTATACCGGGATGGAGCCGAGCGGGTCAATGACGGCGAAGAGAAAAAAGAATGATTTGAGAATTTCGAGCATTTTTATCCGGTTCTTACGAAGATAAGGCATGTTGCGCGCAGCGCCGGAAATCGCACGTATGATTTAGGATTTTTTAATAAGTCGGTCGGTAGATCCGTCTCACCGCTAATCGTTTTTAGCCGTTTCATAACCGTTAAAAACGGCTATAGAAAGCTCCCAAGCAAAAAGCGTCCACCCTCGGGCAGACGCTTTCCATCTATACTAAACCGGTTAATTACATGAGCATTCCTCCGCACACGTTGATTGTTTGCCCGGTAATGTAGGCAGACATGTCCGAAGCGAGGAATACGGTCAGGTCCGCAACATCTTTCGGAGAACCTCCGCGTTTCAACGGGATCGAGTTGCGCCATTCCTGTACGGTCTTTTCATCAAGGGCATCGGTCATTTCCGTTTCGATGAATCCCGGAGCGATGGCATTGCAGCGAATGTTTCGCGAACCCAGCTCCTGGGCCACGGATTTTGTGAAGCCGATGAGTCCTGCTTTGGAAGCTGCGTAATTGGCCTGTCCTGCGTTTCCGCTTACTCCCACTACAGACGACATGTTAATAATCGAACCTTTGCGCGCTTTCAACATCGGTCGCTGAACGGCTTTTGTGAGGTTAAAAGCTGATTTGAGGTTCGTGTTGATCACTTCGTCCCACTGCTCTTCGGTCATACGCATAAGCAGCGTATCGCGGGTAATTCCGGCATTATTTACCAGTACGTCGATGGTACCGAATTCGGCTACTACTTCATCTACGAGTTTTTGTGCTTCATCGAATTTCGCAGCATCCGAGCGGAAGCCTTTGGCGGTGCCCCCGTCTTTAGCGAGTTCCTCTTCCAGCGCGCGCGCTTTTTCTTCGGAGGAAAGGTAGGTAAAGGCGACTTTCGCTCCCTGTTTCACACATTCTTCGGCAATCGCCCGTCCGATCCCGCGGGAAGCTCCCGTGATCAGAACTACTTTATCTTCGAGTAATCCCATAGTTCGTTTTTTAGAGCCCAAAGATAAGCATATCGGTAGATATCAGGTATTGCATCGCAGCGGCCTGTTTACTTTGTTGAAAAAAAAGTCTTAAAATTTGGAAAAATCAAAAACCCCCCTTACTTTTGAGGTAGGTTTAGTTGTAAAAGGTAGGTTAGGTTAGTTCGAAAGGAGTGAAACGCCTGTTTTGCTCCTTTCGGCATTTTCAGGGGTTTCTGAAGGTCCTGATCGGCTTTTCCAAGTTCTTTTTATGCCCCTTTTCACTTCCATTAGTCGTACGGTTTTTTGACCGGTTTGCGATCCATTTCATTGGACACACTTACTCTTTACGCTCGTACGGGCATTTCCAAATCCAACTAGTTTATATTTTAACACATTGTTTGAAACAGGTACATATGATACACTATCATTACTTGTGCAATACTGATGCTATACTTGTGCGATATACCTGAAGTACTTCTCCCTGCGGTCGAGGACTTCGGGTTTTCAGTGTGAGTGTGGAGTGTGAGTGTGAGTGTGACCCGGAAGTACATATTTCTTTTTTTCCGGGGCAAAAAAAAGAAACAAAAAAGTGCCCTTGCGCTACGTTGCAGCAATTACCCGCTGGGGTACTTGTTCCTAAAATTTCTGAAAACTCCTCCCGTTGGTCGTCAGACAGCCAGAAATTTTGACGAAACGGCGTATAGCGGGTGCCCGGCGGCTACCCTCGATTACTTCGCCTTCCCCAGGCGAAATCTCGGTCTTCACGAGCAGTGCTCGCTCTCACTAAGGCGCCGTGTAAGCACACGCGGATTGCTTCGAATTAAAGCTTATTGTGTGTAGGGAGTTATTGCAGGGGTGTCGGTACTTGGTGAGGCTTCGGAAGAGCGGTTTATTGTTTCCTCCCCTTTTCCCGGCCCTGTCGGTTGGTCTTCAAAAGTTGCTGCTCCCTGGGGGCGAAGGCTTCGGCATGGACAGAATGAGAAACAGAAACAGAATGATCCCGGAAGTACTTCTTCCTGGGGTCGAAGACTTCGGGTTTTCAGTGTGAGTGTGGAGTGTGAGTGTGAGTTTGGAGTGTGGGCGTGGACACGAGTGGGACATTCGCGACAGAAGCAGAATGAGCCCTGAAGTACTTCTTCCTGCGGTCGAAGACTTCAGGTTTTCAGTGCGAGTGTGGAGTGTAGAGTGTGATCCCGCAATACTTCTCCCTGCGGTCGAAGACTTCAGTGTGAGTGTGGTGTGGGACACGCGTGCGAACTGTACTTACCTGGTCATAAAAAAACTCCCTGCCGGAGGCCGACGGGGAGTTCATTCATCTGACGTGATGATTACAGGTAGAGGTTCATGTCTTTGTTGTATTTGACCTGGTAGGAAAATTCAAGGTCCTGCGACTCTTTCGGTTTTAAGTCGAATGTCCATTTCAATGTACCGGTCCGTTCGTCATGGTGCGCTTTACCGGCCTTCAGCAGTTCGATTTCGATCTCGGCATTTTGCGTTACCGGAACCTGGTCGAGTACCACGAGTTCCACGTTTGTTGCCTTGAGGTTTTTCACCTGTACGGAATAGGCAAAGGTGCGTTCAATGCTGCTTCCCACTGTCTTTTCTTTCGATTCTTTTTTGAGCAGTGTGCGCTTCACGACAATGTTCGGATCGCGTCCAAGCGACAGGCGAAGTGTATCGTCCATGATCCCCGGATCGAGGTATGTTTCACCGACATAACTGCCATCGAAAAAGATATTGGCCTTTGCCGGAACTAGTTGCAGGTCGTCCAGGCGTGTGAGTTCAGCGATCAGGTACACGCCGTTGTCGAGTTTCGGCACCGTGTAATATTTATACCCGGCGTCGATGTCCTCATTTTTCACAAGGACCATGTGCTGCTGATTGTTGGACTTGATCGTATAGGGCAGATCGATGCGGAATTCCGCTGAAATCGTGTGGTTGACAACCTGCACGAACTGGCTGGAAACGGATGCCACTTCATCCACGCTTTCTTTTGCTTCCCGTTTTTCACTATACGCAAGCGTCTGAGCAGGCGGCGCCGCGTTCAACTGAATAGTTCCGCTTTGGCTGTAAGTGTTGACTTGCTGATAATTGTTGAAATCAACATACCACGGATGTAATTCCGGTTTTGTCTTATTCTGATAAGGGTTGTTGGTCGAGATATTCAGGCGTACATCGTCCCAGTCGACACCTGTATTCTGGAACACCTGTGCTTTGTAATTGAGGTTGATCTTGCCGGTTGTCATATCACTGCGCAGGTCATACATCGGGATCCATCCCGCATTGGAAACGAGGTAGGAAATGCTGAGTTTTCCACTGGATGTTTCTTTCGCCGATACGGTGATGGTGATGCGGTGCGTGGGACCCTGGTTCTTTTCGTTGAGTTTGTTATTACTCTGGTAATTGCGCAATTCCTGGAGTCGCGTACTCATGGCACTGAGTCGTTCGTTTTTATCGGTTTTCTTTCGGTTGAGGGACAGGAGTTTTTTGTTGATCTCCATCATTTTCTGCGTGTAGTATTCCATGGCCTGTTTGAGCAATGCAATGGAATCATTCACTTTTCCCTGTCCGCGAATCGCTCCGTTATTTGCTAAAATGCTTTTCGTGGCATTCAGTACATCGATCTCATCCTGGATCTCGCGGATGTCGAAGTTCATGTTCTCAATCGAATCTTCCAGCAGGCGAATGTCCTGCCGCACTTTCAGTGGCAAGCCTTCGAGGTTTACTTCTTCCGGTTTCGGGTAATAAAGCGAATATTTGGAATCGAGGATGATCACATTCCCTGTCGCCTTCACCTGCAGACTTTTGGGATCGAGGTTGGGGCTGACGCCTTCGATAACCACTTCCGTGATGCCGGGTTTAACGGTGTAGGACGCTTTGCGAAAAATCTGTGCTCCCTGTGCATATACGGTCACTTCGGAGATGTTCGACTTAATGATCTCTTCTTCGACTGCGAGGCCGAAGATCGGCAGCATGCAGCAGAGGAGGATTGTTGTTACGAGTTTGTTCATGCTGAGTTATTTTGAGAGGCTGTACAGTGAAGAGGCAAAGAGGTTCAAAACGACCCTGTCATTTTATGTTTTTCTCTGTTGATACTCGGTGGTTTTGGCGCTGTTGTATATGGAGTTTTTGCATGGTGTGGGTACATGGTGAGGCTTCGGAAGAACAGTTTTTCCGAATATAGAGTTTATTGTAGCTTCCTTTTTTCCGAAGCAAAAAAAGGAACAAAAATGCTTTAGCGCTACGTTGCAGCCATTACCCGCTTATGTACTTGTTCCTAAAATTTCTGAAAACTCCTCCCGTTGGTTGTCAGACAGCCAGAAATTTTGGCGGAACGGCGTACAGCGGGTACCCAATGGCTTCCACTGAAGCGCGGCGTAAAGCACATGCGGATTGCTTCGAATTGGAACTTATAGTGTTTATGTAGTTTTTGCAAAGTGGGATTTCGTATGTGCGTATACGTTCGACTGGTTTTAGGTTGTTTGTTTGCTCTCCCTCGGTGAGCCTGCCTGTCGGCAGACAGGGGAGATACAGAGGGAGGAATTTGCAGTTAAAGCATAAGGGCTTCGGAAGACTGGTTTTCCTGATATACAGTTTA
>CAYMEW010000046.1:0-22858 GCA_964389755.1 uncultured Flavobacteriales bacterium | reverse complement strand
AAAATAAATTTCTATTCAATAATATCAAGATTATTAGATTTTGATGGAAATTCAACACATGAAATAAAAATTGTCAATTATAAAAATAGGCTTAAAATTGATGACAACTTAATCGAAATTGGAACGGATAAATTAGAATCATTATACAAGACTGCAAAAGAAATTAACAATAAAGGTAATAGTTCGAGAAATTCTTTAATGAGTTATTTAATAAATTCTCAGACTTCAAATTTCAACGGCGAACCAAAAAAGAATAAAACATTCTATAATTCAGGAGATTTCGCATTCCAAACGTTTCGATTAAACATTGAAAACAAATCAAATAAAAAAGATTTTGATAAGTATTTAAATGAAAACGACATCAAATCTTTACAGAGATTAAGTGAGAAACTCATTAAACTTGAAGTATTTGAGCCTGATTTCATTAAAGGGTTAGATAATTATTTTATTAAACAAAAACTACAGGAAATCATAACATTGGGAAGAGAAATTTTAGAACTTAAAAGCGAAGAAGTTAAAACTTCTATTGCTCAAAAAGTTTCGAAAAAAATAAGCCCTGATAAAGAGATTAAACAACTCGAAAGTTTTTGGCAACTATATTTTCAAAAGTATTTGCTTCATTTAATATTTTCCTATAGAGAACTTTATCCAAAAATAAAATTCACAATCGATGCTGAAAAAAAATATCCAGATTTTGTTGGAATAAATCATTATTGGGGTGTAGATATTATAGAAATTAAACACCACTTGTTACCCGTATTACGATACGATAAATCACATAAAAATTATGCTTTTTCTTCAGATCTCAGCAAAGCTATAATTCAATCTATGAACTATATGGATGCGCTCATTCAAGAAAAAATGACACAAAAGTATAAAACTGAATTATTCGATGAATTAGATAATTCGGTACTAAACAAAAATGTTCATCGTCCAACAGCTATTATAATTATCTCATCAAAAGATAAACTAGTCAAAACAAAAAAGCCTCTTTCAGCAAAGGAATTAGAAAAGATAAATCGTGATTTTACCAAACTTAGAAATAGCTTGAATAATATTAAGATTTTAACCTTCGATGAAATATTAGATATGGCGGACAACTATCAAAGTAACATTTTCAAAGAATAACTGTGCTTAACACGGGTTTTGCGTCAGGCGGGCTGACGTGCAGACTCGAAGTTTTGTGCTTCTAATGAACTTTAGTAACAAATTGAAACTTTGTGTTCCGAAACCCGCTGACGCAAAGCCCGAAAACGCTATATGCCATTTTAGGACGACCCAAAAAACATGCCCACTCCACACGAAAGTAAAGAATTTATAGACTCCCTTAAATGGAGACAAAAAGCAATAGACAAAATGCTTCAAGCGAGCAATTGCATTGCAAGCTGGACAGACATCTGCGGTTTTGGCAGTATGTTAGAAAATAATAATTGGGACTTAGAGCAACTTCAGCAAGCTAATATTGTCAAACTTTTAAACGAATTTTACTCAATAGCAGGTCGGCCACTATTGATAAATATTGACCCTTTCCCTAATGATAAAATTATCATCTTAAATGACGGTATAGCAAGGACAGTTGACCTCAAATACATAGAGAAAGTTAATTCCTATCAGTTCTTAATATTTTTAAGAGATTTAATTACTACTCATTATCTTTTACTGCAAGTAACAAAAGATTATTCACTTGGAATTAGAACTGTTGTTACTGGCGGGCAAAGAATTCAATACTCACCAGAAAAAATTACAGGGCATTCATCTTTGTATCATGACAGTGACAAAATTAGTGACTTTGGCAGAAAATTATTAGAAACTACGTTTGTATATAATCCTATTGAATTCCAAATGAACACAGCTTTTGCGAAGGCATTTACAATTGACAGTTTAGGAACAAGGAATGGCATAAATGTCAATGGGTTTTATATAGAAAATGGATTTCTAGAAAATATAGCTGGAGTAAATGGATTAACTATAAACAAAGAAGATGATAAATTTAAAGTATTCAACGGTGACAATTTAGTTTTTGAATTAGTAATTACGGACGAGTTAAATAAAAACCTTAAAGGAATAGACGTAAAAATCTACCAGATTGACAAGTTTTTAATTTACAAAGTATTTGACGGGGACGACTTAGAATTTAATTTATACGAACAATAAAAAAACCGCACATTATTGTTTAAACAACTCACATCCCCCCACTCCCTGCTTCAAACTTTATTACACCTACCACTGTCAGATCAGAAACAGAATCAGAAGATGTTTCTCGTTCCGATCACCCCCAACAGAACAAACTTTTCGGAAACAATATCCCCTTTCGATAGTTTATATTCGGTGGAGAGGCAATGATCTGTTAACTTTTTGTTCCGGATTCCGGGGTATTACGTATTCCGAATTTTATAACAATGAAGTTCAGACAGGCCCAAAGGTTCTGCCAAAAAGCAGTGGTTCAACAATTTAGAAAAACAATACTAAACTCATTGAAAATTGGATACTTCAGGAAGTAAAGTGCCTATTTACGGTGCAATAGCCGCGAACCTGGGCATAGCAGTTGCGAAATTCGTTGCGGCGGCAGTAAGCGGCAGTTCAGCCATGGTGTCAGAAGCCATACATTCGCTTGTAGATACGGGAAACGGAGGTTTGATCCTGCTCGGAATCCACAAGAGTAAAAAGCCTGCTAACAAAGACCATCCTTTCGGTCATGGGAAGGAACTCTATTTTTGGTCGCTGGTGGTTGCGATCCTGATATTTTCCATCGGTGGTGGCATGTCTATCTACAAAGGCATCAACCACGTGATGCATCCCGCGCTGATTGAAGATCCGTTTTGGAGTTATATCGTGCTGGGCCTGGCTTTTGTATTTGAAGGTAGCGCGCTCTTTCTGGCCGTGAAAAATTTCAGGAAGCAAAAAGGAGATTACGGTTACTGGCAGGCGATCAAAATCAGTAAAGATCCGGGTAGTTTCGCCATCATCCTCGAAGATACCGCTGCCCTGTTGGGACTCGTTGTTGCGTTCCTCGGTTTGTTTCTTAGCCAGTACTTTAACGATGCCCGCTTCGACGCCTATGCTTCCATTATCATTGGGGTTTTGCTGGCAGTCATTGCAATGATTCTGGCAAGGGAAAGTAAAGGTTTGCTCATCGGGGAAGGCGCAAATACTCAAATTTCGGAAAGTATTATCGAAATTGTGCATGCAGACCCGGCAGTCGATCAGGCAAAAGCACCTTTGACAATGTATTTCGGTCCGAACGAAGTGTTCCTGGCCATGGACATCCGCTTTAAGAAAGATCAGTCTTTAGCCGACATTGAAAAAGCGGTATCCCGAATTGAAAAGAATATCCGGACGATGCATCCGCTCATCAAACGAATTTTCATAGAAACCAGCAGTTTTAAAGACCAAAAGTTGCCAGGCTGAAAAGCGTAAGGACCTGAAGAAATCTTCCTGAGTACCAGTTCTTATTCGACCCGTTCCTGACAGCGACCGTTCATCGATCCGCAATAATTGGTAACTTCGGTCCTGCTTTGCGGTGCAAAAGCGCAAGCAGGACGAAAAACAAAATAAAAAATAACGACCTCCAGCGACGACAACTGCATCTGAAGAAATGCTAACACAATCTCAAACAGAATGAAAAAGATCGGTATTATAATCATAACCTGCCTTAATTTCCTTTCCTGCGCTCAAACTTCTAACGATAATAATCCGTCAAAGGGAATAAGAGATATTGATAACATAAAAACAGTTAAACACTCAAATATTCCTTACACTCATGTATTTATTAATATTCCAACCGGCTATACTATTCCAAAATATCAAACACAAATATTTAAGGATGATTTCACCGGAATTAATGTAATGGAGTTGGATGGGGGGAGTTTTTATTCGAACGCTGCTCAGGTGACAAAACCAAATTTAGAAAAGCAGGGACTAAAGATTGATGAATTTTTTGAGTTTAAATTAAATGGCAATCCTGCAATCATGTATTTGGCCGTTAGTCCGGATAAATTGAATAAATCTTATCAATTAGTTACCGGAGATAGCACATACGCCGTTCTTCTTTTGGGCTACACACGACCAGAAGATCTCAAATCCCTACACGAGATAAAAGAAATGATGATGTCCTTTGTCTTTGATAAAACTCATTCAATTAACTATGAGGAAATAGCTCCTTTTAAATATGACAAAAATGTATCGCAGTTTCAACTTGCACATGCAACTTCGACCTTCTACACATTTACCCTTAATGGTAATAAAAAAGATACCGATAGTGAGGATCCATTCATTATGGTAACGACTTTCCCCAATCAGGGGCTCTCACCAAAATCTTTATCCCTGAATATGAAAAGCCAGATACAGGCGCAAGGAATCCAATTTTCTTTAAAAGAGGATTCCTTCGAGAAAGTGAACGGTTATCGCGCCTATGAAGTAGTGTATACTGGAAAACAGGGCAGTCAGGATTTAGAACTTTATATACTTATAATAATGAACGATGAATATACAGTCGCTATTCAGGGTAGGTCAAACAATGATTTTCAAAAGAATGCCCTGGAAATGAAAAAATTCGCACATTCCATACTGATTAAATAAACCGTCACCTTCAAGCCGGCAAACCGGAACCGAACGAATGAAGAATAAGAAGAAAATCATTGGAATTTGCGGAAGCGCCAGTAAGGATTCCGGAAACCTTTCAATTTTGAATTACCTGGCAACGGCTGCAAAAAGCGAATTTGATTTTGAAATAATAGCGGACTTAAGCTGTTTTCCGCACTTTCGAACGGAACTGACCGACGAAAATGTTCCCCCGGAAATCCTTGCCTTCCGAAATAAAGTTTCCGGTGCAGACGGAATCGTGATCTGTACCCCCGAATACGTTTTCAGCATACCGGCCGGACTAAAAAACATCCTGGAAT
This sequence comes from uncultured Flavobacteriales bacterium, assembly GCA_964389755.1. Lineage (GTDB taxonomy): Bacteria > Bacteroidota > Bacteroidia > Flavobacteriales_D > Crocinitomicaceae > JBBSUQ01. Next base: position 17,957 of record CAYMEW010000046.1, on the reverse strand, counting down.
GGTGCGTGTCGACAACCGTGTTTTCGCACAAACCAATCGCACTCATAACCGCGTCGGCAAATGGAGAAAAAGGACACGCGGAATTAAAACTGATCATGGAAACCCTGCAGACACTCTTTACCGAAGACAGCACGCTCTTAATCCAGGGAATAAAAAGCAAGGTTTCCCGGGAAGGAACAATAACGGATGAAAAAACGGAATCTGAACTGCAAAAAGTCCTGAAATCCTTCAGTGAACTCCTAAAGAAGGGATAGGTAAGTCTTCGAAAATGATAATAGTAAAAAGCAAACGCCGACAAAACTTATGAGCAATGCACTTTTGGATTCTGAGCGCAGCAGAACACGAGTAGCCGGGAAACTTGTTGTTTGCCTATTGTTTTTCTCCGCTGCATTATTCAGTTGTGTTAGCTCTGAAAAGGTACTTTTGACCAGAGGAACAGAATATTGGAGTGAGTTGTATGCAGGAGATACCACGACGCTACATACGGTGTATGAAGTAGTGCTCGCGCGGGCCGACACCCTGATATATTTCACTAATTATTACCAAAATGGAGCCTTAAAGTCTAAGGTTACCATGAAAAACGATCTTTTACAGGAGATCAATTTGGTTCAGGATACGCTTGGTAATAAATTAGATTTTGGAAACTTTAAAAACGGGAACGGGTACGTGATTCAATTCAGGGATGACGGACTCGGGCGCGACCAGGAAGGGCTTTATGTAAATGGTAATCGCGAAGGATGGTGGAGGCACTATCACTATAAAGGAACGATTATGGATTCTACGTTGTATATTCAAGGAGTTCCGCAGTATCCACCACCTGAAAATGCATTGGATTCACTTTTACCGCTTTTCGGACCAGTGAAAAATAATCTGTACAATTAAATGGCGATACTGCCTTAAAAACGTTATATTCAACAGGAAGTTTTAAACCAGGTAAAATTGAGTTTCGTTGAAATAGAGGAAATTAAACGGTTTTTATCCGCATTCTTAGAACTTGAGAGTAAAATGTATACTGCCAGGGGCCGGGAAAATCTGAACAGGTATAATGAAGCCGTCGATCAGATGAAAGAATTGATCCTTGAGGAACTCATCAATTCTTTTGCCGTGAATGTAAGCAGCTTTGGTAAAAGCGGTTTATCACTATTCATGATTTTAAAAAAACAGCCGGATTATTTAGAAAGGCAAAAAGAACGTGCTGAAAATTATCCCGATACTCCGAAACGTACTATCTACAAAATAGAACATTACAAAAACTCTGACGATGAAGACCTCTACGCCGTTTACGTTTCACCAACGTATAATATAGTAGACTTTTCGAATCTCAAAAAACCTTTTTTTGTGGAACCGAATACAGAAAATAGCCAGTTGCTTCTGATCACTTATATTGGAAGGGAGCTAAAGATTGTCGCAAATTACGTATATACGAGTAGGAGTAACGACGCGGCGAAAAAGTACTATTCAACGGGGGGAATTAATAACTACAGCAAAAAAAAGGAATTTTGGGAGTTTGACCCCGGGAAATTAGGAACTTTAGTAGAGCGTGTGATCAATCAAACAGAGGAGATTCCATTACATATACAGGAAACAAATGACGGATTTATTAATACGTGACTTTAGCAATTGGAATTTTAACAGCTACTCCCCCGGCGCGCACGGTTCCGTCATTAACAGGCAGGCACTCCGTCGGATGACGGGCAGACTGAGACTTTGTGCTTTTATTAAAGTGCAGTTATGACAGACATTTCGCGCCACAAAATGCAAATGATAACTGTCAACATATTACCTTAAAAAGCTTATATTTAATCAATGCGTGGGCAAAAACAAGTTTTATTAATTCTAATTCTACAGCTTGGTTTTACTTACTGTAAAAAAGAACCTGCCACTGAAATCGATGCTCAATTCGTGGGATCATGGAAACACCGCACAGATGAAAGTCACACTATTTATCTCGGTATAGCCAATAATTCCCGTGGTTCTATTGAAAGATATGAAAACGGGAAATTTAAAAGTGACACGCGACAGCGGAAATGGTTAATTAAGAAGGATAAACTATATTTTGGTTGGACTGCAGCACCAGGTGAAAAGTTTTCCATCGACCAATACCCTTCAATTGCTTCAGTTCTTATTATTCACAATCTTGACACCATCCAACCCGGGGAGCGATACCTCATTTTAGAAGGTGCTTATTACAAAGATTGAGGGAATGCAAACAGAGGGTAAAATAATGAACCAACGCGCTGAACTTTTTTCAAAGAAGCCGGAGTAAGGCGCGGCTGAGAACCGTTAATAAAACAAAACATGCTAAGAACATTAATTGCAATGACATCCCTTTTACTATGTAGTTGTTCAGGGAGTCAAAATAAGGATTCTGGTTCAGCAGGTATCGAATCTCCGCTTAAAGGCATCCATAAAATAACCAGTATTGAATATGACGCTAAGGTCATTGACGGTGATACGATTGTCGAATATCCGCATAGAAGTATCTTCACGCAAGAGTTTGATGAAAACGGATACCTGTCAAAATTCATTTTCTCAATGGGACTAAAGAACAAAATCCCCATTTATAAAGTGAAGTATAACGGCGAAAACGTGGATGGGTTAAATTCGACCTTAAATGATTCTTTGAATTCTACCACTTTTAAAGCCGACGATTATCTCGATTTTACAAACGGTAATTTTGATACAACCACTTATTCTTTTGATAAAAGGGAAGGCAACAAGGTATTCATGAAGGGGAGTGACGGTGGCCTGGAAATTTGGGAGATCCGGGAACACCTGATTTCAACACCCAATCCAATAAACCCGGAACAACCCAATTCTGTTAAAAAATTTGACCGTAAAGGGTCTTTAGTAGAAGAAGCTTCCTTCGGATTTCAGGATACGTATTACACGAAATACACAATTGTTAAAAGGGACGACAAAGGAATGCCGGAAGAAGCTTTTGCCGAACTTAGAACTTATAAAATAAGACAAATAGATGATAAGCTAAAAGAACTCGACTTTTCGGACTACGAACCCTCCCAAATCAGGTTGAGATTCGTAAAGTTCCGCTATGAATAAAATATAGCGAACATGTGCATACTAAAGCAAGCGTGAGAACCTGGTGTAAAACTCCACTTCGAAGCAAAACCGAAATTTCACTCCGCCATGGACGAAAGGGACTCAGGGAGAGGAAAAACGCAATTCTCCGGCGCTCGTCGCCGATACGCATTTCGCCCCGAACTTTCGACGGGGTTCGATCCCGCTGAGTACAGTTTAGCTGCACGCGAGTGCCTGGTGGTTGCTTACCTGTTTGTTTGGTAAAGAAACCCCGTTGTACTTGTGAATACCTGCCAATTGCGTATATTCGCAAGCAGTAATCAATCATTGAAGAAACTTAAACACGCGCAGCATGGCCTTCGGACTATCACCAAAACACACAGAAGTTTATCCCCTCGGAGATTTAACGGCAGCACAATTCCTGGTACTGGCAATTGAAGCGGCAAAAAAACTCGAATGGAATGTCGGGTTCACCAGTGAAAACGGTTTCACTGCATTTACCGCCTTCTCGATGCGTTCGTGGAGCGAAGAGGTCAATGTCCGGATTGACGGCAGCAGTGCGACTGTAAAGAGCGAGTGTACCGGTAATCAAATCGCCGACTGGGGAAAAAACAAAAAAAACATCGAAACTTTGATTGCGACCGTCGATGAGCTGAAACAGGTCCGGACGCCGGAAGAGCTGGCACAGAAATACGAAGAACTGGAGCCCGGTCTGGTTTCGGAAGACAGTGATGGTTCGAGTCAGCCGCAGGCTACAAAAGAAGGAATCACCAGTATTTTGGCCATTTTTAAACCTGTCGAAGGATACTTTGTCACACCGATCATTATCAACATAAACATCGCACTCTTTATCCTGATGGTCATCTCCGGAGTGGGCGTGCTGCAACCGGACAATGAAAGTTTATTGCAATGGGGGGCGAATTTCCGTCCGCTGACGCTGGAAGGTCAGGGGTGGCGACTGCTGTCCAATTGTTTTATACACATCGGTGTGCTTCACCTGCTGATGAATATGTACGCACTGCTTTACATTGGCTTGCTGCTCGAACCACACCTGGGCAAGATCCGGTTTGCGGCAGCATACCTGCTGACAGGAATTGTGGCCAGCCTGGCCAGCCTGTGGTGGCACGACCTGAGCATCAGCGCGGGAGCCTCGGGAGCAATATTTGGCATGTACGGAGTTTTCCTCGCCCTGCTTACTACCAACCTGATCGATAAGGCAGCGCGAAAGGCTCTGCTGACAAGTATCGCCGTGTTTGTCGGCTACAATATCCTGAACGGGGTCAAGCCGAACAGTGGTATCGACAATGCGGCACACATCGGTGGTTTGCTGAGCGGATTGGTGCTTGGTTACGCTTTGATCCCGGGCCTGAAAAAACCGGGAAACACGAAGTTGAAGTTCGGAACGATCGGGGCCCTGTCTGCCGTGGTTCTGATTGCCGCCTTCCTTGTTTACAGGGCAATTCCAAACGACCTTGGAACATACGACGCACGGATAAAGGAATTTACCGCTATGGAAACAGCAGCACTGGGGATCTACAACTTGCCACCCGACACATCCGTCGAGCAGATTCTGTACGAAATCAGGCACACCGGAATTGAGAACTGGAATAAAAGCATCCAACTCATAGCCAGCCTGGAAGAACTGGACCTGCCCTCGGAAATTCATAATAAGAACCGGCTCCTGACCGAATACTGCGAACTGAGAATCAAAAGTTATGAGCTGCTGTACAAAGCCTTACAGGAAAATACAGACGCCTACAATGCGCAGTTAGAAGATTACAATATGCAGATCGAATCAAAGATCAAAGCGCTTGGCGTCGGACAATGACAGGAAGAATTACCGGGAAGTCGGAATTCCTGGTAGTTGCCACCGATTCTTGCGTAACTTTATACGTCGTCTAATTATTTTAACAGACTGTGCCTATGAAACTTTTTTTGACATTGCTGCTTGTTCCGTTTCTCACACTGGGACAAAAAGCGCCGTCCTTCAATAAACTTATCGAAGAAACAAATGATTACTTAAATCAATATGAAAAATTAAGGTCGGGCTATGCTTACTATTCCCTTTCGGATTTTGAGTTTTCAGAAAAGCAAATTCGGGATTTGATAAAAGCTGCCGATGCGGACGTCACCTTAAGCAAAAACAAAGACTCAATCGAGGGTAACTATTTGATCGCCTATTTTCAGGACAAAATAAGTGCTCAGTTAAACCAATTGGTGAAACATCCTGATTTTAACAAAAACGACATTCGCCAATTAATTGAATCGGACGAATTATCCATTGTAAAATCGGCTGATAATAAACTCTATAACTTTTCTTTTGACGAAAAAACGGGTGGAACCTATCGCTCCCGGATCTCGATGATGTATTATACCGAATTTAAGCCGGAAGACTCCATACAAGCAGCTGAATTTCAATCTTTTTTCGCTCCTGACGGATACACCGGCATTTACATGCTCGATACGGATGAAGGAACCAAATACCTGCTGACTGCCGATGTAAGGGGCTGCGCATATTGTTTTGAAACATCGGTGTGGTTAATATCATTGAGTGAAAACGATTTCAGGGAAGAGTTTACCTACTCGGTAAACACCAGGGATTGGACAGGCGGAGTTAGTTACGATCCTGAAACAAAGACGATAAACGCGGACTACTACCTGGATGACTTAATGCCTTATTGTCAATGTACTATAGGAACGGACAACGAACAATTCGATTATGACACGTATGCAGAAAGTGACTTTTCCATAAACTGTAACTGCAAATTTGTGTTTGATGGCAAAAACTTCGAATTGATCGAAGCGGGCTGGAAAAGAGTCCGTAATGAGGATAGAAAGGAAAAGGGTGGCGAATAAACCACATTCAGCCTCCTACACTTATTACCAAATTAGTTTTAGTTTGAAAATTTTTCGGTAGTATTGGAGTAACTTAAACGACAGCTACTTGCCGAAGAACTACAAAAAGCCAGTGCAAGCCAGAAGGCAATCGGTCAGATTGAGTTGTATACAAAACAATTTAAAGAAAATTTTATGCTCATAATTGCCCGATTGAGGTCTGAAAAAAATGATAAATTGGTTTCCGAAGTTGTCAAGAAAGCGAAAGATTGTAAGTCAAAATAGTATTATCTCGAGGCATATTAAAGATTCTGAATTTAGCGCTGCGTATAATGCACAAACCAACGATCTCGCTCCTGTTCTACGCCCTCACATTGAGCTTCCTGCTCTGTGCCTGTTGCTGCAAATACGACGACGTCGATTTTAAGTTCTCGAAAAAGTATACGAACTACCTGAAACCTTATAAACAGGGAGACACGATTTACTTTGCCGACCAGTACGGCGATTACGATACGGTGCTTATTTCCGCGATCGACACCCTGCAGGAATGTGGTTGTGTCCAGGTTTCCAACCGTAAAACCGTTCGCGTACGGATACGACACCTGCCACAAAACCGGTGGAACGGCGGTACGGAGTCGAAGCAAAGCAAACCCGCAACGGTCCTGGACCAGGAACTGATCGTAGTTGAAAAAACACCCGATAAAACGGATCCGCACTATTTTACCGGGATCAACTTCCGGAATTTCAGCGGAGAAATAAGCGACTCCTCAAACCGGGTTACCGACGACCGTTTTAAAAAATACCATGTCCGGAACTACCTCGTCATTCGGAATAACGCAAGGAACTGGAAACAGTACCGAAACGACAGCACGATGATCCTGAACCTGTTTTGGACCGAAAAATACGGCCTCACCGGCTACGAACTCCGGAACGGACAGCAATATACGATCCGCATCTAAGCACACGGAATATCATGAATTTTTCATATCTGCTCACGGGTGCATTTCATTAAAAATGATTTTGTACTTTTAGCCTTTTAAAGCAACCTCACAGTCAAACGCTTATGACGACCTTAAAACCAAAAGACCGCCTCTGCTTCCGGAAAAGCGCCCTTAAAAAGGGCTGCCTGCTACTGATCTGTTTCTTTGCAATCTCTGCAAGTTATGCCCAAACCGTTAAAACCCTGGAGGGAACCGAGTTCTGGTTTGCTTTCATGGATAACCAGAGTATCCTTAGTAATACGGGGAATGATTCGCTCAGACTAAGCTTATCGATCGCGGCGAGGGAAACAACCTCCGGCACCGTTTCCATCCCGAATCTCAACTGGTATCATAACTTTATTGTCGAGAGCGACACGGCACTGGAGATCGTGATACCAAATAACCTGGCTTGTCACCCTTATTTTAACCTTTCGGAGAAAAAAGGAATTCATGTGACCTCGAAAAAACCGGTCTCCCTGATGGCCTACAACTATAAGCCGCATACGCTTGATGGCAGTTGCATTTACCCAGTGAACCGGCTCGGCTCCGAATATTACCTGGTTTCATACGCCCCAACAATGGGTTCGGACATTACCGGGAAGTCGGAATTCCTGGTAGTTGCCACGGAAGACAGTACAGTCATCGAAATCACACCGAAAGTAGCACTGGTCGGACGACCTGCGAACACAATGTACAGCATCATCCTCAATAAAGGCGAAACTTATCAAAACAGCGCTACCAGCATCTATGCAGATGTCTCCGGAACACTGGTTAAAGGCGCTGCAAGCAACGGTTCTTGTAAACCATTTGCCGTTTTCTCTGGCTCCCAGTCCGCCTATGTACCCACAGACTGCTGGTTTGCCGATCACCTCTATGAACAGCTTCTGCCAACAAACAACTGGGGGACTCAGTTTTTTGTTGCCCCTTTTGCCCTGGCGTCTCAATATACAGTGAACATCGTGGCCAAAACAAACAATACGGTTGTCACCACCAACCCGATTAATGGGACCAGCGTAAACTTAAACCAGGGACAATCCTATAAGTTAAATAGCAATACAGCACGATTCATTAGTTCGACCAAACCCGTTTCCATGTTCCTGTTTATGAACGGAACCGAATGCAGTGGCGGACATTACGGCGATCCTGCCATGGTCATCGTAAACGGAACCGACCAGTGGATTAATTACGCTACATTTTCAACCTTCGACGATCCGCTGATCGATACGCACTTTGTAAACATTGTTGTCAAAACTCCCGAACGAAACACCATTTACCTGGACGGTACCTTAATACCCGACAACCTCTTCTCTCCCTTCACCACCTATCCGTCCATGTCATACGCCAGGATTGCCATACTAAACGGAACGCATACCCTTCATAGTGTCAATAATTTCCAGGGAATCAGTTATGGAATGGGCTACGAAAAGTATACGAGTTATGCGAATAACCTCGGGTCGTACCAACCTGAAACTGTATCGTCGGCAGTCCAGTCAATCTGTACGACAAGCGATACACTCCTGAGCGCTCCCGCCGGACTGTCGGATGTATGGTGGTCATCCTTGCCGCAAACCGCGGACACCCTGGCAAACAGCACAGACCTGCTTGTACCCGCGTCCGATCCCGCAAATGTATACACAGCACATGGTACTGATCCGGCAACTGGTTGTAAGTCCTCGACGGTTTTCACGGTCGAAAACCCGTCCATGGCCATGGCGTCTATTGAAGCGTCGAACACAGCGGTCTGTAATTTCTCAGACATTCAAATAGGCATTGATGCCGGTCTTCTTCCTGTTTCCATTCAATGGTTACCTGCCGGACAGTTTGCCGATCCCTTCGCAAACACAACTACGCTAAGCCCGGAATCCTCCGGCTGGTACTATGCGAATGTCAGTTCGCTGGCACCCGGTTGTTATAACGTCCTGGACAGTATCTACATTACCCTGAACGGTGGTGACATAACCGGTACGGAAATACACACCGAAAAAAAACTGCTTTGCTTCGGAGATACCGCAACACTGGAACTGGACGTTTACCGGAAGATCGGTTTCGATAATTTTAACGGGCAGATCGATCCTGCACTGTGGACGGCGGTGAACGGAGCTGCCCTCGACAACAGTTGTGGAAGTCACAACGGAGACGCCCTGTATTTTAACGGCGCTTCCAACCGCAGTGTCGAAACCATACCTTTGGACTTTTCGCTCGGTGGAAGATTGAGCTTTTATTTGAAAACGGGAAGTGCGAATAACAGTTGCGACGATCCCGAATCAGGCGACAACATGCTGCTGCAATATTCGCTGGATAATGGCACTACCTGGACAACCTTCCGCACTTTCTACGAAAACTATTATGGAAACCTGACGCAGGTTGAAGAAGACATTCCCGCAGTGGCATTCTCCGCGAACACGAAACTACGCTTGTTACAACAGGCATTCGGTGGTGTCGACGAAGATATCTGGATACTTGATCACGTGATCATCAGCCGAAAGGATATTTCCGGGCCCGGTAACTGGACACCGCCCACATTCATTTCAAATACGACTTCTTACACAACAGAAGTCTACCCCGAAAACACAACAACCTACAGCGTATCTTTAACGGACCAGGGATGTACATACACCGATTCCGTCACGATCGTTTCGGACGACTTCAGTATAAACCTGGAAGAAGTCGTTTCCTGCGACAGCAATGGAAACACTTTCATAGCACATGTTTCGGATCAGGATACATACAGCTATTCCTGGCTTTCAAATACAAATGCTTATTTCCCCGACGATTCGCTGATTACCGTGGAAGCCCAGATAAACAACGATACGATCACGCTTGGAGTGCTTTCTGCACAAGGTTGCCGAATGAATGCATCTCAGGTCCTGTCACCGCGCTTTTTCGACATTGCAGTGCTCGGTGATACGGTCATTTGCCTGGGCGAGACCACTGAACTGCTCGCGGATGCTTTCCTTACGATCTTCGACGACTTCAACGGGCAGGATGTGAACGACGAACTCTGGTCCGGCATCACGGGTGGCTTCATATCGAATAATTGTAACGTGTACGATGGTTCCAACCTTTATTTCGGTGACGGCACCTTCAGAAGTTGCGAAACATGGCCCTTCGACTTTTCATACGGAGGCGTACTGTCCTTTGAATTCGCGTTAGGATTTGGTACCGGGTATTATCCCAACAGTTGTTCAATGCCGACAAATGCGCAATCTGTTAAAATCGAATATTCACTTGATAACGGCCAGAACTGGACGCCCATCATAAGTGTCGGCCCAATTAACGTTTCCGTTACGAATACCGGGTTTAAACACATAGAGATCGAAGTGCCCCCCGGAGCTTACTCACCGGCAACAAAGTTCCGCTGGCGCCAAAATGTTTCCGATCAATATGGCAGTAACTGGATGCTTGACGACGTAAAGCTCCTGCGACGCATGCCCGGATCGCATAGCTTTAGCTGGTTCGACGATCAAAGTAACCTTGTATCATCGGATTCAACACTCACGATCACACCAAACGCAAGCACGCACTATACGGTGGAGATCACTGACCTGGCAAGTAATTGTGCACAGTCATATCCTGTAACCGTGCAAGTTGGTCAGCCTTATTCCTTAAACCTCCCGGATGTCGAATTATGCAGCGCGGATACAGTAACACTGAGTCCGCAGCCACCTGCCGGAGAGGACTATGATTTCAAATGGCGTTTCTACGCAGACTGGCCCTACCCGATCTACACGGATATGAGCACGGATTCCTCTTATACCATCTACGCCGATGCACCGGCTATAGCGGTGGTACATTCAAGCGCACCCTCCGGTTGTTCGACGATAGATACCATCCACATAGACCTTCTCTTTGATTTCGAACAGGCCAGGATCTACGGTGACACCGCCGTTTGTAGTGGTGGCGCAACTAACCTGGAAGCGAAACTGGTCGAGACCAAATTGTATCCATGCGAACAGATTACTGAATTTCAAAGCTATGGAACCGGTTTTCTCCTTTCAACTAATTATGGATCCGTGAGTGGTAAAGCGATCGTATTTATGGGCGGATCTGCAGGTTCCCGAAAAATTGTTATGGAACGACCCGTTGTCAATGGCGGAAATATTTCGTTCTATTTTAAGTCGGGTGACGGCGTAGCACTCAATGCCACCGAACCGGGTGACGACCTTCTTCTGGAATATTCAACAAATAACGGCACAAGCTGGCAGGTAATGGCAACAATCCCTACATACCAGGTTTTCCAGTACCAGCTGTTCACAATGGACTTCCCACCGGCAGCGAATTCGGCTTTTACACTTATTCGCTTAAGCCAAACGGGTTCCTTTTTTGCATGGACGGATATCATATTGATTGATGAAATTACAATTTCAACCTTTTCGGGCGTACCCTTGAATTATTCCTGGACAACCAACAACGCCGTTTTCGCAACTTCCGAAAATGTGACAGTTAGTCCGCTTGCACCGGGACAAAGCTATTCGGTCACCATGTCTGACATCGGCGGACTTTGCAGTTTTACCGATACGCTTATCATAGAGACCTTCGATTACTCGGTCGATGCCGGACCCGATACAACAGTCTGCCACGATGCCGAAATAACACTGAACGGTTCTACGGACAGTAATTCGCCCTATACGATCTCCTGGAGCAATGGCGCAAACCTCGACAATACCGGCACCCTTCAGCCCCATCTGGTAAATCCTGTTTCGGGAGATTATGTCCTCACGGTATCGAAAGACAATTGCCTGCGATCGGACACCGTTTCCGTGACTTTCCTTCCCAGCCAGCAGCTTTCACTCGCAGATACACTTCTGAAATGTGCACAGGATACTTTGCTGGTCGATTTAAGCGGCGTCGTGGCGGTGAACTGGACGCCCAATACGGATATTGCGACCGTCTCCGGAAACAGCTTCGGATTCTTTACCTCGCAGGAGAATGACTATTCCGTAAATTACGAAGACATCAACGGCTGCAGTTATCTCGATAGCCTGCATATAACAATTGCAGCGCCGGTTTCGGTAAGCTTGCCGGCAGATACGGCTATTTGCCACAACGGTAACCTGATCCTGGTTCCGCAATCCAATATGCCGGATTCGGCTTTCCTCTGGAGTGACGGATCAAACGGGGAAACACTGCTCGTAACCGGGCCCGGTATTTACTGGACAGAACAAATCACAGGCTGCGGTGCTTCGCGCGATTCAATCGTTATCTCAAACATGCCTCCGCTCAGTCCCACGATCATAAACCTCGATAACGTTCTCTCGGCAACAGGATCCTTCCAGACCTATCAGTGGATCGATTGCAACAAGAACGAACCCATCGCAGGAGAAATCGGTTCGTCCTTTACACCGGAATCAAACGGGTCTTACGCGCTTATTGTTTCAGACGGAAACTGTACCGATACTTCCAATTGTTTCACAATGGATTACCTCGGGATCGACAACCTCTTCTCGAATGATGGACTTTACGTGAACTACTATTCGCTGAAAAACGAATTAGTGGTCGTTTTCGGTGGAGTTCATACTTATGATCTCGAGTTATTCGATTATTCAGGGAAACTCGTTTTTCGCAAAAACGAGGTGATTTCGGGACAGGTCATCCGCCTCGACAGTTATGCCGCGGGAATCTACACGGTACGTGTCGGCGAACAAACTCGTAGGATATACATACAGTAATAAAGCAAAAGCACGGCCACCACACCGGTAGCCGCACTTCTGAACTTCAGCTTATAGCTGTGGTATAATTCGGTTCAAATTAGCGCTTTACAAATCGCTGCATCGACCAGCCGCGTGCCGTTTGGATCTGTACGATGAACACACCCGGATCGAAGGATGCAATATCGATGTCCTGCGTTTCGGCGGTTTCTAACAAAAGTTTGCCCGACAGGTCATAGATCAGTACCCGCTGTACGGATGCCGTGCAGGAAATGCTCAGTGCGTCGGTTGCCGGGTTGGGATAGAGCATGAAGTCCACGGCGTCCGAAACCAGTTCGCTGATGTAGTTCGTGGAACCGCCGGAACCGCTGAACGCTTTGTTCAGGAACACCCGCCCGATCGTGGTGCTCAGCAAAAAGTCTTTCCCGTTAAAAAAGTAGATCCCGTCAATGCGTTCATCGGGGTTGCCCGGGTAACGCGAATAATCCATCGCCGTGGAATCCCAGCTGGAGCCCCCGTCAAAACTGAAATAAAGCGTGTTGCCGTTGTAGATCTCGTCCACGATCGACATTTTAACCAGGTAGATCGTATCCTCTGCCGGTGTATACACTTCGTAAGTATAATTGAACGGACCGGCAGTAGTGAGGTTCAGGATGTTCCCGTGGTTCGTCACGGAATTCCAGGTGTCCTGCGTGGAATAAAGATACACCTTCCCGTTGTTCACGTGTTTTTTCACCAGGTAGCCCGTATTTTGATCGAACATTTTCAGTGAAAGACTGGTCGTGGAATCTTTGGCCATGGTGTGCACGGTCGTATAGGACGATGCGTATCCGTCCGCCTCGAATTCGTAAATGCGCGTGGAATCGTTAAAGACGTCGTTGTTAACGGCGTAGATCTTCCCTCCCGGTGCCATACAGTAATGCAGCGCGCCGGTCAGGTTGTCGGCATTTTGCCAGTTCTCGCCGCCATCCACGCTGATAATCGCACGGAAATCGTAATGGGTCAGCACGAGCGTATCACTTTGCGGCAGGCGGTAGAAGGAACGCGCCTTGTGGACGGTCCCGGTCACATTCAGTTTTTTGGTCCAGCTTTGCCCGTCGTCAGTCGACTTGTAAATGTCTCCTTCGGAGTCGGCAATCACATACGTGGAGTCGTTTAGAACGGTTACGGCACGGATACCGGATGCGAACGCTACCTGCGGATGCCGGTCGTCAAAACTGGTTGCGCCGTCGTGTGTACGCCGGAAGTTCAGCGTCCCGATAAAACCGGTGGATCCGTTAAAATCAATGGCATGACCGCCAAAACAGTTCGAACCGAGGTAAGTCCAGGCCGAATCGATGTGTTTTGTCGTAAACGCGTTGTCACCCAGGATGTGCCAGGTGTCCCGCGCACTGAAAACAGAAGTGTAATTGGGAACGTCTGACGGGTAATTGGTGGAATAAAATTGCATCGTGCTTCCGTAGTCGTTGCTCAGGAAAAGGCTGTCCGTTCCCGATTTCCGGAAGTACAGCGAGTCCATCGACTGGATCCAGAAAAGCCCGTAGCCGCCCGGAACGTTCATGCCCTGCCAGTTTGCACCGCCGTCCGTGGAACGGTAGTAATCGAACATGGAATACGGCGCTACGTAACGGTATGCGATCATGTCGTTCGTATCGATGATGTGGATTTTATTGAGATTCAGGGGCGCACCGCTGGTGGAAATCTGCTGGAAGGTCTGTCCGCCGTCATAACTGTACTTGATCGTGTTAATCATCTGGATGAAATAGGTTTTTCCCTGCACCTCATCCACGAAGTTATTAAAGACATTGAGCGCGCCCACGGCTCCCGTGGTCGATTCAGTGGCAGACCAGTTCACGCCGTCCGCCGAATAATGGATGCTCGTCTGGCTGATGTTCTGTGAAACGCTCACAAACCCGTTATTCGTCCGGTAAAAGGCCGGAGCCTGCGTGGACGGAAAGCTGTGCCCGACCTTCGAAAAGGTCGTCCATTTATCGTTCGTGTAAAAGAAGGTGTCTTTGGAATAGGGTGACAGTCCCGTGTTCCCGAGGAACTTCGTGGCTCCCTTCAGTGATAGATCGGTACTGTCGTGCACCACGTGAAAGCCATTGTCGGAAGGCGCGAATTTCAGGATGTAGCGCTCGTCCAGACCGGTTTGGGTAAAAGTGGCCGAGATCAGCAGCGTGTCGTCGTCATACGTAATGTGGTTCGGATAATTTAAGCCGGCAATGTGTGTGATTCCGCCAGTCTGTGCAAAAGCGGATAGTAAAAAGCCGGACAGGAAGAGTGTCAGAATACCTTTTTTCATAATCAATAAGTTTATGCTGACAAAGCTATTTCGAAACACAGTCCTCCGAAATACGGTAATCACCGTATAAATCCCGTACGAACTCAGATAATCGTATTGTCGCGGGCCTTCATCACTGCTTCGAGGCGCGAATGGACCTGGAGTTTGGCGTAAATATTCTCAATGTGCTTACCGACGGTCGCCACGGAGATAAATAATTCGGCTGCAATGAGTTTGTTGGGAATTCCGGTGGCCAGTAACTCGAGTACTTCAATCTCCCGTGCGGTCAGCTCGAAGCGCTCCGTGGATAGTTTTTGACCGGAAGCGGCAGCCGCTTTTAAGAGGCGCAGTGCTTTGGTAGCGATCGACGGGGTCATGGCCGCACCGCCCTCGAGTGTTTCGAAAATTCCCCTGTGGAGGTCCGCCGCGTGCACGTCTTTTAGCAGGTAACCATCCGCACCGGCCTGGATCGCCCGGAAAATGTTCTCGTCATCGTCGAGGATTGTGAGCATCAGCACTTTGATATCCGGACAAAGTTCCTTGATCGCCTGCGTGGCTTCGATCCCGTCCATAACCGGCATCTGGATGTCCATCAGGATCAGTGCGATGCCGTCCGATTCACTGAATTTATTCAGAAAATCCTTGCCGTTACTCGCTTTCAGTACGACTTCCACATCGGGGAATACCGAAAGTTTTTCCTGCAATGCAAGACTTAAAAAACGATTGTCTTCAACGATTCCGATTCTGATCATGTTCTTTTATTTTCCATTAACCCGGCATTCTGCGCACAGTACGCCAGTATTCCGATGCTCCAAAATTAAACTTCCGCCTCTCCTCCGGCAATAAGTAATTTGCCTTATTCGGACAGGGTCAGGCGCACCTCGGTGCCTCCGTTTTGGATAAGTTCGATGCTGCCATTGATCGCTTCGGCACGGTAGCGCATGGAATGAAGCCCGTTCCCCGCCTGTTCCGGATCTTCCGTAAAGCCCGTCCCGTTGTCGCGAATACGGATTACCAGGTTTCCGTTCTCCCGGCTCACATGCACCGAAATCTCCGAGGCCTGTGCATGCTTTAGTGCATTGTGAACGGCTTCCTGGATGATGCGGTAAACGTTGATCCCCGTGATAGCATTGAAGGTGACGGCTTCCACGGATTC
Organism: uncultured Flavobacteriales bacterium; assembly: GCA_964389755.1. GTDB lineage: Bacteria > Bacteroidota > Bacteroidia > Flavobacteriales_D > Crocinitomicaceae > JBBSUQ01. The sequence continues at coordinate 2,015 of CAYMEW010000046.1, read as the reverse complement.
CGAATAACCGAACTTAAAATCGATCCCTTTCAGGTAAAGCTGCGCCTTTTCGATGAAGTTATACATGCGGATCTTGAGGTCCTCAAAGCTCATTTCTCCCGTATTCATTGCCCAGATCGCATCGCGCAGTTCCCCGATCGTGTCGCGTGTAAAGTGAATGATGCCGTCGTAACGCGGAGCCAGTTGTTCGCTCCCCGGGAAACTTTTCAGGTTCTCGATGGAAGAAGCGATGAAGGTCAGTTGTGCCCCGATGTTATCATGCAGTTCCCGCGAGATCTCGGTGCGTTGCTGATGCAGGCTGTTTTGGATCTCCGCGGCCTTCAGGGCCTCCAGAAGTTGCTTTTCTTTCTGTAAGTGAAGCGTCCGGTTCTTTTGGCGCATGTAAAACAAATACCCGGTGATTCCGAGGATAGCAGCGAGGCCGAACGCACCCGTGATGAGTTTGTTCTTTTGTTCGATGCGTACTCGGTTTAGCAGGTTTCGGTTGCGCGCACGCGCCAGTTCGAGTTCTTTTTTCTTGGTCTGGTATTTCGCCTCGATCTCCTGGGAATTCCGCAGGATCTGTTCGCCGTAAATCTGCCCGAGGATCTCATCGTATTTGCGCTGGTAGAAGTTCAGGCTGTCCGTGTTCTTCTCCGCGGCATAAACCAGTGACAAACCATTGTAGATTTCTTTGAGCTTATCCCCTGCCCCGATCTCTTCGTAGGCGTCACGGACCGAGAGGAAAAGCGCTTTTGCCCGCCGGTAATCCCCGGCATGTACGTAGGCATTCGCAAGTGTCAGCCGCGAACTTTGCAGGTCGGCCTGCAAACCCATTTCTTCCCGGATCGCGATCGACTGTCGGATGTATTCGATGGCTTTGGCATATTGTTTTTTGTTGAAATACAAATTGCCGAGGTTGTTGTAGATCGCGGCAAGCGTGGAGGTGTTCCCCGATTTTTTGGCATAGGCCGTAGCCTCTTCGAAGGCGGCGAGCGCTCCCGAGCTATCACGGAGTGTCAGGCGGATATTCCCGAGGTTTAAGGTCGAATTAGCCAGGTAAGCGTATTGTTGCGTCTTCTTGTAATACGCGATGGGGAACTGCAGGTATTCGAGGGCTTTTTCGTGGTTTCCCATTAAAAAATAAGTGGACGAAATGTTTGCTTCCAGGTTCGAAAGAACGGCACTGTCTCCGGCCTGTGCATAAAAAGCGTGCGACTTGAAATAGTAGTTGATCGTACTGTCGTACATCGCGAGTTTGTTGTACACATTCGCCTTTTTGAAATACAGCGAAGCCATTCCGGCCGGATCGTTCAGCCCTTTACGGATCGCCAGTGCGCGGTCGCAGTATTCCATGGACTTTTTATAGTCTCCCTTCACGAGGTACACCGTCGCCAGGTCGTTGCAGGATTGCGCAATGATTTTATTATCTTTTGTGGCCGTGGCGTGTTCGAGCGAGAGTTTCCCGAAATACAGGGCCGAATCTACGTTCTGCTGCGCATAATACCACGCGAGGTCGGCAGCCAGCGTTGCTTTCTTAGACAGGTTCGATTCGCTGAAATAAGCTGCGCGGGCAGTGGGAATAAGCTGATCGTTTTGCTGCGCGAATACAGTGCTCGTGCATAAAATCGGCAGCAGGAATAAACTGATTTTCCGGAACATGTTAAGGCGTGTGATTTTTATTTCGCTAAAAATAAGAGCAATAAACCGAATAAACGGCCTTAAACCGCAAAATATTCGCGGGTGGACAGAAAAGGCTACGATGAGCACTCCCCTTGTATCTCTCTATGGGAGGGAAAGCAAACTAACAAATCGAAAAGCCGGATAAAGTAGGCCATAACCGCAGCTCACCCGGCCATAACGCCATTTCAAAATAGTCTTTCGCGGATCACCGGTACGTGATTCTGTTCCTTTTTTGCCCGGGAAATATCAGGAAAAACCGTTCTTCCGAAGCCTCCCAGCGTACTCACCATTCTACAACAACTCCATAAACACAATAACCTCAAATACGAAGCAATCCGCATGTGCTTACATGG
>CAYMEW010000045.1:0-24186 GCA_964389755.1 uncultured Flavobacteriales bacterium | reverse complement strand
GCCTTAGTAAGAGCGAGCACTGCTCGTGAAGACCGAGATTTCGCCTGGGGAAGGCTAACAAAAAAGAAACGCGAACCGCGATCAAAAGCAACATCCCTGCAATACTGGCGTTTCACAAATAAACCCTTCCACAAATCACAAACTCCCGGGAAAGCAAAAAAGTCTGCTCGCCGAAACAACCTGAAGGTAGATTGAGCCGTGGTTGCACCGTGTTTCAATCGTGTTAAGAGTATTCCTCCTGTATTTCACATACTTCTCCAAAGCATTGTTTAAGTATGGTCAGGTGCTTGTACCTGCCCCTTGACAGCGATGCATGTTCGCAATTAGGAAAGAACTCGGCAAGCGTAGCGTCCCTCGGAAAGTTTAAGAAAGAAGCCTCGAAAAAAGAAAAAACCGTACTTTCGGAGCCGAAGAAGACCGTGTGTTAATTACCCGCGCCGGATGCTTCCGCGTTTTCGATCAAAACCGTACGGACAGTGTTTGCAACCGCTTTTGCAGCAATAACCACGCTTAAGATGGTATTTTTCCGTAAACACGATATAGCCCTCCGGGCTGTAGTAAAAGTCCTCCGGGTCCAGTTTCGGACGTCTTGAAAAACCGGACATGTCTTCTTTCATGATACAAAGATAGCTGAAAATGGAGGAATACCTGCATCGCTCTGTACTGGATAAATGGAAAGATCCCGAAATAGAACTCCGGGAAATTGACCTGCTCATAAAACGGGACGATCTCATAGATCCGTTGGTCTCGGGCAATAAATGGCGAAAACTGAAATACCATGTGCTACGCGCGCGCGAACTCAATAAAGCGGGGCTGCTGACCTTCGGAGGTGCTTTTTCGAATCACCTGCTGGCAACGGCACGAGTGGCTCAGTTAAACGGACTCAAAGCCCGTGCCTTTGTTAGGGGAGAAGAACTGAGTACCGATGCAAACCCGGTTTTGCAAAAATGCGCTGAAATGGGCATGCAACTGGAATTTATCCCGAGGGATCTCTACGCATTGCGGAACGACTGGGACCAACTGGCCGCCTGGAAAAGTCAGTATGCGGATCTGCTGCTCGTTCCGGAAGGCGGGGCTTCCTATTACGGCATGATCGGTTGCCAGGAAATAATAAAAGAATTACCCGATTTCGATGAGATCTTCCTCGCACTTGGCACCGGAACAACTACCGCCGGACTTCTCATGGGACTAAGACCAACACAACGAGTACACGCCGTACCCGTTCTCAAAGGCTTTGATGTCCCGGGCGAACTTGCCCGATTATATGCACAGGCCGGATTTGATAGTGAGACTGTTTCAGACTGGCTCGGACAACTCGTTACACATACGGATTATCATTTTGGTGGATATGCCAAAACAACCCCGGAATTGCTGGAATTCATGGAGCGCGTGGAGCACGAACACCGGTTACCCCTCGATCCCATGTATACGGCCAAAGCCTTTTATGCCCTGTACAAATACATGTTGAACGACCCGGCTGCATGCGGAAAAAAGATCGTTTTTCTGCACACCGGCGGACTGATAGGAGGGAAGTCGCTTGTCCTTTAAAACCAAACGATAATGAACTGCCGTTTTTCCGGATTTGGACGGGAAGTCATTCCCTTAACTGTCTGCATGCGCGTTCTTTTTACGCTTTAAGAACGGAAAGATACGTTCCAGGAATTGCCGTAGCCGGTTTTCGCGATTATCTTGCCTTTCACTACCGATCAGGTAACCATACGGCTCAAGTTTCGGGATGTGGTCGAAAATGATCTTTAACATGCCCATCAAAGGCAGCGCCAGCAACATTCCCGCAACGCCCCATACCATTTCCCCCAGGAACAACGAGGCGATCGTAAAGAACGGGTTGATGTTCACTTTGTCCCCGACGATCAGCGGTTGCAGTACATTTCCCTGGAAAACCTGGACGAACAAATACACGATACCAACACCCAGCAGCATTTTCGTATCGCCACCCTGAGCCAAAACCATGAGCCCGGTAAGACTCGTTCCGACAATGTTGCCCACAAAGGGAATGAGTTCCAGCACACCGCAAAGGATCGCGAAAACGATGGCACCCTTCACACCCACGATGGAAAAGCCGATTCCGTAAAGTACCCACAGGCACATGATCATCAGTATCATGCCGCCGATGTAACTCGGAACCACGGAAGCCGTTTTTCGAATAATGTCACGTCCTTGTTCCCGCTGTTGGTCCGGAATGAGTTTCAGCAGGAAGCGTTTGAAATGATTGCGCATGTATAAAAGTAGGAACGTATAAACCGTCACGATCACGGTTCCCATGAGCAGCCCCGATAAGCCCGCTACAAAACTGGTGGCAAGTTGCCCGGCTTTATTGGATTGTTTGGAAATAATTTCCTCTTGTCGCTTTTCACCAAGCCCGAGGGTATCACTTAACCAGCTTTGAATGTGTTTGAAAATATCCAGGAAACGATCGTGCATTTCATCAAAATTGCCCCGCATGGAACGTACCTGGAAGATAACGATCAGGATCAGTCCGGTTAAAAAACAAAAAAGCAGAAGCACCGGTAAAAGCGTGGCCAGCCAGTGCGGAAAATTTTTGCGTTCCAGGAAACGGCTGATCGGCATAACCATTAAAGCGAAAACACCGGAAAGCGCAATGGGAATGAGAAAATTCCTTCCGAAGTAAGCTCCACCGAATACGAGGAAGAAAAGTAGCAGGATCAATACAGCCTTTTGTAGGTTCTTCATGTGCTTTTTTAGCAAAACAAATGAGATATTACTTGGTTCTCCTTTGAGGCGCTTTCTTTCATAATAAAACTAAAAATGCCGCTTCCCTGGGGAAACGGCATTTTCTGATTATAAAGTTACTTGTTCTTAATGAATATAGCGACGTCGGTTGCCGTAGAACGAGGCGTATTTCAGGAATATTTCGAAAGCTCCGACCGTATTGGTTGCCGTACGCAACTGGCTGATCGTGGCATCATAGGAAATTCCGACCTGGAAACCGGCATACTTGAAGTTCACAGCGGCGATCAGAGCATCATTGAGGCGGTGATACAAACCGAAACTCAGCGACTTTTCCTGTAGGAAATCCGTTCTTCTCGAAGCCTGCTGGAGCAGGAAATCAAGGGAAGCACCGAACACGATGTTCCGGTTTGGTCCCTGGAAAAAGGCGTATGCCATCGGCGAAAAACCTTTGTTTGAATTCTCAAAACGCACATTCCATACCATGTGCCCGACGTACTGGCGATACAGGTTCGTGGTTAATGCGGTAAAATTCACGGGCTGTCCCGTCAGGTGATTCGCAGAAGCGCCTATCTGGAAGAGTCCTCCGGTGCGTATACTGCGATGCTGATAGTAAATTCCGGATCCGATGTCGAACTGGGAAACGGAACCTGCGTACCCTTCACCGGCCGGGATCGACTGGTCGAAACCGATGCCGTTCCACTGGCTGTCCCAGGTCTGCGTCCCGCTCAGCGATTGCTGGTAAAAGCCCGGCAACACACCCACGGAGATCATATTTTCACGTCCGATCTCCAGAACATAGTTAATGGGAATCGAAGCCTGGTTGGTCATCACGCGCGCATCACCGGTCGCATCGTTTGTAAAGTGCAATCCTGTTCCGATGTACCCGTTTGTAAAACGGTCTTTGAAAAGTTTTACCTCACCGCTGAACGAGTTGGTACGAAAAGGTACCGGACTCGCTGTCAGCCATTGCATACGAAAGTTCGTAAACAGGCGATAATCTTCAGCCATCGTTGCTGTTGCCGCCGGGTTGAGCAGGGAAGGTGACGCGTAAAACATACTGAAATGGCGTTCCTGCTGCCCGAAAGCCGAGGCAATGGTCATGAGCGAAAGTACACTGATTATAAGCTTTTTCATATCCTTGGTTATTTGATTAAGGTAATCGTACCTGATTTGGTTGTGGTTGAGTCATCAACAAGCGTGTATTCCACCGTCCAGAGGAAAACCCCCGGGTTCTCTTCCTGGCCGCGGAACGTACCGTCCCAGCCCTCTTTCTGATCTGTCGTTTCGTAGATCAGTTCGCCGTAGCGGTTGTACACGCGGAAGGTCATATCCGTAATTCCGACACCCTTAACATACAATATGTCGTTCAGGCCGTCACCGTTCGGAGAGAAGGAGTTCGGCACGTCTACAATATCCATGAAGTTCACCGTTACGATCACCGTATCCTGAGACACGCAACCTTCCGGGCTGATCATTTGCGCAAAGAAGGAAGTGGTAAGCAGCGGAGTTGCAATTACGTCCGGGCAATCCGGGCAGTCCACGTATTCCGAAGGTACCCAGTTGTAATCACCACCGGTGCCCAGGGAGGTCAGGATCGCTTCGCCACCCATGTCGATCGTCGTGTCTCCGGCAGCAACAATGGTCGGGTAATCGCCTACCGTGATCGGAAGACTTACCGAACTGGTGCCATAAGCGTTTGAAACCGTCAGATCAATTGTATATGACCCGGGCGTATCGTAACAAATGAGTCCGGGGTCGGAAGTTGTTGCACTTGCCGGTGTTCCGCCGTTAAAAGTCCAGTTCCAGCTCGTTGGGATGTTGGTCGAAAGATCCGTGATCTCAATACAATCACCGACGCAGATCGAGTCGTCTACAATGCTAAAATCAGCCTGCGGTGCCGAACAGTTCGTTACAGTTAGTGTTTGCGTGGAACTGTTGGTTCCGGATGAATTGGATACGGTCAGTGAAACCACGTAGCTTCCGGAAATAGGGAAACAAACATTCGTCGGGTTCTGTTGCGTGGAAGTTTGTCCGTTACCGAAATCCCAGGACCAGGAGGTCGGGTTTCCGGTGCTGTTGTCCGCGAAACTGATACAATCGTTCTCGCAGAGATTTACCTGTGATGGAGTAAATGAAGAGGTCGGAGGTCCCGAGCAGGCCGTAACCGTAATGATCTGTGAAGTGGTGTTGCTTCCGTTGGCATTGGTTGCCGTCAGAGTTACCGTATATGATCCCGCGGTGGCGTAGCACACGTTCGTCGGGTTCTGCTGAGTGGAAGTCTGTCCGTTTCCGAAGTCCCAGGACCAGGAAGTCGGTGTATCGGTACTGTTATCTGTGAAGTCGATGCAGTCACCTTCGCAGAGGTTTGTACTGGAAGGCGTAAAGGCAGCTGTCGGCGGGTTGGTACCGCACACATTTACAGTGAGTGTTTGTGTTGTGTTGTCACTTCCGTTCGCATTGGTCACTGTCAGCGAGACTGTATACGAACCGGCTGTAGAGTAACAAATACCGGTCGGGTTTTGCGAAGCGGAAGTTTGTCCGTTTCCGAAATCCCAGCCCCAGGTGGTCGGTGTTCCGGTACTCAGATCAGTAAAGTCGATGCAGTCACCTTCGCAAATAGTCAGCGAGGGCGTGCTGAAATCAGCTACCGGTGCTCCGAGCGCAGGTGCGGTAATGACAATATTATCTGCTGCAAAGGACGGATCCGTTGCGTTGTTATCATCGAGGTTCTGCCAGACAAAGCTGATACGCAGGTTCGGTATGTTTTCGCAGGCTGCCGGCAGGTTGTACGTGTTGGTTTGCCACAAGCCCTGTTCCGCGCCACTGCATGCCACCGGGTTCCCTGAACCGTCGCAGCATTGAGAAGTCAGGGGAGCGTCCAGTGAAACCCAGGTTGCCCCGCCGTCCGTACTGTAAAACAATTCGCAGAAGTCGTTGGCATTACCTCCGTTTCCGATCATGTCGAAAGAAAGGGTCATGTTAGTTTGACCGGTCGTATTGATATCCGGGGATTCTGCCCGACGATTGGTAGTCGTTGCCGCGAACGGGCTTTCTACATAAGCCGCTCCGAGGTCTCCTCCGGCGGAGTTCGAACTAACGTGCAGAGTGGCGTCTCCGGCGGCGCATGCGGTTCCGCAGTTTCCACTTCCCACTCCTTCTTCTTCGCACGAAACATACCACTCATTTGGCGCGGCACCTTCACCGGTCATATCAGTATTGAGAGTCCAGTTCAAAGCACCGTTGAAGTCTTCGGAGTAGACGGTGGTCTGACTTCTTACGGCGAACAACAACGAGATGAAAATCAGGGTTGTAAGTAAGTTTTTCATAAAGTATTTCTAAAAGTCGTAACGAAGATAAGGTATTTTTAAAGTTTATTTTAAATAAAAAAGCAATTTTTTTAACGTTACGTGATTTTATAAAAGTGCTTTTTCAACGCATTATTTGCAGGATTTTTACCAGTTCGCAGGCTTCTTTCACGTCGTGTACGCGCAGGATGCTGCTTCCTTTTAACAGGGCAATCAGGTTGCCGGCCGTACTGGCGTTTAGCGCTTCTTCAGGCGATGTTTTAAGGTATTTGTACCACATCGATTTCCGGGACACGCCTGTCAGGATCGGCTTCCCGAACACACGCAAAGAATCGGAAGAGCGCAGCAGTTCATAATTTTGTTCGGTGGTTTTGCTGAAACCGTAGCCCGGATCGAGAACGATGTCGTGCACCCCCGCTTTTTCAAGTTGTGCGATCCGTTCGCTGAAATACCTGCCCATGTCGCCGATCAGGGTGTCGTACTGCGTGTGCCGCTGCATGGTCGCCGGCGTTCCGCGCATGTGCATCAAAATATACGGACTTCGGTAACGGGCGGCAACGGCGTACATTTCTTCATTGCCGCCGCTAATGTCGTTGATGATGCCGGCACCTTCTTCCAGGGCAATGCGCGCCGTTTCGGGACGAAAGGTGTCTATTGAAATGAGTGTTTCGGGAAATTCTTTCCGAATCAGCCGTATGGCCGTTAAAATCCTGTTAATTTCTTCTTTTTCAGGTATGTCTGTAGCACCTGGTCGGGATGAATAAGCACCGATGTCCAGCATGTCGGCCCCTGCCGAGATCGCATTGTCTGCCGCAGTAAGTATTTCAGTGTCAGAATTGTGTCTGCTGGCAGCATAGAATGAATCCGCTGTAATATTGAGAATAGCCATGATCTTCGGATCGGAAAGATCCAGAAGTTTGTTACCGATGCGCAGTGTGCTGTTACAAGTAAAATATGTATCTTCAACCCTCAAAACCATACATTGTTTGGAATGAACCGGACCCAGTCGGAATATGCAAAAATAATAACAATTTGCCGTGATCTCTACGCCAAAAAAACAGCGGATTACGGAACGGCCTGGCGCATTCTTCGCCCAAAGTCGCTGACCGATCAGTTATTTATAAAGGCTCAGCGTATCCGTACCATCCAGGAAACGGGTGAAAATAAAGTCGGTGAGAGCGAAGAAGGTGAGTTCATAGCCATCGTTAATTACTGCATTATGGCCCTGATCCAGGTACACGAAGGAAGTAATTTGCCGCTCGAACTCTCACTGGAAGATGCCCTGTTCTATTTCGATAAGTATGCACGAACGGCAGGCGAGTTAATGGAACGCAAAAATCACGATTACGGCGAAGCCTGGCGGGATATGCGTGTAAGTTCACTGACAGACCTGATCCTGATGAAGATCTTACGCGTCAAACAAATTGAGGATAATCAGGGGGCAACCCTGGTGAGCGAAGGAATTGATGCCAATTATTACGACATGTTGAATTATGCGGTTTTCGCATTGATTCACCTGGAAGTTTCGAACGCTACATTATAATATTATGAAAAGAATTGCTACGTATCACGGACGCTCGCTCCCGTTTAATTTTGGTTTCCTGGCGCTGAACCTGGCAGCGGTCGTGCTGCTGGTCATGGCATTTCACCGCAGTTTCGAAGGGCAGAGAACCCTGCTGACCATACTTGGTGTGACCACCCTGCTGTTTAGTATCGGCGGACTGATCATCTTCAAAGGACGCATGCTGATGGCCGGTTTTTCCCGGATCCTGGTCGGAGGCCTGTTTATTGTTTCGGGGCTCGTTAAAGCCAATGACCCGCTCGGATTCTCGTACAAACTGGAAGAATATTTTGAAGACGGGGCGCTGGCCTACCGGATCAAGGAATGGTTCAATATGCCCGGTTTCTCACTGGAATATTTTATACAGCATGCGCTGGCGCTCAGCGTGATCATTTGCATCATCGAGATCGTATTGGGCGTACTGGTTATTATCGGTGGAAAATTACGTTTCGTATCGTGGTTCATGCTTGTTATGATGCTTTTCTTTACCTTCCTGACCTGGCACACTGCCAACTGTGACGGAAGTACGAAATTCCTCGATCGCGATACGTACGAACTTTCGAATCCGGCGCGGCGTGAACTCGGGATGATGAAACTCGAAGCGGCAAAAGACAACCCGGATATTAAGATCGTTTCGCAGGATGATAAAGAGATCGTGGTGGATGAAATGCGGCAGCCGCAATGTGTGACCGACTGCGGATGCTTCGGTGACGCTATGAAAGGTTCGGTCGGGCGTTCACTCTCTCCGGCAGAATCCATGTGGAAGGACATCGTGCTCCTGTACTTTGTGATCTGGATCGTGGTTTCCGCCAAAGCCTTCCTGCCGAATACGTCGCGCGAAAACATGATCTACATACCGTCCTCGATCGTCGTGGTACTGTTTTTATCCTGGGTTTTCGACTGGTATTTCCCGATCTTCTTCGCACTCGTCTGCATCGTCGGGGCACTCTGGGTTTATCAGTCCAATAACCGCGTGATTGGAAATCACTGGACGGCTTCGCTTTTCGTGGTACTCGTCTGCAGCCTGCTTACGGGGTATGTGTTGATGTACGACCCGATCCGCGATTACCGGCCTTACTCGATCGGAAGTAACCTGAAAGAAAAAATGAACGATGGTAAACCGGGTGTTTCGGAAACCGTCATGCGCTATAAAAATAAAAAGACCGGGAAACTGGAAGATTTCGTGCTGGACGGTGCCAAATACAACCGGGAACGTCCGTGGGAGCACAAAGACAAATACGACTTCGATACGATGATCACGCAAATAATCGTGGAAATGCGCCAGCCTTCGATCACCGAACAGTTCGGGCCGTTTATTCGCCTGGAAGATATCGGTTCGCAGGAGCGTTCACTACCGTTTATGCAGGATACTCTTTCCAAACTTACCGTACAGGGATTGAAAATTCACAGCCTCGAGTATGATTCGGATATGGAAGTTCCGATGAACGAATACGATTCGATCGGTTTCCCGGCTTCCGAGTATAAAATTCTCGATACCATCGAACTGGCGAATCCGGAAGTGTCGGAGATTAATATCCGCGACTTCATTGTCAACGCACCGAAACTCGTCTTGCTGTCTGTCAAAGACCTCGAAAAAGCGAACTGGAAGACGATCAACAACATTCGTTCGATCGCCGAAGGGTGCCGTGCGGACGGAATTCCCTTTGTGATGATCTGCAATGCCGATCGCAAAGCGGTAAACGAATTTCGTGTAAAACACGAACTGGACATCCCGGTATTTGTAAATGATGAGATCGAACTGAAGGCGATCTCGCGTTCGAATCCGGCAGTATTGTACATTGAAAATTCCGTAATCCGGGCCAAATATCCGTTCAGGTCGATCCCGGAATATACCTGGCTGAAGAAAAACGTGATTAATAGCAAATGAGAAAAAAGATTGTAGCAGGAAATTGGAAAATGAATATGGACCGTGCGGGCGCCGAAGCACTGATCGCTGAAATCGACGATCACGTCGCCGCACTTGACACCGACGCCGAAATGATCGTATTCCCGCCGGCACACCTGATCACCCAGGTGGCAGGTCAGTTGAATGCGCGCGTGTTCGTGGGAGCACAGAACTTTTACCCCGCGGAATCAGGAGCCTTTACCGGCGAGATTTCCGTAACGCAGGTCAAAGATGCCGGCGCTGCCTTCGTATTGGTCGGACACTCCGAGCGTCGCTCGCTTTTCGGGGAACAAAGCGATTTTCTGCGCCAGAAAGTCGATTCGGCACTGGCACACGATCTGCAGGTCGTGTTCTGTTGCGGGGAGCCGCTCGAAATTCGAGAGTCCGGCACTGAAGTCGCTTACGTGCAACAACAACTCTCCGAAGCACTTTTTCACCTCGATGAACAACAACTTCGCCAGTGCATCATTGCATACGAACCCGTTTGGGCGATCGGAACCGGGAAAACAGCGAGCAGCGATCAGGCCGAAGCGATGCATGCGGAGATCCGCAGCCTGCTATCCGAAAAATACGGGAGCGACTTCGCAGAATCCGTTTCGATCCTGTACGGAGGTAGTTGCAACCCCGAAAATGCCGCTACACTTTTTGCCTGCCCGAACGTCGACGGAGGACTGATCGGCGGAGCTTCCTTAAAAGCCGGCCAGTTTTTAGAAATCATTAAAGCCGTTTAATATGGACTACCTCGAACTCGATATTAAATTAACCCCGCGAAACCCGTATGCCGAGATCCTCGTGGCACAGCTTTCAGAGATCGGGTTCGAAAGTTTTTTGGAAACCAAAGAAGGTGTAAAAGCATACGTTGCAGCCGAGGTGGCGGACCGCGAAGCCATTTTTTCGGAAACCATGCTCGGCCTCACGGATCGCCCGTTCGAATACGAGATCGAAGAACAGATCATCGCGCACCAGAACTGGAACGCAGTCTGGGAAGCGGATTTTGAACCGGTTTTCGTGGACGATAAGCTGAGCATTCTTGCTCCTTTCCACGACCAGTCGCAGGCACGCGGTGAAACGATCATCATTCAGCCGCAAATGTCCTTCGGAACCGGTCACCATCAAACCACGTGGATGGCTTCCAAAGCAATGCTTGAACTGGATACGATCCCGGAAAAAGTACTCGATATGGGAACGGGTACGGGCATCCTCGCCATCCTGGCTGAAAAACTGGGGGCACAGGATATTTTAGCAATTGACATTGAGCCCTGGTCGGCCGAAAATACCCGCGAAAATACAAAACGCAATGACTGCCGGCGCATCGACACCCAGTGCGGGGATATCGGCCTGATCGAAGGAAAACAGTTCGGCCTGATACTGGCGAACATCAATAAAAATATTCTGAAGAAACACATGAAAGCGTATGTTTCTGCGTTAGAAAGTAAAGGGAAAATAATACTCAGCGGCTTTTTTGAATCCGATATTGATGAAATGCAGGCTTTTTGCAGTCCGTTAGGGCTGGACGTATTTCTTACCTATACGCGGGAAAGTTGGGCTGCGCTGGTAATGACCAAAAACAATTGATCCATGCTGAAAAAAATGACACTTGCCTGCCTGGCCACCTGTATCATGGGAATCGGGCTGGCACAAAGCTATTCTGCTAACCGCGAAAAATTCGTCAAAGAATTTCAAAAATCGCTCTCGGATTATGGCAAGGGTGATTTTTCCGATTTCGCAAAGGATGTGCTTCCCAAAGCATTGCTCGAAAGCAGTGATTTTCCGGATGCTTACTTTACCAAAATGGTGGAAACGGCAAACCTCATGGAAAGCAAGCGACTGAAACCGTACCCGGAGATCTATAATTACGTATTTTCGGTCTATTCATTCGTCCGCACCAAACAACCCCGGTCCAGTTACGATGCCTGGCACAATTCCGTCGATAACATGCTCGATTCGCGTAACGTGCGGAAATTTGAGGATTTTATTGAATTTTCAGCAGGGTTCTTTTCAGAGCGAAAACTCTCCGAATCCTCCAATTTCGAGTGGTTCTTTGAAGGCGGGACCTACGAGTTCAAATACGATGACAAGCCGTACGTAATTTGCTCCGACGGGAACCTGGTCTGCCGGGTGGAGAATAATGATCGGAATGAAGCGAAGGAAAAACCCTACCTGGACAGTATCAATGTCTATCACACGAGCGGCGTTTTCGACCCGATCCTGAAAAAATGGGAAGGAAAAGGAGGCCGTGTGACCTGGGAAAAAGTAGAACTCGATAAGAATAAGTTCTACGCAGACCTGAAATCATACGATGCTTCGCTGAAATCGAGCAACCTGAACGTGGACACGGTTATGCTGACTTCCGCGTATTTTTCCAAACCGACAGCGGGAAAACTCTCCGAACGAGCATTCCGGATCAATCGCGAAGAAGATAAGATCTACCCGCAATTCCTTTCTTTTGAGAAAAGACTCCGCATCTCGGAAATTCGTCCGAACGTGGACTATGACGGTGGATTTTCACTGCGTGGCGACAATTTTGTCGGGCTCGGAACACCGGAGGAACCGGCCAAAGTAATCGTAAAACGTGCCGGTAAAACCTTTGCACAGGTAAGTTCGCAGCAGTTTATCATCAATCCCAAAACGCTCGGTACACACCGGGGAGCCGTTACGCTCTACCTGAATAACAACCAGGATTCGATCTACCATCCGGGAGCCGACTTCAAGTACGATACCGAAAATAAGATTATGGAATGTGCGCGAACCTCTCTCGGGATCGGGCAGGCTCCTTTCCAGAATTCCTATCACATGGTGGATATGTACATTCCGAAACTCACCTGGGCATTTGATTCCCAGGAAATTTTGCTAACGTATGACGTCGGGGTGAGCCAGGAACAACGCATTGCCCGCATGGAATCGCGGAATTTTTTCGATGCGCGTCTCTACGAGCAACTCCAGGGAATGCAGGGAACGCATCCGCTTGTGGCTTTATCACAGTATGCTTACAAGTACGATGAATACGTTATGGATGAGGGAAAAGCCGCTTCGGCACTCGGGAAAACCATTGAACAGGCCAAATCGCAATTGCTCGAACTTTCCAACCTCGGATTTATCAGCTATGATACCGAAACGAAAACGGTGACCATCAACCCGAAACTCAATAACTTCGTGCAGGCACGTGCCGGTAAAAAAGATTATGATAACATCATTTTTGTGTCCGACATGCGACCGAAGGAACTCACCGGTTACAGCGATGAGCAGATCCAGGCGGATCCGAACCTGCAGGCACTCGCAGCACAATACCGGAAGCAAAATGAAGAGCGCAGGCTCAAAAAGAACTTCGGTGTGCTGAGTTTAAGTTCACTGACCATCGACCTGGATGCCGTGGACCTCGTACAGATCTCGGACCTTCAAAATGCGGTGGTCTTTCCTTCAAATAGTAAAGTGATCGTTAAAAAGAACCGGGATTTCGAATTCAACGGTTGGCTCAATGCCGGTAAATCGCAGATAAATATCCTCTCCGGGAATTACAATTATGCCGATAACAAGGTGAACCTGCTAAAGACCGGCGAAACCTATTTCCGGGTGCTCCCGCTCAGCGAACGCGACGGGAAACGACCGATCACGATGCAAAGTGCCGTATGGGGAATCACCGGCGAACTGCTTGTGGACGATCCGGGTAACCGAAGCGGACTGAAAGAAAAAGGAAAACAATTTCCGCAGCTTATTTCGAAAAAACCGGCCTATATCTATTATAATTCGCCGAATATTTACCGCGGAGCATACGATAGCACACGCTTTTATTATACCGTTGACCCGTTTACACGCGACAGCCTCATGACTTTTAACGAAAAAACCATGGAACTCAAAGGTGAACTTACGTCCGCAGGTATTTTTCCGAAATTCAGGGAACCTGTAAAGATCATGCCTGACTATTCATTTGGATTTTCAACGCAGGCTCCGGCCGGAGGCTACGATTTTTACGGACCAAAAGCCAAATACGACAACAAGATCGTACTTTCCAACAACGGTTTGCAGGGTGCCGGAACAATCAACTTCGTAAAATCGTCGTCCTTATCAAAAGCTTTTACCTTCCTGCCGGATTCAACCATCGGTTATGCGCAATTCACCAACACAGCAGTTGAGAACGGCGTACAGTTCCCGGACGTCACCGGCGAGGATGTTTTCGTGACCTATGTTCCGAAAAGCAACTACCTGAAAGCTGCCGCCACTCCGAAGAACGACCTGTCCTTTTTCAAAGGCGAGGCACGACTTCGCGGAACGGCTATCGTGCGACCGGAGGGAATGAACGGATCGGGGCTGATGACCTTTAACACGGCAACAACCGTTTCCGATAATTACACCTTCAAACGCTGGGATATAAATGCCGACACCTCGAGTTTCAGCCTGAAAAATAATTACCAGGAAGAGGGAGAAGACCCACTGGCATTTAATACAGATAATGTCAATACACACATTTCATTCAAAGACCGCAAGGGCGAGTTCAAATCGAACAGGGGAGAGACGACCGTTGCCTTCCCGGTAAACCAGTATGTCTGTAAAATGGATCAGTTTACCTGGTTTATGGACCGCGAGTCCATTGAAATGCAATCGAACGGTGAAAAAGACATTGCCATTAACAGCGACCTTGACCTGAGCGGACCGAACTTTTTCTCTGTGAACCCGAAGCAGGATTCGCTGCAGTTCCGTGCGCCGAAAGCCAAATTCAGCCTGAAGGAAAAAACGATCTATTGCAGCGAGGTGGAATACCTCGATATTGCGGATGCGCGCATCTATCCGGACAGTATGAAGATCAACATCCGGAAGAAAGCCAAAATGGACCCGCTCACCAATGCGAAGATCGTGGCGAACTACATTACGAAGTACCATACGTTCCGCCAGGCAAATGTGGAGATCACGGCTCGACGCGCTTATTCCGGCTCTGCGAAGTATCCGTATTACGATATGGACAGCACGATGACGCTCATTAACATCGATAAAATAGGCCTCGACTCGAGTTACCAGACTGTTGCCTACGGACAGGTTTCCCCCGAAGACGAATTCAGGCTCAGTCCGCAATTCGATTATTACGGAAAGGTCAACATCCGGGCGGCCAGCCAGGGAATTTACTTTGACGGCGCCACGCGGATCAACCACGATTGTGACAAGTTCGAGCGCAACTGGCTCGCCTTTAGTGCGGCGATCGATCCGAAAAACATCCAGATTCCCGTTTCAACAGAGATGAAGAACCTCGAAGGAAAACCGATCACAGCCGGGATCGTTTGGCACGACTCACGGGTAACAGACAGCATTTACCTGTACCCGACGTTCCTCTCGGCCCTCGAAGGTCCGGACGACATCATCGCGATTTCATCCAGCGGTTACCTCCAGTATAGTTTCGATGCGAAGGAATTCCAGATCGGATCACGGGAAAAACTCCTGAACCGAAGTGAAAAAGGGAATTTCCTGGCCCTGCATACCGAAAGCTGTTCCATGAACGGAAGCGGTGTGATCAACCTCGGAATGGATTTCGGTGAAGCACCGGTGGACGCGGTGGGAAATGTTAGTTACAACCAGTCTACAGGACGCACCGAAATGAACATCACGGCACGCTTCCACATTCCTATCGACAAAGGCATCATGGAAGATGCGGCCGCACGTATTGTTGCGATCGAAGGGCTCAAGCCGCTTGATTTTAACGGAACTTCGCTCGAACAGGCGATCCTCGAATGGACCGATCAGAAAACGGCGGACAAACTCAAAAGTGATTACACCATTAAAGGAGAAATCAAAAAATTACCGTCCGAACTCGAAACCGCGTTTATCGTGACCGGGCTGAAACTCTATTCTTTTAGCAGCGGCAACTTCCAGGAGCGCGGTCTGATCACCGAAACGGATAATGCGTACCTGCTCAATTTCTTCGAAACCCCGATCCTTAAACAGGTTCCGGTGAAGGCCTTTTTCCAGCAAACTTATTCCGGCGCGATGTCAGATAAATACGGGATCTGGTTCAACCTGCCCGCCGGACTCGATTACTATTTCGATTATCAGATGGTTAAAAAGGACGGGCAACTACGCATCCTGAGCGGCGACGCGGAATTTAACAACGCCATCGCCGGGCTGAAAGACGATAAACGCAAATCGAAGAACTTCGTATACGAGATCGTAACGAACCGGGTATATCTTACGAAATTCTTGCGTTACTTCGGAGTAGAATAAGTGTTATGGATTTTTTACTATTCGGACTGCTGGCTTATGTGCTCGGATCGATCCCCACTTCGGTGTGGGTAGGAAGGGCATGGTACGGAATGGACATCCGACAGCACGGCAGTAAAAATGCCGGAGCGACAAATACCTTTCGGGTGCTCGGCAAAAAGGCGGGAATTGTCGTGCTTTCAGTAGACATCGTAAAAGGTTTCCTGGCAACGTTCCTGCCGTTTGTAATACTTCCTTTGCCCTGGAAGAACGAGCACCTGATCCAGGTTCAGCTCATCGCCGCGATCGCCGCGGTGATAGGACACGTCTTGCCGTTATTTGCGGGTTTTAAAGGCGGAAAAGGTGTGGCAACCTCGCTCGGAGTGGTGATCGGTATCCATCCGCCGGCGGCCGGGATCTGCGTGTTGATCTTCCTGGTAACCTTTATTGTCAGTCAGTATGTCTCACTCGGTGCGATCATAAGTGCCGTTGCTTTTCCGTTCATCGTACGCTTCGTTTTCGGAAATACATCTATCTATCTGACAATCTTTACGATTGTGTTATCTTTGCTCGTGATTTACGCACATAAGAAGAACATCGGGAGGCTCATTCGCGGAAATGAAAACAAAATGAACCTTTTTCACCGAAAAGCGTAACACGAAACGGATAAAAACGAGATGTATTTGAGTTAGTGAAATGCTGGTGTCATAGAATACTGCTACTTTTCTGCTTCTTATTTCCGTCGGGTCTCTTTGCACAGACCGAAGCGGAAACACGCGAAAAGGCGGATAAATTGTTCCGGGAAGAACAGTTTGTCGCAGCGACTCCTTTGTACCTGCAACTCCTTTCACTCGATCCGCGGAATACCAATTACAATTACGCGTATGGCACCTGCCTGCTCTACAATTCGGATAATAAAGAAAAAGCCCTGCGCTACCTGAACTATGCGGTTAGCGATCCGCAAACGGATCCGAAAGCCTGGTATTACCTCGGAAAAGCGCTGCAACTGAACTACCAGTTCAACGAAGCGATCAAAAATTACAGCATTTACCTCGATAAGGCCGGTTCAAAGGCGGATCCCGTGCTCCGGACTTCGCGACAGATCGAAACCTGTCAGAACGGGAAAAAGCTGATGACAACCATCACCGACCTCGTGGTTTCTTCCAAAACAGAGATTGGCCTCGACAAATTCTACCGACTATACGACCTCACCAATATTGGCGGAACGATCCTCGTCAATACGGAATTTCAGTCGAAAATCGATAAAAAGCGCGGACATGTTCCACTCGTTCACTTTCCCACCGGTGCCAAACAGATCTTTTATTCAAGTTACGGCGACGACGATGCAAACGGGCTCGATATTTACATTCGCCGGCGTTTGCCAACAGGTGGCTGGGGGGACCCGCAACGCGTTCCCGGTGGCGTCAATTCTGCGTATGACGAAGATTTTCCATACATGCACCCGGACGGACAATACCTCTATTTCAGTTCGAAAGGACACAATTCCATGGGAGGCTACGACGTTTTTCGCTGTCGGTTCGACGCAGATAAGAACACTTTCGGCCCGCCCGAAAACATGGATTTCGCCGTGTCTTCCCCCGATGATGACATTTTCTACATCGTCGATTCGCTCAATGAAAACGCGTGGTTTGCTTCTGCCCGCCAAAGTTCGGACAATAAAGTATACGTTTATAAAACGCGTGTGACGCGCGTACCGATCCAACTGGCAGTTGTAAAAGGCGATTTTAAATCGACCATCAGTCCGGACTCCCGCATCCGGATCACGATTAATGATTTTGCGACCGGCAATGAGATCGGACGGTTTGCTTCCAACGAGCGGAAAAGTTACCTGATCACCTTCCCGAAGGGTGGAAAGTATGAATACGTGATGGAAGTGGAAGGAAACGATGAAACCTACAAAGCCGTGGTCAGTATTCCCTTCCTCCGCGAATTCAAACCGCTGAAACAACTGATTATTCACGAAGAGAGTGCAGACGGCCCGATCATTCGCGTAATCGACCAGTTCGACCAGGAAGTCGAAGATCCACAGGGCGTCATCGCGCAGGTTTTAAAAGAGCGTTCCAAACTCGAGGTCAATGAACAGGAATTCGACCTGGATCAACTTGACCGCGAAGCCGAAAACAGGCAGATATTGAGTGAGCTCGGGCTCGATAAATACAGTCTGAGCGAAGTGGCCGACCTGCTCGAAAGCCGGGTAGCCATGCTGAATGAAGAAGCGCATTACGCTGAAAACAAAGCACAGCGAATCCTCGTGCAGGTACAGAAAAATACGCAGGAGAGCAATTCCCTCGACAAACAGGTACGTCAGCTGACCAGTGAAGCCAATAAAGCCGCTTCCAACCTGGAAAAAAAGGACTTGCTGGAACAAGCGCGCGCACTGATTGACAAACAGGAAGCACTTGCCCTGGAAAGCAGGAGACTACTCGCAATGTACGATTCCCTGGACGTAGAACCTTCCCATACTTCAGAAAATGAAAGCGCGGTAGAAGTAGAAGAACTTGTCAGCCAGCTGCGGAAAGCCGTATCCGAAGATAAGGAGGATGCCGCTCTGAAAGTCCTGCGGGAAAATCACGCCGTTGTTCAAAAAGCGCTTAATGCCCGTAAGAATGATGAACAAAGCCAGTTGATCGCACAAAAGGATTCGATCGAAACGGAACTCAGCAAAATTCAACAGGAACGGAATTCTTACTCGCAATCCGTAAAAACGGCCGGAGATAACATCAACAATCTGGAAGCACAGCTTGAAAGTGCCCGTAGAAAAGAGCAGGAAGAGCTACAGCGGCAAATCGATTCGAAGAAGAATGAAATGCGCTTGCTAGAAGATCAGGTAACCTTTCTTGTGCAAAAGGAGGAGGCGCTTCGGAACCGGCGTGAACTGCTCGATCAGGAATTGAATTTAAATAATTCCATTGCATCCAATCCGCTCCCGGAACAAGCCCTGAATAAAGAAACGGTGCGCAAAGCCTACCTGGAGAATAATTCGACCAATAGCAATTCACTACGCAAATACGTGGACCAGGAACTGCAAAAACTACGGGAAAATGAACTTGCTTCCTCGGGTTCCGATCGCCAGAAAAACAACCTGCCGGATTATGAAACGGAAAAAATGCGCATCCTTTCGGATGAATCAGTTACGCCGGAAGAAAAACAAATTGCCGTCGAAAAACTTCGTGAGCAGACACTAACTGCTTTGGATGAACGCCTGGCTTTGCTGTCAAACGATCTTGAGTCAGATCCGGAGAATGAAACGACTGTGCACGAACGGGAAATGCTCATGCAACAGCGCAGGCAATTGCAGGCAGAGACGGAAGCGGAAGCGATGACGGACACAAGCCGGGAAAAAATCATGTCAGAACTCGCCCCGGATCACGAAACGCGTGCGCTGAACATCCGGAATAACGATTCACTGGACCCGGCAGAAAAGGCAAAACAATTGCTTGCCGAAGAAGAACGCGTTCTGGATCTGATACGCACGCAACAGGAGGACGTTCGGAAAAAACTGGACGAACAACCCGAAAATACGACTCTGCGGGAACGCGAAAATGCACTGGAGCGGCTTGCACAACAGTTTGAGGACCTCACACAGCGTCAACGCGAAGAACTCGACCGCTTAAATGCCGCGGAAGTGGTTGATTCCAGGGAAGCCGTGCTGAAACTCGTTTTTCCACGATACGAAGAACGTTTGGAGGCAATTGATTCCAATGAAAACCTCACGATCACTGAAAAACAACAGCAACGACTTAGTCTTGAAGAAAACCTGCTGGAAACTATAAACTCCGAAATAGCCAGAACGGATGCGAACTCACCGGATCCGGTGGTGCGTAAAAAGGCTGACTACCTTGAAGAGTTACGCGCGGTCCAGGAAGGAAAGGTGCTCGCGCTGCGGGAAGAATTTACCGTTCCTGAAAAGCAAGCGGTTTCCCGGGAACAGCTGATGACCGAAGTATACCCGGAGTATGACCGCGACCGCGAACGCATCGAAAACAATGTGACCCTGACAGCAACAGCGCGTAACGAGGCACTGAATTTACTGGATGAAAGTCTGCTCGGGAAACTCGATCGGCGATCACAACTTGTGGAAAAAGACTTGTTCTCACATCCGGATGATCCGGCCTTGCTCGCAGAGAAAGAACTGATCGACAACCTTGTTCGCAAGGCGCATGCCGAGATCGATTCCAGAACCGATGAACTGGCGAACCTGTCGCGTCAACAAACCCAACCAGATCCGCCGGTTGCGACACTACCGGAACGTGCAGACGTACTCGCTTCGGCAGATCCGTCCTACGAAAAAGAGCGGCAGCGCATTCAACAAACAAGTGACGAGAACGAACGGCTGGAGCAATTGCTGGAACTCGACCGCGAGATGCTGCGAACCGTTCGCGAACGGTTATCGGAGCGAAACGAAAATACGGTTCAGGATGAATCTGCACGGAGGGAAGCAGAACTGCTTGCAGAAATCGCAACTGAGCTGGAGCAAAAAATAACCGACGAATCCCAAAGAAGGGTGGAGATCCTCGTCGGAGCAATCGAGCAGGGAGCGCTTTTGGAAGAACAGGTGCCGAACTACAACCGGGATATCGAACGCGCAAAAGGCGACCCGGCTGCTGAACTTGCGCTGATTCAAAAAACCGGTCTGCAACTCCAGGCGGCGATCAGGGAGGAAGAAACGGCGACTACCGGTAATCCCGAAATACACCGGGCACGTAAAGAAGTGCTGACTCAACTGGCTGAGGCGAATGCACTGCGCGCGGCTGCGCTGGAAAACGAATTGGCGCGAATGAACGATCCTGCCGGTCAGGTTTCAACATCCGAACTGCTGCAATCGCTGCGGGAAGACCTTGGCTTAAACGCGAAACTGCTTCAGGACGTCCCGGGGGAAACTTCCCGAAAAGAACTCGAAGTGCGCGATTCGCTGTTGAACCTGTATGAACAAGAACTGGAGAAAACACGTTCGACGCTTCCCGGGTCTGAAGAACAACGGCTTATAAGCGACGAACTGGAGCGGGTGCGTCAACACAGACGCGCTGTATCGGTGCGTATCGGTGAACTGGAGACACTGACTTTACAAAATGAAGAACAGGCCGATGAGTTGTCGAATTCCGTTCAGGATCCCGAACTTCTGGCCATTCGCTCTGAAAAAGACAGCCTGGCTAAATTGCCGGATCATCCGGATAATAGCCGCGAACGAAGAAAAACAGAAGATGCACTTGCAAAACTGGATCGTCGCGAAAACCAACGAATCTCAGAACTGGTAGCCGCCGAACTGCGTGAAGGTTCCGGTCAGAACGATCAATTACTCGCTTCCCTCGAACAAACGGCGGATCCTTCGGAAATGCAGGTGGCCACCTATCAAAATAAACAAATGTCAGAGGAAGTCGCGCAACTCATAGCGGATGCGAAAGAAAGCGAGGATCCGGCAGTAAAACGCTATTTACTCGAACAGGCGCGGGACAGGCAGATCGAAGCGAACCGGGTGCTGGAAGAAATCTGGGAACAAACGCGGATCGCCCAACTGGAAGAGCAGGAACAGGTTTCATTGCAATCTCAAACAGAGCTTGAAGCGCGACAGCGGCAGGTTACAATAAGTATCGGTGAAATAGAATACGAAATCGAACGCCTGCAAAAGGAACTGGAAAATGCAAAACGGAAAGACCGCGAATCACTAAGTCGTGAACTGGAAGAGGCCGAAGAAACGCTGAAATCCCTTAATGCCGAAGAAGCACGTATTTCCCGGGAATTGTCAGTTCGTACCACGGATCCCGCGCTTGCACCGGCGGCTATTGACGAAGCCCTGAGCTACGAGGAAGAATACGACCTGGCTACGTCCGAAAGCTACCGGGACATCTACGCACAGCATAACGAAGTTCAGGAAATCACACAGGAACTTGCGCAGGCTGACCGGCAGGCGAATCAATTACGGCGAAAGATCCGTTTCGGTTCCGTATCGATCGGGGAAGCGGAATTCGACGCGCTGCGCCGACTTGAATTACAGAGGGATTCGCTGGCATCGAAACTGAAAGATGCGCAGACTATTTTAGATCAACAAATCAGCAGGGAACAGGAGCCTATGAAAATACAAAACCTACTTACACGCGGCGTGCCGCCGGTTTCAAAACTTGTGGCAGGGACGGCACTCATGACTCTTCCGGCAGCCGGACTGGAAATCGGGGAGAAGCAGGTCATTTCTGAAATAAAACAAACGATACCGGTGGATGTGAAACAACCTTCAGGACTTGTCTATCGCGTACAGGTAGGTGCCTTTTCCCGCCCGATCCCCGAAAATACCTTTAGTGAATTCAATCCCGTTTCCGGGGAAAAACTGGCGAGTGGAATAACCCGCTATATGGCCGGCTATTTCGTTTCCGAAGGCCAGGGACTCGAGGCGCGCGGTCGCATTCGTGGACTTGGTTATTCCGATGCCTTCCTGGTGGCTTATTGCGACGGCGAACGCATTCCGATTGCAGAAGCGCGCAGATTGTCCGCTTCCGGCGCATGTGTATCAAAGGACCAGGAAACACTTGTTCTGGAAGCAAGCCAGAACACGGCCGAAAAACTCGGTTTGCAGGATACCGGCAAAGTTCAGAAAGTATCTCCTGTTTCCTACAACGAAGCTCCCGGCGCAGCAAAGGCCGAAGCCGTTGAGCTACGAAAAGGATTGTTTTACACCGTGCAGATCGGTGTATACAACCGCCCGGTGCCACACGCGCAGTTGAAGAACATCAGTCCGTTGATCACTCAGCGTCTTGATAACGGGCAGATCCGTTATTCGAGCGGTATTTTCCAGAGTGTTGATGAAGCGCGTCCGAAGCGACAGGAAGCCATCGACCGCGGAATCCGCGATGCGTTCATAACGGCCTATTACCAGGGAAGACGCATTACCCTTTCCGAAGCGGCGAACTTACTCGACCGCGACGGACCGGGAATACTGGAACAGCCGGGGTCCGACGGAGCTGAAATCACGGCTTCCGAACCTGAAATAAACAGCCAGGTAGATACGGTAGCTTTTGTTTCCGACATACGCGAACCTGAACTATATCAGCTGATCTCTAACGAAAAGTACGACCGTTATCCGCGTGAAGAGCTCAAACGTTACAATACGCACGGAAGCTTCTATTACGACAAGAACGACTCACTCATTAAATCCGTGCGCGTGAATGATCCCGAAATCCTCACAGGTATCCGTAAATGGCCGGCATCATTCGATACGCTGCAAATTGAGCCGCCTTCGGAAGCGGACTCCGGTTCGTATACAGATCTTCATTACGAACTACGGGGATACATCATTCCCGGCGAACTAAGCGATTACCTGTTGCGGCTGAACTATGAAAAGTACTGGGAGCGCACCGAAAGCGGTTATCGACTGATCGTCTACCGGGTACAGGAGACGGAAGTGAATGACGTTAGAAACGCCATTGAACGCCTGCTTTCCGCCAAAAAATAAACTTTTTGCTTTGCGCTTAATTCCCGATATTTGTAAAAAATTAAAATACATGACAGAGCTCGAAGAAGAAGTACTGGCAGTGGAAACCTTGTTAGATCAGCACGACCTGATCGTTTACAATGACGACGTTAACACCTTTGACCACGTGATCGAATCGTTGATCAAAGTATGTAAACACGAACTGGAACAGGCGGAGCAATGCACGATGATCATTCATTATAATGGCAAGTGCCAGGTAAGAAGCGGTTCATTTGACAAATTAAAACCGATGTGCAGTGGCTTGCTGGACAGAGGTATATCTGCCGTTATCGAATAAAATTAAAAAAAAGCTTTGCGGGGAAGCAAAAAGCACTTATCTTTGCCCCCGTCTTAACGACAAAGCCGGCCTCGTAGCTCAACTGTATAGAGCATCAGATTACGGCTCTGAAGGTTCCAGGTTAGAATCCTGGCGAGGTCACACAAAAAGAAAAGCATCGCGAAGTGATGCTTTTCTTTTTTCCTCATTTTTGCTCTCTTTCTCATTCTGACTAAAATCGGATCAGATGCTTTTCTTTTTCAGAGCGAGAGCGGAGCGTGAGAATGAAGATGGGATCAAGACTAATTGTTGGGGATCAGGCATAAATCCGGGTTAATCTGAATAAAAAGAATCCAACGTCGGTGACTCCTCCGAACTGCGCTCTGAAGGCTTTTATTTTGGCATTAAACGACTACCTTCAGTGCTGCTTCGCGGTCGGCATAAGCATTGGTGCTTCGGTTATCGAAGTAATTTAAGATCGTTTTGTAGTGGTTCATAATGGTTCTGGAAATGGTATTGAAGGATTTAAAACCGGACTTTGCCACTTCTTCATGCCACCTGGCAAGTCTTGTGTATCCGTAGATCTTTTCATTGGTTTTTTCAAAGATCCAGTTGAGTTTTCGACAAGCGAATAATTATAAAGTACTTAGTAAAGTGAGCGGATAATGGATTATTGAGCGTAATATCAAAGCCTACGAACATCTTATTAAGGATCAAGACCAATTGTTGGGGATTAGGCATAAATTTGAGTCAGTCGAAATAAAA
>CAYMEW010000044.1:6837-25644 GCA_964389755.1 uncultured Flavobacteriales bacterium | reverse complement strand
TCCGTCTGAAAGCGGGTGCAAAGATACCACCCTTTTTTACTTCCGCAACCTTTTACTCCATCTTTTTTTAATCTTTTTTAACCCAATCCCGACAACACACTGAATGTTAACCAACTATTATCGAAAACTTTTTTACACGTTAATTAACGTGTGCGGAGTCTATCCAGCAAATGCAGCTTATGGAGATCCGGCTGCGCATGTAATTTGATGCCTTTTTCAATGTAATCGGTAATGATACGGTCTCCTTTTGATCCGATCATGAGGTTCGATTTTCCGCCAATTAACAGGTCGACGGCTGTATTTCCCATGCGTGTCGCGAGTATTCTGTCAAAAGCAGAAGGACTTCCGCCACGCTGCACGTGTCCTAAAACGGTATGACGGATGTCGAATTCGGGTAAATGCGGCTTTACTTTTTCCATAATTTCCTTCGCTCCTCCACCGTCGTCACCTTCGGCCACAAGTATGATCGAGCTGCGCTTGCCCTTATTCTGCGTCCGAATATCTGAAACGAGTTCCTCTATATTCGTATTTTCCTCCGGTATCAGCACGGATTCGGCTCCGCTGGCAATGGCACTGTTTAATGCTATAAAGCCGGCATCGCGCCCCATCACTTCTACAAAAAAGATACGGTGGTGACTGCTGGCGGTATCGCGAATCTTATCGACGGCCTGTACAACGGTGTTCAATGCGGTATCGTAGCCAATCGTATGATCCGTTCCGAAAATGTCGTTATCAATGGTTCCGGGAATCCCGATTATCGGTAAATCCCATTCCTTACTTAATATATGTGCGCCGGTATAGGTACCATCGCCACCAATTACAATTAACCCGTCCACGTGCTCACCGGACAAAAACCGAATAGCACGCTGACGACCTTCCGGGGTTTTGAACTCGGCAGAGCGTGCCGAACCCAGGATCGTTCCGCCCCGTTGCACAATATTATCGACATCGCGATAGCCCAGTTCGCCGCCACGTCCTTCGATCATTCCCTGGTAACCATCTTCGATACCGAACGGAACGATACCTTCCGTGAGGCAGGTCTTGACGATCGCGCGAATGCAGGCATTCATTCCCGGAGCATCCCCGCCGCTGGTGATCATTGCAATCTTTTTCATCTTATCAATCTATTTTCAGTAACTTTTATGGAATTTCCTACATTCGCACATCTTATAAAAGCATGTTCCGAAGCAAAAAACGAAAATACAACTCTTTATCTGATGAAGAACTGATCGTCCTCTATAAAACAGAACGGGAATCGGAAATTATCGGTGTGCTCTATGAACGGTATGCCCATCTCGTTCTCGGAGCCTGCATGAAATACCTGCAACAGGAAGTGGAAGCCGAGGACATGCTGATGTCCGTGTTTGAAAAATTACCGCAACGCATTCTTCGGCATGAGATCTCGTATTTCCGTTCCTGGCTTTATACACTCACGCGCAACGAATGTTTTATGCTTCTTCGCAGCCGCAAAGGAAAAGAACATAGCACGCTTTTCGAAAACAACCTCGAAGCGGATGACCAACAAGCGGAACAACTGGAAAAAGAAGCGTTGCTCGACAAACTGGATGGTTTACTTCCCGAATTAAAAAGTGAGCAGCAAACATGTATTCGCCTCTTTTACCTGGAAGGAAAATCCTATGACGCAATTGCCGATGAACTTCACATCCCTTTGAAGCAAGTGAAAAGCGCCATTCAAAATGGAAAGCGGAACCTGAAAATTAAACTGGAAAACGGAAAATGAATGCAAGACATATATATAAGGACAGTCCCGGCGGGTTGACGCGGTCTCAAATCGCTGAATTTATCCGCGCGACTCCCGAAGAAAGACAGCAAATTCTTGCCCAAACACAGGACGCTTTCGAACGGGATGCGCTGCTCGGTTATGCACTTCACCCGGAAAGTTTCGAACTGCTCAAATCCGCAGACCGGAAGTTTTACCGGAAAACTTCATCCGGAAACTGGAAGTGGTTCGTTCCCGTCGGGGCATTTGCCGTCATTACGGTCATTTTCATCCTCGTTCAACGAAATACGATCAGTGAGCAACAGCAAACGATTTCACAACTCGGGAAAAGAGAAGTGGAGATCACGATCGACGAGGCCGACATTATCCCGGAAGAAATTCAGCAGCTCGACGAAATTAACAGCAATGAGCAAATCACACGACAGGATCTTCCGCATCCGAAAACAGAAAAACCGCATACGCACAAGGAACCGCTTCAAAAACCGGATGTCAGCCTGCCCGTTTCACCCGTTGAACCCTTACCCGCTCAACCGGCCGACAAACTCCCTGAACCGGAGGCAAAACTCGTCACATCCCGGAAACAGGCTAAAGAATATTATCCGGAAGACCTTAAACTTGTCGACTACCGGGCATACCGATCGGCCAACACCGTAGAAACGCGACAGATCGTCATGGGCGGAACTCCGGCAAACCTGGAAGATGATGAGACCGAAGTAACGGAAGATCCGGCCTGGCGACAGGTCGATATTCCGTATGACGAATACATCCGAAAAACACTGAGTTATTTTAACCGCGCGAATTACAAAAAAGCCCTGTCGCGATTTGAAGTTATTTTAAAAACATATCCTGACGACATCAACGCACTGTTTTACGGAGGGCTCTGCTATTATAATCTCGGCGATTACGCGCAGGCTAAAACCTGTTTTTCAAAAGTCCGGACACATAGCTATTCCAATTTCGATGAAGAAGCGGGCTGGTTTCTGGCCTTAGCTCAGAAAAATTCGGGAGAAGTACAGGCCGCACGTCGTTTGTTGACTGAAATTTCTCAATCCGGCGGATTTTACGCGAAACAGGCTGAAGCACTTCTGAAAAAATAAATTGGCTAACAAAAAAGCGCTATTTTCGCTGAAAACCAGCTATGAAATACTGCTTATTATATATTACGTGCCTTTCGCTTTTATTTTTGAGTGCCTGCTCCGGTCAAAAGCCGGCTCCGGAATCAAATACCGGCGAAAAACTTGCCGAAACAGATATACCTCTTTATGTTGCCTATAATTACGACACACTTACCGGGATTTATAAAGGTTCGTTCGGAAAAGATCAGATTCGCATCGTTCTGACTTTTGTGAGTGACGCGCATGTGGCCGGCTATAATATCGTCAAAGGTCTTCAACGGAATATTTCGGGATCGGTCACCCTGGATTCTTCGGAGATCTTCATGAACGCAGCCGAACCGGGGGACGATCCGTACGACGGGACCTTTTCTTTCCGGATTGATCCGAAAACTTTTCGAATGACGGGAACCTGGACAGCCAATGATCCGTACATCGGAACTAAATCCTTTCAACTAGAGAAATTCCAGGCGGATGACCGCGAAATCGTGGAACTCGACGAAAACAGTTTCGCAAATTATTTTTACACGATCGGAAATGAGGAAGGAGATATTTTCTTTGAAAACGACGGATTCTGCACTTATGTTTATTACCCCGGAACGGATGATCCCCAAATCACGCAACTCAAAGAGATCACCGGTAGCTGGAATTTTCACGATTCACTGATCGAGATCGACTGGCAACCGAACACACGTTTCGACCGAAAACTGAAAATACGGCTTATCCATTTACCCGAAGAGGGCGAAATGGCTTATGACTTTGTCGCTGACGACAGCACTGTTTTTAGCCCGAGATACTGGTAAATCCATGCTTCGCTTTAAAAATGTCCTTTTTTTCGTCATTGTAGCGTGGTCCTCGTACCTCCTGGTCGCACTCTCACTTCCCTATTTAGCCTTTCGTCCCGGGATCGAATTCCTGGCAACTAAACAACTGATCTATCATATTTTTCTGTGGCGAACAAGCTTTTACATTCATGTCTTTAGCAGTTTTCTGCTGATCATTTGCGGAGCATTCCAGTTTATCCGCTACATTTTAAGGAAAAAACCGCTTTTACATCGTATTTCCGGCTCTGTTTACCTGTCTGTGCTTCTTATTTTAAGCGGACCGGCAGCTCTCGTGATGTCCTTTTACGCAAACGGCGGAATAGCGGCACAGATCAGTTTTGTGTGTTTATCACTTTGCTGGATTGCCTTCACGCTCTTTGCGTATCTTACGCTCCGGAAGAAAAAGTATGAAATACATGGACAATGGATGTTACGCAGTTACGCGCTCACGCTTTCAGCGATTACCTTGCGCTTCTACGCTTACCTTTTTGACGTGATCAACCTTCCGCTCGACCCGGTTTCGACCTACATATTGCTGGCATACGCAAGCTGGATTCCGAATCTGCTATTTGCAGAGTTGATGATCCGCAAAGGTTTTGTGAGGCACTTACTACAATTTAAGAGAGGCTGATCTCAGTGGTTTTTGCTCGATTTTCCCGGATTCGCTCAATTGCCAAAATTTCGTTGTGCTCAGTTGTCGATCTGTAACACGATTTTCTTCATACCCGAATTTCTTTGGATCTTTTTCATAAGTCAGATCATACGTTTTGACCTCGATCGTACGATCTTTCAGGATTTGCGCCTCAGTTAGCTCGTTCATATAAAGATTTCCACCCGCCAGTTGCTTTTTATCAAGCAATTTTCCTTCGGTAGAAAAAACAGCCAGTGTAAAAAAGACCGGTTCGTCGAAATCTGCAAATTCGTTTTTTGTCAGGTAGATCAATGCCACATATTCCGGGGTTTCGGTAAGCTGACCGTAATAGTAGAATCCCTGGCTTACTTCGCGCGAAAACTTTTCATCCCGCATTTCGGAAATGAATTTCTCGTAATCATAAGCGATGAAATCGCCGTTCATACACAGTTCCCGTGCTTTTTGCTGGTCCATTCGGATGGGGAAGTTGAGCTGTACGAATTGTTTTCGAAACCGGAGCCACAGTAAATTCTCCATATTGGAAAGGCCGCGAACGCCCTGTTTCAGGTGACGCAAGTACAGGTACTCTTCTTTCCGCAAATTGTTTAGGCTCGTATCCGATTCAATGAGATCGATATCGGTAAAACCGGATTGAATCGCATATTCCAGGTATTGTCCGGCCAGGCGCTCCTGTTTTCCGACCGAATGAATTTGCGCCATTTTAAATAACACCGTTCCGGAAGGCTCATATCCCAGCTTTTCAGCCATCTGGAAGGATAACAGCGCATTATTCCGGTCTCCCTTCTCAAAATAAGCGTTTCCAAGTTCGAAATAGGCTTTTACACTCGGGAAAGAACAAAGGGATTGCCGGATCAGGTAGATCGCACTATCGACATCGCCCTCGTTTTTCAGGTGATCGATCCCGCGCAGGAAAAATTGCTTGGACGCTTTGGGGATTTCCGTTTTCACCTGTAGCAACGGCCAGACTTTTTCCATGCTGAAAAGAGCCGATTCATCGAGCGTTTGCAATGGTGTCGTATGCTCCGTTACGTTTAGCGTTCCTGTTTCTGAACTTCCGCACGATAACAAGACAGCACTAACAACAATAAGCGGCAGCAGGGATCTTTTCATAAGGCGATTTTTTGCTAAAATACGTATTTCTACGAATTGAAGAAGCGTTTTTTATCGCGTACCATTCTGCGCAACAAAGGATTGGGACGATAACGATCTTCCCCGTATTCGTCAAAAAGCACTTCGAGCCGTTCAAGTACCTGCTCCAAACCGATCTCATCGGCCCAGGCAAGCAGTCCTTTCGGATAATTGACACCTTTGGTCATCGCTTTATCCACATCTTCCGGCGAAGCAACGTTCAGGAACACCGCATCGATCGCTTCATTGATCAGCATACACAGGATACGCTGAAAAATAACCTGACCCGTTTTTCCGTCACGCACGGGCTCGGGCATTGAACTTCCTTCGGAATAATCATAATATCCCCTGCCGGACTTACGTCCGAGGAACCCGGCCTCAGCATGTCGCTTTTGCGTAAATGACGGCTTGAAACGCGGATCGAAATAAAACGCCGCAAACACGGATTCGGTGACCGCGTAATTCACGTCGTTGCCAATATAGTCCATCAGTGTGAAGGGTCCCATGCGAAATCCGCCGAGTTCGGTCATTGCCCAGTCGATCGTTGCAAAATCGGCGATTCCCTCTTCGTAAATGCGCAGGGCTTCACCGTAAAACGGTCGTGCCACCCGGTTCACGATAAATCCCGGAGTGTCTTTACACAAAACAGTCACTTTTTTCCATGAATCGATCAGTGCTTTTGCTTTTTCCACCGTGCCTTCGCTTGTTTGTACGGCAGGAATGATTTCCACTAATGGCATCAACGGTGCCGGATTGAAAAAATGAATCCCGATCATACGACCTGCATCTTCCAGCGCGGAGCCGATCGAGGCGATGGAAAGTGAAGACGTATTGCTGGCCAGAATACAGTCCTTGCCCACAATGGTTTCGAGGTGGTCGAATACCTTTTTCTTCACGGCAAGGTCTTCCACGATCGCTTCAATGACCAAACCGCACTTCGCGAAGGAAGCCATATCTGTACTATAGTCAATTCGTTCTACAACTTCATCGCGCTCTTCATCGGTCATTTTACCTTTTTCAACCAGCCGTGCGAGAATGCCTTCGAGTTTATGCTGTGCTTTTCCGAGCATTTCCTCGTTGATATCCACCAGCATCACATCGTGTCCCATTTGTGCTGCTACCTGTGCAATTCCTGCACCCATTGTTCCGGCGCCAAGTACGCCTATTTCTATTTTTTTCATCTGTTATTTTCCTTTAAATACCGGTTTGCGTTTTTCAAGAAAGGCCTTTGTTCCTTCTTCAAAATCATGTGTGCTTCCGGCTTCGGTCTGCGTCTTTTCTTCTGTATCAAGCTGCCCGGAAAGATCGTTCGTAAAACTGGCATTGAGTGCGCGCTTCGTCAACCCGAGTCCGCGTGTTGGCATTTGCGCAAGTTTCTCTGCGAATGAGCGTACTTCCTCATCAAAAAGATCGTCCGGCAATACTTTGTAGATCATGTTCATGGCTTCAGCCTCGGCTGCGGAAACCTTATCACCGGTCATCATCAGCGCAGCGGCCTTCTGAAAACCGATCAGCCGTGGCAGGAAAAAAGTTCCGCCGGAATCCGGGATCAGACCGATCTTAGAAAAAGCCTGGATAAAGGATGCGGATTCTTTGGCAAAAACAATGTCACAGGCCAGCGCGATATTTGCCCCGGCTCCCGCAGCTACACCGTTAACCGCCGCAATGACCGGTTTTTCGAGTTGCCGGATCTTCAGAATGATCGGGTTGTAATGTTCGCGAACGATCGACTGTAGTTCCGGGCCGTTCGGGTCAGTTGCTTCGGCCAGGTCCTGCCCCGCACAAAACGCTTTCCCCTCACCGGTAATGACCACTGCCCGGATCGTCTCGTTTCCGGCGCAATCGTCCAGCGTTTGCTGCAAGGCCAAAGCCATTGCGCGGTTAAAGGAGTTAAAAACGGACGGGCGGTTCAACCGGATGGTACAAACCTGGTTTACGACACTTACCTGTAATTCCATACTCTTTCTGATGTTTTCACGAAGATAAAAAGCTCCGCCCGATAAACAATCAGATTTGTTTGAATTCCATGTAAAAGTGAACACCGCGAGCGGTTTTCTTACTTTCGATGGTTCCTTCGAGCTGTTCGGTCAGTGCCAGGATGATCTCGGCACCCAGCGATCCTTCCTGGGGAAAATCCATGCCCGTGGCCAGCCCGACCCCATCGTCGCGGTAATCCAATTGATAGGCTCCTTCTCCGGGTTCAATGCTAATGTGTACTTCGCCACTTGCCGCCAGGCGAAATCCGTGTTTGAGAGAGTTCGTAACAAGTTCACAAATGATCAGTCCGAGCGGCACGGCGGTATCCATGTTGAGATCCAGTTCCGGGGCGTGGATCTCGAAACTTATTTCCTGGTCGGACTTGACATACGTTTGCTTGAGGTTTTCAAGCAGATCCTGCAGGTATTCGCGAAAATGCAGGATCGCAAAATTACTGTCCTGGTAAAGTTTCTGATGGATCAGTGCAATGGCAAAGATCCGCTCTCTGCCCTCGGCAATGGCGGCAAGCGCATTGGGATCATTCACCGATTTCGACTGCAGGTTCAACAAACTGGAAATGATCTGCAGGTTATTTTTCACCCGGTGATGGATTTCCTTGAGCAGCACCTCCTTCTCCCGCAAGGAAGCATCGATCAGTTTATTCTTATGGACAATGGCTTCTTTCTGAGCCAGCAATACGCGGTTGTTACGCTTCTGAACGCGGTACGCAATGAACACACTCATGAGGATCAGGAACAGCAAGCCGGCACAGGAGATCAGGACAAAAAGCACGGTTTGTTCCTCGTTCTTCTCACGTTCCATTTTTTCACGATCTTCCGCATTTCGTACATCCTTTTCGCGTTGCCGGTAGAGGTACTCGAACTCATCGTTCAGACGTCGGTTATCCGCCCGGTCGGCAATGTGCAATACATTTTCCCGCTTCACAGCATAGGCATAAGCCGAATCGATCCGGCCGACCTGGTCGAAATAATCCTGCATGAGCGACAGGTAGTGCGCTTCATTGTGGGCTGTGATCAACGGAATGCCGGATAACGATTTAAGGTAGAAAAAAGCGGAATCCGGTTTCCTGAGTTGCAAAAAGGCTTCACCCAGGTTCAGGTTTCCTTTGATAATCCCCGTTCTGTTCCGGGTACGTATGTTGTAATTCAGGGCACGCCGAAAAAAATACAGGGCCGAATCAATGCGCTGCATCCCGAAGTAATTGATCGCAATATTGGTCTCGATTTGCGCCAGACCGGCAGTATCGGAAAGCCTGGTAAAATACGTAATAGCTTTTTGGTAGGCTGATGCCGCACGCGCATAGTTTTCCTGTAAATTGTAAAAATTGGCGAGCCTGTTGTAAATACGCGCCAATTCTTCGGTATCGTTGCCGGCTCGACGTATCATCTCCCAGAGCAGGTCTTCTTCCTCCCTGAATTTCCCCTTGCTGTGCAATACGAAACTGGCAAAAAAGTCGAATTCATTGCGATAGCTGTAGTTGCCGATTTCCTCACCCAGTTCGATTCCCTGTTTGACACAATTATCGAGTATCCGGTAGCGCTTTGAATTCTTTGCGTGCAATGCTTCGAGGTAAACGGCCGCAAGTTCAAGTTCGCGATCTTCCGTTCCGCGTGCATGTGCTTTGAGCGAATCAATTCCTGAAATTACGGAAACGTCTGCCGACTCAATGCGCGCTTTCAATGCATTGAATTGTTCCCGGTACTTTTCGGCAGGTTGTTGGGCCACCGCTGTGAAGGGAAGAAGAAGTAGTAGCAGCATGCCATGAAAGGCACATTTCCGAAAGGCGCTCATTGATAAGTATTGAGCAAATTGACGGTGCGTGTGAGTATTTCCTGGCGCAGACTTTCGGGTTCAAGGATCTCGATCTCACCACCATAACTCATTAAGGAGCGGATGAATTCTTCCGACACAATCACTTTCAGTTCAAAAACGGAACGGTTCTTCCCGCTTTTGATCCGGTGTTGAGACTGGTGAAAAGGTTGCGATTCGATGTATTTGGCCGCCACGTTATCGGCCTTGAAACGAATCAGTTGCGGCTGCGCATTACCGGCAGTGATCCCGGTGCTGTAGCGGAAAAAGGAATCCGGATCGAATACGACGGGGCTTTGGCGCTTTTCAGTCGTTACTTCCAGTTCTTTCAGACGTTCCAGGGCATAAGTAATAATGGTTTCGCGGTTCAGGTCGTACGAGATCAGGTACCAGCGATTTCGGTATTCCTTCAGGAAAAGGGGTATGACCCTGCGGGCTTTTTCTTTTCCGGACTGAAAACTGGCATAGCGAAACTTCGTCACAAATCCGTTTTGAATGGCACCGAGTAGTTCCTGGAGATACTCGTTTCCCTGTGTGGAAAGTGCCGTTTCAAACTGGATGAAGCGGTTGATATCATCGGTTTCCACGTCTTTTACGCTAATGCGGTCCGAAATTTTATCGATGGCGCTACCGAACTGGCGGAACATTTCCGATTCACGAAACTGGGAAAGCGTTTTTACGGCAAAACGAATGGCTGTAAGATCTTCTTCGGTAAGCGGAATATCATTGATGGAAAAGTCCGGATCTTCGTAATAGTATCCTTTTTCGATCTTGCTGTACTTAATGGGCGCGTCGTGGTCCATCCGCATGGCAAACAAGTCCTTTTCAATAGTGGAGTCACAAATATTATCGCCGTCGGCGTTCCCGTACAATGCCTCTTCACAGGCCTCCCGCAGGTCTTTCTTCGAGGGGAAAGGTCTGTATTTGTTTCGCAGCGCGCGATCAATGATCCGGAACCGGATCTGGGCATTTTTAATATGAGGCATGGTCAGACATTTTCAGTCACTGAGCCGAATGTACATAATTTTTCGTATCCTGCTTAAAACGAGCCTGAAAAATGATCAGGACACTTTGAAAAATCAGGATTCGACCCCGATGGGGTCTTCTTTGCGGGTGTACCCGAACAGTTCAAAATATTTGATGGCTTTCACGACCTCGTAAGGAACGTCTTCTTCCCAGATATTGCTTCCCGCCTTGATCTTCATCAGCACGTCGTCGGACATAATTCCGAGCAGGCGCTGATCGTAATCGTGAATGGGGGCGAGTTTGTTATTATCCTTCAGGTACTGAACGAGTCCGGTCAGCTTGGAAGGAAGTGCGATATTTTCGAGCGTGTATAATTCTCCCGTTTCGACGTTATTGGCGGGATACACCAGTAATTTGACGTTGTGACCGAAACCTTTTCCGAATGCTTCGAGCAGTCCGCCGCGAAGGTTATCGTAATAACGTTCATCGAAGATGGTGTGCAGGTTATAGATCCCTACGATGACACCCATGCGTTTGCCACGGGTGATCGACGCGAGGTAATCGATCATCTTATAATGTTTCAGGTAGTTGGAGATCATCACCGTATACCCGAGCGAGCCCAGGAGTTCGGCGCGATCCACAAAATCCTTATCAGAGATCTTCCCGTCTGCCGTGAGGTCTTTAAGCGTCAGCTCGAAAACCACGTCAAGGTTCTCTTCCACCACTCCTTCTTCTTCGAGGAATTGTTTTTTTCCCTTCTCGATCATGTCGATATGCACTTTCGTAACGGGACGAAAACGTCCGCGCATCAGGATGATGTTCCGTTTGTAAAGTGCCGTTACGGGTTGTAACACGTTTCCGCAGAGGTCGAACATCGTGGCATCGGTAATCCCCTTTTTCACGAGGTTGAGCGCAATGATCCGGTTGTCCACATTCTGAAATGCATCTCCCGAAACGCGCAACATGTCAATTTCCATGCGCTCCCGCGGAAGGCGGTGTACAATGTTATTGAGAAACTGGTTGAGATCGTCCAGGTGAAAATAGCAGGCGTGAATGAGGTTTACCCCGAGAATACCGAGTGCTTCCTGTTGGGCCTTGTGACTATTGTCGTGCATTTTCACGTGCAGGATCACATCACTTGGCTCAGCGTGCAATGACTGTTGAAAGCGGATACCTACCCAACCCTGACCCTGGTTTGTTTTGTGATAATTGAGCGATTCTACGGTATTGCAAAAAGCAAAGAAACGGGCTTCATTAAACTTCTGCGGAAGCCGGTATTTCATCGTTCCGTATTCGGTTTCGAGCATAGTCAGGAGGCGTTCCTCGCACACATAGCGGGATGCTTCTCCGTACATGGAATCCGAAACCTTCATGTCGTAAGCCGACTGCGTATAAGCTATCGTACCCGAACTTCCTCCTGCCTTGAAGAAATTGGCCGCCACTTCCTGGCCCGCACCGATCTCTGCAAAGCAACCGTAAATATCCGGCGTGAGGTTGATCTTCAATGCTTTCTCTTCGGTCGTTAAACGTCTTTCGTCAATCATTTTCTAGTTTGTTATAACAAAAGTACAGATTTTTAGGTGCCCGGAAAAGTTATTCTCCCTAAAAATCAGGGCGCTTTGAATGCCGGGTTGGAGATAAATTGTTCATCTGTAAGTGTCATCAAAAATTTCTTCAACAGTTCTTTTTCCTGACTATCGAGTTGCACGCCGCCCTGGGACGCGAATTCGATCAGCGGATCAATCGTTTCGGACATGTGTATACCGCTGGAATAATGCTCGATGACCTCATCGAGGGTCGCAAACCGTCCGTCATGCATATAGGGTGCGGTAAGCGCGATATTGCGCAGGGTCGGTACTTTGAACCGGCCTTTATCGGAAGGATTACCCGTTACCGCAAAACGACCGGGATCGGTGAAACTGGCATCGAGGCCGTTGTTACTGAATTTCTCGACCTGCATCAGCGGACCGTTATGGCAGTGGAAACAATCGGCGCCATTCAGACTTTTAAAAAGATCGTAGCCCGCCCACTCTTCGGGAGTGATCTGCTGATAGATCGTTTCTTCCTTGGAACTGAGCGGCAAACTGTTCTCTACTTTATACATCACGTCGAAACGGGAAGTGCCGGAGATGATCGTACGCAAAAACTGCGCAAGCGCCTTTGCTGCTTTACTACTGTCGATCCCCTGTTCACCGAAGGCCCGGAAAAAATCATTGCGGTAGGTCACGTCTTCCTGCAAGCGCCCGATCGCATCTTTCCATTGTAAATGCATTTCAACGGGATTCGGTACGGGTTCGAGGACCTGTTGCTCGAGGGTCGAGGCCCTTCCGTCCCAAAAGAAAAAGTGCTGGTAACCGAGGTTTATGAGCGCCATGGAGTTACGGTGTCCCTGCGTACCGTTCACTCCTGCCGAAACCGGCGAAGGATCGGAAAAAGCATTTGGCAGGCCATGGCAGGAAGCACACGCAAGGCTGTTGTCCAGGCTCAGTTTCTTTTCATAGAAAAGCCTTCTCCCGAGCGCGACGCCTTCCACGGTCATCGGGTTATCCGCGGGAATTTCCATTTGCGGAAAATGAGAAGGCGCCTGGATGGTGTATGGCGTGGGAGTATAGGAAATCCGGTCCTTTTTACAGGACGTTGCGAGCAACAGAAAACCTGCAGCTCCATATACCAGGTGTTTCGCAACTGTCAATGGTTGTATATCGCGTTTATAAAGTTATCGCGGATCTTTTGGGTCAGCGCGGACTGGGCAGCTCCGCTGTGCGTGAAGTTCTCGGTCTTTAGTTCCACCGCATTGCCTGGTTTGAACAGCACATCTTTCATATTCAGCCGGAGCGGTATGAGGATCGGATCATCATCTATTTGGACAAGTTCGTTTGTCAGCCCGTTCCAGTTAAAGCTTCCGAGGTTTTCGTCAAGCCCTACATGAAAGGTGAAATTCTGATCAAAAGGGCCGGCTAAAGTACCGGTGGTGTCTGCTTTTCCTTCGATAGCGATGAAAACGTAACCCGGGTTCCACCCCCAGTGTAATCCACCGGCATTCAGAATATTCAAAGGACTACTATTCGGAAAGGCTGAAGGATCGGCATGATTTCGCGTATCGTCCACGCCAATATTCCCGGTAATTTCGGCATCGGCGATCTGCATTCCTCCGGGATAATAGAAATCCGCGAGTTTGTAGCCGGTCGTTCCGTAATCAAAAAGCGCAACATCAAACAGGGTTTGTCCGTCGGCCTTCCAGTTGGTTGCATAAAAACTAATGCGCGTGAATTTCACACGGTAGTTACCCGGAGCGTAACAAATCGAATCGAGTTTTACCGGTTCTCCGTCGAATGTCGGCATCATGGTGATGGAAATATTTGCCTGCGGACCTGTGTTTCCGTCATTTCCATTATTCCCGGTATCTTCCGGCTTGTCTTTCTTACATGCCCCGAGCAGAAAAATCATTCCCGCCAGTGCGAGCAGTTTCACGGATGCTGTTTTCATTTCCTTCAAATTTACAACAAAAGCGTCAGTTGTACAATCTATCTATAAGAACGTCTTTCGGGCGGTATTTCGTATCTTCGCTTTGAAAAACAAGACTATGCAAGATGCGCAGCCCCGGCCTTTACAGATATTGAATGCTTCCGCAGGCAGCGGCAAGACCTTCAACCTGGTACTCAACTACATTCGCCTTTTACTTACAGACGAAAAAAAGTCGGACAAGTTTGCTTCGATCGTGGCCATGACCTTTACCAACAAGGCCGCCAACGAGATGAAAGAGCGCATTATTTCCGCACTTGATCAGCTGAGCAGGCCGGACAAATCGGAGCGAGACCGCGCATACCTGGCGCTCACTGCGCAGCAACTCCAGCTCAAGGAGGACGCGGTCAGCAGTCGTGCCCGGGAAGTACTTTCGTCCATCCTGCATCGCTACGAGGATTTCAACGTCCTCACTATCGATAAGTTCAACCTGCGCCTGATCCGTAGTTTTAGCCGGGACCTGGATCTGCCGGCCGACTTCGAGATCGTGCTCGACGACGACGAAATGCTGGAACGCACCGTGGATTCACTGATCTCATCGATCGGGACGAGCGGACAGGAGCAGCTGACCAAACTGATGCTCGAGTATTCGCTGCGCAACTTCGAAGAAGGCGAAAAATGGGACTTCCGCTCGGCACTGATCGACTTTGCCCGACTTATCAAATATGAAAAGTACGACGAACTCATCGCCCGGATCAACGACTATGAATTTTCAAAAGAACAGTTTGACAAATACCGCGTACTCCTGAACCGCATCGACAGTGAATATGCCACGCGTCTTATTCGCGTCCGGGAATTTGCGGAGCGTAACATCGGCGATTTTCAAACGCTTAAGAACGGTCGAAACCTCGGCAATGCCCTGCAAAAACTGTATGACGGCCCGCCAATGCCCGATCAACTTTTTACGCCGGCGGTCCTGAAATACGTACACAACGACAGTTACGAC
This sequence comes from uncultured Flavobacteriales bacterium, assembly GCA_964389755.1. Taxonomy (GTDB): domain Bacteria; phylum Bacteroidota; class Bacteroidia; order Flavobacteriales_D; family Crocinitomicaceae; genus JBBSUQ01. The sequence continues at coordinate 10,946 of CAYMEW010000044.1, read as the reverse complement.
GCCGAATTCGCGCGCCTGATCCTCTCGTTGAACGAATACCATGAAAAGCACCTTGCCGAAGCCACTGCCTACCGGATGTTCCTGAAAGAATTCTACAACATGGCACTGCTGCAATTCCTTTCGCGTGCCTTGCAGGAAACCCGGAAGAACGAGCAACTCATCCGCATTTCGGAATTCAATCGCCTGATCTCCGAACTGGTGCAACATGAGGAAGCACCTTTTATTTACGAGCGTATCGGAACCCGCTTCCAGCATTTTATGCTCGATGAATTCCAGGACACCTCCCGTTTGCAATTCCTGAACCTGGTTCCGCTGATCCATGAATCGCTGTCCAATGAGCACGACAACCTCATCGTGGGCGACCCGAAACAATCGATCTATCGTTTTAAGAACGGCATCGCGGAGCAGTTCGTGGCATTGCCGTCGATCTACAACCCGGAGGGTCACCCGCGGATCGGGCAGCTTTCGGGATACTTTGAAGCCATGGGCCGCGTGGATCAGCTCCAGGACAACTGGCGCTCGGGAAGTGCGATCGTACACTTCAACAATGCCGTGTTCGCGGCTTTCCGGCAATTCATACCGGAAGGTTTCACTGATTTCTACAACTCAACCGAACAGCATCCGCGTGCGTCTTTCGAAGGTTATCTGCGCCTCGAAAGTGAGACCGATCGTTCCGTAAAGTCCGAACGCCAGGAGCGCGAAACGGACTGGCTGCTGAAGATCGTGGAGGAATGCCTGACAGACCATTATCAGCCTGGAGATATTTGTATCCTCGGGGCTACGCGCAGGGAGTGTTCTTCGTGGGCACAATTCCTGACCGAACAGGCTGCGGGACGTTTCAGCGTGGTATCTGCGGATTCCATGTTCGTGGGAAATGACAAACTCGTGCGCCTGTGCGTTTCCTACTTCAGGAGACGACTAAACCCGGCTAATGAGACCGAGCAGAAAAAATTCGCCGAATTGTTCTTTAGTCTCGATCGTGCATTCGATTATACCGAATACCGTTCCTGTTTCCGGAAAACAGAGGCCGGAAAGAGCAGTTATTTCGACGACAGCTACTTTATCCGCCATTATTTCGGCTCGGAAACGGCTTTTTATGCCAGTTACGAGAACTTATACGACCTTTTACAACAATTTCTTCGCTTGCTCGGGACGAGTGAGATCAGCAGTCCGCACCTCCATCATTTTGCCGACCTGGTACATGAATACGATATACAGAAAGGTTCCGACCTGGCTGCCTTCATCGATTACTTCGAGCGAAGCGGCGAACGTTCGGGCGTACAATTGCCTGAGAGCGAGCATGCCATTAAGGTCATGACGATCCACAAATCCAAGGGACTGGAATTCCCGGTGGTGATCCTCCCGGATGTGGACCCGGACATGCAGGTGCGCGATAAACTCTTACTGGAGCAGGAAGACCTGATACTTTACGGAAGCATGAAACGGGAGCATGCGGTAAACGGTTTCCGCGAAGGATACGACCAGGAAACGAGCCAGATCTATATGGACAAACTCAACCAGTTGTATGTAGCCTTTACCCGCCCGCGTGAGCGACTGTATGTACTAAATCTCTTCAAGGGAAAAGGGATCGGGAGCGATCTGCATGCCCTGCTGCCTCAAAGCGGATACCAGACCGAGCAAGCCGGTGAACGCATTGTGTGCGAGGCCGGGATTCGTGAAGCGCGTGAGTCTAGGGTAGATACGGTTACTGAAAACCGCTTTTACCCGACCGACATCAGCGATAAACTGTGGTTTCCGCACATATCCCTTCGCGCAGCTGATGAACTCGATGAAGTGTCGAGCCTGAGCGAGCAACAGCGCTTCGGGAACCAGTTCCACTTACTGTTGCATGAACTTCATTCGAAAACGCAACTCGAAGAGACCGTCGGCCGGCTGGTTCTTGACGGGAGTATTGAGGTACAATTCAAAGACGAATTGATTGCCCAGGCCCTTCAAGTGCTTGAAAACCCGGACTACATCGCGCTGTTCGAGGGAGCTGAGCAGATATTAAGCGAACAATCGCTGATCATTGACCCGCAGACCCTGCGCCGGCCGGATAAGATCATTCTTAAAGAAGCGGAAACGGTTCTGCTCGATTACAAGACGGGGTTAACGGATGCCAAACACCAGAAGCAAATGCAGGCTTACAGACATGCGCTGCGCAGTATGGGCTACCCGGAGGTTCGCGCGTTCCTGTATTACACGGGGCTACACCGGCTGGAAGAAGTATAGCTGTCAGGTATCCTGGAATTCCTCTCTTTTCTTAACCTCTTCTTCGAGGGACCGTTTGAGCGGACGCTGAATGATGAGCCTGAGAGAAAGGTTGTAAGTCATGTAATTCCATACCCAGTTAAAAAATACGAGTATTTTGTTCTTAACACCGAGTATGGAGCGGAGGTGCACCAGCATCCATACGAGCCAGGCGAAGAATCCGCCGAAGGAATGTCGCGGCAGATCGACCACTGCTTTGTTACGCCCGACGGTGGCCATGGACCCGAGGTTTTTATAACGGAAGGGTTTGAATTGTTTTCCTTCTTTTTTTCTTATGAGGTTCTTACCGAGGTGCTTTGCCTGCTGAATCGCCACCTGGGCGAGTTGCGGATGTCCTTTTTCGTAGTCCGGATCACCGTGCATGAGTGAAATATCACCGATCGCGAAGATATCAGAGTAACCCTGCACCTGTGAAAAGGCATTGGTGAGCACGCGTCCTCCGCGCTGAATCAGATCCTTATCAAAACCGTCTATGAGGTTCCCGGTAATCCCGGCTGCCCAGACGAGGGATGCACAGTTGATCGTTTCACCGTTTTTGAGTTGTACGGTCTTCCCGTCGTAATCGGACACGAGGGAATTGAGTCGTATTTCCACGCCCAGTTTTCGAAGGTACGAAAGGGCTTTGCCGGAGGACTTTTCACTCATTCCGTTGAGTACTTTATCGGTTCCCTCGACGAGGATAATGTGCATTTGGGAAAAGTCGAGATCCGGATAGTCTTTGGGAAGAATGTAGCGTTTCATTTCGGCGAGTGTCCCGGAAACTTCTACCCCGGTTGGTCCGCCTCCCACTACCACGAGGTTGAGGTACATCTGGCGTTCCTCTTCGGACGAGGCGGTGATCGCTTTTTCGAAGTTCTCAAAGATCGCGTTGCGCAGGGAGAGGGCTTCGGAAATGGACTTCATGGGAAGGGAGAGGTTGGCAATGTGTTCGTTCCCGAAGAAATTATTACCGGCACCGGTAGCAACTACAAAATAATCGTATTCGACCTCACCGAAGGTTGTTTGCACGACTTTTCGTTCGGGCAGCACCTTATCGACCGAGCCGTAGCGCACGTAAAAATCAGGGTGATCCTGGAAAATCTTCCGGAAGGGGAATACGATTGAACTGGGTTCGAGTCCTGCGGTGGCAACCTGGTAAAAGAGCGGCTGGAACTGGTGAAAGTTGTGCACATCGATCAGCACTACCTGGAACCCTTTTTTCCGCAGGGTTTCACAGAGATTCAGACCGGCGAAACCGCCCCCGGCGATAACGACCCGTTGTTTGTCCGAATCGGGAATATTAGACTTCATACCGTTTTATTTTAGATACTGGGGAAGTCACTCCTCAACTAAGAAGCAAAGTTAGGTATTATTGCGGGGCGTGGTCTTAATTTTAGTGGTTTTTAACGTTTGTATAACGGTGCCCGCGCATGCTTGTCAAAAGGCTGCCGTAGACACGGCTAATCACATGTTAAGTTTTTCACTAAGTGTTTGAAACAGGTACAGATGATACACTATCTATACTTGTGCTATACTGATGCTATACTTGTGCAATACACCTGAAGTACTTCTCCCTGCGGTCGAGGACTTCAGGTTTCAGTGTGAGTGTGAGTGTGGAGTGTGGAGTGTGAGTGTGAGTGTGAGTGTGGAGTGTGTGGACACGAGTGGAACATTCGCGACAGAAGCAGAATGAGAATGAGAAAATGAGAACGTTCCCGGAAATACATCTCCCTGCGGGCGAAGACTTCGGGATTGGCAGAATGAGAATGAGAATGAGAGTGATCCCGCAGTACCACCTGTGGGCGTGGACACGAGTGGAACATTCGCGACAGAAGCAGAATGAGAATGAGAAAATGAGA
>CAYMEW010000044.1:0-6737 GCA_964389755.1 uncultured Flavobacteriales bacterium | reverse complement strand
ACGTTCCCGGAAATACATCTCCCTGCGGTCGAGGACTTCAGGTTTCAGTGTGAGTGTGGAGTGTGAGAGTGAGGCGTGGGTGTTGAGTGTGAGTGTAGAGTGTGAGTGTGGAGTGTGTATGGACACTCGCGCCAGCAGGGCGGGCGAAGACTTCGGGGTTTTAGTTTTGTTTTAGGAATGGGATGACGGTATCGCCTGATTTAAAATAATAGGTGCCGGGGCGCCAGTTCTTCACGTTGAGTGTACGTTCGACCTGATTTTCTTTGGTTTCGGACGTCGTAAACTGATAGACGACCTGGCCATTGGCGTTGACAATCCGTGCGTTTTGAAAGGTACTTTCCGGTCCGCGTATGTGCAAGATCTTTTTCGCGGGATTCGGATACAGCACTACCCCGGCATTTTCACAGGAGGCATAAACGGCCCTGATCTCCGAAGTATCGGTTTGTCCGTCGTAATCCTGCTGGATCAACCGGTAATAACTCATTTCACGGAGGGGAAAGGAGTCAATCACTTCGTAATAATGCGTGGTTTGCGCATTCCCGGCGCCGGGTACGAATTGTAGCTCAGCCCATACCTGGCCGTCGTGCGAGCGCTGTAGGTAAAAACCCTGGTTGGCGGACTCTGTAGCGGTGGACCATTGAACTTTCGTCCGGCAGGTGGCAGGGTTATTCTGCGCGGTAAATTCGAGCAGGCCCACGGGAAGCGGTGTCTGAACCTTGTTAATGGTCGCAAGGGTAAAGCGTGTATTATTGGTCAGTGCGGACACGCCGGTAAAGGCGTAGATCGTTCCACCGAGAGACGAGGCCCCGGAGATCGGCGTTTCATCGGAAAAAAGACCGTCGTTATCGGTATCCACAAGCAAACGAAGGTCGGAGGCGGTTACCGTTCCCAGCGATGAGAGGTCCCAGCGCAGGTCGACATTGCCCACGTTGACGGCGGTACCGGAGAGGTTCACTTCGCTACAGCGCCAGACGCGCTCAAAGCGTGCTTCAACGCCGGCAGGGACATCGGTATTGTTGGCAGCCTGCTGCAGGAGGTTGTTGTGCCCCCAGATCAGGAATTCGTTATCCCCCATGGAGGTGGGATTGAGAATGCGTAAAATGGAAAGTCCCTGCGCGTCGGTGTGGAGACTTACGGCACTTGTTCGCCCGATCCCGCAAACGTCGTGGTCGTAGTTACCGTTGGAAGGATTATCCTGCACATACATATCGTTGGCACCAAGCGGAATGTTGTATTTCGCTGAGAGCGAGTTCTCAATGATGTACCGCTGTGCGGTATTGACATTGTAATTGTAGTGAATGAGTTCGGCGATGGTTCCGTTCAGGTAATTCCCGGTACCGCCTGAAGGGCCGTTCTCGAAATAAGCATCACTGCTTTTTCCGCCGATGGAAGCCGGGTTGTGTGCGTACAGGCGTCCGATCCCCGTCAGTGTTCCGATCAGCGTGCCGTTCAGGTAAGCGACCACCGTACCGGAAAGTGCATCATTTCCATTGTAAATAAAACTGACAAGGTAAGAAGTGTTTGCCGTCACGGGGGTGTTCATACTGAAAAAGCCCCAGGGTGAGCCGGCACCGTCATTTTGAAGGTTGTACGCTCCTACGTAGAGCGAACCGTTATAAATATAAAAGTTAAAACCACGGACAGTACCTCCTTCTTCAAAGACAATCTGCCTGTTGGTGACATCGGAACCGGTCCTGAAGACAATGAAGTACGAGCGCTGCACCCAGTTGGCACCGTTATTCATATCGGTATTGTTAGCGATGTTAAAGTAATCGTTTACGCCGTCGAAGCGAATCCCGGGGTAGATGCTATTAAACTGGTTCGTATAGAACAGGGGGCGTGATGCAACCGTTGTTTGGGTCGGATCGGTCGTATTTCCGCCGAAGTTCGTCCAATCTGCCAGGGCTGTTCCGTTAGCAGGTGTAAGCCGAAATGCATCCTGCCAGAAGCGATTGGAAGCTGAATTCCCCACGCCTGCAGGTCCGGTTTGAGCAAATGTTAGTAGTGGCAAACTGATTAACAGGATAATAAATCTCATAACATAGTGCAAATGTAATCTCTCAATTACTTTACAACTATGTTCCTAAATTGTTTTTAGTCGCGAGAATTGATCATCCTAAATGGTTTATTTCCAAAATAGTAAAGCCTCAATTACGAGATTTTTAGCTGAATTACAGGTATTGTTGCTTTGCGAGGTAATTTTTGACATAATCCTGCACGCCTTCCTCCAGGGTATGAAAAGGTTTCTCATAACCGGCTTTCCGAAGTTTTGACATATCGGCTTCGGTGAAATACTGGTATTTATCGCGAATATCGGCCGGTGTATCGATGAATGTAATGTTCTCCGGAACGTCCATGGCGCTGAATGTAGCTTTCGCAAGATCGAGGAATGTACGCGCTTTCCCGGTCCCGAGGTTGTAGAGTGCGCTTTCGGGGCGATTTTCGTAGAGGAAAAAGCAGACATCCACGAGGTCTTTTACGTAGATAAAGTCGCGCATTTGTCCTCCGTCGGTATATTCGGGATTGTGTGAGCGGAAGAGTTTCATTCCGCCGGTTTGCCCGATCTGGTTAAATGCGTGGAAAATCACGCTGGCCATGCGCCCTTTGTGGTACTCATTCGGACCGTAAACATTGAAGAATTTGAGACCTGCCCAGAAGGGTGGCTGTTCTTCTTGTCGGATTGCCCATTTGTCGAAATCGTTCTTGGATTCTCCGTAGGGATTGAGCGGTTTGAGTTTCGGGACGATCTCGTGGGCATCGGAATACCCGTGCTCTCCCATTCCATAAGTTGCTCCCGAACTGGCGTAGACGAGCGGAATGTTATTTTCGGTACAGATCTTCCAGATGGCTTTCGTATAATCGAGGTTGAGTTCGTTGAAAATTTGGACATCAAACTCGGTGGTATCCGTGCGTGCCCCGATGTGGAAAACAAAGTCCACTTCTCCGGCAAATTCGCGGAACCACTTGAGAAAGTCGGTCCTTCCCACCTTCGACTGGAGTGTTTTTCCTTCGAGGTTCTTATTTTTATCCGTTTGCGAAAAGTCGTCTACAGCGACGATGTCGGAATGGCCTTCGGCGTTTAGTTTTTCGACCAGGCAACTTCCGATAAAACCTAATGCACCTGTTACTACAATCATGATCAGAACAAGCCGTGAATTTCGGCATCTATTGCGTTAATAATTTTTCCGAGGTCTTCCTGGCTTTCAGGAAACCGGTTGTTATCGATATCGATGATGAGTAGTTTTCCTTTATCGTAGGTTGAGATCCATGCTTCGTAACGTTCATTGAGTCGCTTGAGGTAATCGAGGCGTATGCTTTCTTCGTAATCGCGTCCGCGTTGCTGGATCTGGTTCACGAGTGTGGGCACGCTTGCGCGCAGGTAGATGAGCAGATCGGGGGCGGACACGAAGGAATCCATGAGGTTAAAGAGCGAGAAGTAGTTCTCGAAATCACGTGTTGTCATCAGCCCCATTGAATGGAGGTTGGGCGCGAAGATAAATGCGTCCTCGTAAATCGTGCGGTCCTGGATCACGTTCTTGTCAGTCTGCTTGATCTCCTGGATCTGGGTGAACCTGCTGTTGAGGTAATAGATCTGCAGGTTAAAGGACCAGCGCTGCATATCCTCGTAGAAATCGTTGAGGTAGGGATTTTGTTCGACGTCCTCGAAATGTGTTTCCCACCCGTAATGTTTTGCGAGTAAGTTCGTTAACGTCGTTTTTCCCGACCCGATGTTTCCTGCGATTGCAACGTGCATGATGTATTTTTTTGGACTGACTAAATTACAATATTTGCATGAACCTCCAACATTTATTTTGAGAAAAGGAGTTCGTATTTGTGAATTGCGGTGGAGGTCCGGAAATAAATGAAGTGTGAATCGATGTGAATGCCCGTAATATCCGGCAGCGGAAGGGGCACACTGAGTTCGCGGTTATCAGCCAGGTGCCTGATCACAAGCTTGTTGTTGTACAGGAGATAGAGAAATTGCTCGTTCGCCGCCATAGCCATCACATCGGCGTAGGGAAGCGATTTGATAAGCGTGCCATACAGGTCGAATATGTAAATCCCTTTTCCTTTGACAAATACATAGAGTTGGCCGTTGTGTTCGCGAAGTGCTTCAATATCGGATGCGTTCAGCAGGCCGCGGATGTTCTCGATGACCTGTTCCTGCCCCTGGTTTTCGACGGATACAAGCCTCAGTCGACTGTTCATCTGGTCGTAGATCCAGAGTTTGTCCGGGCGGGACGAAACTGAAAAGGCAGTAGAGAAGTCGACGTTTTTGTCCTGCAGATCAAGGCAATCCTCCGATACGGTGAGCGTATTATCGAGGTAACAGATGAGTTGCTGTTCTTCGGAGAAGGTCACGACCTTCATGGTGTTTACGACCTGTATCTCGGAAATATTGCCGAGAGATTTGATACTCTGGCTAAATTTGAGCAGCCCCGTCGAATCGAACTTATTGATGACCTGGTTCGAATAGATGTAAGTATTCCCGAGCACGTCGGTCGTCCAGATACCTGAAGAATCCACCGGGTATACGATCATTTCTTTCCAGGATGTACTGTCCTGCGCAAAGAGGAAGTTGCAGGCGAGAATGAGGCTTGCTAGTACGATTGTTTTCAAGATACCCTGTTTAGTTGTACGACCTGCAAGATCTGTTCCACGTATTGCCGTTCGTTCGAAAGTCGCGGTACTTTATTCTGACCGCCGAGTTTGCCTTTGTGTTTCAGCCAGCGATCGAAGGTTCCGGCAGGAACGAAGGTAATGTCCGGTTCTTCGAGCACCATGTTCTTATATCTTTTTGCGTCGTAATCGGAGTTGAGCTCCCGGAGAGTCTCGTCCAGGATGCTGCGGAAGCGGTCGGGTTCGTCGGGGGCCCTGGTGCATTCGATCAGCCATTGATGGTTTCCTTTTTGCCCGGCGTTCATAAAGCGTGGGCACACGGTATAATCCTTCAGTGCCGCGCCAGTCAGACTACAGGCTTTCGCAATGGCTTTGTCGGTATTATCAACAATGAGTTCTTCGCCCGCGATATTGATAAAACTTTTGGTACGGCCGGTAATCCGAAAGCGATAGGGCCGTGTACTGCTAAAGCGCACGGTATCCCCGAGTATGTAGCGCCAGAGTCCTCCATTGGTGGAGATTACCACGGCGTAGTTCACCCCGGTTTCCACTTCGGCCAGCGAGAGGACTATTTCCGAATTTTTGCCCCTGTAATGCTGCATGGGAATGAATTCGTAGAAGATGCCATAGTCGAGCATAAGCAGTAGTTCAGAGCTTTCAACCTGGTCCTGTATTCCGAAAAAGCCTTCGGACGCGTTGTAGGTTTCCACGAAATTCATCCCGGGGCCGGGCATTAGTTTGGCGAACTGTTCGCGATAAGGTTCGAAGCTGACACCGCCGTGCATGAAGAGTTCGAGGTTCGGCCAGACTTCGCGCAGGTTCTTCTTCCCAGTAATATCCAGGATCCTTTGAGCGAGCACAAGTGTCCAGGATGGCACTCCGGCAATGATGTAAACATCTTCGTGGATGGTCTGGTATGCCATCCGTTCGATCTTTTCCTCCCATTCCGGCATGAGTGCGATCTCTCGGGCGGGTGTCCGGCGGATTTCGGCCCACCAGGGAAGGTTCTTCACTATGATGGCGGAAAGGTCGCCGAAATAACTGTCTTCCGAAAGCTGGTTTACCTGTGCGCTTCCGCCCACGATCAGGTGTTTGCCGTTATAAAGCTTGCGATTGGGCAGGTTCTCGTAATAGAGCGCGAGCAAATCCTTCCCCCCTTTGTAGTGACAGTCTTCGAGTGATTCGCGTGTAACGGGAATGAGCTTGGAACGGTCGTTCGTTGTGCCGGATGATTTGGCGAACCAACGTGTTTCCGTGGGCCAGAGCAGGTCCTGTTCTCCTTCCATGAGGCGGTCCACCCAGGGTTTGAGGTCGTCGTATGTCTGGAGCGGTACTTTTTGCCGGAAGGTTTCGTAACAATCAATTTCCTGGAAATGGTATTTTTTACCATAAACGGTTTGGGAAGCATTGTAAAGTAGCTTATTAAAAAGTTCCTGCTGGACTTCAACGGGATATTTCCGAAAGAGGTCTATCTGATGAATGCGTTTCTTCATCAGCCAGGCGAAAATAGAGTTGAACGGCATACAACAGGTTTTCCGGATTCACAGATGTAATGATACGGAAAAAAAGTGAAGGATTGGTTTTTCGCTGTATGAAAATGAAGTGAATAGGTACAAAAAAAGCCGTACGTCAAAACGGGACGAACGGCCGGATCTTTCTGTCACGGATCGTATTATCCCCAGATCAGGATGGAGGTAATAATCCCTAGGAGCACGATCGTAATGATGGTTCCTACCGCGGCAGTTGAACTTTCAAAGAAATTATCTGGCATGTCCTTACGCTTTTGTTTAGTACTTCGTACAAAAGTAACAAAAAGTACGGACGGGGGAGTAAAAAAATAAGTACAGTGTAAAGTACATGCGGATTGCTTCGAAAGAACGCTTTATTGTTTCTGCCCCCTTTCCCGGCACTGTCGGTTGGTATTCAAAAGCGCTGCTTTTTCTCCCCCTATTGGGGGGGAATTGCTTCGATCGGCGGTTACAGTGAGTATTGGAGTTGTTGGATGGTTGTAAGTACACCGTGAGGCTTCGGAAATATGGTTTTCTGATATACGGTTTATTGCATCCTACTTTTTCCCATTGCAGCAAAAAGTAGCAAAAAGTGCTAGCGCTACGTTG
>CAYMEW010000043.1:0-28747 GCA_964389755.1 uncultured Flavobacteriales bacterium | reverse complement strand
AATCCTAAACCAGTCCAACGCGAACGCATACACGCAATCCCACTTTGCAAAAACTCCATAAACACATTAAGTTTCAATACGAAGCAATCCGCATGTGCTTACACCGCGCCTTAGTGTAAGCTGCCGGGACCCAACGCATGCAGTTCCGCAGAACTTTTACCTTGTCCGAATCCGCCCCCAGGCGGAAAGTTTGGTAAAATGTTCCGGAACAAATGCCCGTTGGGTGGCAGCTGCAACGTAGCGCTAAAGCATTTTTGTTCCTTTTTTTGCTTCGGAAAAAAGGAAGCTACAATAAACTCTATATTAGGAAAAACCGTTCTTCCGAAGCCTCACCGCGTACTTAATATGATGCAACGACTTCATAAACACTGTAAGTTTCAATACGAAGCAATCCGCATGTGCTTACACCGCGCCTTAGTGTAAGCTGCCGGGACCCAACGCATGCAGTTCCGCAGAACTTTTACCTTGTCCGAATCCGCCCCCAGGCGGAAAGTTTGGTAAAATGTTCCGGAACAAATGCCAGTTGGGTGGCTGCTGCAACGTAGCGCAAGGGCACTTTTTTGTTTCTTTTTTTTGCCCCGGAAAAAAAGAAAACTACAATAAACTTCATATTCGGAAATACCATCCTTCCGAAGCCTCACCGCTTACTCTACCCCCCCTGCAACAACTCCACAACCACCCTCCTCCACCATTCACTAAATAAAACAGAAAATCAGTAATTTTGCAGGAAAGACAACAAACTATGATTAAGTGGCTCTGCCTCCTCGTAATACTCCTCGCCGGAAACCTCCGTGCACAATCCGATACAATCACGCTCGTTTCCTACAACCTCCTCAATTTCCCCGACGGAAGGAACGATTGTGGCGGCAACTTTAACGTGCCCATGCGCTACGACTCCCTGCGGAAGATCCTGTCCTATGCAAAACCCGACATTTTTGTGGCCTGCGAGATTCAGCACGAAGCGGGGGCCGACAGCATCCTCACGCGCTCACTCAACGTTTTCGGAAATACCGCTTATCAAATGGCCGACTTCCACGGAAACACCAGCGGAGCCAATGAACTGCAAAACAGCATGTACTACAACAGCGACAAACTGACATTTTACACACAGGATATTATCCAGACCGATGTGCGTGACATAGACCACTACATCCTCTATGTAAACGACCCGAACCTTTCGATTCATAAGGATACTGCTTTTGTGGAAGTGTACATGTGCCACCTCAAAGCCGGAAGCGGCTCGGCAGAACAGGCGCAACGCAACCAGGAAGCGCAAATCATCCGCCAGTTTATCGATACACGCCCCCCGGGAAGACTGCACTTCGTCTGCGGAGACATGAATACGTATCGCAGTACCGAAGCCTGTTACCAGACCTTTACCAACGGTGGAACATATCCCCTGCACGATCCGATCAATATGCCCGGTAGCTGGAATAACAACTCATCCTTCGCCGCAATTCATACGCAATCCCCCCGCACATCACAGTCGCTGAGTTGTGGCTCAACCGGCGGACTCGATGACCGCTTCGACCACATCCTCGTAAGCCAGCCCGTACTCAGCGGAGCCGACAGCCTGCGATACATCCCCGGAAGTTACCGCACCATTGGCAACGACGGGAATCACTTCAACCAAAGCCTCCTCTCCGGATCGAACAGCATGTATCCCGATTCCGTGGTAAATGCGCTGTATTATACTTCCGATCACCTTCCGGTTACGCTAAAAGTAAAGTATACCGTCCCAACCGATTTCGGCCTCGGATTGGATTATACGACCGACGGACAGATCTGCCCCGGTGAAAATAACGGTTCCGCAACAGTAACGCCAACCCTCGGATCAGCGCCTTATACCTATGCCTGGAACGCCGCTGCCGGAAATCAGTCCACGCAGACAGCTACCGGCCTGAGTGAAGGATACTATTGTGTAACAGTCACCGATGCGAATGGCAAAACCGACCAGGCCTGCGTGGAAATAAGCGCCTCTGATCCCCTGAATGCCGGAGCCTTCGCAACGGCAGAAACATCCAATTGCAATGGAGAAGCAACCGTACTCGTTTCCGGTGGAATTCCTCCTTACACTTACCTTTGGAATGATCCCCAGCAACAGGATACGCAAACTGCCACCGGGCTTTGCGCTGGCACATACGTGTGTACGGTAAGCGATGCAAATGGCTGTGCAACCGATGTCAGCGTGCTGATCCAGGGCGTGAATTCCCTTGAAGAACAGTTTCGCCATGCATTTACACTGTACCCGAATCCCGTCGAAAATGAACTCAGCCTGCAAATGGAAGCCGTAGGACTGGAAGAAGGCCTGCAAGTAACTATTTACGACCTTACCGGCAAAAAGATCGAAGAACATCAGTTCACCACCTCCGAAACGAGCGGGAAAATGCGAATTCCGACACAGCAGTTAAACGAGGGCGTCTACCTCATCGAACTGCGTTCGGGCAAATACCGGCTTACCCGCAGATTCATAAAGACCATACACAAGTAACGCGATCGGAAAGCCAGTGAACGACTGCTGGAAAAGCAACATTTACGTGCCTCCGCCGTTACGTTAGATAAGGAAGACAATGATTTCGAAACATCGAAACGACCATCTGCTACAAGAGAATAGCCTCCTGCATCATGAAAAATCGCAAACATGGAGAATTGAACCGTGGTTCTGCCGTGGTTGAGCCGTGTATGCCGTATAGATGAAGTAATCCGAAAGTTATGTATATGCCGGGATACAGGCATGTTGACGTATACACGCTTCCTTTATACAACAGTAAGCATATATTTCCGAAATTCAGCTTAAAAACCATACTTTTGCAAAAAAGCAAAACTACGACCGAATGTCAGTGAACAGCGAAAAATTTCAGACCTACCTCGAATTACTCCCCGAAGAGCGCCGTGAACCCATGACCGAACTGCGTAATGTAATGAAAGAACACCTTCCCGCCGGCTTCGAAGAAAGCATCGGGAACCAGTTCATTTCTTACAATGTGCCACATTCGCGCTATCCCGCCGGTTATCATTGCGACCCGAAATCGCCACTCCCCTTTATTTCGATTGCTTCCCAGAAAAACTTCATCGCCCTTTACCACATGGGCATCTATAGTGATCCCAAACTCCTGAACTGGTTTACCACCGAATACCCCAAATACGTAAAGACGAAACTCGACATGGGAAAAAGCTGTATTCGCTTTAAGAAACCGGATCAGATTCCTTTTCAGCTCATTGCCGAACTCCTTGAAAAAATGACTCCGGAACAATGGATCGAACGCTATGAGGAAGCACTTGCTACGGAACGGAAGAAAAAGTAGCCTCCACTTGCACCAGTGCCTGCACGAGATCTTCCCAAATGTCTTCGACATGCTCTAACCCGATCGATAAACGTACCAATCCGTCGGAAATTCCCACTTCCTCACGCTCGGCCGGACTCAGTTTTGCATGCGTCGTAGAAGCCGGATGTGTCGCAATGCTGCGCGAATCACCGAGATTGGCCGTCAGGGAAAAGAGCCGAAGCGCATCCAGGAAACGCCTGCCCCCTTCCAGTCCGGAACGCAATTCCACCGACACAATTCCACCACCGAGGTCCATCTGGCACCACGCAATCCTGTAATTCGGATGCGATTCAAGGTGCGGATAGATCACGCGGCTTACCTCAGAACGCTTTTCCAGTCTGCGCGCGATTTCAAATGCTGTTTCACTGTGTCGGTGCATCCGCAGCGCAAGTGTTTCGAGCGACTTACTGAGCACCCAGGCGTTGAACGGACTGAGTGCAGGTCCCGTGTGTCGCGCAAATGCACGGACCTTCCCGATGATCTCCTGATTCGACAGGATCACACCTCCCAGCGTACGGCCCTGCCCGTCCAGATACTTCGTGGCGCTGTGTATTACGATGTCGGCACCGTGCTCTGCCGGACGTTGAATGACCGGCGTTGCAAAACAGTTATCGACTACGAGCAAAGCGCCGTTTCGATGCGCAACTTCTGACAGAAACCCCAGATCGAGGATGTCCAGCGCCGGATTACTCGGGGTCTCCACGAAGATCAGTTTCGTCTCCGGGCGCATGGCCGCCTCAAACCCCTCCAGATCGAGAATATCCACATACGTACAATCGATCTTCCACTTCGGTAAAATTTCCGTTAGTAGTTTGTGCGTCGAACCGAAGACCGAACGACATGCCACCAGGTGATCTCCGGCCTGTAGCAAGGCACCGAAGGTCGTGAAAATGGCAGCCATGCCACTCGCTGTCGCCCAGCCGCTCTCCATCCGCTCCAAGAAGGCCATTTTCGTAATGAACTCTTCCACGCTCGGGTTCGCGTAACGCGAGTAAATGTGACCTGGCTGTTCTTCGGCGAACTGCGCACGCATCTCTTCGGCATTGTCAAAAACATAGCTACTTGTCAGGTAAAGTGGTACGGCATGTTCTCCATGTGGCGTTCGCTCACTTTGCAAGCGGATTGCCGCCGTTTCGGGTCGTAATTTTCGTTCCATGATCAAATGAGTTTAATGCTTATTCCGGGATGAAGCGAAGCGGCCACCGAACAGTATTTCTCCAGTACCAGTTCAGCGATTTCCAGGAGCTCTGCCTTGCTTACTCCTTCTCCCGCTATCCGGAGGATCAGTTCTTTATACACCGCGGGGATCCCGGTACTGCGGATGCTTTCCACGCTGATGCGAAAATCGGAAATTAGTTTTCGCTTCTTGCGAAGCACGTTCAGGATGTCGATCGCCATACAGGCCGCAAGGGAACCGGCCAGTAACTCCATCGGCCGCAAGCCTTTTCCCTTCCCCCCGATTTCGGGTGCAGCATCGATCAAAATAGCCGTTCCCGAACCGTTATTTAGACTTAGTACGAAGGGATCCTCTACCAGCTGAAGGTTTAAGCGGCCATGTTCAGAAATGGTTTGTTTGCTCATACCAGTGCGTTTTCAGTTTCTGAAACAAATGACGGAAGTTCCTGCCGGATACCATCGGGAAGTACCAGTACGCTCAAATCCTGCCGTGAATTAAAATCCGTATTCAGAAGATCCGCAAAACGGATCCAACCGGTCCGGTAAGTATAGCGAGTACTGCGAAAGCGTTCCTCTTCGAGCAAAAAGGGAATTTCATCCACTTTCCCGGAATTTGCCGACCCCGCATAGATCTTCACGTAAAAATCGGCACTTAATTCCGGTACCTTTCCTTCTGACTTCCGGTATTCATACCGGTAATCGTAACGCAGCGCAGAAACATCCGAGAGTACTGCCGCCGCTGTCGGAAGACTACCCGCACCCTTCCCGGTGAAGAGTTGCGTATCGGCAAAAGCACCCTGAACCTGCACCGCATTGAATTCCTCCCGGATTCCGAATGCAAAATCACCCGGCCTTACGAAATGGGGTGCAACAAATGAAAACAACTGATCACCCAGTCGCTCCACGTGCGCCAGTAAGCGGATTCGCAGGCCTTTTTCACGCGCAAAACGAATGTCCTCTCCCGAAATGTTCCTGATCCCCACATGTACCAGTTCTTCCGGCTGTACAAGCGTACCGAAAGCATGCCGGATCAACAGGCACAGTTTGAAACGCGCATCGAATCCGTCCACATCGAGCGTGGGATCCGTTTCGGCAAAGCCTTTTTCCTGCGCTTCTGCCAACGCTTCTTTATAATCGATTCCCCGGTCGAACTGTGTGAGGATGTAGTTGCAGGTACCATTGACGATCCCGGTCACGGAAGACAGCGAATCGTTATTGTAATATTCCTCGAGGTTCCGGAGAATGGGAATAGAACCGGCCACGGCAGCCTCGTATAAGAAGCTAACCCTGTTTTCACGCGCCAGGCGAACGAGTGCATCCTGGTGTTCGGCTACCAGTTTTTTATTGGCAGACACCACGTGTTTCCCACGTCGCAGTGCTTCACTTACGATTGCAAACGCCGCTTCACTGTCATTGATCAGTTCCACGACCACGTTCACCGAAGAGTCCGAGAGGATCACTTCCGGATCATACGCAAAACGATCGGCTGGCAGGTTCCTGCTTTTTGCAGGATCTTTCACGACAATGTGCCGGATATGCGAGTCAAAAAGTCCGGAACGGTTGAGGACTTCGTACAGTCCCCTGCCCACGCAGCCATAGCCGAACAGGCCGATATTTAAAGTTTTACTCATAGCAATTGTTTCTGTTGTTTTTTAAAAATGGTTTGTTTGAACGCATTAAAGTCGTTGTACAAAAAATCGGATACACAGTCCGTGATCTGCGTGCATTCGAGCAGGAAACCGTCGTGCCCGAAATCCGAATGGATGCGCGCAAAATGACTTTCGGGTATCCACCGGGCAAGGAACTGCTGTTCGTTTAAGGGAAAAAGCAGGTCCGAATCAATACCGATTACCAGTGTTCGCGCCCGGATCAGTTGTAAAGCCGTTTCGGCTGACTTCCGGTTACGCCCCACGTGATGTGAATCCATTGCCTGTGTCAGGCGATAGTACGAGAATGCATTGAAGCGGGCAGCGAGTTTTTCGCCCTGGTAACGTTGGTAGGAAGCAGCGGCAAATCCGGTCGTACGTTCGGCATCTGCATCCGTCTGCGTCCGCCGGTAACCGTCATACGAACGATAACTCAGCAAGGCAATACTTCGCGCGGCAATGAGTCCGGACCTTCCGCCTCTCGGATCATTCTCCAGGAAACTGCGATCGCTTTTCAATGCCAGCCGTTGGGATTCGTTGAATGCCTTCCCGTAAGCCGAATGCACCGCATTGGTAGCCAGTAAAAGCATATTTTTAAAGCGCTTCGGTTCCATGATCGCCCACTCCAGCGCTTGCTGGCCTCCTTGCGAAGCTCCCACGAGTAGCCGTATCGTGTCGATCTCCAGGAATTCGGCCACGCGGTGGTGCGCCATCACCATATCACGGATGGTAAATTGCGGGAAATTAAGTCCCCGTTGATTTTCGGGAAGTTCTGCACTGAGCGGGCCGGTAGTTCCGTAGCAGGATCCCAGCGCGTTTGCACAAACAATGAAATCACGTTCCGTATCAAGCATCTTACCCGGTCCAACGAACTGTGGCCACCACTCACTCACATCCGAATTCGCAGTGAGCGCATGGCTAACCCACACCACATTCGAACGATCCGCGTTTAGTTTTCCGAAAGTATGGAATGTAATATCGAGCCTTTCGATCAGTTCCCCGTTCTCAAGCACCAGTTCCCCGGAGCTTATACGATATTTTTTCTTGTTTGGCACTGCATGAACCGGCAGCGTATCAGCCTGCAATTTGACTGGCATAATGTTGAAATTTGAAATAAAAAAATGGAGGTATTTTGGAATCATTCGGACGTCCCGGGCCCTGGGATGACGAATGCGTTTATGCTGAAGCCGGAATAATCAGCAACAGCAACACATGCAATAGCTATGCATGCGAAAATTGTAAGATTCTAGAAGGAATTTCTCCGGAACGGTAACCGGAATTTGCAGATCGGGAAATGTCAGTTGTTCTTTCATGACTCATTCATTTATATTCTCTGACAACAGCGTCAGTATCAGGAATTGGCACCGGTTTTCCAACCCGTCAGCTGACGGACTTAAAGTTGGTTGCCAGAGGATCAAAGAGCCTGTCTCTCCCCTCTTCTGTATAAATTCGATCCACACGTCCTGTGGAAAGGATGTCACAAAGCTACCGTAAAATTTTCCGAATTCGCAACTGTTTTTTCTAAAAAAATTAGAATTAAACTTAGTTAAAATACATAAAAATCTGATTATCAGAATTAAAATCTGACTGACATCTTTTAAATATTCACGAAAAATTTTCTTGAGAAGAATGCACTATCTTCGCGCAAAATTTATTCCAGATGAAAACAATTCTACGTATGGCCGGTGCTCTGCTGCTGGCACCACTTACGTGGACCCAAACCATTTTCAGTGAAGATTTCGACGGCATTCCGGGCGCTACAACGGGCGGAGCCGGAACGTATGCTTTCCCGAACGGATGGCTGCTTCGTAATGTGGACAATGCTTCTCCGAATACGAGCGTTTCCTATGTCAATCAGGCCTGGGTACGTCGTGAAGACTTCAAGTTTAATGTAAGCGATTCAGCGGCTCTTAGCACCTCTTACTATTCACCATCAGGTAGTGCCGATGACTGGATGTGGACACCACTGATCGGACCGCTTCCCGCCAATTCGGAACTGACCTGGAATGCCGTTGCTTACGATCCGTCCTACCTGGACGGTTACGAAGTGCGTATCATGACACAAAGTTCCACGCCCGGCGGTCCTACCGGAGGATCAGGAGCTATCGGGAACCAGGTGACTAATTCGACCGTTCTTTTCAGTACGGCGTCCGAAAGTTCTGCCTGGACTTCCCATTCGGTAAACCTGGCAACTTATGCCGGCGAATCCGTATGGATCGCATTCCGAAACAACTCTTCCGACAAATTTATACTCGTGATTGACGACATCGAAGTTTCTGCCATGTCAAATTATGATGCAGAACTGACTGCCACCGCCGAACTGAGCGAGTACACGCAAATTCCACTTCCGCAGAACCCGTCGTTCGTTCTCGAAGGAAACGTAAGCAACAACGGTGCGCAGGATATCACGAATGTAATGCTTCAGGTAGACGTTTACAATTCTGCGAATACTCAGGTATTTAGTTCGTCCAGTGCACCAACAACCATTACGGCCGGCGCAAATATGACACTGACGACAAGCACAACTTTCGCCCCGGCCGTTGCAGACACGTTCAGTTTCGTCTACCACGTCACCATCGATGAAACGGATGAAGATGGTACGAATGATTCACTGACAACTTCGATCATTATCACCGATTCAACCTTCGCACGCGATAATGAGAATACGAACGGTACAATCGGAATTGGTGCAGGCGACGGATACATCGGTCAGACTTTCCACATAGATACGCAGGACACGCTTACTTCCGTTACACTTGGGTTTAATGGCGGTTACACCAACCAGTCTATTACGGCGCTGATCTGGGACATGGCATCCGGAACACCGAATCAGGTAATCGGATACACGGATACAATACCTTATTCAACTACAGCGGCGGCTGTTTACACCGTTCCAATGAACGACGAACTAATCCTCGCTCCCGGCGATTACGTGATCACCGCGGTTGAGTTCGATTCTACGCTTCAACTGATCAGAACCACGGAAAAATTCACACCGGGAACTGTGTGGACCTCCTGGACAGGGCAGCCGTGGACAAACGCGGAAACCTTCGGTAGTACTTTTGCACATTCCGTGTACCTCCGTGCTAACTTCGGTAATACTTTACATTGTAACGATGTAACCGTCACGGTCGACACGACAATTTGTTATGGGGAAAGTCTCACAGTAGGCACAAGTACATATACCGTTTCCGGAAACTATTCCGATACGCTTGCTTCGGGCGCCTGTGACAGTATCGTGATAACGAACCTCACCGTTCTCGACAGTATCCCGACCGCGGTTAGCGTTTCTTCAAACTCACAGACAGCGTCCGTTGCATCAGTACCGGGGGCAAGCTACCAGTGGATCAATTGCTCGGATAATTCACCTGTAAGTGGCGCTAATGACAGTACGTTTACAACAAACATTACGGCGAATTTTGCCGTTGTGATCACCGTGAATAATTGTACGGATACATCGGAATGTGTTTCACTTACGGAAGAAACCGGCGGACTCAATGAACTCCAGGCTGCCGCCGGCTTCCGAATCTCACCGAACCCTGCAAAAGATCGCTTCGTAATATTTACGCCCGTAGGCGGCCGTTTCGTGCTCCTGAACGCTGCCGGAGAAGAACTGAGCCGATTTTCAGTGGCTACCGATTCCGAGTTGGAAATTTCAGTTGAGCATCTTGCGCCCGGACTGTATTTTGTGAAAAACACGGACAGTTTTAAAACGCAAAAACTGGTAATCCGCTAATACCGGAACTTTTAAAATACAAGAAAAGGCAGGACGATCACATCCTGCCTTTTTCAGTTACTCTTTTTAGAAATCTAACGATAATTCCCCAACGAAAGTGTCCAGTCGTAATCGAGGAAGCGCAGTTCTTTATCCATGTCCTGCTCCGAAATAATGCCGTACTTTTTCAGGAATTCTTTCCCCCCGTCTTTTCCACCGAAATCGGCACGGAACCAACTCATCAGGGAAGGCGCATAAATAGCATCCGATTCGATCTTATGATGCTTTTCCAGGTACATTTTGTTGCTCATGTCCAGTTCTTGATCCAGTTTATCGCTGTGGTAAGCGAAGATCGGCGGACAGTCTTTGGCACCGCAGTTTAACGCAAAATGGATGCGCGGCTCGGTACGCTGAACCCGGTTCCGGCGCTCAAAACGTCCGGGAAACAGGTTGTGAATGTAGCCCCAGCTCCACTTCGTGCGCGAATGCCGGATTATTCCGTGTTCGATATCGTCAAAACTCAGCATGCGGCCACCCACGTTGATGCGTTTCATTTTAAAAAATGCGCCGCGGTCTTTATACAAATCCGGATTCTGTGAAAGAATACGCTGTACGGAGGTGTTGTAAATATTGATCCAAAATGCGAGCTTTTCGTTGTCCGTATCAAGTTCATCGTGCAGGTATTCCAGGTCCAGCAGCCTTAAGTCGGTTTCGCATTTCATGATCCGGGCTTCATCCTGTTGTCTGACTGCTTCAAAATAATTTACGGAAAGGGTTTCCGGGCCGTTCGCGGCCCACAGGTTTGAAACGGTTACGAGAAATAAAGTAATTGCAATAATTTTTTTCATCTGTTTGTGTTTTTTAAAATGCTTCTCCAATTGTCAGGTAAGGCAGGATTCCGTATTTGGAAAATCCTACATCGAGCCGAACGTTTATGTGCTCTTTTTTGTTCAGTTTGTAACGCAATCCCGTACCACCTGCAAAACGCAAATTATCAAGTCTCAGGCCGGCAAATTCATTACTCACGACGCCACTTCCCAGGAACAATACCAGTCCGAAATTCTTAAAAATTTCCTGCCTCAATTCTGCTTGCGCCTGCAGGGCTATTTTATCGCGGTAACGTCCTTCGAAAATGCCACGCATCCGTTTGCTACCTCCAAGAAAACCGAGCAGGTAATAGGGAACCTGTCCTTCGTTATACTGGATATACGCATTCAGTCCTAATACGGATTTTGGCGCCAGTGAGCGAAACCAGGAACCGTCAAGCGTTGTTTTGGAAAACCGGTAGTTACTTCCAAGTGCCGGATCGTCAAAGGTCGTTCCCGCTTCTATGAAAACGCCTTTCCGCGGATAATAAATGTTATCTCTTGAATCGAAGATCGCTCCGACGCCCGCACCTGAATTTATACCTCCGTCAAAACCATTCGGTTTCTTCTCGATGAGTTGTCCGTCAGCCTTGTACTTGAGTCCGAAATAATCGTCGAAATTGTATTTCAGTCCTGCAAAAATGTGTTTTGAGAGGCGCTTGTACAGCGATAAGCGCAGACGCGGGAAACTGACGTCGTATTGTTCACGGCTGCTGCCGTCAGATGGAATGTTATTGCCCGTTCCGTAATAAAAATACGTGTATTTGTAATACCCGATCTCACCGGTGATGCGGTAATTATCATTTTGCATTAACAAAGTAAAAGGCACGTAAAACAGGACCTGGTTATTCAGGGTATAAGCGGCTCCCGGTGTCAGCGTGGAAGGACGTGCGCCAATGGAATCGTTCTTAAAGTTAAAGGTAAACAGGCCTGCTGCTCCAAATGAAAAACTGGTCTCCGGTGTGTAATACACAAAAGGAAAACCGTTGATCTTAAAACGCTTTTGAGGAATTGAATCGGAAGTTTGGGCGAGCGTGCTTCCCGTGACTAACAGGCAGGCAAGCATCATAACTTTTGTATGTGACAAAACCGATTTCAAGGACTTCAAAGAAATTAAAAAAAGAAAAGTCCGCGGCTCAATTTAAGAATTCTTGTGATTACCAGTTGAGATTGAGCAATTCGGAAAGCCCGTCGTCGTTATCGGTTACGACTTTCAATTCAATCGTATTTCCGGTAGAATGTCCCGTAATTCCTTCGGCTTTGGCAAGGCGCTGGCCTTTTACCTGAACGATCTGGCGACACTGGGGCCGCACGCCGTCCTTCAAATCAGTCAGGTCGATCGTCCCGATAAAACTTCCCAGGATCGCACCGTCACGTACCGCATCCGGCTTGTCTTCCACAGAAGCGGTAAAAAACATCCGGGAGGTCCCCGGAAGAATGCAGGCACCTGACAACCCGGCCCGAACACCGTTTAATTTTGGTAATTTCAGCCGGTAAGACTGCATCGGGGGAAAGGTTTTGGAACCCGAAAGCCATTTAAAAAGACCGGAGATCTCCAGTTCAATGACGCGGTTGTCTTCGCGGTTGAGCAGCCATAATTTATCTTCCGAACAACATGCGCCTTCTATGTTGAGCTTATTCCTTTTGATTTTCAGGCGCTCACAGATCTGTGCATACAACAGGGTCAGGTCGAATTCTTCAACTTTTCCGGGACTAATTATACGCAGCGTATTTCTTTTTCCGGACGAACCGGAGCCGAAAATCAACAATTCACCGGAAGTGGTTTCGGCAATGCATTCAAAATCATTCTTTTCAGCCTTCGGAATCCGGACAACATCTTCAAAACCTTTCGAGAGCAATGTCTTTTTGCGGACCTCCTTCCCGGAATGGTTTACGGCAAAAAGCCAGGGAGCATCGTCACCGCAAATGTAAAGTGTGTCCCCGGTTCGTACAATTCCGGAGGCCGACGGAATACCATTGAGTAAGGTTCGCGACCGCACGTGTATTTGTTGCGGTTCACGCTGACAAGACGCTGCCAGCAATACAAACAGCAAAAATACCCGGCTGAGCATGTTGTGATCCGTTTTACTGTAAACCGAAATGATCCCGTGCCTGGTCTGCGACGTATCCGCCAATCGCAAGTGAAGCGGTGGCTGCAGGGGAAGGCGCATTCAGCACGTGAATGGAATTGCCGTGATACTCGATCCTGAAATCATCGCGGGTATCGCCATCTTCACGCAACAAAAGCGCACGAACACCGGAACGTCCGGGTTTGATATCGTCCATTTCGAGCGACGGAATGAGTCCCTGCAAATTTTTAAGGAACAGGCGCTTTGAGAAAGCCCGCCGGTACTCATTGATCCCGAATTTCATATTGTTGAAGAACAGTTTCCAGGTACCGCGGTAAGAGAGTGCATCGGCGGTGTCTGCAAGTGAGAAGTCCGTTTTGCCGTATCCTTCACGTTTAAAGGTGAAAACGGCATTCGGTCCGCATTCGATCTCGCCATCCGTCATACGCGTGAAATGCACTCCGAGAAAGGGAAAATCCGGGTTTGGAACCGGATAGATCAGGTTTCGTACCTTGTGCTTTGCCTGTTCAGTCAGTTCATAGTAATCTCCTCGGAAACCAACGACCTTTTCTTTGAGTTTCACGCCGTCTTTTCGCGCCATGCGATCCGCCTGTAAACCGGCGCAATAGATCACATGTTTTGCATCGAATTTTCCGTGCGAGGTTACCAGCGTTGTCAAATCGCCTTTCTTTTCCACGTCGATCACTTTATGTCCGAGTTTCAGACTGCTGTTCTCATTTTGCGCCAAGGCGAGTTCCACCATTTTGGCAGTCGCTGCCCGAAAATCAATGATCCCGGTACAGGGAACCCAAATTCCCGCAACGCCCGTGCAATACGGTTCGATCTCTTTGATCTGCTCTGCCGTGATCTTTTCGATTCCTTCGATCTTGTTTTCAAGCCCGGTCTGAAAGATCTTTTCCATGTACGGTATTTCTTTCTCATTCGTGGCTACCACCACTTTCCCGCACACATCGTGATCGATCTTATGTTCTTTGGCAAAGGCCACTAATTCATGCCGGCCCTCGTAGCAGTTTTTAGCTTTCAGAGAACCCGGTTTATAATAAAGCCCGGAATGAATCACCCCGGAATTATGGCCGGTCTGGTGATCGGCCAACAGGTTTTCCTTTTCGAAAAGCACAATTTTGAGTTGCGGATAGCGTGTTTGCAATTTATAGAATGTTGCCGCTCCTACAATTCCGCCTCCTACGATGGCAATATCAAAATGCTGTTCTGCCGACATGGTATTTAATTTTTTGCAAAAATACTATTTTGTCAGGCAAATCACGCGCAACTCCCCGTTTTCGATCCAATTGACCGCAGCACGGTACTTTCGAAACGGTAGCGGTAGCTTTTCACCGGCCTTCAGAATAAAAATGATGCGATCGTGACAATTGAACCAGTCATCCGGATGCAACGCCGGAGGGTGATCGAGTTCCATTCCCGAGCAAAGCACTATTTGACTGTTCTTCAGACGATACGGAATCACATCTGCGTTTCCCAGCGCCATCACCGGCAACCAGTAATCGCTAATCGCATACAGGTCACGCTCTCTGCCCTGTCTTTGCCTTAGCTCCTGTAGGTTCTTTAAAATATGCGCTTCCCGATTCGTGTAGAGCAAGCCGTTAAAAGCCTGCATTTTTTCCGGGAATTGCCAGCGCCGGATCGTAAAGAGGGTCAAATTTGCACTGATCAACAGACCTGAAACGATTACTACGCTCCATGCCGGCAAACGTTTGTATAATTCCCGCAGGATGAAGGGAAAGAAACAGAAGCTAAGCGGTGCAAAGTGGCGTAAATCATATGAAACGGCTTTGTCGCTCAGGTAAAGCAGGGACATCATTCCGAAAAAACCGCCTGTAAAAATCACCAGGAAACGCGCCCCCGGATTTCCGGAGCGGTAAATTTTTACAAACAGCAACAGCGTGGCGAGCGCCAATAGCAGCAGTAAACTGAAAGACAATCCATTAAAACGTGTTTCATGGAGCAGCACTTTATGCAGTATCGGCGCTATCCCCGTAAAGATCCCTGAAACGGATGCCATGGCGTTCGTACAATCAGTCCAGGCACTATTTGGCACGGAATCATAAGTCCCGTAATCAAAAGCGGTTGAAGGCGTTTCACCGAATTGCAGAAAAGCAAAATAACAGCCCGCAGCAACGACCAGTCCCGAACTGATGAGCGCTGTTCTGAACGCCGGCTTACCTTTTCCCGCCAATAAGAAGAGTGCTAAAAGCCCTGTAAATGTATGCAGCAAAAATGTTGCTTTGAAAGTGAAAAGCATTAAAGCGGGCAAGACCAGGTATATAACCGACCTCCAATGTGCTTTTTTCTGAATATACAACAGGAATAGCAAAAACCAGGGCAATAGACCCAGTTCGAAGAGCGAGCCGCCGTAATACAGCAGAGTTTGCCAGAAAAAGAGCTGGTGACTTTCGATGAGCAATAACGCCAACAGGCTGATCCGGCGATCAAACCCGAGTACTTTGAAAAGGCGGTAATAGCCGGTCAGGGCAAGAAACAGGAACAGCAGGATGAGCACGTTCTGCGCTTCTGCCAGACGAGGCAAGACCGTTTTCATCAAGGCAAACGGCAGGAGGTATTGTCCGGGAGTCCACCAACTTAGAAAAACGCTGCTTTGCGCACAACCGTCTTTATATGTTAGCGTATTGAAATTCCCACCGTGCTGCCACTGATCAAGACTGTAATATCCGCGTAACACGTCGGCAAAGGTACCCGTTCCCTGTATGATCAGGCAAAGTGCGTAGATCACGAATAACAGGATAACGAGCGCGAGCAAAAGGCGTTCGCCACGCCCCGTGAGTGTACGCGCCTGTCTCATTTTACGGGATACAATTTATAAACGGGTAACAGGTTGACCGTTTGTTCATGGTATGCGCTGTGCTCGTATACAAACACCAGCTGCAGGTAAGCACTTTGAGCGAGTTCCGGACTTACCCGGATCGCCTGCTCCAGTTCTGCGCGCAACTCCGGATCCTTTTTCAGCAACTCCGCGGCAATATCCTCAAATACGTACGGTGAAAAATATTCCTTTTGTTGCAGGTAACTGTCTAAAAAATTCCAGGCAAAATAGCTGTCCTCGGCTTTCGCTTCGAGCAGATTCACCAGCAGGTTCCTGCACGGTTGACTGGTGGAAATTAAGAGGTCTCCCGGTTTCAGGGTTACCGGTATTCGTTCCTCAGAAACCGAGGTCGCATAATGTAAATAGTGACCTTCATAAACGTTTTTAACGGTTTCATAAGCCGTTACGCGCTGTGCCGTCAACCAACAGGTGGTATCTTTTTCAATGGTTTCAAAATGAACGCCATTTGCCTCAAGGCGCGCGATGAGTTCATGGCATTGTGCGCCCACCACGTAAAACTCCGGGATTTTGACCGAATCAAGCGACTTAAACTGATTATAATTCGGGATGTATTTTTCATAGGGTTTCGTACGATCATAATACAAACGGGATAATCCGCTCACTTCACTTTTTCGATGGCCCGCTTCGTAACCTTTGAACAGGATCGAATCGGGCTGACCGGTTTGAGTAAAACGGATCGGGTAATACCCGCGTTTGAGGTCCTCTTCGAAAGCGTTCTTACGTGCCAATTCGATCTCCGCTGCGTGTCCGCGCATATAGTTTATCACCACATCCAGAAAATCAAAAGTTGCCTGTACGCGTTGTGGAAAGGGTTTCAGCATGTGCGTTTCGCTTGTAAAACTGATCGTATTGAACAGCGAGGTATACCCGCTTGCATAGCGCGGCAGGTCATTGAATCCTTCCAGTCCCTGTTCGGGAGTTTCGCCGCGCAATTCGATGTACTGCATGTAATCCGAGCCTTTTTCCCGAAGCGAACGCGATACCTCCGGCAGCAACTCATCGTAGGTAATCCGTTCCATCGCCGGCACCAGGCGTTCCCGAAGCGGAGCGATCCCCGTGAGCGTATACTGGTAATCGGCACCGTTGCTGACGTGCGTATCTATGAATACGTCCGGATCCAGCGCGTGAAAAATGCGTGCAAAAGCAAACATGTTCCGCGAATCCATTTTCATAAAGTCACGATTGAGGTCGAGGTTTGCTGCATTCCCTCGAAAACCGTATTCTTCCGGGCCGTTCTGGTTCGCGCGGCTCGTGGAAGAACGGTTCATCATGCCACCGACATTGTATGCCGGAATAATGGCAATGAGCGGCAGGTCCTTCTGCTTTCCGTCTTTAATCCATTGGAAAATCCAGTTGACACAGGCATTGATCCCGTCCGGTTCTCCCGGGTGAATTCCGTTGTTGATGAGGATCGTGGTACTGTTTTGCGCTTTTTCAAAAGTCGAAACAGAATCGCTCTCCGCGTTGAGTACACACAGGTACACCGGGAGTCCGTAATCCGAATCGCCCATATTGTACAGTGCAATTTCCGGGTGACTATCCGCCAGTTCATGGTACAAGCGGATCAGTTCATCATAAGTATACGTGTGATTCCCGGTTTTCTGCGCCAGGGACGCGTAATGAAATCCGAACAGCAACATTAAAAGCAGCAGAAAGCGGAATTTTCTCATGAATGTCGTTTTCCCAAAAGTAGCAAGACTTTTCGATCACACGGAAACCAAAATCGACTAACTTTGTCACATGCGATTCGATATCCTTACGATTTTGCCGGACCTGCTCCAGGGACCTTTCTCCGCAAGTATTATGAAGCGTGCGCAGGACAAAGGGCTGCTGGAAGTTCACATCCACAACATCCGGGATTATGCGACCACGCGCAATAAACAGGTAGACGACTACCAGTATGGCGGCGGTGCCGGAATGGTGATGTCCTGCGAACCGATCGCACTGTTGATCGAAAAACTGAAGGCAGAACGTACTTACGATGAGATCATTTACATGACACCTGACGGCGAAGTGCTTGAACAGCGATATGCCAACCAGGCCTGTCTTCATGAGAATATCATGATCCTTTGCGGACATTATAAAGGAGTGGACGAACGCATTCGCGAACATTACATCACCAAAGAAATTTCGATCGGGTCGTACGTGCTTTCCGGTGGTGAACTTGCTGCAGCGGTACTGGTGGACAGTGTCGCACGACTCATTCCGGGTGTACTGAATGACGAGACCAGTGCACTTACCGACTCGTTCCAGGATAATTTGCTTTCCCCACCCGTATATACACGTCCGCCCGAGTTCAATGGCTGGAAGGTACCGGAAATACTTCTCTCCGGCGACCAGGGAAAGATTGAAAAATGGCGTGAAGAACGCGCGCTCGAACGTACCCGGCAAAGACGCCCTGATATTCTTTCAGACGATGAATAAAACAGCAGACGCAGTAGCCGTACTCAAAGAAGGCGGTACAATCCTCTACCCGACCGATACGATCTGGGGAATCGGGTGTGATGCAACGGATGAAGAGGCCTGTCGAAAAATACTGGAAATCAAAGAACGACCGGAAGAAAAAAGTTTTATTGTGCTCGCCGATTCATTCCAAATGGTTGAACGCTATATCCCCGACTTTCACCCGGTATGTTATGACCTGGCCGATCTGGCAACACGACCGCTAACGATCATTTATCCTGGTGCCGTAAAACTCGCTCCTTCCGTACTGGCAAAGGATGGCTCCGTCGGAATTCGCATTACCACAGATCCGCTCTGTTTGCAACTCATACGCGGATTGCGTAAGCCGCTGGTGAGTACTTCCGCCAATATTTCCGGACAAAAAAGTCCTGAGAACTTCCAGGAAATTGATCAGAAGATCAAATCACGGGTCGATTACGTGGTGGAAGAACACCTAATGAAGAAAATGATACGGCCTTCGCAAATCATTCGCATCGGGCTCGACGGAAGCGTGCAGGTTATCCGTTCCTGAAAGCAAACAGAAAGCCTTCAACGCAGGGCGGTCTCCGAACTCTTTTGTAACTTTGAGTAAAAGTTTATCCCATGCGTCCACTCCGACTCAGTATCCTCGATCAGTCCATCATCAAAGCAGGCGGAAACGCCCGTGAAGCCATTCAGGAGACCATTCAACTGGCAAAGGCCGGCGATAAACTCGGTTTTGATCGTTT
Source organism: uncultured Flavobacteriales bacterium (assembly GCA_964389755.1). Classification (GTDB taxonomy): domain Bacteria; phylum Bacteroidota; class Bacteroidia; order Flavobacteriales_D; family Crocinitomicaceae; genus JBBSUQ01. Next base: position 9,898 of record CAYMEW010000043.1, on the reverse strand, counting down.
TTGGGTTTCCGAACACCATAATATGCAGCTCATCGGCAGTGCGAGCCCGGAAGTTCTGATCGGAAAACTTGCCGAAGAAACAACGCGTATTCGCGTGGGTGCCGGGGGAATAATGCTTCCCAATCACAGCAGCCTGAAGGTAGCCGAGATCTTTCGCATGCTCGAAGCACTTTACCCGAACCGCATAGATCTTGGTCTCGGAAGAGCCCCGGGAACGGATCCGCATACGGCACATTTCCTCAATCCTTCCAACGATTTTCAAACGGATCTTTTCCCCCGAAAACTGGACGAACTCGGCGCCTTTCTAAGCGATCAGGCTTCAACGAGCCGCGGACGCATGCTGGCCGTTCCACAGATCGAAACACAGCCGCAAGTGTGGATCCTGACAGGAGGTGAAAATGCGCACCTCGCCGCCGAAAACGGTTACGGACTGGCACTGCCACACTTTATTTCGGAGGTTACCGATGATTACGGCATCCGCCGCTATCGCAAAGAGTTCAGACCGTCAGAAACATTTCCCGAATCGCGCGTATTGCTTGCCTTATTTGTCATCGTGGCCGATACCGAAGAAAGAGCCGCGCTCCTGCGCAAATCCATGGAAATCGGACATGTGTCTCTCCGTACAACCGGCAGGTTATACCCGGCACAACCGCTCGAACGGATCAAAGATCATTTGTTTTCGGACCAGGAACGTGCCCTTTTGCATGCACAACGCGGTAAGATCGTGAGCGGAACTCCTGATCAGGTGCAAGAAGAACTGGAGCGGATCGCCCGGCAATTCGACCTCGATGAGATCATGGTTTCAATGTTTGCCTACGACCTGAATGACCGGCTTCGATCACTTGAATTATTATCCCGTCAATTTGACCTTGCATGAATAAAAAACAACTGATCCCGCAGGAAGTGGATCAATTCTATACCGATAGTTCTGAACAGGATCGGCTGAAATTCGGACTCGGTCCGCTTGAATGGGAACGCAATGGCGAACTGATCGGGCGTTACCTCACCTCCGGCAATTCGTTAAACATCGCCGATGTGGGCGGAGGTCCCGGAATTTATTCAGAATGGCTTGCGAAACAGGGTCACCAGGTTTTTTTGATCGAGCCCGTGCAGAAGCACATCGAGCAGGCTGATAAACGAAATCGTAAACTAAAAAATCCCTTCCGGATAATTCATGGTGAGGCGCGCCAGCTGAAACTCGAAGATGAAAGCTGTGACCTCGTGATCTTACACGGTCCGCTTTACCACCTACAGGAAAAAAATGATCGTTTGCAGGCGCTGCGCGAGGCAAAACGCATTCTGCGTCCCGAAGGTCATTTATTGGCCTTTGCCATCAACGAAACGGCTTCCACGCTCGTGGCACTTTTACAGGGCATCCTGCTCGAACCGCAGATCCGAAAAATGTGCCTCGAAGAACTTACGAGTGGAAAACACCATGCACCTAAAGGAATGCCCGGCATGCTCGCCGGTGGTTTTTATCATTCCCACGAACGACTTCGCGAAGAACTCCAATCAGCGGAATTCAGTGTCGAAAAGATCCTGCCCGTGGAAGGCGCCGTCTGGCTCGATAAAAATTATTTCGAAACCATGGGAACACCTGCCCGCAAAAAAGAGATGCTGGATTTTTTAAGAACAACGGAAGGAAACGAGTCGTTGCTGGCCATGAGTCCACACCTGCTCGCAGTTTGCAAAAAGTAATCTGCTACTTATTCCTCCGGGTGCGTGATCGGATACATCTTCAAAGAATCACTGCTCAATACCCTGCGCTCTTTTTCCTCTACTCTTCCCAGGGAATTAATCTGCAAATAATCCACATAACCACTCGCTGATTCCGGTGTTTCCGGGCAGGGACTGTCTTCGGAAGGCCAGTTGAATAAATATTCCTCGTAGCGAATCTTTACCTCCAACTGTTCATTTATGCTAACAATTGTTCTGCAGTCACTTTCACACCCCTGCCAACAGCTTTGTCCGAATACATATCTCGTTATTCGATTTCCCTGTTTGTCGAATGTCACAAGTGCCGGGATTGCGTCATCTGCAGCGATCAGGTAAAAGAACCCGAAAAAAAGAGAAGTATCACTTAGCCTCCCTATAATACCACAGGGAACATCCTCACCAAAAACCAGTGTATCCGCACCGGGATTAGCGCTTAAGCCTGTAACTGACTGTGAACTTTGCACATGGTATTCAAACGGGAAACGGATCGCCGGATAGCGCTGGTATAATTTTCGAATATGTTGTAAGCGCAGCGTTTCCAAAGGAACCTGTTCTACGAGAGGCGGCTCCGCTTGTGCACTCACCGACAAGTCATTATCGGGCGTACAGGCAAAGATCAGGAATGCAACTGCTCCCAAACAAAACATCGGCAGACTGTGTGGCGATTTCAATATTGCATTTTTCAATTTCATGAAACATCACTTCAGAACCGGCTTACCCGATCCGGGTATTATTCTTTGAATAATTATTCCTAAAACCACAACCACCGTGCTTCCGATGATGTTATACAGCAGGAAACTCAGTTCAAACAGATCGAGCACGGTGCAAAGGTGAAGACCAAGCACGGTAAGCTGCCCGACAATTCCCGCGATAAGCGCAGCTTTGGCACCGATCTTCCTGAAAAAGAAAGCCAGCAAAAATACGCCCAGAATGGTTCCGTAAAAGAGGGATCCCAGAATGTTGACGAGTTGGATCAGGTTCTCGAAAAGTCCGGCTGTGAGCGCAATCGCAATCGCCAGAATTCCCCAGATCACGGTTAGCCATTTGCTAACACGCAGATCGCTTTCTTTATCCACATCGCCCGACCAGAACTTTTTGTAAAAGTCGATGGTGGTCGTGGAAGCAAGTGCATTGAGTTCCCCGGAAGTGGAAGACATTGCCGCTGAAAATATAACGGCCAGCAAAAGCCCGATCAAGCCGTTCGGCAGGAAGTTCAGCACAAAGGTCAGGAAAATGTAGTCGCTGTCCTTATCTTCGTATTTTGCGTCCAGCGCCGTCAGTTTTGCCTTGTATTGTTTGCGTAATACCTCCTGTTGTTTTTGCAGTTCCTTTACCGGACCGAAATCGGAATTCCGATCGTTTTGCCAGTCGATCAGTGCTTCTTTCTTCGCTTCAAAAACCGCGTCATATTCTGTTTTGATGCCATCCAGGTGATCCCGGTCCTGCTGCGAAAGTTTTACGGTCGATTTATTAAAAATGATCGGTGGTTTGTTAAACTGGAAAGAAACGAAAACCATGATTCCGACCAGGAGAATAAAGAATTGCATCGGAATTTTAACGATCCCGTTGAACATCAGCCCGAAACGCGATTCTGCCAGTGATTTTCCACCGAGATAACGCTGCACCTGCGACTGATCCGTACCGAAATAAGACAAAAAGAGAAAGACGCCGCCGGTGAGGCCGGAGAAAAGCGTATACCGGTTATCCGGATCCGTCGAAAGGTCGATGATGTTCATTTTACCAAGCTTCCCGGCAATGTCCACGCCGTCCATAAACCCGATATCTGCCGGAAAACTTTGCAGCACACAATAGAATGCCGCAAACATCCCTCCCATGATCACCATCATTTGCCATTTTTGAGTGAGCGAAACGGCACGACTTCCTCCTGAAACCGTATATACGATCACCAACACTCCCACCAAAAGACAGGTCAGTTGCAGATTCCAGTTCAATAAGGAAGAAAGGATAATCGCCGGAGCGTAAATCGTTATTCCAGCCGCAAGTCCGCGCGACAGCAAAAACAGGAAGGCCGTAAATGCCCGCACACGCACGTCAAATCGCTGTTCGAGATACTGATATGCCGTATATACTTTCAGGCGGTAATAAATCGGCAGGATGAACACCGAGATAATGATCATCGCGATCGGAAGCCCGAAGTAGAACTGAACAAAGCCCATCCCGCTTTCGTAGGCCTGTCCGGGAGTTGAAAGAAAGGTGATCGCGCTGGCCTGTGTCGCCATGATGGACAAACCGATCGTGGCCCAGTTTTCGGAGTTGTTTCCCTTAAGGTAACTTTCCAGGTTCTTATTCCTGCGCGTTTTCCAGGTTCCGTACAGAACGATTGCGAGGAGAGTTCCGCCCAGTACAAGCCAGTCGATCAGGTTCATCCTTTATAGTGTATGGTGATTAAATAGAACAAAAGTATCTGCACCGCCAGGAAAATGACCGAGCCCAGGTACCAGGCTTTCCAGTTGATATCGGGTTTCTGTTTACGGTTCATAACTCACGAGGTTTGCAAAAAGTCTGTAAGCTCCTTCCACGCCTGCCGGAAGTTCTCTGAAAAAGGAAATACCGGTGTAAATAACGCGCCCCTTTCCATATTGCGCCGCGATCAGTGCGCCGGTTCGCGCATCCTCGCCCTGATCGTTCCACGCAAAGAGCGGTGTGTAAGCTTCATTCCAATTGGCGGCAAAGTACAATCCGCGCTCCTGAACCCAATTTTCAAAATCGGCCTGCGTCAGTTTGTTCGGTGTGGTCATGATCGCGTTTTGAGGTTGCAGAAAGGTCACGGAGGCATCTTCTTCGGTCACACGATCCCTTGAAATCTCGAAGGGCAGCGGTCCGCCATACAGTTGTCCATCCGAAAAACGAGAAGCCGTGTTGTATTGCATCACGAGATTTCCACCACCATTCACATAGCTGAATAGTTTGTCGGTATAATTATGCAGGTCCGAATGAACATTGTAGATCCGAATCCCGAGCACCACGCTTTCAAAAGCACTGAGATCGAGCGTGGCCAGGTCGCTAACTTCAAAAACCTGCACGTCGAAGCCGAGTTGAGCAATGGCCTGCGGCACGGCGTCCTGCACTCCGCGGATATACGCCACTTTACCCGGAATTATTTCTGCGTCGATCTTCACGCAGGCGAGTTCAGCCGGACGAAAGATCACCTGTGTCGGAATATGATCGTAGGCGATCTCGGTAAATGCATGGAGCAGGTTTCCTTTGGAATCGCGCAAAACGATCGTACCGCGTTTACTATCAGGCTGTGCAGTCAGGTTCAGTTCGATGAGTTGGTGTTCGTTCTCATTGGAAATCGAAACCGGCACCTGCTGCCTGTTCAATGTCCACCCCGCCGGGCATTCAATATGAATCGTATCGTTTAGATCCGTTTTGAAACTGCGCACATCAAGTGTGATACTGCGTGTTTGACCGGCTCTTAAAATAACTGCCTGATCGCCGAAATTGACGCTGTAATCCGGAACACTGATCACTTCCCGGATGCGTTCTCCGTAAGAAGGATCGCGCCATTTGAACTGAACAGGTACCCTGAGATTGAAAGCTGTTCCCTGTACCGTCAGTTCGATCGTATGCATGAATGTCGGATCGTTTTCGGCCCTCAGCAGGTTGACCGGGTCTGTCACGGTATAAACGTTTGTGAACGGTTCACGCAACCAGTACGGATTTGTAAGCGGTTCGTTATTTGTGAAGTGAAGCGGTTCGGTAAAAATTTTATTTTCGGGAAGTAACTCACTGCGTGTTTTTCCGTCAATACCCGTCAGGTAAACCGGTACCTGCGAACGGTTAATGATATTGAGGTCCGCCGTCGTTTCTTTTCCCTGACCCAGTGCGTAATTCTGACCGAGAATTTCCGTGTACAATCCAAGGCAGTCGGCTATGAGTTGGTCGCACTGTGATATCTTTTCCTGTTTGAATAATTTGTCGGCCGGTTTTGTTGCGGGAAGTTTGTCCAGTTCTTTCCTAAGGGTAAGCAACGCAGGAATATTTTTTTCGGTGTTCACGAAATCGAAATTGCGGAAGAGTGTATTCAGCTGTTCTTCGAACTTCGCATTGAGCACCTTCTTCCAGCTTTGCTGATTCTGTTCGAAGAAATCCGATTTGAGCCTGGTTCCTGCGAGGTACTGAAAATATTCAAGGCTGCTGCCGCGATCGAGAATTCCGCCAAATCCCTGGCATTTGTGCTGACTCCTGGCAATCGTCCCGATCTCGTTATACGATTTGCCGAGCAGGCTGCTATAGGTTCCGATATCTTTGATCAGGTAATCCGGATTGTCGCGGGCTTCCTGATCTATATTTTCATTCCACCAGTTGGAGGCATTCCAATAGATGGAAGTCGTTTGCCAGGTTCCGTATTCTTTTACCTGCTCAGGCAGAAAATCCGGATCGGCTGCTTTTTCAAATGCTTCGATGGCCAGCATGGCCGACGCAATGTGGTGTCCGTGCCCGGCGCGTTCATCCGGCGGAAAACGCGTGATGATCACATCCGGACGAAACTTTCGGATCATGAGCACGACGTCCGAAAGAATGGTTTCTTTCCCCCACTTCTGCAGGCTTTCTTCGGCAGATTTGGAAAAACCGAAGTCTACGGCCCGCGAAAAATACTGTTTGGCATGGTCATAGGAACGCGCTGCGAGCAATTCCTGCGTTCGCAGTACGCCGAGATCCGGACCCAGTTCATTCCCGATCAGGTTTTGTCCGCCGTCGCCACGTGTTAATGAAAGGTACGCTGTTTCAGCTTTTTCACCCAGTGACATCCACGCCAGGAAACGTGTGTTTTCATCATCGGGATGCGCAGCGATGTAAAGGACTTTTTTCAGCGAACCGAATTTGCGAAGGTTCACATAGATCTCCGAAGAGGTCGGTGTTTGCGCGAAGGTTGCCGTAAACGATAGAAAAGTGGAAATAAGGAGCGTAAAAGTTCTGATTTTCATTTCGGGCTTTTAAGAAGTTTAAATGTAGTCCCGTAAGCCCGAAAAGACTGTTAAAATATTGTTAATTACCCGTATTTTCAGCGTTTAGAATTGGATTGCAACGGATACTTTATTTGCCCGGAATAATTCTGTTAGTCAATATAATAATGCTTACGCCACCTGCTAAAGAGCGGTTTACGAGTCTCCTCTTCCGGCTCATACAGCGTAATGCCAAAAGTATAACGGTATTTAACAGGATCGAATCTTTTCCGAAAAAGAAGCGTGTCGGTGAATTCTGTATCATCGATACAATTTACGCGCACCACAAATCCGTCAATATACCGGGCTCCGGAGTTCTGAAAGGAAAAGTCGGAATAACGGAGCGTATCTTTCTCATTGATTAAAAAACGATCCTGCATGGGAATATTCAGCGTGAAGGGCTTTTGTGAAAGAACAACGGAAGTGTCCCGCGAAAACGGATACAGTTTAATTGACTTGAGCCTTTCGCTTCCGGAAATACCGGATTGTTCGACTATAATGGTCAGTAATTCATTTTTTCCGCGCATTTTCCGGGGAAGTTTTTCAAGCTCTGCGGCGGCACGCACCTTATGAGCGCTTAGTCGCGGCATTCGGTCATGGTAAATCGGGGAACAGGCTGCCAAATACCAGCTTACACCGATTAAAAGCGGTACTATTCGCACTATGATCTTTTGTGAAATCATTTCCGGATAACAAGATGCAAAATCAGTTATTTTTCCATAATCTCCAAGGTTCTTAAAGATGCGTTATTTGTTCTGCCCGCAGTATTTTTGGTAGCATTCCAGGATATATTCCCACCCTTTTTCGGAATTCATCATTTCAAAATATGCCTCCCCTCCGTCGCCGTGCCTGTCGAAGTCCGTATGTGTCAGGCGAAGTCGCGTTCCTTCCTCGTATTTCGCGAATTCAACCCTTACCTCACTTGCTTTTTCAGGATCGGGAACGGGTTCGCGATTCGGACCGATCTGCCATTTGAGCACCAGTTCTTTTCCCGGAACGCAACTTGTGACGGTTCCCCAGTCGCAGCGAAAATCGTTCGGTCCGAGTTCGGTACACAGGCCGCCGGATCTGTCATTTATCGTGATTTGCCACAATTGATCCCCGGACCAGGTATAAGCCTTCGGCCACCACTCCCGGAATTCATTTACGAAACGATGAAAAGCCTTTTCCCGAGGAATTCTGCAAACTACCTCCTTCTCCAGTTTTTTCATTTTGACTTTTTTAATTCTAACGCTTCCGACCGGTCCTTTGTTTGTAATTTCCGCTTCCGAAGCCTTTTATAAATAAAAAACCCCGGCTCTGCAGGTGCCGGGGTTTTCAACAAACAAATAAAATTGCAGGTTACTGCTTGACTATTCTTTTGATCAGAAGTCCGTCATTTCCGCGGGCCTGGAGGTAATAAATCCCTGCCGGCAGGTCACCGAGATCAACACTTTGAACGCCGTAATCGCTTTGGAGCCTGATTAAGCGTACCTGATGACCGAGGTTGTCTGTAATCGACAATTCACTTCCCTCAAACCCGTCGGAATATTCGATGCGGAAAACACCATCTGTCGGGTTTGGAGCCACGATAAATACTTCCGCCTCTTCGGAACTTTCCTGCTCAAGTGATTTCATGGTAACATCGCAGGGCGAAACGCTTTCTTTGACCTTGGCTGCCGTAAGCACCCCGTATGGGTAGAAATCGACAGGGATGTGCGTTATTTTCGCACTTATTTTTGTCAGGTTCAGGTTATTTACCTTGCCGTCCCAGAACTTGTAGCACGAAGAGTGCTGTGGCCACTCGAACAAGTAATCGAACTGTCCGAAATCCATCGCATAATCGCTACCGATAATGTGCGGCGCGAGAAACGCATAGCTGGGAACTCCGGTATTGAAATCCCGGTAACTACAGATCATCTCCTGCTCATAGATATACGGATGTTCTCCTGAAAAGGTCGAAAACAACCCTCCTCCCTCGTTGTAGAACAAAGGTGACGTCACTTCGTAAGTTACGAAACGTGTATAAGACGGGTTAACGGATTTAAATTCGGCAATCCAAACAGGTGTATTTTGGGTAATGCTTCCGATCTGGTGATTGCGGAACAAACCGGCAGCGATCAGTGCTCCGTCGTTATGGCTGAGCATCAGTTTGAAACCGGCCGCATTCTGAGTATAATTTGAACTTCCGTAACTCGGATCGAGTTCGAGGTAATTGTTTTGGGTAACGGAAGCGCCTGAAATACCCGCGTTCATATCGATACGTGTGATTTCCGGGTTGTGGATCGCGCTGTTGTTCGACATCACGTAAAGCGCCAGGTCGGACGGATCGCGGTCGTCGTACACAGCAGAAACTCCGTCGTGTTCCGAGTTTGTCGCTTCGAATGAAAGGTCGTTCAGCGGATTCCCGTTATAGTCAATAAAACTTGCGAGCACTCCCTGCTGCTGACCTGAACCGGTAAAACTCACGGAACCTGTAAGAAAAAGTCCCTGGCCCGGAATGTCGGTCAGGTCATTGATCGTGCAATGTTCGTTTGAGGAACCGTAAACTCCCTGAGACCAAAGCACATTCAGTCCGCCATCGAGACGCATTACCCAGGCATAGCCTTTTTGGAGGGGAACTGTCGGGTTTGCGACATCTTCAAAAAATCCGCCTACGAAATAAGCTTTCAGGTTTTTATTGTAAATAATGTTCGTCCCGTAAGCATTGTTGATCGTTTTGTAGAACTTGGATTGCACCATAGCACCGCTTGACACATCAAAAACCGCTACGAACAGCATGTCCTGCCCGCTCACTTCGGTGTATCCGGTTACGGCTACTTCTCCTTTCCGGGCAAGCGTCATATCGAGTATACGTTCGTTGCCTGACATGTTAATGAGTCGTTGCCAGATCAGGTTTCCGGCGCCATCGGTTTTCTGGATCTGCATATCGGTTGTGGTTCCGCCTTTGAACAGCGTTCCGGCCATGATAAATGCGTCCTCATATTGAAGATACTCCAGGGAATAATGGTTAAAGTCATATCCCGACTGCGAATAAGTGCGGTGATTCTGAGCCTCAGAGACAGAAGCCGTCAGGAAAAGTGCTGAAAAAATCAGATAAATCTTTTTCATAGCAATAGTGTTTTTTAAAGTGAATACTGGAAAAGTCATGCTGCAGACATGTGCTTTTCATTTTGTTTAGGAAACTAAAAGTAAATAAACGTTTTGAAAAAACCAAAAACTTAATATTAAAT
>CAYMEW010000042.1:0-29266 GCA_964389755.1 uncultured Flavobacteriales bacterium | reverse complement strand
TGAACTTCGCTTCGCGCATCAGTCCTTCGAGCAGGGTTAAGTTGCGTAGCAGTTTGCGATTCTGTTCGCGCGTTAAGGGAGTGTTGAGTCTGCGGGACTCGCGGTGGTGTTTGTTTTTACACTGAACAGAACAATAGATCTTGTCTGAGCGTCCGACCACGGTATCGGAACAAACGGGACAGCTGTGTCCGGGAGAGAGTTTGTGTGTCATAAAAGGGTATTTTGAAGTAACTCTTATTTAAGTTAGGCAAAAAGTACATTTGAAACAAGTTACTCCATAAAAAATTCACATCCAATCAAGCTACTGAGCGAACCGTTAGAAACGGCTATTCTTGTTCAGGAACAGTATATTACGAATTTTGCATTATTGGCAAAACCGCCTCCGCGCCAGGCAGGCAGCTATTCTCTTTGAAACAAAGTAACTTAGGTGGTTCAATCATTCGCCCGACTACCTGCACCAAACGATCTACCTGAAATCTGCTAATTCAAACCGATGAATTAACCGTTAGAAACGCTTATTCTCATTCAGGAACAGTGTGTTACGAATTTTGAGTTGTTGGCAAAACCGCCTCTGAGCCAGGCAGGCAGCTATCCTCATTAAAGAAAAATACCTTAGGAGGTTTAATTGTGCGCGTGTCTATCAAACCATTGGGATGAAAACCATTATTCCGAACCACAAAGCGAACCGTTAGGAAACGGCTATTCTCTTTGAAGTAAAGCAACTTCGTTGGTTCAATCGTTCGCACGACTACCTGTACCAAACGATCCACCTGAAAGCCGCGGATTCAAGCCGTCGAGTAACCGTTAGAAACGGCTATTCTTGTTCAGGAACAGTGTATTACGAATTTTGCATTGTTGACAAAACCGTCTCTGTGCCAGGCAGGAGGCTATTCTCTTCGAAGCACAGCAACTTAGGTGGTTCAATCGTTCGCACGCACACCTGCACGAAAGATCCACCTGAATGCGCCAATTCAAGCCGCCGAATTAACCGTTGGAAACGCTTATTCTTGTTCAGGAACAGTGTGTTATGAATTTTGCGTTGTTGGCAAAACCGCCTCCGCGCCAGGCATTGCAGCGGCAGCCGGTCGCAGCGGAACTGTCGGGCTGACTTTCACATCCGGTGGCGACCAGCGGAAGCCCGCCGGGGTGAATAGTTCAGCCACAGTGCCGCAAGGACGCTATAGCGGAAAGGCCGTCCCCTGAAGTGTTCGCCAGAACTACCAGGGGGGCGCCAAAAAAAAAGACCGTCAGCGAAAAACGAACGGTCTTTAAAAGCATATTTTGAACTTAATTATTTCCAGACTCCCATTTCAGAGAACTTGTCAATGCGGGTAGAGATGCGTTTCTGCGGATCCACCGCCTCCAGTTCTTTCAGGTACTTTTTAATGGACTTCTTCACAGTTGAAAAGATCTCGTTGTGATTGCGATGCGCACCGTTGATGGGTTCTTTGATGACGTCGTCCACGAGTTTGAGTTTTTTCATATCCGTTGAGGTAAGCTTGAGTGCCTCCGCGGCTTTTTCCTTAAAGTCCCAGGAACGCCACAGGATGGAAGAGCAGGATTCCGGAGAAATCACGGAATACCAGGTGTTCTCCAACATCACCACTTTGTCTCCCACACCGATGCCGAGCGCTCCTCCGGAGGCTCCCTCACCGATGATGATGCAGATTACAGGTACTTTCAGGCGCATCATTTCGTAAATATTGCGCGCAATTGCCTCCCCCTGTCCGCGTTCTTCAGCTTCCAGTCCGGGGAATGCACCGGGAGTATCGATGAAGGTCACGATCGGTTTATTGAATTTTTCGGCCAGTTTCATCAGGCGCAGTGCCTTGCGGTACCCTTCGGGGTTGGGCATTCCGAAATTCCGGAACTGGCGCATTTTAGTGTTTACGCCTTTTTGCTGACCGATGAACATCACGCTCTGCCCGTCGAGAAGTCCGAAACCTCCGACCATTGCTTTATCGTCTTTCACGCTGCGATCGCCATGCAATTCCTGGAACTGTCCGTCCGTAATCGCTTCGATATACGCCAGGGTGTACGGGCGATCGGGGTGACGGGAAAGCTGCACGCGCTGCCACGGAGTTAAACCGGTAAATATTTCCTTGGTGCGGGTTACCAGTTTTGTTTCCAACTCATTTATCTTGTCGGACATGTCCACCTCGGTGCTCGCACCGATCTCTTTGGTCTGTTCGATCTGTTCTTCCAGTGCTTTCAGAGGTTCTTCAAAATCCAAATAAGTAGCCATAAATATCAATTTTGAGGGTGGAAAGTTACGAAAATTGTTCGCATCTCTTACCTTTACGCCATGATTATATTTCCCCCGGCAAAAATAAACCTCGGGCTGCAGGTCAGGCGGCGCAGGGAGGATGGTTTTCATGAACTTGAAACGGGGATGATCCGGGTGCCTTTTGAAGACGTACTGGAACTACTGCCGGCTGAAAAGGACCGTTTTTTAGTTACGGGAATACCGGTTGAAGGAGCTATTTCCGATAATCTATGCGTTCGTGCGCTGTACCGGATGCGTGAACTTTATGCAATACCGCCCGTTTACATGCACCTCCGTAAAAACATCCCCATGGGGGCCGGACTGGGCGGCGGTTCTTCGGATGCCGCGTATGTGATCCGGGGATTAAATGAATTGTTCGGACTGGGAATTTCTAATGAAAAGATGCGGGATCTTGCCGCGGAACTTGGCAGCGATTGTGCCTTTTTTATCACCGGTACTCCGTGTATGGCGCGTGGACGGGGAGAATTATTGTCGGAGATTGAGTTAAACCTGGAAGGCTATTTTCTAAAACTGGTATTTCCCGGTGTACACGTTTCAACCAAAACGGCTTATGCAGGTGTTCTGACGGACGACAAGGACCGCCATACGGAACAACTTCTGAAACAGGCACCGGGTTCCTGGGAAGGAAAGTTACTGAATGATTTTGAAGACAGTGTTTTTAAGACATATCCCGAACTGGCTGAAATAAAACAGGGACTTTATGCGGAAGGTGCGCTCTACGCTGCGATGTCGGGAAGCGGTTCCACGATCTTCGGGCTGTTCGAAACGGAACCTTCCGCACGTTGTGCATACGATTGCCGTATCGTTCGTCTTTAACGCCTGACCACCTTCCGAACAACTGTATTTCCCTGCTTGTCCGTCATGCGAATGAAATAGACACCCTGTTGCTGGTCTGCGAGGTTTAGATCTGCGTGACCGGAGAATGACCTGCTTTCAAGTATTCTTCCCTGCATGTCGCTTAATTCGAGACTATAGCTTCCGCTTTCCTGAATTTCGATATGAATAGTGCCCGAGGTCGGGTTCGGGTAGACGCGGCAGGCAAATTTTTCTTCTGAAAGCGTGTTGAGGGATGCCGTACTGTTCGGGTCGACCTCAAAATGGTAAAGCCCTCCGAGATCCTGACCGGCGAACATGTTCAGGAATCCGTCGTTGTCGATATCGTCTACAAAGAAACTGCTGTAGCCCTGGATGTCGACCTTCAGAAAATCGGAACTGTAGAGTGAAAACGAACTACCGGCATCCAGGTTGTCGGTAATATCCGTGTAAAAATGGAGTTTACCGTCGTAGGCGCCGAGGAAAAGAACAGTGGTGTCATTGTGTTCGAAGAAGTGCGGTGTGGCGTAACCGTCGGGAGTGTTTTGTTGCGAAACATCTACATTGCCCAGGGTGGAGTTCATTAACGTGAAGACAGGGGCGCCGGCCGTACCTGTATTGCGGTAATAGATCAGGTGGCCGGTCTTGGTACCGAGTATGAGGTCTGTTTTTCCGTCTTTGTCGAGATCGAATAACTGCGGGGCACAGAACTGACCGGCAGAGATCGTACTACCTGTATTGTCGGTATAATTGGCTACGGGCGCAGCGAAAACAGGTGTGCTTCCTGTGGTGATGTTCTCGTAATAAACGATTGTACCGTCTTCCAGCCCGAGAAACAGGTCCTGGTCGCCGTCGTTGTCAATATCGGCACAAGCCGGTGCACTGCGAAGTCCGTAACTCTGAGCGCTGAGGTTCAGAAAATCATTGTCCACATACGTAAATACGGGCGCAGTTGCCGTTCCGGTATTCTGATAATAAGCCAGCGTGCTTTCTTTGTCGAGTGTTTCTTTATATCGGAAAAGATTCCCGATGAGGAGGTCTTTCAATCCGTCACCATTCAGGTCTGCAATAACGGGAAGGGTACCGGTACCGTGGTCCAGCATATCCTGTTGCAGGAAGGCCTTCGAACCGAAGACGAACTGCGGTTGATCATCAGCCCCGTTGTTGATGTAGGAATAGATGCTTTTTTCGTTCTGCGAAATGTTCTTGGCATTCCCGCTTACGATCAGATCTCGGACCCCGTCAAAGTTAATGTCCGTGTAAAAAGCGGCCGGAAACAGTTGCATGTGTACAGGAACGGTATTCGAGGGAAATGCATTATCCTGGCTAACCATGGGCGAATTCGTATTGGGAGCAGTTCCGCCGTTAATAAGGAGGGTCATGTTCGGGAAGGAGACATCTCCGAGCACGAGGTCCTTCACGCCGTTCCCGTCATAATCAAGCGCCAGTACGGTGGATCCTGCGTGCCTGTTCAGTTCGGCGTTCGGATCGCTTTGTTCTCCGGATGGTCCGGTCACGCGTTGCGGGTTGGGAACATTCCCGGATGTACAGGGCGCACTGTTGTCATTGAGCAGGATCGTATTGTTGTTGAGGTCTTCCCCGAATTTTCCCCAGCACTGGTTTACGAGGACGAACTCCAGGCTATCCGGGATTCCGTAAAGTTCCATGCTTTGGTTCTGGTGATATTCGAGGTGTTGCCCGCTGATGCCGAAGGTCAGCACGTCCAGGTCGCCGTCGTAATCGACATCCACAATGGCCGGAATATCGCTGGAGGAGACATACAGGTTCGTGTAGGTACCCGAATAATCGGACTTGAGAAGGGTTTTAAAGAGTTGCCACTGAAGTCCGTTGGCCGCATCCCCGGTATTTTTATAAACCTTGATTCCGCCAATGCCATAGGTGAACAGGTCGTTTTCGCCATCCTGATCGTAATCTGTCAAAAATACGCGGTAGCGAAGATCTTCCGGGAAGAGTTGGGATGCATTGTAGACCTGCCTGTAATGGCGCGTGGTTCCGTCCAGTACGTTTTCAAAGAGGCGGATGTTATCGCTTGTCCGGTCGAAGACGACCAGGTCCATGTCGCCGTCGTAATCATAGTCGAGGTCGCTGACCTGCACGTAATTAAAGCCGCCTCCATAGGGATTGGACAGCGTATTCCCGGTCACGTTCACCGGCACGCCATCGGGCTGATATTCGAAAGAGAATTGTGCGTAAATTGCCTGAGAACAGGTGAGTGCGATCAGTAAACAAAGCAGTTTATTCATTTTAGCGGGTTTGAGCGTGACGCGAGTTTTACACAAATGTATAAGATAAGACGGATTCGGAGGCAGAAAGGTGGCCCTTTACGGTATGGAATTTCGGAAGTAAGGTCGGTGTAAAAGGTCGTTTTGCATCTTAAGCACGGTGTTCAACACAAGGCACTGTTTTTTCAGAGCGCCCCGAACCTACGTGCTTTTCTCTTTTAGCAGGATATTAACGGATTTTATGGGATCGGATTCGAATTACCAGTGCGATCCAGTGGATATGTCAGCGAAAGCCTGTTGTTATTTTAACGGTTTGTTTAATAAATACTTGTTTCATGCGGTATTCATGCGATATCCATGCGATATCTATGCTGTATTTATGCGCCATCGATAGTGCATTCGTAGGGTATTTTAGAATAATCCTGCAGTATTGCTCTCCCTGGGGTCGAAGAATTCGGGATGGGCAGAAGCAGAATGAGGATGAGAATGAGGAGGAAGCAGCGTAAAAACAGTTGTTCCAGTGGGAAGTGACACTTGCTACTTTTGAAGTAAGGAGGTGTTGTTAAAATATGTTAATTTTTAGCTGTATCGACCGCCTCGAGGGCGAAAGCAGAATTAGTTCGGATAAAATTCAACTAAAAAACAAAACCGAATAAAGACGGGCATTTACATAAGTTATAAACTTTATAAGTAGTTATAACTAATAAACGCTGTTTAATTTACATTGCGCATTTGTTGTTTTTTGAACAATTAACATATTTTTTGTATTCGTAATTAATTGATTTTTGCCGAAATATAAAGTTCATTTATGATTAACACTACTTTAAAACTGGCGAAGATCAGCATGTTACGGATGTTATTCCTGGGCACGCTGAGTGTCGTTGGCCTGCGCGCGCATGCACAGGTAAACGTCAATGCCACCGGTGGAACTCCAACAGCCTCTTATGCGACGCTCGGAGATGCCTTTACCGCTATTAACGGCGGAATTCACCAGGGGGCCATTAACGTTGAAATTTCGGCCAATACAACGGAACCGGGTACCGCAGTACTGAACAGTTCCGGAAGTGCCGGGCTTTCAAATTACACTTCGGTGATGATTTATCCGACGGCAGACAACGTAACGGTTTCCGGTACGAGTGCCACGGGTCGCGGACTGATCGAACTGAAAGGGGCGGACAATGTGACCATTGACGGGGACAACCCGCTTACGACGGGGACCAACCGGAACCTTGCGCTGGTAAACACAGCTGCAAACACAGTAAACTACACTTCGGTTATCCGTATCGCAACGGCTACCACAGTGGTTACATCGGCGGATAACATCGTGATCCGTAACTGTAAACTGACGGGAAGTGCCACGGGCAGGAACGCCTCCGGCTTTACGTCCACGACCGGTTCCGAGAACACGACTTTCGGGATCTATGCCGGAGGGAACGGAGGAGCGACGGATGCGGATGCACCGACGGCGCTGACCAGTGTGACCTCAAACACGGCTGCTTCCGGAACGACGATCAATGACCTGGTGGTGAATAACAACACCTTTACTGCCATGGCACGTGCACTCGTTCTGAATGGTGCCAATGCATCGGTATGTAACGTGTTCACAGCTACAAACAACGTGATCGGAGACCAGTCCGCAGTGACTACTTATCCGTATACAAGTCCTGCAACTACCGTATATACTAAAGGTATCTATGTAGCCGGGGCAACGGGTGTTTCCATTACAGGTAACACGATCAAAAACCTGCTTTCATACGTTCAGACAACGGTTGGCGGGATCGAACTCAACTCTGCAATCGGCAGCGGTACCCTGAATATTGCATCAAATGTGATCGACGGAGTAGTTATCAATGCTTCCGGAGGCGGGATCTGTCGTGGTATCTCCGTTGTGAGTGCCTCCGGACCGTATTCGATCGATCAGAACACAATCACACGTGTGGAGGCTACTTCCACGTCTTCCTCGAACCGCAGTTCAGCCATTTACGTGGCTACCAGTGCGGCATCCGCTACCATTACGCGCAACAAACTCAGCCAGGTACGCAACTTCAGTACAGCTACCTGGGGTGTTGTGGGACTTTTCCTGAATGGCGGAAACAACATTACGGTAGCGAATAACTTCGTGTCCGACGTAAACGGAAACATCACCGGCGGTACGGCTTTCGGCTTCGGCTTCTCGATCATCGGGATGTATGTGGGGTCGGGAACAGGTCATAAGATCCTGCATAACACGATCTCTATGTATGGTGCATGCCTCGGTTCGGGTTCAAACATTTCGACTTCGGCACTGGCGATCGGTTCAACGAGCAACACAGGGATCGACGTGCGCAACAACATCCTTTCCAACACTATGACGGGAGGAACCACGAGCATTGCACACATTGCATTGTATTTGCCTTCGGGAGGCTCATCTTCGATGAACCTCACATTGAACAATAACGCGTATTATTCCGGTACGGATGCAGCCCGCCAGGGTATTGCGCAGGCCGGTACTACAGCAGGAACCGGTTTTTACCTGGCCTCCAACTTCGTACCGTCGGCTACCACGGGTGCAACTAACCTGCGTACGTATACCAATACGCTGAGTTCTGCGGCTACAAACGACCTGTATTCTTTCGGGACCACGGCAGCTGCACCGTTTATCAGTGCAACGGATCTGCACCTGGTTGCAAGTGCAACTCCTTCCCAACTTGAATCGGGAGCTGCGGTGACTTCTATCACGAACGATATCGACGGACAAACGCGTCCCGGTCCGGCCGGATCTGTTAACGGCGGAGGAATCAACCCGGACATGGGTGCCGATGAATTCGACGGTGCACCGCTCGATATTATTGCACCACTGATCACTTACACCGCTCTGAACGGAGCCTGTACGACGGGTAACCGTACGCTGGTGGCAACAATTACCGATGCTTCCGGGATCCCGGTAAGCGGTTCGGGACTTCCGGTACTTTACTGGAAGATCAACGGCGGCGCTTATACCGCTGCGCAGGGTGTTTCACTCGGGTCGAACCAGTATTCCTTTACATTCGGAAACGGTGTAGTGGTCGGAGATGTGGTATCTTACTACGTGGTAGCGCAGGACAATGCGACAACTCCAAACGTGGCGGTAAGCCCGGCGGCAGGTGCAACTGGTTTTACAAGTACTCCCCCGGCGGCTTCCACTCCTCCGACAACGCCTTCAACATACCTGATCCAGAACACGCTGGCCGGATTGTTTACCGTGGGTGCGAGCGGAAACTACGCAACCCTTACAAGTGCGGTTAACGCGTATAACACAAGCTGTCTTGCCGGCCCGGTGATCTTCGAACTGATCGATGCCGATTATTCAACTGCGGAAACTTTCCCGATCGTGATCAACAACCCGCTGGCAAGTTCCACCAATACCTTACTCATTCGTCCGGCGGCCGGTGTAACGGCTTCCATTACCGGAAACGCTTCGAGCATTATTAAGTTGAACGGTGCGGATTATGTAGGAATCAACGGTAGCAATAACGGCACTTTAACGCGTGACCTGACGATCACCAACAACAGTACGTCCACGACTTCACTGGTGGTATGGATCGGTAGTGAGAACGCTTCCAACCCGGCTACAAACTGTGGCATCAGCAATACGAATATCTTCGGAAACGCTCCGCTGACAACCTTTGCCGGAATCTTTGCCGGAAGCGGAACCACTGCCGGATCGGCTGCCGAAGCTGCGAATACGAACATCGTAATCGCTAATAACGCGATCATGCGTTGTAGCTATGGTATCGCGAATGCGGGTGTGGCTGCCGGAAGTACCGGAAGCATCATCGCAGGCAACGTGATCGGGTCTTCCACGGCTGCGGATTACGTCGGCTTTATCGGGATCTTCGTGAGCAATCAGAACGGTGCCACGATCACTTCGAATACGATCAGTAATATTGTAACGTCTGCAAACAACCCGATGGGTATCAACGTGGCGGCCAATGTTCTGAACACAGTTATTTCTTCCAACCGCATCGACAACATCCGTTATACGGGAACGAGCGGTTACGGGGCGAAAGGACTGAACATCAATACCAACAGCACGTCCAGTAACCTCACGGTTATGAACAACATGATCTCTAACCTGGGCGGCGACGGATGGTCGAGCCTCAACGGCGATGCGATCGTGGGTATCCGGATCGGAGCAACGGGTGGTTCAACGACTACCACCGGTGGCATCCAGTTGTATAACAACACGGTTCACCTGGGTAGCAATACCTTCGCAGGTAACAGTTCTGGAACCGTTTCAGCGGCACTTTACCTCTCTTCAACAGCTACTTCCATCGATGCGCGTAACAACATTCTGACAACAGGAATTGTGAACAGCACAGCATCGGGAGCGAAGACTTACGCACTTTATTCAGCTGCGGCCAACACGATCTTCACGGCAATCGATTATAACGACTATGCAGTGAGCGGGGCACAGGGTGTGCTTGCGTACATCGGTTCGGACCGAACTGACCTTGCAGGTATCCAGGCAGGATTCGGAGCGAATACGCATTCGGTGAACATTCAGCCGGTATATGCAGGGGCAAACGACCTTCACCTGGTAGCTGCTTCCAACCCGACGCTGCTTGACCTCGGAAACGTGATCGCCACCGTAACAGTTGATATTGACGGACAAACGCGTCCTGCAACACCGGACATGGGGGCAGATGAGTTCGGAGACCTTCCGGCAACTCCTTCGACACCGGTACAGGATCCGGCAACGCCTGATTGTACAAGCGGCACCGACCTGACGGTAAGCGGAACACCTGAAACGAACGTAACCTGGTACTGGCAAACGGCCGCAAACGGCACCAGCACAAGTACACCGGTGGCAGGTCCGTATAACGTGACTGTAAACGGAACGTATTATGTACGCGGATACAACAGCGTGCTGATGGTTTGGTCTACAAACAGTTCTTCTGTAACTGTAAGTAACATCCCGCTGGCACCGCTTCCTCCAAGCCCGGTAGCTGATGCTTCACCGGCCTGCGGTAGTGCAAACCTGAGCGTACCGGTATCTTCCGACCCGAACGTAAGTTATTACTGGCAGGGAACGGATGCGAACGGAACGAGCAATACAATGCCTGCGAGCGCACCTTTGAATGTAACGGCGAGCAACACGTATTACGTGGCGGCGTACGATATGTCTACGAACTGCTGGTCTAACACGAGTGGGGTTGCGGTTGTGGTAAACCCGGTTCCGACCGGTGTGGTGGCCACGGCATCCAGCCTGGTGATCTGCCAGGGAGATTCAGTTGACCTGAGCGTGAACGGTGCATTTAACTCGATTGCTGCTCCGGGAGTGGCCCTTTCCGAGACTTTCGACTCCGGGATCGGTTCATGGACCATCCAGAATGCGGGAAGTTCACCGGCAGTTGCCAACTGGTCGGTAAAAACACCTCCTTACAGTTATTCAACGTACTTCACCAACTTCAGCATGCCGCAGGGAGGTAACTTCCTCATGGCGGTATCCGATGCGGGAGGTAGCGGAACAACAACCGATTCGCGCCTGATTTCCCCGGTGTTTTCGACGGTAAACTTTACATCGGCGACACTGACCTTTGAGAACCTGTATCGCAAATGGACAAGCGGTGACAACACGGTGAAAGTGGAGATCAGTACAGACGGTAGCACATGGACCACCCTGAAAAACTACCTGCCACTCGGCAGCCAGGGGAACAACACGGCAGGTGCACAGGTTGCGGCAGCGGAAAGCATCGTTCTTCCGGCGGCTTACCTGAACCAGCCGACTGTACAGATCCGTTTCAACTACATCGCGTCGTTCGGCTATTACTGGGGTGTGGACAACATCCAGGT
Source organism: uncultured Flavobacteriales bacterium (assembly GCA_964389755.1). Taxonomy (GTDB): domain Bacteria; phylum Bacteroidota; class Bacteroidia; order Flavobacteriales_D; family Crocinitomicaceae; genus JBBSUQ01. The sequence continues at coordinate 18,109 of CAYMEW010000042.1, read as the reverse complement.
GGCAGGTATGTCACAGGCTCCTTCCACTTTCGCGTGGACCTCTGTTCCGGCCGGATTTACTTCCACCGATCAGAACCCGATGGATGTGGTTCCGACTGGTACGACCGATTACATGGTAACCGTTACGAACTCCTATAACTGCAGCAGTTCTGCGATGGTGAGCGTACAGGTAAACCAGCCTTCTTCCAGTTCGCTTACGGCTTCTTCCTGTGATTCTTACACGCTGAACGGTACTACCTACAACGCCAGCGGTACTTACACGCAGGTTATCCAGAACGTGGCAGGATGTGACAGTACGATCACGCTCGCGCTGACGATCACTAACAGTACTTCACAGACGCTGACACCGGTTGTGTGCAGTTCCTACACTGCGCCTTCGGGAGCGATCTTCACTACGAGTGGTACCTATATGGATACGATTCCGAATGCTGCCGGTTGTGACAGCGTACTGATTATCCAGCTGACGGTGAACACACCGACCAGTTCTACGGTAAACGTTCATTCGTGCGACGCAGTGTATACGGCACCTTCCGGGGCTACTTACATGACTGCCGGTACGTATACGGATGTAATCCAGAATGCGGGAGGATGTGACAGTACGATCACGATCAACCTGACTTTCGGAATGCCGACCACATCGGTGATCACAGAAACGGTGTGTGATATGTACACGACTCCTTCGGGAACGATCCACACTTTGTCCGGGGTTTACCAGGATACGCTTGTGAATGCGAGCGGTTGCGACAGTGTGATCACCATCAACCTCACGGTGAATCATTCGACTTCGAACAGTATTTCCGAGATGGCATGCGGCAGTTCGTACACTTCTGCGAGCGGCATGGTTTACACCACTTCCGGTACATATACCGAAGTTCTTCAAAACGCGGTTGGTTGTGACAGCTTGCTGACCATCAACCTGACGCTGAATGCGCTCCCGAACGTAACGGCCACGCTTTCGAACAACGTGATACTCACGGCGAGCGGAGCGAACAGCTACCAGTGGATCAACTGTGCTACAGGTGCAGCGATTCCGGGAGCTACCGGTGCGATGTTTACGGCTACACAGAACGGATCGTATGCCGTGATCGGAACGAATGCGAACGGTTGTGCGGATACTTCGGCCTGTGTGACTGTGAGTACCGTAGGTGTGAAGGAGAACGACTTCCAGAATCTCAGTTTGTCACCGAACCCGGCAACGAGCCAGGTGAAACTGAGCTATGATTTTGCCGGCAGTGTAGACGTAACAGTTTACGACGCACAGGGTAAGGTTGTGATTGCTCGCCAGAGCCTGTCTACGGGCAGTGTGATCGGAGTGGCACAGCTGGAGCCGGCGGTTTACTTCTTTGCGATCGATAACGGTTCGGAAACGGTTGTGAAACGAATCGTAAAAGAGTAATCAGCCCCTGAAATAAAGATCAATTAAGTTAAGTTAGGTTAAGAAATCCCCTGCTTCGGCAGGGGATTTTTTGTTTTGAATACTATGCAGTGAGAGCAGTCCGTCGGATCGCCTGGCAATGCATGTGGGGCTGGTGTGTGCGGAAAAGGCGTTTTCAGTACGTTCCGGAAAAGGCAGATATTCGGGGTAAAATAATCAGTAGCTACTCCAAATGTAAGCACCGCGTCGCATTTCACGGAAGCCATCATCCCTCAGAAAGTCTTCACGATTACTTTTATATGAAGTTCTGGCAGAATACCGAATTCCTGCTGATTATATTAACAATAGCGTAACCAATCGCGGTTATAATCACAAAACTCCCGTTCTTCTTTTCTTACCTGGCGTTTAAGGTGTCTTTACCGCGGTTCAATAGCTGTGTATAGAGTATAAGCGCGCTTTCAATCGGTAAAAAAAAATGGGCTTGTGAAACACGTACGCATATCCCGTTTCTTTCACAAAATAAAAAAGCTCCCGCGCAAAACAGGAGCTTTCAGTTCAGAATATGTGATCTTTTAGTTTGTTGCGTTTTTCTTATCGGGATACAGTACTTCTTCCACGGAAATGCGCGATACATAGTGATAATGATCTTTCGCACCGTCGAAGACCAGGCGTGCCCAGGAAAGGTCGTCCGGGTTTTGTGCCAGCGCTTCGTAGATCGGCATAAGGTACTTGCGTCGGCCCACTTTGTCGAGGAACTTTTTCATTTCCGGGCGAATCTCTTTGTAACCACTGTTTATTCCCAGTACGTACCATTCGCACATGATCTCGGAATTTCCCCAGTCTTTGAAGTTCAGTTTTTGGTCGAGCTCATGCATGCGCTTCGGATCCAGTTTCTTCGGCAGTCTTCTGATAAATGCCTGCCATTCCTGGGTAATGTAAGTGTCGCGCTTCAATTTGTTGCCGGCAAAGATGTTTTCGCCCCGTGCAAAGCGATCAGCGAGTTTCTGTACTTCCGTAAAGCGTTTTGAAGTAATTTTCACGCAGTTCGAAGGAAGCCCGGTTCCGTAGAGCCATTCTTCGGTGTTGAATTCCAGTTTATTGGGTTTTAGCAGGTGTTCGTTCAGGTAACGTTCGAATTCTTCGGTGGTAATGGTCTTAAAGGCATATTCTTTAAAATAACCACGCAAAAATGCATCGAATTTCTGCCGTCCCACTTTCTTCTCCAGGGTTTTAAGTAAAAGTGATCCCTTGTAATAGGCAATATCGGTCATACCGTCGTCCGGGTTGCGGTCCTCAAGCCCGAGTTTGAGGTGCGTGTCTTCCGGGTGCTCTCCGTTGAGAATGCGCTTCATGGACATCTGCAGTTCCTGGAATTCGATCAGTGCGAGCATGTCGGCGGTTTCTTTGCCGTAGATCTCTTCCATGATACGATTTTCGATGTACACTGTAAATCCTTCGTTGAGCCAGAAATCGTTCCAGGTGGCGTTTGTTACGAGGTTACCGGACCAGGAATGCGCCAACTCGTGTGCAATGACGGATACCAGGCTGCGATCGCCTGCAATGAGTGTCGGGTTTGCAAAGGTCAGGCGCGGATTTTCCATTCCGCCGAAGGGAAAAGAATAGGGGAGGATGATAACGTCGTATTGCTCCCACTGGTATTTGCCGTAGAGTTTCTCAGCGGCCGATATCATTTTCGGAAGGTCGTGGAGTTCGTATGCAGATTGCTGAATGAGCACAGGTTCACTGTACACGCCGCAATTGCTTCCGAGTTTTCGGTAGGTGAGATCTCCCACGGCCAGCGCGATGAGGTAGCACGGGATGGGTTGTTTCATCTCGAAATGGTACTTTCCGCTTTCATTCTTTTCGGTCGGGTTCTCTGCACTCATCAATGCGAGCAGGTCTTTCGGTACCTTGACGTCCGCAGAATAAGTAATGCGGTTGGAAGGCGTTCCCTGCACGGGTATCCAGGTACGGGTAAGAATGGCCTGTCCCTGTGTATACATGAACGGAAGATTTTTACCTTCGGTCAGTTCGGGTGAGAGCCAGTCAATGGCTTCGGTGTTTTCGGTAGTCTGGTAATAGATATTCACGAACCGCGTTTTCGGGGTGATCTTTACACGAAGCGGTTGTCCGAGCAGCGGATCTTCTTCACCGATGACGTAATCCGTTTCCTTTTCGTCTTTTTCACCAAGCGTTACTTTCAGGATATTGAGTGCTTTGATATCGAAAACTGCGGTGTCTGTGCCGAAGTTTTCCATCTCGTGTCGCGCTACCCCGTAAATGGTACGATTGTCGAAGTTGACGTCCAGGTCAAGGTGCAGGTGTTTTGTCCTGATCTCGTCTGTATTTGCGAAGCTGTGCGCGTCGTCAACCTGCGTGTTTACGGGTGGAGAGCTGTTTTCTGCCTGTGCGGCCTTCTTTTCGGGACCAGGCGTACAAGCTAACAAGCCAAACAGAAAAAGCTGGCTATAAGCGATTATCTTAATCATTTGGTAAAATAAAGTTATAACAGTTCAGGCAAATTTAGCAGAATATTCGAACAGGCCGTATGAAAACTCGACGAACAGGCTGAAAATTACGATGCAAGGATCAATTTTCGTCACGGCTGGTCAGGTAACGGATCACTTCAGCCGCTCCACGCAGTCCGAAAAGTGCCGGCATGTAACTGATTGTCCCGTAGAATGAACGCTTGAAGTTGGTGCCGTCCGTCATCTTCAGTGAGTCCTTGTCCTGCAACTCACTGCTGAACACCGCGCGAATGGTTTTAAAGGAAACGTTTTGTTTGCGCAGGCGCTTTTTGATGTGATGCGCGAGCTTGCAGTTATAGGTTTGGTGCAGGTTTTTCACTTCCACGCGGGACGGGTCTGTCTTTCCGCCGGCACCGAGGTGACTAATGATCTTAATTTTGAGTCGTTTGCAGGCGATGATCCACTCGAGCTTTGGCGCTACCGAGTCGATGCAGTCCATCACGTAGTCCGGCTTGTGCACTTCGAGGATCTCCCAGACACGCTCGGGCACAACAAACTCCTGGATAACGTTCAGCTTCACTTTCGGGTTGATGTCGCGGATGCGCCCGGCAAGTACGTCGGCCTTGTTTCGTCCGATCGTGGAGTCGAGTGCCGTGAGCTGGCGGTTCTTGTTTGTTTCGTCGAATGCGTCGCCGTCAATGAGTGTAATTTCCCCGACCCCGGCGCGAGCGATAAATTCACCGGCAAAGGAACCGATCCCGCCCAGGCCGACGATCAGTACGTGTGCTTTTTCAAGTTTATCGATCGCTTCGGGTCCGATCAGCAGTTCGGAACGCTCTAACCATTTGTCCATCGTGCGAATGTTTGTTTAAAGTTTCGGGACACGAGGTCCTGCAATGCCGGCAAAGATATTTGTTTCAGGTCGGAAATGCACGCGTAGACCTCCCGAATATCGGTTTTCGAGTCGTCTGTTTCGAGCAGGAGGCGATCGTCCGGGATAAGCGGGACCACCTTTTGCAGGGCTTCGTTCGTGAGTACGGACGCCCCGATGCTGATGCGAATTTCGGTGTCGAGAACCTCACGCAGGATGCCTGCTTTGTTAAATCCGTGGTAGATCCATACCTGTTCCGGGTCGAGATCTTTGTAAACGGCAAGCAGTTCGGCCCAGGTCTTCACGCAGTGAATGATGAGCGGGAGCTGGTATTTTTCCGAAAGAGCGACCTGCTCGCGGAACAGTTTTTCCTGTACGGGGAGCTCCGGACCGTGTAATTTGTCGAGCCCGGCCTCGCCGACGGCCACACAGCGCCTGTGGGCGAGCAATTCGCGCATTTCCGGTAGGTTGTATTGTTCGTCGGCATCCCAGGGATGTATTCCTGCCGAAAACCAGCCGTGTTGCGGCAGATCGCTTCCGGCGTTGAGGATTTCATATTCCGGACGGAGTTGAAAATGAGTGTGCGCATTGAAAAAGTACATAAGTCTTCGATTAATCCTTCGAAACACGAATATTTAAAAAAAATCTCTATTTTCGGGGCTTAAACATTACATTTTATGTCCCAAAATACAGTCGGTACCATCGATAATCAGAAACAACTTTTTGGCCATCCGGTAGGGCTTTATGTGCTCTTTTTCACGGAAATGTGGGAGCGATTCTCGTACTATGGAATGCGTGGGTTGTTGATTCTCTACATTGCGGAGTCAGCATCTTCCAACGATCCAGGGTTAGGCTGGACCAATAAAGACGCAATCTGGCTTTACGGCTGGTATACCATGCTGGTTTACCTCATGTCGATTCCCGGTGGTATTGTAGCTGATAAGTGGCTCGGGCAGAAAAAAACGGTACTTGTGGGCGGACTTCTGCTTTGTGCAGGACACGGCATTCTCGCGATTCCGGCTACCTGGGCTTTCTTCCTCGGTTTGACGCTCATTATTTTAGGAGTTGGCGGATTAAAACCGAATATCTCAACGATGGTCGGCGGACTTTATAAACCGGGCGATATTCGCCGGGACAAAGGTTTTACGATCTTTTACATCGGTATTAACGTCGGTGCATTTCTCGCCGGGATTACCGTTGGAATCGTAGCTTCCGTTTGGGGATGGCACGCCGGCTTCGGTCTGGCAGGAATCGGTATGTTACTCGGACAAATCGTTTACATGGCCGGTCAAAAACATTTACGCCATGTGGGGAACTACATTGGCAAGTCCACGGATCCGGAGGAAATGGCGGCAGCTAAGAAACCACTTACCAAAATTGAGAAAGATCGTGTTGTCGTATTGCTCATATCCTTCCTGATCGTGGTTGTATTCTGGGCTGCTTTTGAACAGGCCGGTGGGTTGATGAACCTGTACACCGATGAAAAAGTAAACCGGAACCTCGGTGGCTGGTGGGAAATTCCGGCAGCGGTCTTCCAGTCGCTGAATGCAGGATACATCATTATTTTCGGTACGATCGTCGCGGCATTCTGGGCACATCGCAAATTAAAGGGCAAGGAATCTTCATCGCTTTTCAAAATGTCTATCGGTACCATCATTATGGGCCTTGGATTTGTATTCATGATGTTTGCTTCGCAGGAAGCTTCGGCAGAGACATTCGGGAAGGCTTCGATGGTATGGATTTTCATGGCTTACCTCTTCCATACGATCGGTGAGTTGTGTACATCACCTGTGGCGCTCTCGTTTATTACGAAACTCGCTCCCCTGAAATATGCTTCTATTATGATGGGGATCTATTTTGCCGCTACCGGATTTGGAAATAAAATTGCCGGAACCATCGGGGAAGCCTCGCAGCTGGAAGTATATGAAGGGAAACTGACGGCACCCAAAGAACTGGTGTACGACGTAACCGGGAAAGTGGACGTTGAAGTGGAAAAAGACCAGGTCGTTAAAGCCTATCCGATCGATTACGATAAGAACGTTGAGGTTAAAAGTACTGTGTACCTTAACTCCGATAAAGACATTGTTTTTAAGAACTACAGGGGCGATCATCAAAATCTGAACGACATCTTTACACTCGATGCTGAGAATCAGCAACGTCTGAAAAACGAACTCGCAGAATACAATGCTTCCGAAAGCAACCCGCTTCATGCCAAATTGCTTTTTGAAAAAGACGAAGAGGCTGTTAAAGTGAAGGAGAACAAGGGAGACGGAAAAGACTATAACCTTTCCTTTATCATCACTGAAACGCAGAATGCGCAGGAATTCAAGACCTTCATGTGGATCACTGTATTTACGGTGGCCTTCGGTATCCTGTTGATCATTTTCCTGAAAAAACTCAAAAAACTGACACATGGCGCGGAAGATAACGAGCGCGAAATGCGTGAGAATGAAGGCTATGAAGTAGCCGAAAGCGATTTATAAAACCATTTTACCTTAGATATATGTCAACTCAGAAAGCAGCATTTTTCGAGTCTAAAGTACTCGGACACCCGTCCGGCCTTTTTGTTCTTTTCTTTACGGAAATGTGGGAGCGTTTTTCCTTTTACGGAATGCGCGTTTTGCTCATCAATTTTCTCACGATGGCCGTCATCGGCGTTAACCCTGGTTGGGAATGGTCGGCGGAAAATGCAGGTACGCTGTTTGCCACTTACGCCGGTCTGCTTTACCTGACGCCGATTCTCGGTGGTGTGATTGCCGATAAATTCCTGGGATACCGGTATGCTGTGGCAGTTGGTGCCCTCATTATGACCATGGGACACGCATTGATGGCCGTTGAAACCGAAGCTTCCTTGTACGGCGGACTTGCCTTACTGGTGATCGGAACTGGTTTCTTCAAGCCTACGATGACGTCCATCATTTCGGAAATGTATAAGGACCTGCCTGAGAAAAAAGACGGCGCCTATACGATCTTCTACATGGGTGTGAATGCCGGGGCATTTTTCGGAATGATGTTGTGCGGTTACCTGGCTGAAAAAGTTGGCTGGTCCTGGGGATTCGGTCTGGCAGGCGTATTTATGATGCTCGGACTTTTGCAATTCTGGTTTTCAAAACCGCTTTTCGGAAAGATCGGTGAACGTCCCAAAAAAAATACAGATGCACCGGAACCCGTTGTAATTTCTTCCAGAACAGATGAAACTAAAGCTGAACTGAACCGGGATGTGAAGGAAACTCCGGAAAAGAAAGAAAAATTAAATCCCTTTACGACCTTCGATAAGGTGTTTACGGTGATTTCCTCCATTTTCGGATTGATGTTCTTGCTCGACGGGCCGTTCAGTATAAACGGTTTCCCCCTGATTCCACAGTTCTTTGCGGTTTATTCCGAAGGCGAGGTCGTTGTGTCGGCAAAAATAATCTTCATTCTGATCGGATTGATCTTCTTCTTTTTACCGCTTGTCATTTCCCGGATTTCGAGGTATGAAAAAGTGGTTATGCACCGGATGATCACCGTTATCGTGTTTGCGTTCTTTACCGTATTCTTTTGGATGTCCTTCGAACAGGGAGCCAGTTCACTGGTTATTTTCGCACGTGATTTTACGGACCGTATTCTCGAAGGTGGCGCAGCTACCACGTTCCTGGTCATTGACCTGATATTAACATTTACGCCGCTTGTGATCATTACCTGGGTATTGGTACGCCTCTGGAAAGCGTCTTCGCATATCATACGGACTTCTAACATCATACTGGCAATTTGCTTTATTGGTGTCTGGGGACTTGCTATCTGGAAAACGAACCGAGACCTCAATACCAAGTCGTATGAGTTAACCGTTGCCATGCAGGTAACGCCTGTACTGGATAAGGATGGAAAACAGGTTAAGGATGAAGAAACGGATGAACCGCTTTACCTGAAAACGCCGATCACGCTCGGGATGGAATCAGAGATAAACAATATGGACAGTGTTGAGATGGTTTCCCAGAAGATCGGGGAATACCAGGAACTGAAGTCCGGAAAAGAGATCCTGACGACATATGAACTGGGTGCTTACCGCTACGTGAATGATGCAAAAAAGGACGAGATTAACCATACGCTGAAAGCTTACCCTGACAAGAAAACGCCAATCATTCGTGGAACCGTAGGTGAAGTGGAAGGGAACGAAGTGGAGATCACGACTTCCTGGTTCTCTATTCTGAATTCCTTTTTCATCATTGCATTTGCATCGTTCTTCTCGAAATGGTGGGAAAGTAAATACAATCCGAGTGCGGCCGTTAAATATGGGCTCGGACTCATTATTATGGCGATCGGATTTGGCATCCTTGCATTTGGTTCAAGTGGACTTGAAACCGGGGTGCGTGTGAGTCTTGCGTGGCTTGTTTTTGCATACCTTTTCCATACACTCGGAGAGTTGTGCATTTCACCGGTGGGATTGTCGTATGTCAGTAAGCTTGTACCCGGCCGTATGATCGGATTTATGTATGGAATGTGGTATCTCGCAATTGCCATAGGAAACTATGCGGCGGGCTATCTGGGAGGCAAGATCGAAGTGATTCAAAAGGAATATTCGATGTCCACCTTCTTCCTGATATTTACGATTACGCCGGTAGTAATGGGGGTTATAATTATTCTCCTCAACCCGCTCTTCAAAAAACTCATGCACGGTGTGCGATAAGGCCGTGTTGTCTATAAAACTAAAAAGCTCCTCGGAAAGGAGCTTTTTTTGTATCGTATCGTAGCCGTTTCCTAACGGTTATCAACCGTTAACGCAGTTTGCGCATTGCAGCCGCCAGTGGCGCACTCAGTGGGTTTGTAGCCAGGTCTTCGGTGATCGCCCGAAAATCGTCGTCATTCCGGTTCTGCGATAATTTGAAGATGCCTTCACTCTTATAGGTAATGAAGCGAAAAGCAATGATGTCCTTTTTATAACTTTCAATGAGTTGCGTCGGAATACGGTCGTAGCTGATCGGATCCTTGCGTTTGGATTCATGGGCCTCCAGCAACTCGCGCAAATGCTGATCCACCTGTTCGTTGGTCAGGAACTCGATATTGCCGTGCAGGTGAACCGCCTGGTAGTTCCAGGTCGGCACATTTACATGTCCGTACAAACCGCTGGATATATAGGCATGCGGACCCTGGAAGATGATCATGGCGTGTTTCCCGTCGCGAATGAACATATTCTGACGGTTGAACTTCGAAAGATGTCCGTACAGGACGATCTCATCATCACAATCTTCGAGTTGAAAAGGAATGTGCGAAGCGATCGGTTCGAGGCTGGCGGAATTGGAGATCAGGATCCCGAATGGGTTCTCGCGAATGAAATCGCAAATAGTATTGAAGTCTTCAATGTGAAAGCTGGTAAGTTTGTTCATCTGAGCAAGTGATTTTGCAGTAAATATAATTTTTTTACGCAAATAGAGACCTAAAAATATCCGGTAAATGGAAGCACCGGATGCTGACCGAAAAAATCACGGGTGTAACGGTTAATAATATGAATTCCAGGGAAGTAAAATAGCGCGATCTGGCGGTAATCATATCCGTATTCGGCCATCTTCATCGCACCTTCCTGGCAAAGTCCCACACCGTGCCCGAATCCGCGACCTTCAATGACTACATAATCCCCTTCGGGGTGACAGCTGAAGAACGTAGAACGCAGGTCGAACTTTTCACGCAGGTCCCGCAACGGGATGCCATACGCCGGACTTTGATAAAACGGAACCCGGTATTCCTGTTGAAATAAATAAGGCTGCTCCGGGTTCAGGCTGTCCGGTCGCGGATATCCGTATCGTTTTACCAGGAAGGCTAGCCATTCGTCCTTCGGAACCTGTTTCACCCAGTGCGCCTGGCGCGTGTAGATGCAAAAGGTATCCCGGAACGTACTCAGGTAAGGAACGTCGTTGTTCCAGACGTAGGAAGCGGTACAGGTTTGTCCGCCGCAGTTGGCATGAAAGTAGGCGTCCACAAGTTCTCCGTGTTCGTCGGTCATCACTTCACCGTCGGTACTGCGTACAGCCGAATCGATTGCCGGGGTAAAGCGCAGCATCGAATGATAGGCCTGACAATGAACGCGGTCGCAGAGGTCGAAACCTTCTTTGGCATGCTTGTGCCTGTACTTCAGCGCATAAGTGCGACTCATCAGCGCCTGTACTTTGTAATATTCGGGTTGACGTCCGCCGCCGCCCTCGGATTCCACCACGCCGGCCAGGTAGTTGTTCATGTCCACCAGGTTTACGATCAATAGCTTGCCGCCGGTGTTCGTAACGCTGAAATTGTCTTTGTATTTGCGCGGTTTAACGGCTGAAGAACGCGGAGTGAGCGTCATGCTTCGGTCGCTGTAGTTCTGTACAAGGCGTACCGTGCGGAAGCGTCCTACATAACTCGTTCCCATGCGCAATTCCACTAACGAGTTGCCGCTGCTGATCAGTTCCACGTATTCATTGGGAAGAACGGACCCGAAATCGGTACTGTCGCCATATACCGAAAAACTCCCGTCATTGTAGGAAAAGGTACAGCGATTGATGGTATAGTCCCGGTACACGCCGATGCGCATTTGCTGGGCGGATGCCCGGATGCATAAAAGGATCAATACGAAACTAAACCAACCTCTCACGGCCTTAAAATTAATGCTGTTGGTTCTCAATACGAAACTACGCGGAAATAGTTTTCAACACGGCCCCTGCAACAAGCCGGCTGGCGCCACCTTCCCCGAGTTTGTCGCGGAGTTCTTTGTAATCGTTCAGCATGCGTTCCCGGTCCGGGCCTCCGGGTAAAATGCGCGTCAGTTCTTCGCGAATGCGCTTCGGGTTGCATTCCTGCTGGATCAGTTCGGTCACCACTTCGCGATCCATGATCAGGTTTACGAGCGATATAAAGCGTACTTTGATGAGCATACGTGCAATGTAATAGGAGATCGGAGAACCTTTGTAACAAACCACTTCGGGGACTTCGAAGAGCGCCGTTTCGAGGGTTGCGGTTCCGGAGGTCACCAGTGCTGCGCTCGCTGCCGAAAGAATGCCGTAAGTTTGCCCGTACAGGATCGTGCGGTTTTCGCGGCTGATGAACTGTTCGTAGAATCCCGCCTCGATTGCCGGTGCGCCCGCAATGATCACCTGGTAATCGTCCAGTCCGGCAACGGCTTTCAGCATGATCGGTAATTTCGTACGGATCTCCTGCCGCCGGCTTCCCGGCAATAAAGCAATAATGGGTTTATCAGGCAGGGAGTTTACAGCGTGCAGATCGCTTTCAGCTTCGCTGCGATACCGGTCGATGGCATCGAGCAGGGGATGCCCCACATAGCTTACTTTATAATCGAAACGCGCGTAAAAAGCCTCTTCGAAGGGAAGAATAACGAACATGCGATCAACCACCTGCCGGATCTTGTGCACACGCGATTGCTTCCAGGCCCAGACCTGCGGAGAAATGTAATAGAACACCGGGATGCCCTCCGCTTTCGCCCATTCGGCAATGCGCAGGTTGAAGCCGGGATAATCGACCAGGATCAGCGCATCCGGTTTGAACGCCGCGATGTCTTCTTTGCAGCTCTTGATGTTGCGCAGGATCGTACGCAGGTTCATCAGCACTTCCACAAACCCCATGAAGGCAAGTTCGCGAATGTGTTTCACGAGCGTTCCGCCCACAGCCTGCATATTGTCGCCGCCCCAGAATCGGAATTCGGTATCCGGCGCCTGTTCCAGGATTGCCCGCATCACGTTGGAGGCATGCAGGTCTCCCGAAGCCTCGCCGGCTATGAGGTATATGCGTTTTCCGTTCAAATCAGAGAATCAGGTTTACGTAAACAATGTACGGCAAGTACAGCACGCTTCCCAGGATGATCCCCATGGCGAAATTGTACTTTTCGCGGTTCAGGAACAGGTAGAACCACAACAGGTTAATAATAATGGCCAGGGAAATGAACTTGCCCGTGGCATTCGGATCGGAAATGAACTTGTACCAGACCTGTGCAAACAGGAAGTGCTGGATCTTCGCGTAAATAAAAAGGATCAGCGGAGCGAATACCAGGGGAGACGCTGCCCCGATCAGCAGGCCGAACGTGTGTTGTCGGCTCCAGTTTCGCAGGTTCATAAGTCGATATTTTTAAGGTCTTTGATAACTTGATAAGCGGTCATATCATAATGAATCGGGACGAGACTGGCATAGCCTTCAGAGATCGCACGCAGGTCGGTGTCGTGTCCGTCGTCCTGGTTCTCAAAATTCCCCGTCAGCCAGTAATAATCACGACCGAACTGGTCCTTGCGCCGGTCGAAACGGTCTTCCCAAAATGCACGTGCGCCGCGGGCGATCTTGATCCCTTTGAGTTCATTCGCAGGACAATCCGGGATGTTTACATTATAACAGATGTTAGAAGGCATCTTTTCCTGCAGTACATGACTCACCAGTTTCCGAACCACCGCTTTCGATCCTTCGAAGTCGGCATCGAAATCGTGGTTGTTGAGTGAAAAACCAATACTCGGGATATTTTCGATAGCGCCTTCCACAGCGGCCGACATTGTTCCGGAATACAACACGTTCGTGGAGGTGTTTGCCCCGTGATTGATCCCCGAAAGAAGCAAATCCGGTTTGCGTTTCAGAACCTCGTAAATTCCGAGCTTTACACAGTCTACCGGTGTACCCGTACAAAAGTAGGCCTCGAAATCCGGGAACAACTGCGACTTTTGCAAGCGCAGCGGATGATTCACCGTAATAGCGTGTCCCATACCTGATTGCGGTTTGTCCGGGGCAATGATCACCAGTTGTCCGAGTCCGGAAGCCGCTTCAACCAGTGCAGCGATTCCCCGGGCCGAAATTCCGTCGTCGTTTGTAATGAGGATCAATGGTTTTTTCTTCACGGATTGTCGTTTTAAACGGATAATTGATATTCCCTGCGAAAGTAACGAAATCCTCCCTTTTTTGAACGGATTAATTTAAGAGAATATATTTCGAATGTATCACGCCGAAATTTTCTATTTTTGGTCATCATGTTAACAGCAGATCTCATTTCCGCGCTCAAAAACATCACCCAGCATAACCTGGACCTGGTGAAAAAGCATTTCAAATACCTCAACGCAAGCCAGTTGTCGTGGCGCCCTGCGGAAAATGCATGGAGCATTGAAGAGGTCTTTGCGCATCTCAACGAATTCTCCAAATTCTACAACGAACAGTTCCTTGGTAAGATCGCACAAACGCGCTTCCGGGAACCAAAAGAAATATTCGTTTCTTCCCCGCTCGGACGTTCGGCATGGAAATCCATGAAACTCGGAAATGCACGCAATGTCAAACGAAAATTCCGCGCTCCGAAAGGATACGATCCGGTGACTGATAAGCTTGTAAACGGCAACGATGTGGAAGAGTTTCGCGAAAACCAGGAGATCATGCTCGACATCCTTGAAAAAGCAAAAGAAGTAAACCTGCGAAAGGTCAAAATTCCCGTATCAATCAGCAAACTGATCCGCCTGCGCCTGGGCGATGCCCTGATGTTCATTATCTATCACAATGAACGGCACATGCAACAGGCCATGAACGTATTGAAAAATCCCGATTTCCCCAGGAAATAATGAGTTCACGAATTGCTTACTGCACCGTTAATGCCGCCCCGTTAAGAAAGGATCGCGACGATACCTCTGAAATGGTGTCGCAGCTGCTTTTCGGTGAACTGGTGGAAGTAGAGGAAGTGATCGCGCCCTGGGCAAAGGTAACCGGGCTCTCCGATCACTATTCCGGTTTTACCGACCAGAAACAACTGCGCTTTATTTCCGAAAAAGAAATGATACGCTGGATGGACGCCCGGGTCGTATCCGGATACACCTTACTGAAAGTACAGGCGCCGGAAGGACCCAAGCTCATCACGCGCGGAGCTTTTACCGGGCCGGATGAGGTTTTTAACATCGGCAGGTACGAATACCGCGTGCTGGAGAAGACTGGCGCGAACACATTCACCGATCCCTGCGATTTTGCGGCTTCCTTCATCGGAACACCCTATTTATGGGGAGGAAAGAACGCGTTCGGGATCGATTGTTCGGCACTTATGCAGGTCGTTCTTCGCATGTTTGATATAAATCTGCCGCGCGATGCCTGGCAACAGGCCGAGACCGGAATGGCTGTAGAATGGAACGATCTCCAGCGCAATGACCTCGCTTTTTTTATAAATACCGGCGGAAAGATCATCCACGTGGGAATTTGCGACGGTGAAGGCGGCATCATTCACGCCTCCGGCGAGGTCCGACGCGATCAACTGACCGTGGAGGGAATTTTTAACCGCGAGGCGGACAGGCTCACACATCACCTGCATTCCGTGTGCAGGATATGAAACAGAATAGACGGATTCAATTATATTTGCAGACGAAAATACAAGGCGTACACTATGAAAAGAGACCAGGAAATCTTTAACCTCATCGAGGAAGAACGCAATCGGCAGGTGTCCGGGATCGAATTGATCGCATCGGAAAACTTTGTAAGTCAGGAAGTCATGGATGCCATGGGAAGCGTACTGACCAACAAATATGCGGAAGGACTTCCCGGAAAACGCTATTACGGCGGTTGCGAAGTTGTGGACAAGGTAGAACAGCTTGCCATCGATCGCCTGTGTGAACTTTTCGGTGCTTCCTGGGCAAACGTACAGCCACATTCCGGGGCACAGGCCAATGCCGCCGTGTTCCTCGCCTGCCTGAAACCCGGAGATAAGATTCTCGGTTTCGACCTTTCACATGGCGGACACCTCACACACGGGTCCCCCGTGAACTTTTCCGGTAAACTTTACGAACCGCATTTCTATGGCGTAAACCGGGAAACCGGCCTCGTTGATTACGATATGATGGAAGAAACCGCACGTAATGTGAAGCCGAAAATGATCATTTGCGGAGCATCTGCCTACAGCCGTGACTGGGACTATGTACGCATTCGCAAAATAGCCGATGAAGTGGGAGCGCTGATCATGGCGGATATTTCGCATCCGGCAGGACTCATCGCCACGAAATTACTCAACGATCCGCTCGAACATTGTCACATTGTTACCACGACCACGCATAAAACCCTGCGCGGGCCACGTGGAGGTGTGATCATGATGCGTCACAACTTCGAGAATCCCTTCGGACTGAAGTGGAATAACGGAAACCTGAAATCCATGGGTTCGCTTTTAGACGCAGCCGTTTTCCCGGGCACACAGGGCGGACCGCTGGAACACGTAATTGCAGCCAAAGCAGTGGCCTTCGGTGAAGCACTGAGCGACAATTACAAAACCTACATGAAGCAGGTGCAGAAGAATGCAGCACGCATGGCTGAATGCTTCGTGGACAGGGGATATAAAGTAATTTCCGGAGGAACTGACAATCACTCGATGCTCATCGACCTCCGTTCGAAGAACGTGACCGGTAAAGATGCCGAAAATGCACTTGTAAAAGCGGACATTACCGTAAACAAGAACATGGTTCCCTTCGATACCGAATCGCCCTTCGTGACCAGCGGGATTCGAGTTGGAACATCCGCTATTACGACCCGCGGAGTACAAGAGGACGAAATCGACACCATCGTCGACCTGATCGACCGCGTATTGTCTGACATTTCCGGCGAAGACACCCTCAAAACCGTGAAAGATGAGGTGAACGCCCTGATGTCCGGCCGCCCCTTATTCCAATGGTAGAGCGAGCACTGCTCGCGAAGACCGAGCCCGCTCCTGGCGAAGGAGCGAAAGGCGAGGGACAAAGCACTGCTCGCGAAGACCGAGCCCGCTCCTGGTGAAGGAGCGAAAGGCGAGGGACAAAGCATTGCTACAACCTAAACCGTCATTACGAAGGTCTTCCCTTGTGCTTTACAAAGCGCCTTAGTAAGAGCGAGCACTGCTCGTGAAGACCGAGATTTCGCCTGGGGAAGGCGAAGTAATCGAGGGTAGGCACCGGGTACCCGCTGTACGCCGTTCCGTCAAAATTTCTGGCTGTCTGACGACCAACGGGAGGAGTTTTCAGAAATTTTAGGAACAAGTACACTAGCGGGTAATGGCTGCAACGTAGCGCAAGGGCACTTTTTTCTTTCTTTTTTTTGCCCCGGAAAAAAAGAAAAATGCAAACACTTTATTTCAAGAAAAACCGTTCTTCCGAAGCTTAACCATGTACCTACACCCATACACCCATACACCCATACACCCATACACCATAACCTTCAATTCGAAGTAATTCCGATAGTTCGAATAATTTAAATATTTTTATAACCAGGTCTGTCGATCCGACTTTATGGTCTTCGGCGCTAAAAATGATCAGCTTAAATGAACCATGAGAAATAAAATCATCCTGTTAGTATTCATCACGATGGCTTACGGCGTTAAAAGCCAGATCGACGACTGTAGCTGTCCGGATTCTCTGTTCTCACCGCCGAAAGGCTATGTATTCAAAATGGAATGGCCCGATTCACTAATAAGCATTCGCGAACCGGAACTGGTTTCCGGTGAGGGCATAACATGGTTTTTTGATTTTTTGAAAAACGTTAAATTAGCTGGTTACCCGGTTGATTGTCAGAATGAATCCGTTTATGTCGCTGTTTTATACGATAAATACGGGAGCGTTCAGGATTATAAAGTATACATGTCGTCGGCTCCCCAGGAATGTGAAGAATTTATTTGCTCCCTGCTTGAAAAAATGCCCGATTTGATCCCGGCTAAAGCAATCTATAAAAATAGCACGGAGAATGTCCCATACGAATTGATGCTTCCATTCCGTTGGTAATTTTATTCCTGGTATACGACTTAAAATAAAAGCAAATTTGATTTACGATTTCGCGCCGAGTGATTCGGCATCAAAACTAAAAGAGTGAATAGTCATATAAATCCAAACCAAAAATGGGAAAACAGAAGAATTGGTGGATAGTAGTGTTTCTTTGGAGTACCTGCTTTTTTCCTCATTCATCATTTGCGCAGAATAAAGAGATAGTACGATCGGGGTATTATTTTGTCATACAAATTACGGAGATCGCTCAGGGCGACACGATCAGGTTTGAAACAATCGAAATATACAGGGCGGTACCGAATATAGATTTGGATATCGAAAGTGATTCGATCATCCGGCAAAATTATGTCGCAGATTGTTTCCGGGATCGTTCGTTTCATCTGGGATGTCTTAAAAATGCAAGGAAGCAAGACGTGGGAAAGGTTGTGATTCTGAATACGACTATTGATCAAATAAGTGATTCCGGAATAATCATCTTTAAAAAATAATTTCAATTTTACGGAAATTTTTCCCGATGCAATTGGCCTGTCCTTTGTTCTTACAACTAGTTTGTCAAATTTTCTATCCAATACATCATTAACAATACACCCTGCAGATCTCATCAATACTGCGCCGAGAAAAAATAAAACTAAGTAGAAAAAATAAATATTTTTATTTTGTGAGAAATCATAAACTAGTGTTAAGCCCCATATACAAG
>CAYMEW010000041.1:0-32888 GCA_964389755.1 uncultured Flavobacteriales bacterium | reverse complement strand
CTACGGCTACGGCGACGGCGACGGCTACGGCTACGGCGACGGCGACGGCGACGGCTACGGCTCCGGCGACGGCGACGGCGACGGCGACGGCGACGGCGACGGCTACGGCGACGGCGACGGCGGAGATTCCGAATACTAAAACTTCGAAGATGAAAAAAGAAAAACCTCACGGATACAAATACCGGCTTCACTATCTGCTTCGACAGTTGTCGGTATCGGATTTTGAAATTGCGCGAAAGTGGTTTCCGGAAGTACTCAAAGTACATCCGGACACTTTCAAGGCGTGGATTTACATTAAAGCTGGGGCCGCTCAGGAGATACCCGGAACAGCACTGATGCGAATGGCTATCTTTTTCGATTGCAAATACTCCGAACTTTTTACCGATCCAGTAGATGCGGAAGAACAGCGTGAAAGCTGGCTACAGGCAAAAGTAAAACACCTGCAAAAATGCTAACAGTGTGTAAGTTGAAAGAAACCGCAGACGGGTTTCGGTTGGATTATGGCTTTACCGGAGTGAAGGACCAGATAAAAGCCTCCCGATATTTCGAGAACCCGGAAAAGGCATATTTGTTCTTTGCCGGATTATGTCGCGACTACATTGTTCATCAATTGGACCTGATACGCGGGTCGCATCGACATTCCGGTTTTGATCATTCCGATCTCCTCGGATGTGAGTTAAATACTTTCCTTTCGCGTCTCTCGAATTTAAAGATTCCGGTTTGGGCCAGCGGACCGCTTTGCAATTGTCGGCTTGCAATTTCAACTACCGCGGCAAAATTAGCCGCTACACTTCAAAAAATTGAACATGACAGAAAACAACTTCCCAACCACGGACAAGTGGCTTAAAGAAATGTTCCCGGAACCATCCGAACGGGAAAAGTTTCTGAATATGTGCTGGTACATTCACAGCGGATACGAAATACCAATTACCCGCCTGGTATTTCCGACCGGTCCAAGCATGAAAATAGTAGGAAACTGGCTATGTTGTGTAGCGGATTTCAATAAGAAATACCGCGTATCTGAAATGCCAGGTAATCAAATCCAGGTTCATAGCAGCAATACCGGATGGATCGTGATTTATGGAGCTCGGCCCGTTGAGAGCCCAGACACCAGGACACTAATTTCTGAACTCATGCCTTTTAAATTATCCCTGGGGCACAAAATCAAATAGTATGTTATTGATCAACAAAATAGTTGCGTTCGGGCTCACTGAGATCCGTCCGGGAACAGAGTACGCAAAGGTGCAGTACAGCCTTTACATTCAAAAGAATGTAAAACAGCAGATTGTACTGGAAATATCTGCAAATGAGTACGCCGAATTAGCCGGTGAATACCGGAACATTCGAACCTCAGTACTGAATACCGAAAACGCACGAATCGTAAAACACTTCATCAATGAATGAGCAACGAGTAAAAGAGCTTTTGAGCGCGAATGGAATTGAGTGGGATGACTTTTACGAATGGATAAAAGGCAAGACCGTAACAAGGTTACCAAATGGCGACACGAGTTTTTTTGAATTTGATGTTGACAGGTTCATATCCCGGGTTATTACTGACAGGAAAAACAAGATAATCCGGATTGCAGCGGAACTGCACAACTGCTTTAATTCGGGGTTTATTCACCTGGAGAAAATTTTCAATTTGTTGCGACCAATTAAAGATAGCAAGGAAATTGCGCAACTGATGTTTGAGTTCGGGTATCGAAAAGAATATATGAGCCATACGAAAAGTACACTCGCAGGATTTCTAAATGAAGAAATATCGGATTGCGAAGAAACGGAACTAGTAGTCAAAACAATTTTGAACGCGGCAAAATTACGAGATTACAAAAGCCCGGAGTATTTGAGAAAGTACTTCATAACAGAGGTAACCAACGGTTTTGGGACCAAATATGAGTTGAAATATTGGTTTACTGCCAGAAAGTGGTTTCGAATGTGCATAAATCCGTTTTTTATTCTGACGGTAATAGGCGCTGTCGCGGCTGGCGCATTGGGTATCGAGGAATATTTTGAAGCACACAAAGAAACATTCGGATCAAATACCGAAGTAGCTCAGGCCATTGAGATCGCGATCATGTTACAGGACATGGAGAAAAAAAAGTGTGCTGAAAAGAAGCGGGAAGCGCGCGAATTAAAAAGAAAAAAGCGCGTAATCCGGCGACGGCGAATAGAATCTAAAAAAATCTGAATTATGAACTTAGCATTTTCACAACAATGGCCGGACGGAACGCCGACGTATTTTATTGAAAAAATTTGGCAGGGACTTGAAGCGGCGCAATTAGTGCCGTGGAACGAATGGCACAACTACCTGGACGATTACAACGCGAAATTCGGACGAGAATGGGACGGCACACTTGTTCCGATGGACTTTGATGATTTTGGCCCGAAACTACATACGATCCGCGCCGGAAACCGCTGGAAAGCCGGGGACAAAATTCATTTTATCGTGAATAACCGATCGAAAGACCGATTCCAATTCGCGCCGGTTCTGGAAGTGAAAAGCGTGCAGGATATTCACATGCATTTCTATGATGAAACATCCGCCACGATATTCGTCGCCGACAAGATTGCGAAGCGCTGGGAGGAGCAGGCAATAAATGACGGATTTGAAAGCTGGGAAGCCTTTGTAAAGTTCTTCTATCACTCTACCAAGATCTTGCCTGGACTTATGAGCAAAATATTTATCGGGCAAATAATCCACTGGACGGACCTAAAATACTGAAATTATGAATGAAGACAAATTATACCGCCTGGCGGGTGTTCTCGCGAGGGACAAAAAACTTTTAGCAGATTTTTTCGCGTCATTGAAAACGATGGAGCCAGGGCAAACCATTCAAGATCTCGATCCGCCACCCAGTGACGTCCGACCGCTCAGTATCATTTCGCTCGGTTGTGGAGTTCAGTCCGTGTGTATGTACTTAAAAAGTAGCACAGGAGAACTACCCAGGGCAGACTACGCAGTATTTGCTGACACTGGCGGGGAAAAGAAAAAAACGCTCGAATACCTGGAATGGCTACTTAAGTGGCAAAAGGAAAACGACGGGATCCCGATCATTGTAGCAAAAGACCGCAACCTTTTTACAGATGTCGTAAAAAGAAAGCAAAAGAGGGGCAATGTACCCGCTTTCACAGCGGTTCCGGCATTTACCGCCATTGAGGGTGAAAAGGGGAAAACCGTCGGGATGTTGAAGCGCCAGTGCACAAACGAATACAAAATAGTGCAGGTTAACCGAGCAATACGAAAACTTTATGGGTTGAAGCCGCGGCAACGAAATGTTCAAACGCTGGTTTGGAAAGGAATTTCGCTTGAAGAAATAGATAGGATGGACCGCCCTCGAGCGAAATGGATCACCTACTACTACCCTTTCCTAAACTATGTCGTCGAGGCCGACGGAAATGCGACACGTGGGGAACTTGAAACGATGTACCGGGCTAACATTTTAGAATGGTACAAAAAGAACGGATATCCGATACCGCCGAAAAGTTCCTGCGTGTTTTGTCCCTACATGAATGACAAGGACCGGGCGGCGATGAAAAACGATACCGATCCGACAGACTGGAATACGGCTGTGAAATTTGATAAGGCCATGAGAAACCAAAATTACCAGGGAATTAAATCGCCGATTTACCTCCACCGAAGTTTACAGCCACTGGATCAGGTAGATTTCTCACTGATCGAAAATCAGACCAGTATCGACTTCGGGGATTGTTCTTCAAACTGTCATATATGACACCAACACGCCCCCTACTCCGATACCACGGCGGCAAATGGAAAGTTGCCCCATGGGTATGCAGTCACTTCCCTGCACATCGCGTGTATGTCGATGCTTTCGGCGGCGGTGCGAATGTCCTGGTTCATAAACCTGCATCGCGAACCGAAATTTACAACGACCTCGATGGCGAAATCGTAAACTTCTGGACAGTCGTCCGTGATCATGGTCCAGAACTCGCGAAGCTGATTGCGTGTACACCATTCTCCCGGCAGGAATTTCAATCCGCATACGAATCTACAGACGACCCGATCGAACGTGCACGCCGTACGATGGTCCGCTCATTTATGGGTTCATCGTCAAAAGGAATCTGGAAGCGGAGCGGCTTTGACAATCGGTTAAATCCGGACGGGTTCATATCGCGTGTGAATGCTTTCAAGGACATGCCCGAAATCGTGCTGCAGTTCGCTGCACGACTTGAAAAAGTAGTACTCGAGCAACGGCCAGCGATTGAACTGGTCCGCCAATACTCCGACCGGCTCGACTCACTTATCTACCTGGATCCAGAATACCTGCGTACTACGCACGGTTCCGGAAAGATATACCGCCACAACATGACAGAATCCGATCATATCGATCTCGCAGAAGCAGCCAAAACCGTACGGGGGGGGGTAGCCGTGTCCGGATATCGATCGGACCTGTACGACGAATTATATGCCGGTTGGGCGATGTACGAAAAAGCAACGACCGCCGATACCGGAAAAAAAGTAACGGAATGCCTTTGGGTGAACCGGCCGGAATCACAATTAAAACTTGAATTGTAAAAGACCTATGGACGACCTCCAAAAAGAAAAACTAAAGAACTACGAGTACGATCCTGTAGAACGCTGCTTTCTGGCGCTGCCTGATCAGGTCGATAATTTCATCCTTCCGGCGGGCTTTGAGGACTGGACGGTAAAGGCATGGAGTCCGGACGAATATTTCGCTGAACGAATCGAAAAGCAGCTGGGCATTACGAACGCCGAAAACACCGTTGAACTCTACGACGATGCCGGGGCGCTCGTTTCAAATAAGGTTTTCACGCACAATCAGCACGGGGACATTGAAATTTTACATTACTCCCTGGGCCGGAAAACATTCAAGTATGCCCGGAATGCTGAAAACCCCGGGGCCGATTCTAAGGAACGCTACGCGGTTCTGACGCGCCGGGCACCTCACAGGGCGCTGGACGGGAAAAAGTACGACTATGCTAAGGGCAAAACCGGAAACCACCTGTTTTGGCACCCGCGCCTGCTGGACATGTACGACAACGAGGATGAAGTAGAAACCCTCGTGCTCACAGAAGGATGCTTTAAAGCCTGGGCGGCGGTGAAAGCCGGTATAATTTGTTGCGGCCTGCCATCGATCACGATTTACCAGGACAAAAAGGACGCTGACGAAATACACCCGGAAATTGTGGATTTCATCAGCCGGTGCAAAGTGAAACGAGTGCTGATCCTGTGGGATGGTGATTGTAGGAATATCAGCACGAAAGACCTGTGGGATGAAGAGGATTTGTATGCGCGTCCCGGAGGGTTCTCCCGGCAGGCAAAGAACGTTCGGAACCTGCTTAGGAAGCAATTCAACTTGAAGCGGCTGGACATCTGGTTCGGGCGGATTAAGTCCGAGGACATCGGCGGACAGCCGAAAGGACTGGACGATCTGCTACTGACGATGCAGGAAGATCGCGACCGGATTCGCCAGGAGTTGACTAAAATGGAAGGTCCCTCCTACTTCATCAGAAAGATGGATATTTCTACTGAGGTGGGGATGAAGAACATCGACAACGATTTCAAGCTGGACCATGTGAATAAGTTCTACCGGTTCCACTCCGAAATAATTGGCGAAAAGGAATTCGTGTTCCGGGGAAACACCTACGAACTCAAAGAGGGCGAACCGCATTTAAAGATTCCGAAGAATGTGAAAGCTTACAAGCGGATCGGAACCGATTACTACCGGGTTCAAGACATCCCGATGCTGGCCGACGATGGGCGGATTATTGGGTATGAACAGGAGCTTTCTCCCTGGACATTGGACGCGATTAAACAGGACCACGGCAAAGAGGTCGTTCCAATGATCGAGCGTTACAGAGGTTTTATAAATGCACCCTCTCACACGAACTATGAGCCTGTGATCAGGGGGTTCTGGAACCTGTATCAGGATATATCCTGGGAACTGGCCGAAGGCGACTGGCCGCACACGAAAACTTTCCTGCAGCACATCTTTGGCGAACAGTACGAAATGGGCCTCGATTACATGAAACTGCTGTACGAGCGGCCACGCCAAAAGGTTCCGATACTTTGCCTGGTCTCCCGGGAGCAGGAAACAGGAAAGTCCACATTCGTCAACTGGGTGCAAATGATCTTCAAGTCGAATATGTCGATCATTTCATCGGACGATTTGGAAAACCAGTTCAACAGCCAGTGGATCGTGAAAAAAATCGTTGCATGCGAAGAAACGGTTCTGGAAAAACGCGCGACGTACGAGCGAGTGAAGGATCTTTCTACTCGAAAAAAGGGCCTGAGAAATGAAAAGAACAAAACAGCCAGTCCGATCGATATATTTTTGTCCTTTATTTTTTGCTCCAATGATGAGGAGGGGTTTTTGAAAATGGGATCGGAAGACAAACGTTTTTGGGTTCGAAAAATCCCGATCCTTCCGGAGTACATTCCGGATTTTGAAGACAAGCTGGAAAGTGAGATCGAAGCGTTCCTGTACTTCCTTTCCAAACGGGAGTATTCAACGCAGCGTTCTAACCGCATGTGGTTCGATCACCAGATGATCAGGACCGAAGCATTTGACAGAGTTGTGCGAAATTCGATGTCGACAGCCGAAAAGGAACTGCGAATGAAACTCGAGAACATGTTCATTAATTTTAATTTGAACGAGATATACCTGACTCCAATTGATGTCAAGGAGCATTTAAAAATGAACCGGTTCGAAGAATCTTACCTGGAAAAAATATTCGTGAACAACTTAAAGGTTGATCGAAAAAGAACGCCAGACGGGAAATCAAAAGTGTTTCGCTACGAGATTCCGATTTACAATTCGGTGACTGGGACAATGGATTATGCCAAAGGCCATGCCCGAGCCTTCGTTTTCAAACGCGAGGACTTCGTTACCGAAGATATCGTATATGAGGCGGAACCGGAACCGGAAGAGACTACCACGCAACTCCCGTTTTAACCAGGTAAAACAGGAGAATAGCCCGCAGTTAACGCTGCGGGCTTTTTTTTTGGCTTTTCAATAATTCAATTTTTAGAATGGGGAAAGATTGTTGAATTTATTGATTTTAAAAAAACTGATTTCATTTCAAAAATTGTTACACTTTGTTACAAAAACTAACAATTAATTGATTTACAATAAAATAACCCTGTAACAAACTGTAACAGTAGTTTTAAATTGTTACACTTTGTTACAGTGGTTTTGTAACAGCCCCGTCCCCTGTTACAATTCCTGTTACACTTTGTTACAGGGGTTAAGTTGTTAGTTACCAAAAAGTAAAAAGCCTTAATAATTCAGTTGTAACAGGCTTGAATTTTGTAACAGGGTATACAAACTCCTTTTTCTGTTTTCGAATCCTCATTTTTTTGCTTTCCAACAATTCACCCCGGAAAAAGGAACCTTCGCCCCGTAGTGTTTTCAAATGTTTTCACGGTTGAATACAGCCCTATCTTTGTTTCACTTAACCAATGTTTATGGATGAAAACAAGAATACAGAAGCCTATCAATTGAGTAAATCCGGAACCGGTACTGCTCGGTTCAAAGAATCTGAAATACAGGAAGTAAACGAGCGTATACAGAAGCTGCAACAACTTGAAAACATCAGTTTACCAACTTTCAAGGATGTATTCAAGGCTGCGATCGATCGCGCTTTAACTGTGAATACCAGTTCGGAAGTTGAAAACACGCCCCCTCCTACCCTTGAAGATCTGCTCGAAGAAAATCAGCGTGTAATCACGATCGACGAGAGTTTACAAGCCCGGATTGCCGATGTAATCAAAACAATTGGCTACGAAAACACGCCGTCACTCACTGATTTCATTTCTGATTTAATTGAAATCGCAACTACCGTTCCGGACATCCCGACCGCTGAAATCAAGGAAGTAATTAAAGAAGTTCCTGCTCAGATCGGAGAAAACCAGATTTTACTGGACCTGAGTTCTAAGCAAATTGAGACTGTAAACAAGATTTCCGCCTGGCGTCATCAAAACGGCCACGACAACCCCGCCCTGGAACCTTCCGACATTGTAAAGCGCATGGTTTTCAATAAAGGGTCTTTAACGAACTGGCACGGAGAATTCCCGACCGGTATCCGTCTCAAAGACGCCCGGAACCAATAACACCGATAACAACAACCAACAGATAACAACAGGGGCCGGCGGAAAACTCAATACCATGGCCCACAAATTTCGGAACAGGAATTAACCTAACTGGACCATCAAACCCCGCCGCGCCCCTCTTTTAAATTAACCGCTATGTCTTTAATCGCAACACTCCAACACGAAAACGCGACTTTGCGTACCGAAAACGCAGAATTAAAAACGCGTCTCTCTACTTTCGAAACCGATCTGCGGACCTTTATTGGCGCCCTTCGTTCAACCTTCGCCCAGCTGGGCATTGATCCTGAAAAGTTTGTCAACGAGCAGGGAGAACTGAAAAAATCCGCACTGTTTTCACTTTTAGGTTCGGTTCCGATGAAACTGATGTCGGGTAAACTGAATTTTGACAGCCTTTCACACCTGGCACCCATCATTTCAAAATACCAGTACCTACTGGAAGAACCTAACACGTCCGAAAATGGAATTCAATAGCGCCGAACTTAACGCGATCCTCGAGGCGCCGACCAAACCGCGCAGCGAAGTGGCCGCGGAAGCGCCACACCCGGCGGATGACCTTCTTTCATCCCTGGAATTTACTGACGAACCAATCGTACAGGAGTCCGAACCGGCCCCGGAACCGGAAGCGCCTTACGATCCGGTAGAGGCCGCTGAACAGTTGGTCGCGCTCATTCAGGGAGCAAATACGCTTTCAATGACGCCGCTGGCGATGTGGATCGCGAAGCGAAAGCGCGGAGGTTCGGATGAGATCCGCAAGCTGCAGGTTCTCTACGAGCGCAAAAACAACGGCCAGAAACTGACCGAGGCCCAGGAGGCGCAAGTAGCGACCTACACGGCATACCTGAGAGACAAGGAAGAATTGCGCAAAGTGATCCCCTACACCGACGATGAAATGAAAATGCTCAAAGATCTTGCAATCCCCTACTGCCGGGTTACGAAACTGAAAGTGAATTCCGGTGCGGCGTTCTGGTCCGCTCTGGGCGGAATGCAACTACAGCGGATAATCGCCATTCTCCAGGTATGAGGCAAAACAAAGTTTTTTTAATGGTGTCGCAACGCGGTTCCGGAAAAACGGACACGGCGAAGGAATTGGCAATGAAGTTGCGGGAAAACTTCGATAAGATACTGATCTTTGACGAGGAAGATCTGGACGTTTGGCACACGATGGAAACGCATGCGCATCCGGAGTGGACCAACATAAATATTACCCGGATCAACGAAGCACAGTTTAAAGTGTGGAACAAAGGGCTTGCCCGGATGGTGGCGACTGATCCCGACCTGGATCAGTATTTCAACCTCTTTAACCGTTTCGGACGGAACATGCTTTTGATCATCGAAGACGCTTCCCGGTACCTGGAAGGAAAGATTCCGCCCGAACTCAAAAAACTGATCTACAACACCAAGCAAAAGAACATCGACGTGCTGCTGATCTTTCACAACCTTTCTGAGGTTCCCCCGCGACTGGCCAGAAACTGTAATGTGATCATTATGGGGCACACGCTTGATGCATCGGTTCCGACTAAACTGGACCATCCGAAAATTAGATCGGAGTTTGAACGCTTGAAACGTCAGCCCCGCAACCCGGAAGGGGTGCCCCTGGATCCATTTGAAAAAACCGTGATAATCGTTAACTGATGTGGAAATCTGAATTCGCTGAACTACATGGAATGTCCTCGCGCCTGCTGGCTCACCTGCTGAACGTGCGGTATTTTCACCATTTGGCGCCTTTGGAATATCAAAAGACCGACAAAAAACTATCAACTCGCGTAATCCAGAAGTTCAATGAACTCTGGGGCCCGCCCCTCAAAACCCTCGACCTATGAGACTGAATTTCACAATATCCAAAAAACTGGCGCTGATCATTTGGGCGCTGATCATTACCTTTCTTTTCTGGTGTATTAGTTCATGTTCGGCACAACATCGGCTTAACCGGCTTTTGTCGCGCCACCCGGAACTGGCACATCGTGACACGCTGATATATCACGACACCCTGCCCTTCATGTTTCCCGGCGTTGCCGGATCTGTTCGTTCGCCCCTGGCTGACGTCCTTCGCGGTTCGCCCCTCTCATTTTCAAAACAGCAACTCCATGCTACAGTAAGAATAGAGCATGACACGGTTTTTTTGGACGCCAAATGTGACACGATCCGAGATACCGTAATTCGTGCGCTCTCGGTGCCTTACGATAAGTTTACCTATCGGAGGCCCCGGGATGGTCTGAGTTGGTTCTGGGTTCTATTCATTGTAATTGCCGTTTCTTCCTTTAATGTTTACTTATCCCGAAAAAAATGAATTCAGTTTGCAGCTTTAGATTATGCACTCTTTCAGACGAAGATCTGATAAATAAAATTGATGAGACAACGGATAGACTATTCGATCAGCAAAAAATACCGTGTCGGCATATACCAGCACGCCCAAACGAGGACTATGATTTACTTATCGGAGAATTGTTAATCCGGTTTAAATTACTGAAAAATGAAAAAGAAAGTGAAAGATCCGGCGGTGATGGACGCCGAAAGAACTCGTGAAAACCGATTGCGAAATGGGAAAGTGTCAGTTCTATCCATCTGCCAGACCTCTGTAAGTGATTATGGGAAATACCGTGCACTGAAAGGAACCCGGAAAAAAAAACGCTGATCGACTTAATCAATGCCGCGGAACCGCTTACAAAAGAACAGTGGGAAGCGGCAAGATGCACGGCAATTCCGCCGGTATTTAAATAAATTCATCCGGAAATTTGCATAATTCAGATTTTTGCCTGATGTTTGTTGTGAACCAATAGTCGGAGCACAGCTCTGAATTTTTATTTAATAATAGTCGTACCCCATGGGTGGCATTGTCCGAAAGGCTTGTAACTCCAATCTCTGATTGTTGGTTCAACCCTAACGGGTGCGGCGCATTAATACTTTTCGAGATGAACCAAGAAAAAGTAAAAAAATCCGACCTGATCGCAATCGATCAAAAATTACGTCGTTCGCACATCATTGCTGCAGCGTTTTTCTTTTACCTGTCCTCCCGCGCCAAACAGGAGGAAATACCGCCGGAAGAAATCTCCGAAATGGAACTTGCGTTTTTAGAAGCTATAAGAACCCAACGCGCTGGTATTTAAAATTGTGCTATATTAGCCAACGATTTACTAACTAAAATTTATAATTATGAAAAAATCACTGATTTTATCTGCGATACTACTTATCGCCACCTCTATCACTTCCTGTAAAAAAGAAGTCGTATCACCAGGTCAAAAGGGTGATACCGGCGCACAGGGTCCACAGGGAGAACCCGGACCGGATGCAAAAACATTTAACTTCACCCTTACATTTGCTCCTGGCGATACCTATCAAAGCTATTCCGGTATTACTGGATATGATTCTGGTGACGCGTTGTTATTTTATGCTAAATACAATAATTACGGCGATGGTGACTATTACGTCCCTCTACCTGTTGTAATAAACGGAATAAATTACCTACCGGAGTTCAATGAGAATACGGGTTCACTTTATATAAACACTACTCTCGATGGTGGTGCAAGCCCTTGGACCACGAGTTCAACTCTAAAGTTTAAGGTAATACTTATAAAAAGTTCCGGCTTAATTAAGCATCCTGGAGTTGATTTATCAAATTACAACGAGGTTATTCAAACATTCGATTTAGAATAGCAAAATATTTTATTCAAAAAAGGCCCGGTATCCCCGGGCCTTTTTTGTTGCTAAAAACTCCCAAAACACACACCTTTACCCCACAACCTGCACGAACGCCTAAAAACCTGCACGCCACCATTCTTACTTCATAAATATTTGTGTCTCAATCAACACGAAAAACCCTTTTATGAAGACTCAAATCATTCTCTTCATCGTAACCCTCGCAATGCTCGGAGCCGTGATCGCGATCATGCTCTTTGGAAAGCAGAAGGTAGTTTTAAACGGCGGACTCGAGGGAACCGTATCGATGTTCCCCCGCAAAAAAACAACTGCAAGTGATCTGGATCCCGACGTACTGGAACCGGCCGCTTAATCAACCAACCCCGAAATTCTGAAAAATGGACGCAAAAACAACACAAGTAGCCCGAAATTGGGTTAACAAAACAGACCTCGTGAACCGCCTTTCGTACTCGAACGGTGTGAAGAACATGATTGGCGTAAAAAATACGGATCAAACGATCCGCCTGCGAATCACGAACAACCACAGTATTGCCCGGCCGGTGTACATTGCGCCGCAATTGGTGCTTGGTTTGGATGTAATGGCCCCTCCGAGAGACGGCGAAAATACATTCGCCGATGTGTTTGGTCTTCCTGCGGGCCGCCACTACGCCACGCCGGACGACGACACAATCGTTACGGGAGTTGATCCCGACGAGGTAACTACAACCTGTACCGTCGCTTCTTTGAACCCGAACCAAAACCCGGTCCTCATTGCAGGAATGAACAACACGGAACCGATGCAGATCACGGAACTGATCCTGCGTTCGTTCAACGCAACAACAGGTGTTCCGGAAAACGGAAACATGTCGAATGACATCCAACATCACCGCCTTGATGCGTTCAAAAAGCATCCTGTTGAATACCTGAACCTGTCGGACTTCCAGTCTTCAAAGGACTTTAACACCGACATCATGAAGGTAGACCTGATCAAAGCGAACTTTGCGCTTCCGATCTCTCAGGCGGACATCTTCGCAATCCTCGTGAACCCGAACACACGTTTGGACATCACCATCAAAATCGGTGCCCGCGACTCACTCTCAGAACGTTTCTTCCGTGACGTGAAAAACGGAATGGACATGCTTCGCCAGGAGTTCCCTGCGGAATTCGCGAAGGACACCAAAACATGCGGCTGCTAATTCACTCGTTGCCATAACCAATCACTTAAAAGGCCCGCCCTACTCGACCGGGCGGGCCTTTTTTTAAAAATCAACCCATGGACAACACTAATTCAAGTGTACAGAATATGTACAACCAGGTGTCGGACCCTACGAAGGTCGCCGCACCGTCCTCCGGCCAGTCCGGTTCTTCCAGCTGGGTCAGTAACCTACTCGGTTCCGTTCCGGGATTGATTTCCGGCTTCAATTACCGCGCTCAGGAGAATAACATTGCGCTGGCCAACGCTCAGGCCCAAGCCATGCAGGGACAAAACTCACCGGGCTCCCCGAAAAACTTCCTTTGGATCATCGTTGCAATCGTTGTTGCGATCGTTTTGCTGATCCTGTTCACCAAATCCAAAACAGCATGACAGTAGAAGAAATTCAGGCAAAGATCGACGCCAAACAGGTTGAAATCGACGATAAGACAAAACAGATTTCAGTTCTTACCGCAAAAGCCACCTCTGAGGATACTCAGGCCGCTGAATGGCTTGCGCAGTCTGGTGTGAAGTGTGGAAAATGGGATCAGGATTGCAAGAACGATAAAATTTGGAAAGCCTCTAAAGCACAGCAGCACAAAGATCTTGCAAATTCGTACCGCAAACAAATTGGAGTGATCACAACGTCGATTAACTCGCTCAACGCCGAACGGAATGCATTGATAACTGAAAAAGCCAACGCCGCTAAAACTTCGAACCAGGTTTCGCTGGATTTAGCGACACAAGGCCTAACGATCGAAGGTATCAAGACCAAAGCGGAAGGTGATGCCCGTGCGGCCGAAATTGAGGCCACTGCCAAAGCCGACGCAATCACCTCAGATGCCAATGCCAGCGCTTCAAACAAGAAGATCATTGGCTATGTGATAGCCCTGGTGCTTTTACTGGCTCTTGCCTGGGGTATCGTGAAAATTGTCAAACGCCGTAAAAACCGCAAGTAATGCCGACTTCATCCGACGTATCAGGGGAACTTTCACAATACGTATTTAATGTGAACCTTCCCAGCCGAAACCAGGCTGCTCAGCAACCTCAAAATTCGGTACTCACTCCTGACCAGAAGACACGACAGATTTATTTCGCCGTCGCACTGCTTTTGGTACTCGTACTGCTCATTGTTTTGATCCGCAAAAAACAACCAACCGCATGACCTTCGATTTTGAAACCAAAGTAGACCAGCATTCACTGATTATGGTCGCCCTGGCCCTGGCTATTGTGGGGGCCTTCATTATCCTGATCGCAAAACTCGCTTCCCGATGAAAAAGGCAATTACATGGTTCCTCTCTCGCCCCCTGCCTCAACAGGTCATTATTGCCGTTGTCCTCATCGTGGTGGCTTTGTTCATCCTTCGGTCGATTAGAAGCCTGTTCACAGGTTGGTTCACCGGTTTCCAACGGAACATTCAATTGAAGGGCGAAGCTACGCAGCTATCCCTGGAAGGGCAAAAGAAGTCTTTTTCACCCAGCCAGTACGAGGCATTTGCAAACCAATTGTTCTACGCCCTGGATGGCGGAGGAACCGATGAGCCGGCCATATTCAATGTTTTCAGTCAAATGAAAAACGATTTGGACGTGATTGAACTTGAGCGCGTTTTCGGCTTCCGGGCATCGGAAAAGTGGTATAACACTTCTGACAAGTATTCACTTGGCGAATGGCTCCGTAGCGACATGGAACAGGATGAAATGGACCAATACGTGAATGCACCCCTTCGTGAAAAGGGAATTACAAAAAGCTACTGATGTTTGAACTGATACTACAACAGGCAATCATTCCTGGGCTTTTGACGGTTTACACGTTTCTGGCAACTCGGAAGAAATACCGGCAGGAAGTCACGGCGGCGGGTATTCAGAACCTCAAGGAAGTGATCCTGGCATACAAGGAACTCATTGAGGACCTGAAAAAAGAACTCGCAGAAACAAAAGAACAGTTGGTGTCTACGAAAGAGCAGCTGGCACAGATGGAAAAACACCTGTCCGAGGTTCAGGAGCAACTGCGCCAAATAAACAAAAATGACGAATAAACTTACCCGGACCATACTCATCGTTTTCGCGGTAGCAGTCCTGGTGTATTTCGTCGGTCAATACGCACTTAACAGATTTTTCAACGTCATGCTTTTAACCAAACTCGTACCATTCATCCAGGAACAAGAAGGGGGGCTTTCCCGCGATCCGGACGATAACGCCTCCGCCTACCCTGCTCCCTGGACGTACAAAGGTGCTTCTGGCTGGCACACGAATAAAGGCATCACCTACCAGACCTTTGTTAGTTCAGCTGCAAAACTCGGATATCAGCCGACGGCGGACCTATTTTTCACCATGCCTGATTGGCTTTGGCTGAAAATTCTCAAAGGTACTTTTATGGCTCCCTGGCCGCTGGACCAAATTGCGCACCTTCCGCGCATTCAGGCCGTAATCATCACATGGGCATGGGGATCTGGCAACGGCGGTGCTGAAACGCGCCTCGCACGGTTCCAGCGCGACGAGTTCGGTATCCAGGACTCAAATATTACGAAAGCGGAAATAGTTGCCAACTTCAAAAAGTATGTGAACCCGGCGAACGAAAAACAGTGGTTCGATAAGCTGTGCGAACGCCGCGCAATCGACTTTTCAAAAATGGAGGACTATTCCAAATACAAAAACGGTTGGCTTAGCCGGCTCAACAAATTCAAAACACTGTTCTCATGAGAACCCTTGTAATTATCCTTATTATCGGTGTCGTGATTGTGATCGCGCTCGATTTCGGCTATTTTAAGTACGCCGCGAAAATAAAAAATCAACTTGCCGGAGGTTCTTCCGATCCCGCTCAGAACCCTACCCCACCGGATTCATACCTTTCCGGTTTTTCCCCGGGCGAAATCCTTACCTGGCAGGGTAAAAACTATACGGTCGATAACGGTCAATGGGTACTTGTAACACGCTAATTGCATACAGATGAAAAAAGACATGAAAAAAGACATGAAAAAGAAGTTGATTATCGGCGTCATCATACTGGTGGTTGTGATCGTCGTGTTCCGCTTTCTCAAAAAATCAAAAGGTTCGACACCGGGCACACCACCCCCGAGCCTCACAACTCAAACCGCTCCGGTGGCCGCACCATCCGCCCCCTCGAACCCCAGTTCAGCCCCCACGTGCTCGAACGATACGGTTTTGAAGCGCGGTTCCAAATGCGATCGCGTGGAATGGGTTCAGTATTACTACAACAAATACGTTGCAATCCCATTGAATAAAACCAAACTCGACCAGGACGGCGCGTTCGGCTCAAAAACAGAATCTGCCGTGAATGCGGTTTTGGGCAAGAAAACAACTACCTGGAGCGAGTGGAAAAAGAAACTTGAATCGTTGGTTCCTAAGACTGTTTCGCAGGAAGCGTCTGATGTAGTAGCCGACGGGCTAATCTCATGGTTCTTACCCGGATTGTAATGGATTGGCTTAAAAAAAATCAAACGGTAATAATCGCCGGCGTCATTGTCGGCGTGGTTCTCCTCCTTTGGCAGAATCGAGAATTTTTGAAACAAAAACTATCAGCATCATGATCGATATTAGTGGAAACGACTGGCTAGGACTCGGTGCCGCAATTAGCGGTGTTGCAGCCTCAAAGGTTCATCCGGATTGTGGGAAGCGCCCTACCTGCTTATTGGGCGCGAACTGCAAGCAGCGGAAGGAAGAATACGCCCGCTGCATTGCCAGTGACACAAGTCAGAAAAACGCAGTCGACATGACCAATGCACAGGCCGGCCTGATCAATGCCGGAAACATGAAGTATTTGTACATCGGAATCATTGCTGCAGTCGTTCTTTTGGTGCTCATTCTCATTTTGAAAAGGTAATGTATAACACCCTCCAAAAAATCAACCTTGTGCTGTCCGCCGTTCTCCTGGTGTGGACCATCGCACAGTTAATTGCAAATCGTAAAAAGTCATAATTATGCCTGCAAAACGCAAAACAACACGCAAGAAAGCCGCGACGCCGAAACAAAAGGCGGCCCGTGCAAAATTCGCCGCTAAGTCCAAAAAAGTCAGTGCGCTTGTAAAGTCCGGAAAAGCAAAAACCCGGAAGGCTGCCTGGAAGAAAGTGAAGTAAAAATTATCCCTGGCAGTGATGCCGGGGATTAAGTTTAAACAATGAAAAAGTTCCCATTACCTGAGTTTATTCCTCTTTATCCACCAATCCGAAACCGACAATTCATGTTTTTGCTTTTAGGCGTTCTGATTGGTGTCTCTTTGGCTATTTTGGTTGCTTATTTTCTTCACAAAAACCGTAAAGATGAGGATTACAGAAGTAAATAGGTCCGGCGTGAAACATATTGACGTTTCGACAAGTCGCGGCGTATACGTAGGATCATTCAAGGTTAAATTCATCCCGAACCAAAAAGAAATAATTAAAAAATATCATCTAAAAAAGATAACTTTTAATAGAGAAATCGATGAAGTTTCTCGATTTTTATTCCTTCTAAAAATCTCACACCAGTTAGAAGTTTTAGCAAAGATTCGTGGCGATAACAACCTGGGAAAGGGGGTTTTGAAAATAAATTGTGCAAGCTTAAATAAATCGGAATTTCCGCACTTCCGACACGCCACATATGAAATATATCTTTTACGTGAGAAAATTGCGGATCTCAATCAAAGCGACGGAATTTATTTTGACGATTCATTTCTTCACGAATTCGCGCATTTTATTGACTACTACGCGGGCCAGAAAAACAAAAAAAGCCCCTATAACTTTGCAAGTGGGCAAGAAAAGATGACGCCATTTTGTGAAGTTCTGAATAAAATCGGTCGTGATAATCGATATGTATCGGCCCTTGAAAAGTTGCCGAATTCTAGTTATGCCATGTTAAGCAATGAAGTATACGCCCGCTTTTTTGAAGTAGCGATTAGTTACTATGCGCGCAAAAAATATCCGGCTTATGCATCTTATTTCGGAACAAAAAAATTCACTGATAGTCAATATTTACCGAAGGCAAATATTGATGGACTTTATCGATACGCAATTCAAAGCCTCAGAGATTTCGATAAGTAGACAGCATTTCAAAATATTTAAAAACCAGGTCGGGTTATGCGGCCCGTTTTTTTTAAGTCCAGATTCCAGGACGATCCCGCAAAACCTTTTTTAGCACCGCCAGGGAAGTCGGATCATGCTGGCCCTTTCGTATTTCAAACTCTCGCTCCACATGCGCAAAAGTCGTTGACAGATAGTGCAGTTCCGTGGTCTTTACGGACCGGTGCCCGAGCATGCTCGATATCGCCGCTACCGGCCATCCCGATTCCTTTTTCATCGTTGCAAACGTCTTTCGTCCGATATGGGTCGTTAAGCGCTTATCTATTCCGGCCACCTGCGCAATTTCTTTCAACATGCGGTTGTAGGCCTGCAGGCTTAACATCGGCAATTTTCCGGAATACTTCACCAAGATAGCTTCCGCGGCCGCATCCAGCGGAACCATGTAAGGACTTTCGTTCTTTGCACGCCTTCCCGCCAACACGTCACCGATGTCCATTTTTTTTCGTTCCCAGTGTTTCAAATCAGCGTAGCTGATCCCCGTGGCGCACTGAAATAAAAAAAGATCTCTGGCCCTTCTTTGATGCGGAAACAACGGGGACGCCTCTATCATTTTTATCAGTTCTGCGGATGTAAGCGAAACAGGTTCTCTGTGTGGATCCCGTTCACTTTGATAGTGAACCATGCAATGACGTTTGATACGTCCGGATTTGACTGCGAAATCCAGCGCCGCAATGAAAAACTGCACGTTCCGACTCGCAGTTGTGACGTTACTGGTTCCAGCACGGTCCATAAACCAGCGCTGAAATATTTCAGCTTCTGGAAGCGTGAAAGTCGCCGGGTAAAGTTTCCGTTTGATCGATCGCTCAAAATCCATAAGGTTTCTTAGTTTAACCTTATGATTTTGAAGCGTTCCTGGTTTGATTTTGCGGTGCGAATGTTCAATGTATTCCGAAACCAGCTTTCTTAAGGAGGGCGAAGTAAGGCACGCCCATAGGTGTTTGGGTAATCCTTTAAGTGTCATGATGTTGATTTTAAGCGTTCTACGGTGAAACGAAGGAAAAGGATACAAAAAAACCCCGCATAAAATGCGGGGTTTCGGGGAAGTGATCTGAAAGATCAAGTTGTGATCCCATCAGGATTCGAACCTGAGACCGCCTGCTTAGAAGGCAGGTGCTCTATCCAGCTGAGCTATGGGACCCAATTCGTGTTCTTTTTACAACAAAAAAAGGGATGATTACTCATCCCCTCTTTGCTGTGTGTCGGGGCGGCAGGATTCGAACCTGCGACCTCCTGGTCCCAAACCAGGCGCGATGACCGGACTACGCTACGCCCCGAACAATGTGTCTCGGATGATAATTGCTTTCTTTCACAATTAAAAACCCAATGTTGTATTTCTTTTTTTAAAGCAACCGTCTGTTGCCTCTTTGGTGAAGTTACCTTCCCGACTTCTCAATGCGGTGGGAGCGGGATTAGCTTCGCTGGTCTCAAACTTTCGTTTTCGGCTCGAACCCTGCGGCTTCTCATCCCTCTTCACCTTTTGCGACATAAAGTCTCAATGCGGTGGGAGCGGGATTCGAACCCGCGGTACGGTTGCCCGTACGTCAGTTTAGCAAACTGGTGGTTTCAGCCACTCACCCATCCCACCGGACGTTCAAAGAACAGGCCGCAAAAATAGTAAATTCAATGATTATACAAAACAATAATCTGAAAAAAGTTAAGCTTTATTTCAATTAACGAAAAACCAGTGATCCCCACTTGAACAATTCAAGAACGGCCAGTAAGACCCAGATGTAATACAAGGGCCTGGACTTCAATTGAGTGAAAGACCATCCACCGAAAATTACAATTCCGCTAACCCCCAGCCACACATTATTGATAATCCAACCGATTATAAGTAAAACGATCGCAGGAATCGCGATAAATGCCGCAAAACGTTTGTCGGAACGGATCACCGAAAGAATCATCGCAACAACAATTCCCAGGTAATAGAGTACATTAAAACTGTCGGTGTACATGGCCATCCGACCGTCAATAAGATCATCGGTTTTTATAAAGAAAGACCAGAAAAACTCGGTCGAAAGTACGCCAAAAAGACCGCTTAAGGTCAATACGGCAACAAGCCATTTTATCGGGTCTTCCCGGAAATTACGCGCTCCCATCCACAGGGCAGCTCCCAGGAAGATATATTCGTTCAACGGAAAAGGAAAAACCAGCAAACCCTGGGTCAACCACGAATACGCGCCACAAACGAGGTACGTCAGAATGGTTAAAACGACAAATTTGCGCTCGTCGATGGACATGTTACTGTTTGGACGCCAAAGCTTCCTCGATGTAATCGTATGTTGAAAGTACGAAGGGTTTACCGTCTACCACGGCAACATCGTGCTCGAAGTGCGCGCTGGGAAGTCCGTCGGCTGTAACGATGGTCCATTTGTCTTCCAGTTGCAGAACCTGCTCGGTACCCATGTTGATCATAGGCTCGATGGCAATCGTAAGTCCGTTCTGGATCTTTTTTCCGCGCCCACGTCGTCCGTAGTTCGGTACCTGCGGATCTTCGTGCAGCGAGCGACCGAGTCCGTGCCCAACGAGGTCGCGAACCACTCCGTAACCGTGTTTTTCTGCATGCTGCTGAATGGCCCAGCCAATATCTTCAATGCGATTTCCGGCCTGCGCCTGCTCGATCCCGATGTCAAGACACTCACGCGTAACGCGCAGCAGTTTGCGAATTTCGGGAGCCACCTCGCCTACTTCGAAGGTATAGGCGTGATCACCGTAAAAACCTTTGTAGATCGCGCCACAATCGACTGATACAACGTCGCCTTCTTTAATCACGCGTTCACCGGGTAATCCGTGTACGACCTGTTCGTTAATGGAGATCAGGAGCGTGCTAGGGCAGTCGTAGAGTCCTTTGAAACCCGGAACAGCATCCTGAGAACGAATATATTCTTCGGCAATCCGGTCGAGTTCTATTGTTTTTACACCGGGTTTTAACTCCCGTGCAATTACACCGAGCGTACGGCTGACAACCTGCGCTGCTTCGCGCATTATCTCAATTTCTTCCGGAGTTTTGTATATGATCATATTTCGTTGAAAAAGCGACAAATTTATTTTTAAAGTCTACAAAGATATTTAAAATGTTCGCTTTTCGAATAGATCAGCGCCTGCTAATGCGACTTTACCTTCGGATCCTGGTTTTTCATCGTCGGTTGTTTGGGCTTAACCGTACCGGACACTTCTTTCCTGAAACTGATGAGTACCATGCCGTGCTCTTCGAGGCGTTCGCGCAGTTCTTCCTGGTCAATACTTACTTCACTGGTAATCGAAAAAACATGAGTTTCTTCATTGAACGTGGGATTATTCGGTTCCACTTCACGTTCCTCGTTGAACAGTGAGCGCACGACTTCGCTGACTTCTGCGGCATCGGCAAGGGTTTGAACCTCCTCTACCTGGAACGTATAATCATAATTCTGGCTGAATGCCGTAAGTCCGAGAAACAGGAATGCTGCTGTCAATATCTTTTTCATGTGATGTGTTTTTTTAAAGTTCAGGCTTAAAATTACAGGATTCCCGGACTACGAACTTCCAAAAAATCTTAAATAAAGTATATGGAAATGAGTTGGGCCATAAAAAAACGCCTTCCGTTTCCGAAAGGCGTTTCGTAAATTGTATCACAACGCTTAAGCGAGTACTTCTTTTACTTTATCAGCTGCTTCCTGGAGCAACACGGCAGAATGCACGTTCAGTCCTGAATCGTCGATCAGCTTTTTAGCTTCTTCGGCATTGGTTCCCTGCAGGCGCACGATAATCGGAACAGGGATATTTCCCATGTTCTTGTAAGCGTCCACAACACCCTGTGCCACGCGGTCGCAACGTACGATTCCCCCGAAAATATTAATGAGGATCGCTTTTACGTTCTCATCCTTGAGAATGATGTGGAATGCTTTTTCAACGCGCTCCGCATCGGCCGTACCTCCCACATCGAGGAAGTTAGCCGGGTTTCCGCCCGAAAGTTTGATGATATCCATGGTTGCCATCGCGAGTCCCGCACCGTTTACCATACACCCAACGTTTCCGTCGAGTTTCACGAAGTTCAGTCCTGCTTCTCCCGCTTCCACTTCCGTCGGATCTTCTTCGGATTTATCGCGCATTTCAGCGTAATCTTTGTGGCGGAAGAGTGCATTATCGTCAAGAGTCACTTTCGAATCGACTGCAATGATCTTGCTGTCGGACGTTTTAAGTACCGGGTTGATCTCGAACATGGATGCATCACATCCTTCGTAAGCTTTGTAAAGACTGCTCACGAAACGGGTCATTTGCTTGAATGCTTCACCGCTGAGCCCGAGGTTAAATGCAATTTTGCGCGCCTGGAAGCCCTGGAGACCCACACGCGGATCGATCTCTTCTTTGAAGATCAGGTGCGGTGTTTTTTCCGCTACCGTTTCAATATCCATTCCGCCTTCGGTGGAATACATAATGATATTTCGTCCTTTATCACGATCAAGGAGCACGGACATGTAGAATTCCGACGGTTCCGACTCACCCGGGTAGTAAACGTCCTGTGCGATGAGCACTTTGTTCACTTTTTTACCCTTTCCGTTGGTCTGAAGTGTAACGAGGTGTCCGCCGAGAATGCCTTTCACCTTGTCTTCCACCTGGTCGATCCCTTTCGCGAGCACTACTCCGTTCGAACCGGTTTCCTCAACCTTTCCTTTTCCGCGGCCTCCGGCGTGGATCTGTGCTTTTACAACATACCACTCCGTTCCTGTTTCTTCAGTCAGCTTTTTCGCAGCGGATACGGCATCTTCCACTTTGTCGATCACAATTCCTTCCTGGATTGCAACGCCGTAGCTTTTTAAGATTGATTTCCCTTGATATTCGTGTAAATTCATGTTTTGCAAATTTGTGGCGTAAAAATAAGCGTAATTCTCGGAATGGTCAAGGACAAATCAGGCTAATTTTTCGGAAGGACGGGAAAGGCGGACATCCCTTCCTGAAATTGGAACATCCGGCGAAGGACAGCATCTTTTCAACCGGCTATTTATGAATGAATTGAACAAAAAAATCCCGGAATCAGGTATTCCGGGATCGCTCTGTAAAAAGGTCTTTTGATTACATGTTACGACGATACTGTCCGCCCACTTCGAAGAGTGCCTGGGTAATCTGTCCGAGTGAAGCATATTTGCAGGTTTCCATAAGTTGTTCGAACATGTTTTCGTTCTGAATGGCTGCCTGCTGGACGTTTCGGATGGTTTTATCAGCCATATGCTCATGGGCTTTGTGAAGGCTTTCCAACATACTGATCTGGTATTTCTTCTCGCTTTCCGTGGCCCGGATCACTTCTTTCGGAAGTACGGTCGGTGAGCCTTTGGAGCTGAGGAAGGTATTCACACCGATGATCGGGAATTCGCCGGTATGCTTGAGCGTTTCATAATAAAGCGATTCTTCCTGGATGCGTGAGCGCTGGTACATGGTCTCCATGGCTCCAAGCACACCTCCGCGTTCGGTAATGCGGTCGAATTCGGAAAGTACGGCTTCTTCCACGAGATCCGTGAGTTCCTCGATGATGAATGATCCCTGTAACGGATTCTCATTTTTAGCCAGTCCGAGTTCCCGGTTGATGATCAGCTGAATGGCCATGGCTCTGCGTACCGATTCTTCGGTCGGTGTGGTGATCGCCTCGTCGTAGGCATTGGTGTGGAGCGAATTACAGTTATCGTAGATCGCGTAAAGTGCCTGCAAGGTTGTACGGATGTCATTAAAATCAATTTCCTGAGCATGCAGTGAACGCCCGGAAGTCTGGATGTGATATTTCAGCATTTGCGCGCGCGCATTCGCATCGTATTTTTTAGCGAGGGCTTTGGCCCAGATACGCCGTGCCACACGTCCGATCACCGCATATTCCGGGTCGATGCCGTTCGAGAAGAAGAACGACAGGTTCGGCCCGAAAGCATTGATGTCCATTCCGCGGCTCAGGTAATATTCCACATATGTGAAACCATTAGCCAGTGTAAAAGCCAGCTGCGTGATCGGGTTTGCTCCGGCCTCGGCAATGTGATAACCTGAAATGGAAACGGAGTAAAAATTACGAACGCCTTTTTCAATAAAGTATTCCTGTACGTCTCCCATGAGTCGCAGGGCGAACTCAGTCGAGAAAATACAGGTATTTTGGGCCTGGTCTTCCTTGAGAATATCGGCCTGTACGGTTCCGCGCACCTGTTTGAGCGTTTCGGCTTTGATCTGTTCGTAAACATCGGCCGGTAAAACCTGGTCGCCGGTCACGCCGAGCAGCATGAGCCCGAGTCCGTCGTTTCCTTCCGGAAGTTCTCCCTGGTATTGCGGACGTTCTACGCCTTTTTCCGCGTAAATCGCTTTTATTTTTTGTGCCACGTCCTTTTCGAGTCCGTTAGCCTGAATGTACTTTTCACATTGCTGATCGATGGCTGCATTCATAAAGAAACCGAGCAACATCGGCGCCGGACCGTTGATCGTCATCGATACGGACGTTTTCGGATCCGCCAGGTCAAACCCGGAGTAGAGTTTCTTGGCATCGTCGAGGCAGCAAATGGAAACCCCGGAATTCCCGATCTTGCCGTAAATATCCGGACGCAGGTCCGGGTCGTTTCCGTAGAGCGTTACCGAGTCAAAAGCCGTTGAAAGGCGTTTGGCCGGCATACCGAGACTCACGTAATGAAAGCGTTTGTTCGTACGTTCAGGCCCTCCTTCACCGGCAAACATGCGTGTCGGATCTTCTCCCTCGCGTTTAAAGGGGAAAAGCCCGGCCGTATACGGAAATTCTCCCGGAACATTCTCCTGTAGCGACCAGCGCAGAATATCTCCCCAGCCGTGGTATTTCGGCATGGAAACCTTCGGGATCTGTGAATGTGAAAGGGATTCGGTATGTGTTTGAATTGCGATCTCTTTGTCGCGCACTTTGAACTTGAAAACCGGGTCCTGGTAACGGGCTTTCTTTTCGTCCCAGTTCTGGAGCAATTCCCAGTTCTTCGGGTCGAAGTTGAGTTTTTCCTGCTCAAAGGTTTCCTGCAGTGCTTTTACGAGCCGGTCCTTATCTTCGAGTTTCGATTGCTGCATGGTTTCCATGGCAGAATGAAGTCCCTGCAATTTTTCGGCTACTGCTACCTG
Organism: uncultured Flavobacteriales bacterium; assembly: GCA_964389755.1. GTDB lineage: Bacteria > Bacteroidota > Bacteroidia > Flavobacteriales_D > Crocinitomicaceae > JBBSUQ01. The sequence goes on along the minus strand of CAYMEW010000041.1, from coordinate 7,820 downwards.
TTGGTCTACCCAGCGGTCGTAAGCGCGGTTGTTCTCCGAAATCTCGGAAAGGTAACGCGTACGCTCCGGCGGGATCACAAATACTTTTTCGGACATTTCCTGCGTGATCTCAAAAGTCGACTCCAGGTTCGCACCCGTTTTTTCGGCTACTTTATCGATGATCACTTTGTAGAGCGTATTCATCCCGGGATCGTTGAACTGCGAAGCAATGGTTCCGTAAACCGGCATACTGTCCACATTCGCGTCCCACAGGTTGTGATTTCGCTGGTATTGTTTGCGCACGTCACGCAGGGCATCGAGCGCTCCGCGTTTGTCGAATTTGTTCAGTGCAATGACATCGGCAAAATCCAGCATGTCGATCTTTTCCAGCTGCGTTGCGGCACCGTATTCCGGCGTCATGACGTAAAGCGATACATCCGAATGGTCGAGGATCTCCGTGTCAGACTGCCCGATCCCCGACGTTTCGAGAATGATCAGGTCGTACTCCGCTGCTTTGAGAATGTTAACAGCTTCGGCAACGTGTTTGGACAAGGCGAGGTTGGACTGGCGCGTGGCCAGTGAACGCATGTAAACACGCGGACTTTTGATCGAATTCATACGGATACGGTCACCGAGCAGGGCACCGCCGGTTTTACGTTTGGAAGGATCGACCGACACTACCGCGATTTGTTTATCCGGGAAATCGATCAGGAAACGCCTCACGAGTTCATCCACAAGCGACGACTTTCCGGCTCCACCCGTACCTGTAATCCCGAGAACGGGCACCTGCACTTCTTCCGCCATTTGATCGACCTTCCGAAGAATGTCTTTCGCTTCGTCGGCAAAATTCTCAGCTGCTGAGATCACGCGTGCGATTGCGGGGATGTTTTTTTCTTTCAGGTGATTTAGTTCACCGTTCAGGTTCTGCCCTACCGGGAAATCGCTGCGTTCAACCAGGTCATTGATCATGCCCTGCAATCCAAGTTCACGACCATCATCGGGGTGGTAAAGCCGTGTAATTCCATATTCCTGTAACTCGGCAATTTCTTCCGGGAGAATCGTTCCTCCCCCGCCTCCGAAGATCTTGATATGCGGTGCGCCTTTTTGTTGCAGCAGGTCGTACATGTATTTGAAATACTCCACGTGTCCGCCCTGGTAAGAGGTCATCGCAATTGCCTGCGCATCCTCCTGGATCGCACAGTCGACCACTTCTTCCACTGAACGGTCGTGACCGAGGTGAATTACTTCACAACCGGTACTCTGGATGATCCGGCGCATAATATTGATCGCTGCATCGTGACCGTCAAAAAGCGAAGCTGCCGTAACGATCCGCACTTTATTTTTGGGTTTGTAGGGGAGTATTTTTTCCATTCGAAGTTGCTTTCCTATTATATTAAAATGCGCCGTAAAATTACTAAAAATGTGTGAATGGCAGTAGCCTGCGTCCCTCCTTTTTGCATACGGCGAAGTCATAGAATTCAGTACAAAAAGGCTTCAAATCTGTTCAGAATATAACATTTGATATTTTTATGTTATTTCCGGATCGTTTTTTGGAAGTGAGCTGTCAAACGCATAAATTTACGGTTATGAAAAAGACTTGTACCCAATTGTTTTTCTTAGGATTAAGTTGCATTTCGCTCGCGGTGCATGCCCAGGAAAGGCAACCCGAAACCGATGCGATCCGACAGGAATTAACGACCTGGGATCCTGTTCGCGGAGCGTGGCTCGCAGAAAGTATGCTTGCCGTTGCAGCCCAACAACCTGTTCCCGACCGCACTTTCCCGGAAAACGTAACACCGCACGAACTCTATGCGGCAGTTCCCGAAGATACGCGCCAACGCATCGCACAACAAAGTAACTCGGCGCTCCGGAATGCCGGATCTGCCCAGCAACGCACGCAGTGGCAACGCATCAGTGAATTCACTCAGCGGGCCGATTGTCAACTCACTTCCGGTCGTTCCTACGGCGATCCGCACCTCTCCTCTTTTGACGGAGCGAGTTACTCCTTTCAGACAGTGGGAGAATTTATCCTGGCCCGTTCCACGGACGGCGAAATGGAAGTCCAGGTACGCCAGCAACCGCAGCGGGATGACTTTTCGCTCAACACGGCTGTTGCCATGAATGTGTCCGGTGACCGTGTAAGCGTGTATTCGGACAATTTCGACACGCGCTCTTTCCGGTCCCTGCTCCACGTAAATAACCAGGAGATCGTATTACAGGAAGACGATGCCTACTTCCTTCCGAACGGCGGCGTTGTTCGCCACAGCAAACGCAGCAATTACGATATTATCTGGCCGACCGGCGAAAAGGTGATCATTACAGGAAGCAGAAACGGCGACATGAATTTCATGAATGTCGAAGTCATGATCTATCCCTGCATTAAAAATTACGAGGGCATTCTCGGGAACGCAAACGGACGAAAACACGATGATTTCGACACGCGCGGCACTTCCAGTCGCCCGTCTAACCTCGCTTTTCACAGTTTCGGCAGCGGACCTTCCAGTGCAACGCAGGAAGCTATGGAAAAAGAATACCTCGCTTTCCTGGCCAAAGATTTTGCGCGCTCCTGGCGACTCTCCCCTCAAAACACGCTTTTCGATTACGCGATGGGGCAAAACACCTTTACTTATACCGACGAATCTTTCCCGCGTGTTCACCACACGCTTGCCGATCTCAACCCGAATGTCCGCAACCAGGCACAACGCGATTGTGAGGCGCGCGGAATCAGTGGAAATGACCTTGCAGGCTGTATTTACGACCAGGGATTCCTCAACATTCCGCCCACGCCCCGACGCCAGGCCGGAAATCCACTCGATACGGTTCGCATGGCACGCATCGACAGGCCACAACCCAATGTAAACCGCGCGCAGGTTATTCGCAGCCAGAGTATTTCCGACGAACGCACCCTGAACGAAACGCGTACGGAACCGCTCGATAACAATACGCGTAACAGCAACGGCATTTCCAAAGAAACGATCCGCACCTCACCGGAAAATAATGCAGAACAGCGTAATTCCGAACTCAATACGGACCGACCCGTTTCCGAACCGGTAAAGACCGACGAACGAAGCGTGGCACCGGCGGTTAAAGAGCAACCCGTTAAAACGACAGAACCCGAAGTCCGGGAAGAGCCCAAACCGGTAAGCCCCACCCCATTTAAACTCCCGGGACTGGGTAAAACACCGGCTACCCCGCGAACAGAAGACAAAAAAGAAGATACGAAGACATCCACACCGGTGAATGTTCCGCAGACCAAACCGCAAACCAAAAGCGGCGGAACGGTTAATACCGGTACGATCTCCGCGCCCACTTCCGGTGGCTTGCGCAGAAATTAAAGCTTAACTACAAATCAGAAGAGCCGTTTACCTCCTGGTGAACGGCTTTTTGTCTGAAAACCCGTATATTTAGCCCCAAATCAAATAGCCAGCTATGACACTCCTTTTTTTATTGATTCTACCTGCTTTTACGATCGGTTTGCTTTTTTTAAAAGATCCTAAAAAAGGCCGCGGGGAAGTAATGAACTTTTTACTGATCTGCAACACGCTTTTCTACCTGAGTCCGCTCCTCTCTGCCTTTTTCAATACTCCGGCAGGAGAAAGTATGTGGGATGAAAATAAAGGAGGGGGTGCCATTTTGTGGGTTTACTTTCTCGTATTACCACTTTGCGCATTGATTCAATTTATTTTAATGACTTTAAAGCTGATCTTTGCCGTGCCCGGAAACGCAGGCAGACGTATTCCTAAAAAACACAGCCATGAAATTCCTGACAACCGTCCTTAAATGGATACTGATCATTGCATTTTTCCCGATCTCTCTCATTTTTGTCGCTTATTTTCGGCAACGACCCAGATAAGATATGCGTTTTTTAATCCTTATCCCCTGCTTCCTGATGCTGATGGCACCACTGTTTGCAACAGGTCAAATGAACAGTCCGCGTTTACTCCCGATCTCCGCACCGGGTGTATCCGGTTCCTGCGTTCCAAAATGGTTTGTGGCTGAAGTGTACACCTTATGCGTGCATCAACTCCTCCGTACCATTCCCTGTAAAGCTTCCGCAACATTCATTGAAAAGCGGATCGCCGAAATTAATTATAACTACGAACAGGTGGATTCGGCGCTTACAAACCTTTCATCTTCACAAAATGAGTGGTGCGCGCTCGAAAATCAGGAACTTCTTCCGGATCAACTTCTTTCACCGGGCATTGTGTATTGCAGACTCCGTTAATTCGATAGTCAGGCCGCCGCGAATCATACCCGTATATTTAGTTGCATATTTAAAAAAAAGCGAATAAATTAGCCGCTACTGCTATTCAAGATTCCCGGTGCCACCGGACAGCGGATCATCCGCATAAACTACTGGCTATGAAAAAGAAAACATTCACCGTGGGAATCCGGAAAACGGGTATATCCCAAAAATCGCTTCGAACCCGTCTGCGCGCACTCACCGATGCTTCTGCAGTCTGTTTCACTCCGGAAACTACCCTTCCCGAACAACTTGCACCGGACGTATTACTGGCGAAGTTTACGACCTCTCAGCAGGAATTTCCGCTCATTCTACAGCAAATACTTACCAGCGGTTTCGAACTTTGCTACCTGTCATTCGGTGCCGCAACCACCGAATCGACACAGATTCGCGAAACCCATTCCGATCAGTTTGAAAAAGCCGTGGAGCAGGTCAGCCTGCTACAGCACGAATTGCTGGAGTTAATCCTTCGAAAGCAGGCAGGCCGACGCAAGATCAACCTTCCGAGTATCAAGGGCTTTCGCTGCTTCGACTTAAGTTCGATCGTTCGCTGTGAGTCGGAAGACAACTACACGCACGTCTATTTCACGGATCACAAAAAAGTGCTCGTATCGCGCACATTGCAGGAATTCGAACAGCAACTCAGCGACGCCGGATTCCTCCGGGTACACCACAAACACCTTATCAATACCGAACACATTGTCGAGTATCAAAAAGGAAAAGGCGGACAACTGATCATGTCCGATAACTCCACGATCGACGTTTCCGTACGCCGAAAAGCCGACTTTATGCGCTACATGAACGAGTCCGGCAAAATGGTTCACACTTACTAAGTGAGCAGCCACACTTACGCAGTCGCGCTTGTTTGGGAACACAGGTCATTTTAGTTTTAAGCCATAACCAATTAAACACTATAATATGAAACTAAAACACGTTTTGGCCGTGTCCGGACTTGTCTGGCTGGCCACCGGGTCGCTCTCGGCCCAGGAAAAAGCGGCTGCCCCGGCCTGTGGCAACTGCACCAACATCGCTCCCGACGGGGACATGATGTCCATTCCCACCTCAGGACAGGGGTATTTGAATACCTTCGGACTCAATTGGAAATCTTCACACGGATCTCCGAGTTATTCTCCCGGTTCACTCTGGATGTGGTCCTACAACAACAGCGGCGAAGGTGTCTATTACGACGGCGTCACTTTCCTCGCGGGGCATACCTACTGCATTACCTTTGACACGTACACACGCACGCACGACGGTACCCCGCCCGTTGCCGACGCCGCTTTTCACGTCATCGCAACAAACTCGCTCACACCCATGGAAAGCTTGGGAGGAGGCGGTCCAATTCCGTCCCCCCTGCCACGCCAGGTTGTTGCAACGCAGTCCTGGTCCCCGCTTCCGAACGGCGGCTACAGCACCTTTTCGTACACGTTTACACCAACAACGAACTGGTCGCAACTCTGGTTTTACCCGCGTGCTTCCGCCCTTCCGCAAGTGGAACTGACGCTAATGAACCTGCGCATCTGCGACATTTCCGCACCGCCCGATCCCTGTAATTTCCAGGCCAATTTCGAATTTGCACAGGAAAAATGTTACACGCACTTCTACCCGTACGTATACCTGGGAGCAGGACTCACTGCAGCCGGCTATCACTGGGATTTCGGCGACGGAAGCACATCGGATGAAATGTCACCGCTCCACTTCTACACCATGCCGGGATCCTATACCGTCACCCTAACCGTACTGGTCATTAACAGCAACGGCGACTGCTGCGCCCGTTCTTTCAAACAGGACATTTTTGCAGAAGCCTGCGATCCCTGTGAACAGGTCAATCATAATACCGGCTATATTTCGGATAAATGCAATTCGACCTTCACGTTCTCGGCCACAGGACCGGATGCACCGGGCTTCGTGTACGTCTGGAACTTCGGAGACGGAACTACCGGAAACGGTCACGACGTAACGCACACTTACGGTTCACCGGGTTCTTATGTTGTTTCCGTAACGGCTTACTATTATAACGAAGAGGCCGGCATTTGCTGCCACATGACTTATTACTTTGACGTTTCGATCAGTTCTGCGGGAACGATCAGCACCAAAGCGCTCGGAAACCAGAAACCGGTCAAAGAACCAGTGATGATTCCCGAATCATTTAAAGAACGTCCGGGAGCAGTTGATGCTGAAACACATCAGATCGAACTCTTCCCCAACCCGAGTACCGGACTTTTCACGGTAAGTTCAAAAGATCGCTCAGAGATCAGCAGCATCGAGATCTACGATCTTTCCGGGCGTCTCATCCGCACAATCGAAGGCGGAAGTAAGCGCGTGGAAGTAGACATGAGCAGCGAACTTGCGGGCACTTATGAAGTCAAAGTACTGCTTAAGAACGGAGAAACCTTCACCCGAAAACTCGTGCGCAAATAAATAATATCGCACGCTATAAAGGGAGACCGGAATTCGGTCTCCCTTTTTTTTGAGGGTGAGTTCAAACCGTCAGGGATCTCGGGAATAGCCAAAAAAGCTCGACTTTAGCAAAAATTCAAGTATACAGGCCTACAGGCACTTACCTCTTAAGCTTAAAAAAAATCGGTTTTTTTCTCCGAAAATGCTTGCAGATTTAAAAATATGCCTTACTTTTGCCCACGCTTAACAACGGTTAACGCATCACTTAAAGGTCCGGTAGTTCAGTTGGTTAGAATACCTGCCTGTCACGCAGGGGGTCGCGGGTTCGAGTCCCGTCCGGACCGCCAACAAAGCCTTAAAGAAAAGCCCATATGGCTGTGGGATTAGAAAACCCTGAGAAGTATCAAATTCTCAGGGTTTTTGATTTTTACTAAAAAAATGGAAATCATGGATCATTTTCAGGAACTTATCAGGGATCTGCAAAAAGTAAAAGCAAAAAAAGATATTTCGGAAAATTTGGTTGCTCATCTTATACAGGCTGCCTTTGCTGCTCAGATGACTATTTTGGCTCAAAACTCTAATCACCCGAACCCGCATGAAGCTTTTGAAATGACACGAATGATTTTACTCAGAGAATTTGATCAAATTCTTCTGGACATCATGGATAATGATTTTGATGATGACAACGATTTTCCGTTTGGAATGGATTCCGATATCGGCTCGCCGATGGATGACCCTCAATTGAAAGCTGATATTCAAAAAGCAATGGAAGCCTACAATGCGCGATTGGAGTTGAAAAAAAAATGATTCCAAGAGTAATGTAATAATATTTCTAAGAGAGGTCCGTTTCTTAAAGGATTCTTCTGAATAGAATTAAAACGGCAAAAGAAACACACCTTTCCGATCCCCTGGATTTTTTACGGGGCTTATTGGTATCAAGTCCAATTGTTGGGGACTAAGCATAAATTTGAGTCAATCGGAATAAAGAATATCGTTCTTTAGAGACTATATCTTCAAGGAGTCCCCAAAAAAAACTGTCAAAGCCCCTATCATCAAATCCTGCAGTTTTACGGATCATCCCATTTCCTCAATTCCTCCTTCTTTTTCTCCCCCTTTCTAAAATTTTTCCCAAAAAAAAATTCCGGATCAAGACCAATTGTTGGGGATTAGGCATAAATTTGAGTCAGTCGAAATAAAA
>CAYMEW010000040.1:0-32980 GCA_964389755.1 uncultured Flavobacteriales bacterium | reverse complement strand
ACAAGGTAAAAGTTCTGCGGAACTGCATGCGTTGGGTCCCGGCAGCTTTCACTAATGCGCATTGTAAAGCACACGCGGATTGCTTCGTATTGAAACTTAAAATGTATATGAAGTTGTTGTGGAATGGTGAGTACACGGTAAGGCTTCGGAAGAACCGTATTTCCTGATATAAAGTATTTGCGTATTTCTTTTTTTCCGGGGCAAAAAAAAGAAAGAAAAAAGTGCCCTTGCGCTGCGTTGCAGCCATTACCCGCTTGGGTACTTGTTCCTAAAATTTCTGAAAACTCCTCCCGTGGTCGTCAGACAGCCAGAAATTTTGACGGAACGGCGTACAGCGGATACCCAATGGCTTCCTCTTATGCGCGGTGTAAGCACATGCGGATTGCTTCGAATTGAAGCCTATTGTGTTTATGGAGTTTTTTGCAAAATGGGCTGCGTATGTGCGTAATTGCTTCGAAGTGAACCTATTTACCTTCAGTCTTGTCAAACAGGGCGTCATCCACGGTGTTGGGCAGGGTGACCTTTAAACGCGGTTCCTGTTCCATGGCCCGTTTGATCGCAAAGACGGCTCCTTCGTTGCGGGCCCAGCTTCGACGGGCAATGCCGTTGTTTACATCCCAGTGCAACATCATTTTGAGGCGTCGCTCCGCTTCTGAAGATCCGTCCAGCAACATACCGAAACCGCCGTTGACCACTTCCCCCCAGCCTACTCCTCCGCCGTTGTGAATGGATACCCAGGTGGCCCCGCGGAAGGAATCGCCGATCACGTTCTGGATGGCCATGTCGGCCGTAAAGCGCGAACCGTCGTAAATGTTGGAGGTCTCCCGGTAAGGTGAATCGGTTCCGGAGACGTCGTGGTGGTCGCGGCCGAGTACCACCGGACCGATTTCTCCGGCTGCAATGGCTTTGTTAAAGGCATCCGCGATGCGCATCCGTCCCTCCGCATCCGCGTACAGGATACGGGCCTGCGAACCGACGACGAGTTTGTTTTCACGTGCTCCGCGGATCCAACGTATGTTATCGTCCATCTGCTGCCGGATCTCCGCCGGACTTTCGCGCATCATTTCCTCGAGCACCTCGCAGGCGATCTCATCCGTTCGTTGGAGGTCTTCCGCTTTCCCGCTGGTGCACACCCATCTAAACGGACCGAAACCGTAATCAAAGCACATGGGGCCCATGATGTCCTGGACATAGCTCGGGTATTTAAAGTCGATGCCGTTTTCGGCCATGATATCGGCCCCGGCGCGAGACGCTTCGAGCAGGAAGGCATTTCCATAATCGAAGAAGTAGGTTCCGCGCGCAGTGTGTTTATTGATCGCGTCGGCTTGTCGCACGAGGCTTTCCTGTACCTTTTGCCGGAAAGCTTCCGGGTCTGAAGCCATGAGTTCATTCGATTCTTCGAGTGAGAGTCCTGCCGGGTAATAGCCACCGGCCCAGGGGTTGTGCAGGGAAGTCTGATCGGAACCGAGGTCGACATAAATGCCTTCTTCGTCGAACTTCTCCCAGACCTCCACGATGTTTCCCTGGTAGGCAATGGACACCACTTCTTTATTTTCTTTGGCCCGGCGCACGCGTTCGCAAAGTTCTCCGGCATCCGTAATCACTTCGTCCACCCAGCCCTGTTCGTGCCTTGTTCGCACCGCTTTCGGATTTACCTCAGCCGTTACTGAAATGCATCCGGCGATATTTCCCGCTTTGGGTTGTGCGCCGGACATTCCGCCCAGACCTGCCGTTACGAATAACTTGCCTGCGAGACCTTCGCCGTTCTTTGCGATCTTACGCCCGGCATTGAGTACGGTAATGGTGGTTCCGTGTACAATTCCCTGCGGACCGATGTACATGTACGAACCTGCCGTCATTTGTCCGTATTGCGTAACGCCAAGCGCGTTGAAGCGTTCCCAGTCGTCTGGTTTCGAGTAATTCGGGATCATCATCCCGTTGGTAACGACCACGCGCGGAGCATCCTTATGCGAAGGGAAGAGCCCCATCGGGTGCCCCGAATACATAACGAGTGTTTGCTCATCGGTCATTTCCGAAAGGTATTTCATGGTAAGGCGGTACTGGATCCAGTTCTGGAAAACAGCGCCGTTCCCGCCGTAGGTAATGAGTTCGTGCGGGTGTTGTGCCACGGCATAATCCAGGTTGTTCTGGATCATGAGCATAATGGCCTTTGCCTGCTCCGATTTCCCGGGATATTCCGAGATGGGCCGGGCATACATTTTATACGAAGGTCGAAAGCGGTACATGTAGATGCGCCCGTACTTTTCGAGTTCCTCTTTAAATTCCGGAAGCAGTTCGCCGTGGAATTCCGCCGGGAAATAGCGCAGGGCATTGCGCAGCGCGAGTACTTTCTCTTCATCGGTGAGTATCTCCTTGCGTTTCGGCGCGTGGTTGATGGCCTCTTCCCGCGGCTGCGGTTGTGGTAATGAAGCCGGTATTCCTTCCGTTAATTCCCGTTGAAACTGCTGTATATCCATGATGTCAATTTGCTTTTGAAGGAAGCAAAGATAACTAAAAGCTGTGGGATGCGGCATGTGAACGAAAGGTTATAAAGCGGTTAAAAAACAGTTAAAACGCTCTAAATGACCGTTCAGTCAATTTTAATGTGAAAAATTGATAAAAAGAAGAATTAGGCCTATATTTGAAAAGTTAAAGATTTGTGAAGTGGTGTGATTTTAAACATGCTATATTTGCAAACTCGGAAATTTTCCTTTTCCTGATGTTTCAGGGTGAGGTATTACTGTTAAATTTTTAGAAGTAAAATAAAAACCATGAAAAAAATTTACCCGGTTCTTTTATTCTCCCTGCTGGCGCATCTGACGTTCGCGCAGGATTTCAAGTGCGGAACGCAGCAAAGGATGAATGAGGTTTACAAAACGAATCCGGATGCGCTCAAAATGCACGAGGCACTCATTCGCAACAGCGCGCATACGGTTATTTCAAAGGAAGACACGCAGATGGTCGTTACGATCCCGATCGTGTTCCATATCATTCACCAGTACGGTTCTGAAAACATCAGCGATGCGCAGGTAATGGACCAGGTTGACGTGCTGAACCGCGATTACCGCAAGATGAACGCCGATACAGCAGATGTTGTTCCGGAATTCAAACCGCTGATCGCGGATATCCACATCGAGTTCAAACTGGCTGCGATCGATCCGGACGGAAACTGTACAAACGGAATCGAGCACATCTACAGCCACGAGACCAACGTGGGCGACGACAACTCCAAACTGCAGCAATGGCCGCCGAACATGTACCTGAACGTTTGGGTTGTTCGTTCAATGGAAAACGGTGTTGCAGGATACGCTTACTACCCGTCAGCGGTTGACGGTAGCAGCTTCGCACGTTTCGACGGGGTAATTATCCTCGACGGACACATCGGAACGATCGGAACGGGAAGTATCGGAAATTCACGCTCACTGACACACGAGATCGGTCACTACCTGAACCTCCCGCACTGCTGGGGTAACACCAATGACCCGGGCGTTGCATGTGGAGACGACGGTTTCGAAGATACGCCTGTAACCATGGGCTTCAACCTCTTCTGCCCGATCGTAAACTACCAGGAAAATGCTGCCATCTGTAACGATACGATCGTTGAGAACTTCCAGAACTACATGGAATACTCTTACTGTTCAAACATGTTTACACTCGACCAGTCTGCGATGATGAACTCCGTGATCCACGGACCGGTGGGTAACCGTATGAACCTGATCGACAGTGCAAACGCCGTTGCAACAGGGATTAACCTGTTGACTGTTCCGCTTTGTGCGCCGGTAGCCGACTTCAAAGCATCCACACACTATACGTGTATGGGTCAGCCGGTAAACTTCACGGATGTTTCATGGAACGGTGTTGTAGACAGCCGCATGTGGACTTTCCAGGATGGTGACATTACGACTTCCACTTCAGCTACTCCGACAGTGACTTTCAACAGCCAGGGATACAAAAAAGTAACTCTTCGTGTAACGAATGCTGCCGGTTCAGACAGCCTCAGCATTACACAGTACATCTATGTTTCCCCGGATTACCCGGATTTCCTCGGACCTCGTAGCATGAACCTCAATGACGACTACCGTTACTGGTTCATCGTTGACAACCCGGAGAATAACTACAACAAGTTCGACTTTGATTACTCGCACGGGTATGACAACAGTATTTGTTTCAAACTGAACAACTATAAGAATACTGCAGGAGCGCCGCTTCACTCGGACGATTACTTCTACAACCGTCGACTCGGGGAAACAATCGACAACCTTATCACACCGTCTTTTGACCTCACAACGACTTCAAACATCGAAGTATCCTTCAAGTATGCTTACGCAACGAACGCGACTTCCCTTTCAAACATTACAGAATCCCTGAAGATCTATGCTTCCAAGGATTGCGGGAAAACGTGGTCACTGCGTAAAACGATCTCCGGAAGCGACCTGATCACAGCAGGTTTTGCAGGAAGTTCGGATTTCGCACCGGCAAACAACTCACAGTGGAAAACGGCGACGTTCAACTATACGGCGAACTCTTCCGACAGCAAGACCCGTTTCCGTTTTGAATTCTTCGGATCGGATTACGCGAACAACCTGTACATCGACGATATCAACATCAACGGTACACTCGGACTCGAAGAGAACGTGTTCAATGCAATGGACATCAAAGTATTCCCGAACCCGGCAAGTTCTAACGGAGAGATCTTCGTAAGCTTCATCCCGGGAAATAACAATGTGGAACTGATCCTTCGTGACATGCAGGGTAACACCGTGTCTTCCAAAACAGTTTCTGCCGGAAACGCACAGGTGACCGAATCAGTTGCGAACAGCGGACTTGCAGCAGCATGCTATATGCTCGAGATCCGTTCAGGAAACGCATCTACTATTAAGAAAGTGATCGTACTTTAAGAAAATCCGGAAACGGTATATTCAGGAGACTGCCCGCAATTAGCGGGCAGTCTTTTTTTTGTTTGTTTTTTTAGTTACCTTCGTAAAAACTTTAGGGGTGTCCGTAGCTGACTGAGAATTACCCTTTGAACTTGATACGGCTGATACCGTCGAAAGGAAAAGTTACTCACACGGCGTACCGGCTCCCTTCGTAATTTGTCATGGAAATAGTATTTAACGACATACGGGAGGAAATTGAGGATCGCGCATTGAAGTCCCTTTTGATCCGTAAAGCATTGTTTGAAAAGACCGGCATAGCCGTGGCGGTCAACCAGCAGGTCGTACCCCGTTCAGCCTGGGCCGAATTCGAACTTTCGGAACACGACGAAGTACTCGTGATCACAGCTACCGCAGGAGGATAAACCGCATAACGCATTAAAAATATGAAGAAAACAGAAACATTACCGACAGCACACAGCATCACCCGCGACCCGTTCCCGGCATCGCGAAAAGTGTATGTAAAAGGCACTATCCACCCGATCTCCGTGGCCATGCGGGAAATCAAACTGACCGATTCCAAGGCCATGTTCAGCGAAGGCGAGTTCAAAAAAGAGGAGAACGCTCCGGTAACGGTGTACGATACTTCCGGTCCTTACACCGACCCGAACATCGAGATCGACGTGCGTCGCGGATTGCCGAAATTGCGCCAGGAGTGGATCCTGAAACGGGGCGACGTGGAACAACTCGACGGTATCTCCTCTGCTTACGGGCAGGAGCGCCTGAACGATCACAAACTCGACGAATTGCGCTTTGAACATCTTTCGAGCCCGCTACGTGCGAAGGCCGGACAGAACGTGAGCCAACTACACTATGCGAAAAAGGGGATCGTAACTCCGGAAATGGAATACATTGCGATCCGCGAGAACCAGCGTATCGATGAAATACAGGAGATTGCCCGCCAGCACCCGGGAGAAAGCTTCGGAGCCAACACCCCGAAAACGCACATCACCCCGGAATTCGTGCGCGATGAGATCGCTGCCGGAAGAGCCATCATCCCCAATAACATCAACCACCCGGAGAGTGAGCCGATGATCATCGGAAGAAACTTCTTAGTGAAGATCAATGCCAACATCGGGAATTCCGCCGTGAGTTCGTCGATCGAGGAAGAAGTTGAAAAAGCCGTTTGGGCTTGTCGCTGGGGAGCCGATACGATCATGGACCTTTCGACCGGGAAGAATATCCACGAAACGCGCGAATGGATCCTGCGTAACTCACCGGTTCCGATCGGAACCGTTCCGATCTACCAGGCACTTGAAAAAGTGAACGGAAAGGCCGAAGACCTGACCTGGGAGATTTTCCGCGACACGTTGATCGAGCAGGCCGAACAGGGCGTTGATTACTTTACGATCCACGCGGGCGTACTCCTTCGCTATGTACCGCTGACGGCCAAACGCGTGACGGGAATCGTATCCCGCGGTGGCTCGATCATGGCCAAATGGTGCCTGGCCCACCACAAAGAGAACTTCCTGTACACACATTTCGAAGATATCTGCGAGATCATGAAGGCCTACGACGTGGCCTTCTCACTGGGAGACGGATTGCGTCCCGGTTCCATTGCCGATGCGAACGACGCTGCGCAGTTTGCCGAACTCGAAACGCTTGGTGAACTCACAAAAATCGCCTGGAAGCACGACGTCCAGGTGATGATCGAAGGTCCGGGTCACGTACCGATGCACATGATCAAGGAGAATATGGACAAGCAGCTGAAGGAATGCCACGAGGCTCCTTTTTACACGCTCGGGCCGCTCACGACGGACATTGCACCGGGTTACGACCACATCACTTCCGGAATCGGTGCCGCGATGATCGGCTGGTTCGGTTGTGCCATGCTCTGTTACGTAACTCCGAAAGAACACCTGGGTCTCCCGGATAAAAAAGATGTTAAAGACGGTGTGATCACCTATAAACTGGCCGCTCACGCAGCCGATCTGGCAAAAGGACATCCGGGAGCACAGCACCGCGATAACGCACTCAGCAAGGCCCGTTTCGAGTTCCGTTGGGACGACCAGTTCAACCTGTCGCTCGACCCGGATACGGCTCGTGAGTATCACGATCAGACGCTTCCTTCGGACAACGCCAAGGTTGCTCACTTCTGTTCGATGTGCGGTCCGCATTTCTGTTCCATGAAGATCACGCAGGACGTACGCGATTATGCGAAGTCGCAGGGCTTAACAGATGAAGAAGCACTGGAAAAAGGCATGCAGGATATGTCGAAGGAATTCGTGGACAAAGGTGCCGACGTTTACGTGGAGCCTGAAAAACTCTCCTGATGCTGATTGTGATCTCCGCGCCGGAACTTATTCCGCATGAAAAAGAGATCGTAAAAATGATGCTCCGCAGCGAACCCGAAGTTCGTTTTCACTGGCGTAAGCCGGGTGGCGCCTTATTGGAAGGACACAAGCTGCTCGACACGCTTGACTCCGAAGAGTTAAAACGGGTCGTATTGCACCAGGATCATGAGTTACAACAGTACTTCCCGGAGGTCGGTTTGCATCAAAAAAGCGGTTCGCATAACGGTTCGGAAACGGCTACGGAACGGTTCGGAAACGGCTATTCCGCTTTTGTGTCGACCTCTTTTCACAGCGCCGAAGAAGTTCTGCAATGCGGTGATTCCTACAGGTATTTCTTCTGTTCCCCGGTCTTCCCGAGCATTTCCAAACAGGGGTACGCACCGTCGAATAACTGGAACACGGGGCTTTTCCCTTCCGAACTAAAACAAAAAGCCGTGGCTTTGGGAGGTATTTCCATCGAAACGCTTCCCGAAGCTCATCAAAAAGGATTCAGGCACTTTGCCCTGCTCGGCGCAGTATGGCAACATGGCGATCCCGTTGAAAATTGTATTCAAGCAGTAACACTATGTCGCGAACAAGACCTTTTTGCCTGAGCATCGCCGGATTCGATCCTTCCGGGGGCGCCGGACTGGCAGCGGACCTAAAGACCTTCGAAAAACTGAAGGTGCTGGGACTCGGCGTACAGACGGCCAATACGGTCCAGACGGATTCGGAATTCCGTTCGTATAACTGGGTCGACACAGATCTGCTTATCGCGCAACTCAATTGTACGCTGCAAAAGTATCAACCGAAATACATTAAGATCGGCTTGCTTGAAGATGCGGATATCCTCCGTCGTATTCTCACCGATATCCGGAAGACGGTACCAACTGCCATCGTGACCTGGGACCCGGTAATGCGTCCGAGTGCGGGAGGCAATGAACAGGACCCGGCCGGTTTCCGGGAAGCGCTTCTCGAACTGTTGAGAGATATCGATTATTTTACACCGAATATGCCCGAATACAGTTTTTTGTGCGAAACAGCGTTACCGGAGACACTTTCCGAAAAGACGCAAACCGGAATTCTGCTAAAGGGCGGACATGCCAGTGAACGGCGCGGAAAAGATTATTTTTATTACAGTGGTAAGGTCTACCCGCTCAATCCGCAGATCGCGACCAGTCTCGGCAAACACGGTACGGGTTGCATTCTTTCGTCGGCATTCTGTGCTTATCTCGCACAGGGGTATGCACCGTTGAAAGCTGTTTTGAGAGCCAAACGCTTCACGGAGAAACGGATCATTTCAAATCCGGGTAATCTCAGTTATTTTTCCTAAGTTTAGCAGACATGAAATTGAAGAACATTGCCAACTTATGCTTCGCCGTGGCTTTCCTGGCTGCCATCGTTTTGTTCACGCGCCTGGGGAGCAACGTCATCCCGATGAACGTGGCGCAACTGATCTTCTTTGTGAGTGGTGGTGCCGGCATGCTCCTGAATCTCTTCTCGATCGTTCAGCAACGCGATAAGACCCGGTTCAACATTTTATTCTGGATCGGAAGCCTCGTGTTGTTCATCGGACTGACAATCCGCCTCTTGCATTATCCTTACAGTTTTTACGTCATCATAGCCGGAACGTTGATCTCCGGGATCTCCTTTTTTTACAACCCGCTGGCTGCACAACCTGAGGAAGACGACGAATTACTGGATAATTTTTAATGGTCGAAGGATGCTTTCAGGCTCATATCAAGGCTTTTGAAGCTGTGCGTCAACGCTCCTACCGAAATGAAATCCACCCCTGTTTCCGCGTAACTGCGTATCGTTTCTTCCGTAATTCCACCGGAAGCCTCCGTTTCATAGTCCGACGGGATTGTTTGTAGGGCTTCGCGCAATTCCCCCGGCGAAAAATTGTCCAGCATGATGCGGTTAACACCACCTGTTTCGAGCACTTCCTTCAATTCATCGGTGTTTCGCACTTCGATCTCGATCTTCAGATCCTTACCCGTTTTCCGGAGGTATTCGTTCGCGCGTTCAATGGCCTGTTTCACTCCGCCTGCATAATCAATGTGATTGTCTTTGAGCATGATCATGTCGTAGAGGGCAAAACGATGGTTATGTCCTCCGCCGATGCGCACGGCCCATTTTTCGAGGTAGCGAATGCCGGGAGTCGTTTTACGCGTGTCGAGCAGGCGCGTATTGCACCCCTGGATGATGGATACGAGTTTATGCGTTTGCGTGGCAATTCCGGACATGCGTTGCATAAAGTTCAGTACAAGACGTTCGGTTGCCAGGATGGAGCGAGAACTTCCGCTTACTTCGAACGCAATGTCTCCCGGTTTTACTTCGGTACCGTCTTTAATGAAAACGTTCAGATCAAGCTGCGGATCGTAGCGTTTGAAGATCATGCCTGCCAGTTCCACACCAGCGAGAATCCCCGTATCCTTTACAAGTAGTCGTGCTTTTCCCTTCGCATTTTCCGGAACACAACTCAGGGAGGAATGATCTCCTTCCCCGATATCTTCGCGCAATGCATTGTCAATTATCTCGTCAATCATGTCGTAAAGGTAGTGCTTTCCTCAAAAAAGAGGTTTGCGGGCGATTTCTATTTTCCGCCATTGGCCGTTTGAAGAAACGCGATCATTTTATCGAAAGCGCGGGCGCGGTGAGAATGTTCGTTCTTTTCCTGCATGCTCATTTCGGCAAAGGTCTTCCCGAGGTTTTCCGGTTCGAATAGCGGATCATAACCAAATCCTTTACTGCCGCTGCGCTCAGCACGTATCTCGCCATTAACAATCCCTTCGAACTCGTGGTATTCTCCATTGAGAAAAAGCACGATGACCGTTCTGAAGCGCGCTTTTCGGTTTGGTTTTTCATTTAGTTCGGCAAGCAGCAGGTCCATGTTCTTTTCCGGGTCTTTTTCTTCGCCGGCATAGCGCGCCGAATATACTCCGGGTGCTCCGTTCAGCGCTTCCACCTCGAGTCCCGTATCATCAGCAAAGCCATCGACACCGAGGTTTTCTGCAAGAAACGCTGCTTTGAGTCGGGCATTTCCCTCCAGGGTTTCAGCCGTTTCGGGAATATCTTCGGTAAAACCGAGTTCGGGGAGTGTTTTAATTGAAAAGCCGTTTGGAAGCCTTGCTTCTATTTCGTCGGCCTTATTCCTGTTCGCTGTTGCAAAAACGAGTGTCATATTTTTTGATTTTCGTACCACAGGCTGAATACCAGCAGGTACCAGATGCGTGTTCCGTATTCTTTTTTCCCGCGGAAGAATGCCGTTTTGAGTCGTTCGGTTTCATCGGGATCGAAAAAGCCGTCCCGGCGAATGCGTTCTTCGGACAGGTATTCTTCCACGAGTTCTTTTAGTTCGCCTTGCAACCAGTTTTCCAGCGGGATGGCGAATCCGGTTTTCGGTCGGTTCATAACCTCTTTGGGAATGTAATCATGAACGATCTCGCGCAGCAGGAACTTTTTGATTCCCTGCCTGTATTTTAGCGAATCCGGAAGTTGCGCGGTCCACTCAATGATGGTGTGATCCAGGAACGGTTCACGGCTTTCGAGAGATGCGCGCATGGATGCGCGGTCCGTTTTGGTGAGGATGTCATCCGGCAGATAGGTTTCGTAATCGATGGCCATCTTGTATTCGAGCAGGCTGCCATTTTTTAATTTTTCAGCATCATACGCCGTCGGAAGTCTATGAAAGTCCCTTTTTAAAAGTCGCTCCAACTGCCTCCCGGAAAAGAGTTCCATGAGGCTTTGCATTTCCGTTTGCCCTGTTGACTGCAACACTCCTTTTATTTTTTCATAGCGTTGCGCAAAATTGTATTTTTTCGAGAGGCCGGGGATTTTTTCAGCAGGAATTCGTTCCATCAGCCCGGCCATTCCACGCCGCATGAAAGCCGGCAACTTCCCGAATGTGCGTTCGTATTTCAACAACCATTCGTAGCGGTTGTAACCGGCAAAGAGTTCGTCGCCGCCGTCCGCACTCAAAGCGACGGTCACATCCCGGCTTGCCATTTCGGAAACAAGCATGGTCGGTATGGCGCTGCTGTCGGCAAAAGGTTCGTCGTAATAGACCGGGATTTCCGGCACGAGGTCGATTGCTTCCCGGGAAGAACAGGTAAACTCGTGGTGATCGGTGCCGAGCCTTGCTGCCGTTTCGCGCGCAAAAGGCGCTTCGTTGAGCCCGATATCGGGCACGGCAATCGTGTAGGTTTTCAGCGGTTCACTCCGGTTTTCCTGTAACATCGCTGTCACACAGGTGCTGTCATAACCGCCGCTTAGGAAAACCCCTACGGGTACATCCGAAACCATCCGATATTCGAAGGCTTCTTTTAGGATGCGTTTCGTTTCATGTTTTGCCTCTTCGTCGGACAGTTGCAATTTCGGCCGGTTGTAAGCATCGTAAACGCTCCAGTACGAAACCGCCCCTTCGGGGATGCCCTTCCTGACATAGAAATAATGTGCGGGAGGAAGTTTATGCGTATCGCGGTAAATGCAATACGGGGCGGGAATGTTTCCGTAACGGAGGTAGAGTGCCAGTGCATCCGTATCAATGTCTTTTTTAAAATTCGGATGTTCTCCGAATGACTTCAGCTCCGAAGCAAAGAGAAACAGTCCGTCGGAATAATACCAAAAGAATGGTTTCACTCCCGTCCGGTCGCGTGCGCAGAACAGTTCATCCAGTTGCTCATCGTAGATCACGAAGGCGAACATTCCCCGGAAATGCTGCAGACACTTTTCTTTCCAGGCCTGGTATGCGCAGAGGATCACTTCCGTATCGGAATCCGTGTGAAAAACAAAGCCAAGTTGTTCCAGTTCCCTGCGGATCTCACGGAAATTGTAGACCTCGCCATTGTAACAAATGAGTAACTGATCACGCCGCATCGGTTGAGCCGCAGCATCCGTCAGATCGATCACGGCAAGCCTGCGATGGCCGAGCCCGGTCTGTGCGGAATCCGTTTCACGTAAATACGTCCCACGACCATCCGGACCACGATGCACGAGCCGGTCGGTCATCCTGTCGAGGATCTTTCCGTCCGACTGTTTCCGGGAGTCCACAAAGCCGCTGATGCCGCACATAGCTTTTTTTTGTATTCAAAGATACATATTCATGCACAAGCGGCGCGCGATCGGGAGAAACGATTATTAGTTATATTTGCGTTTCATGACGCTCAGCAAACGAATTTTATCCAATCTCTTAAAACTGCTTCTTTTCTGGCTGCTTGTTTTCCAGTTCGAGCGTCTGTTGTTTTCCATCCACAATTGGGACAAATTCGACGGCATCGGTTTCGGCGAGTACCTGGGTGCGTACTTTTATTCGTTTCGGCTGGATATCGCCAGTGCTGCGATCTTAAGTGGGGTTCCCCTGCTCTTCCTGCTATTCGCCACCTTTTTCCCGCAGCGTCTGTTCCGGCGTTTGTTCGTGATTACGCTTTTTGCGGAAGTGATTCTCGTCGCCTGTATTCACGCGGGGGAGATTAATGCGTATACCGAATGGAACCACAAACTGACGAGCCGCGTGTTTACACACCTGGCCAACCCGGATGAAGTGGTGCGTACGGCAGACTGGAGCATGACGATCTGGTTCTTTCTCTACGCCTTTCTCGAAGTATTTTTCGGCTGGCGCATGCTTCGCTGGCTGTTTCGCAAGGTTTATGGTGAAAACCGCCTGCACACAGTACTTCGTACCATTCTGGCAGTGACCACGTATGCCGTAACCGGTTTACTGTTCTTTATTTTCGCCCGCGGCGGATTGCAACAAATCCCGATCAATATCGATGCGGCCTATTATTCGCAGCACTACGTGTCCAATGATCTTTCGGTAAACTCATTCTACTTTTTCAGTAAGAGTTTCTTACTGTATCGCCGGGGAGACATTGACGTATACATGCCGAAGATCGACCCGAAACAGGCCGAAGAACGCACAAAGGAATTACTGGCGTGTCCGCAGCCAAACGATGCGCAAATTCTCTCCAATACACGGCCGAACCTCGTGTTTATTATCCTCGAAAGCTGGTCAGCCAACGCCATCGGTTGCCTGAGCGAACAGGAGCAAACGACACCGAATTTTGACCGGCTCGCGAAAGAAGGCCTGTTGTTTACCAATTTTTACGCAACCGGTGGAACCTCCGAGATCGGTAATGCCAGTATTTTCAGTGGTTATCCTGCACTACCGGAGATCTCGCTGAGTATGCAGCCCGACAAACACCGCAAATTGCCCGCCCTGAACCAGGACCTTGAAGGTTGGGGCTACAGTACCAATTACGTATTTTCGGGCGATCTGAAATATGGGAATATCGGTGGTTTTTTTACAGATCACGGCTTCGATGTGGTGCTCGACGAAAAAGATTTTCCCTCCGGATTACCGCGGGGCAAACTCAACTTCTACGATGAAGACCTCTACGATTTCCTGATCGATCGCATGAACCGGACGCCGCAGCCTTTCCTGCATTGTGCTTTTACCGGCAGTACGCATTCGCCCTACGATCATCCGAAAAAAGGATTCACAAAGCACAGCGGTGAAGAGGGCGCATTTTTAAACTCAGTGGGTTATGCCGACCAGGCCCTTGCCGATTTCCTTGAAAAATGCAAAGAGCAGCCCTGGTTTGAAAATACCCTGTTCGTATTCGTAGCCGACCACGGACATGCCACGCCGATCGAACTTTCTTCGGCCAACTCGGATTATTACCGCATTCCCCTGTTATTCTGGGGACCTGTTCTGAAAGAATCCTGGCGCGGAAAAGAGGTGGATCAACTGGGTTGTCAAACGGACATCCCCGCGACTTTACTGAAACAAATGAACGGCGATCTTTCGCGCTACCCCTGGAGTCGCGACCTTTTGAATGCTTCGTGTCACGAATTCGTATTGCATACAATCCAGCGCGGTTATGGTTTTGTAACACCAAGGGGGAATATGACCTACCAGATGGATACGAAGCGTTACATTCAGAATTCGCTTCCGGATTCCGATATTGAGGATTGCCACCGATTTTTACTGACGCTTTACCGCAATTTTAAAAGCTTATAGTAATTTAGCAAAAACGTCTCAAACACACCGGCAGTTTTGAAAATTCTCGTGATCCGCTTTAGTTCCATCGGAGACATTGTGCTCACCACACCGGTTATCCGTTGCCTGAAAAAGCAACTGCCGGGAGCGGAGATCCATTACTTTACCAAAACGGCTTACCGGTCGATTCTGGAGCCGAATCCGTACGTGGACCGCATCCATAGTTTTAGCGAACACATTTCCGAATGCATACCGGCACTAAAGTCCGAACGTTTCGACTATGTCATTGACCTGCACCGCAACATCCGCACCTTACGCGTGAAACGTGCGCTTTCGGTGAAGAGTTATACTTTTCCGAAACTGAACTTTCAAAAATGGCTACTCGTTTACCTCAAACGGAATCGCATGCCGGATGTACATGTTACAACCCGCTATTTTGAAGCGGTCAAAGCCCTCGGTATTACTCCTGATAAAAAAAACGGTGATTACTTTTTACCGGAAGCTACATCCGTCGATCTGAAAGAGCTGAACCTACATCCGCAACAATTCGTAGCTTTTGCAATCGGCGCACAATTTGCAACTAAAAGGCTTCCTATCGAGAAAATAAATGAAATTTTGCGAAAAACAGAGTTGCCGATTGTTTTACTCGGGGGAAAAGAAGATGCGGAGCGCTCGGCTGAGATCGTGCTTTCCAATCCTGACCGGATGATCACGGACCTGTGCGGAAAACTGAGCCTGGCAGAATCGGCCTGGATGGTGAAAAATTCCGCTTTGCTTGTCACACATGATACGGGGCTCATGCACATCGCTGCCTGTTTCGGCAAACGGATCATCAGTGTTTGGGGGAATACAGTACCTGCTCTAGGCATGTATCCGTATATGCCGGAAAAAGCGAATTTTAGCATTCACGAGGTAGCGGGACTTCCCTGCAGGCCGTGCAGTAAGATCGGTTACGCAAAATGCCCCCAAAAGCATTTTAAGTGTATGCTTGAGCAGGATACTTCGGCCATTGCGGCAGACATCTCTGAAAGTTTCGAAAAAATCAGATGATCATAATTCCTTTTTGCCCCAGGAGCGGGATCATCTTCATATTTTTTTCCGTGATGGTTTCCGGCAGGAACACGAATTTTTTATCGTACATTGTATCGTTGACCCAAAAACTGACCCAGTACTGGTTGGACAATCCGAAGAGTTCTTCCATGATCGGTTCGATCTTGGCGGCTTCATTGGGAAGCAACACTTCCAGGCTTCGGCGCAGCGTGGATGTCTTAACTTCTTCCCCGGTATTGGCGTTGTGTCCGTAACCGTCGCTCGTAATGATGATCCCTTCCATGATATCGTCGCGCAGGTTCAACAGGTAGACGTAATACATCTTTTCGTTGGTTTCGCTCAGTTCTTCCACCACGGCCATGCCGACATTTTCCACTTTAGGCCCTTTCAGTTCTTCTCTCATTGTTTGTATTTCTTAACACAGGCATCGGCGATCCGGAGGTATGTTTCGAGGTCCTTCGGATGTCCGACGCGGAATTCGTTTTCACGCACAAAGGTACGATCGTTGCGCTTATTCAGCGGAATCTCGTAGTTTTCGTCTCTTTTGGTTCCGAGACGCACCACGATCAGGTCTTTTTCAGGAATGGCCACAATGTACTGCCCCAGGATTCCCCGGCAGTAATCCGCCTGTCCGGAGGGATCTTTATAGGTCCACACGTGCAGACCGTAGCGCATATTTGGTAATCCTTCTTCCGTCTTTAACGGCGGATTGCGATACATTTCATGCATCAGGTGATCCGAGAGGATGCGACGCCCGTTGAACTTTCCGTAATGCAACATGAGTCCTCCGACCTTTGCAAAATCATGCGCCGTGGCGTAGAGGCAACAAAATGCTTTTTCATCCCCGTCTTTTTTGTCGAGGTTCCAGAGCGCATCGCTTTCAGCTCCCAGGGGTTTCCAGAGTTTCTCCTGCATGTATTGCGCGAGATCTTTACCGGTTGCCTTTTCAAGAACAAAGGCAAGTATTTGTGAATTTCCGCTCTGGTAATTGAAGCGAACACCGGGTTTCTCAACGGATTCCTGTCGTGCAATAAGTCCGCGGAGGTCGTAGCCGTAATAAGACTCCGCATTATCCGACAGGGGATTCTTTCCGCTTTCCTCCCAACTGATCCCGGAAGACATCCACAGGAGGTGGCGGATCGTGATCTGTTCCCGGCCATGTTCCCGGTATTCCGGCAGGTAATTCCCGACCGGTTCATCCAGGCTTTTGATACTGCCCTCTTCGTATGCGATCGCGATAAGCAATGCTACAACCGTTTTGGCCGCGGAAAAGGAGTTCGAGATCGTGGCGGGTTTGTGTTCGTCGAAGTACTTTTCAAAAAGCAGGGAATCGCGGTAAAAAACGAGGTATGCTTTCGTGTCGAAGTGTTGCATGAACTCCGTTTCTTCGGAAGTCAATTCGTATTCATTATAGCCTTTCGCCCGGCTCCATCGGAATGCGGAATCCGGTCGTTCGATACGTTTATTGTAAAAAATGTCCTCGTCGTAAATCCCCGGTCCGGTTTTTCCGACCAGGTAGGTATTCGCAATCCCCTTGTACAGGTAAAACCTTCCGGAGAGCACAATGAATAGGTTCGCACTGACAATGAGTGCAAGTAAAGTATACCCGAGGACGCGCATCAGGCGACGAAGCGGACGTAAAACGAAATGCCTTTTCATACGTAATCGAACTCGAAAATTGCGGACATTTTCTGCAGGAGTATCTTTTTGACCAACTCCATATCAACAGCTGAACCCAATTCTTTTTTCATGGAAGTTACTGCTTTATCCTCAATTCCGCAAGGTACGATATGATTAAAGTAAGAAAGATCTGTATTGACATTAAAGCCGATCCCGTGCATCGTAACCCAGCGCGAGGCCTTTACGCCCATCGCACAGATCTTTCGCGCGTTTGCGGTATCTGCATCGAGCCATACGCCGGTATACCCGGGAAAGCGTTCGCCGTGTATTCCAAACTCAGCCAGTGTCCGGATAACGGCTTCTTCCAGGAAGCGCAGGTATTTGTGAATATCGCTAAAAAAATGGTCGAGATCGAATATGGGATACATCACCAGTTGCCCCGGACCGTGGTAGGTAATATCGCCTCCGCGGTTGATGGCATAATAGCCTGCACTTTTCTCAGCAAGTTCTTTTTCGGAAAGCAGCAGGTGCGCAGCGTCCCCGCTTTTACCGAGCGTGTATACGTGCGGGTGTTCGCAAAATAAGAGGGTATTTTCTGTACTGACAGGTTCTTCCGAACCCCGATTCGCTACTTTCTGAGCTACCGTTTCGGCAAAAAACCGTTCCTGCAGATCCCACGCCTCTTTGTAGTCGATGAGTCCGAGGTCTATGCATTTTACCAGTGGCACGCGATCAGAGTTTGGAAAGTTCGTCTTTGAGGTAATCGATCACTTTGATATCAATCGGATCCGTACCCATTCCTTCCGCAAGGAAGAAAGAAGCCCAGTCAACCAGGTGGATCAGGTAGATCGAACGCTCGATCACGGTAGATCCTTTTGCCTCGAGAATAAATACGTGCGGCGTTTTGGTGCGAACTACATCCAGCGTGATCTCAAAGCGGCGCTCATTGCGTGCGATAAGGTCTTTCGTATCGAAAAACACCGGTGCAAAACGGTCATCTCCGCCACCCCATCCCACGAGCTCGTTGTGGTTCATCTCCGGGATCACGTGATGCCAGCAAAGCAGTTTGGCGTTCTCATTGATCTGCTGACGAGACCGTACGGCAATTCCTTCATAGCGCGCGCTCGCATAAAAAATAGCTGTGCGACCATTGATAAAAAGTGCCAGTTCGCGCGCCTCTTTTTCGATCTCTTCCGCTTTCTCAAGTATGAGTGTCCGGCTTTTTTCGATCTCCGCGAGGTAATGGTCCGACACGAGACCTAGTTTTGTGAATACGGCCGTGAGCTGGATCAGTGAGAAAGCGATCGCACTGCGCGGCGGATTGCCACCGGGCACCACGATGTAGTCAAAACTGTGTTCGGCGCAAAAGCGTTCGAGTTTTCCGCCGGACGTAACACCGATCACGCGGGCGCCTTTTTCAGCTGCCTTTTCTACCGCCATCAGCGTTTCTTCCGTATTCCCGCTGTATGAAGAAGCAATCACGAGTGTGTGTTCGTCCACGTAAGCAGGCAGGTTATAATCCTGAAGCGACATCACGGGAACGGGCATTTCATCCTGTAACCAGAGTGCCACGATCTTTCCGCCGATCCCCGATCCGCCCATTCCGCAGATCAGGATCTCATGCAATTCACCTTCCAGCGGTTTGATCGTACTCGCTTTGGCAATCTTCAGCCCCTCCAGGATATTGTCGGGAAATTCTGCTATCAGTTTATCCATCATCGTTTTTCAGAAACTTGGTTATTTACTGCCGCAGGGATCTTTAAGCGCCTGCTCACGCTACAAAACTAATGAATTACACCGATAACGCGATTCACGGACACGGATTGTTTTTTCTTCACGGAATCTTTTAATTTTGCAAATAAAAAAATGAAAGCGCGCAAGGCCTCCGAAACACTGTCCATC
This sequence comes from uncultured Flavobacteriales bacterium, assembly GCA_964389755.1. Taxonomy (GTDB): domain Bacteria; phylum Bacteroidota; class Bacteroidia; order Flavobacteriales_D; family Crocinitomicaceae; genus JBBSUQ01. The sequence goes on along the minus strand of CAYMEW010000040.1, from coordinate 14,201 downwards.
ACCACGAAACTCGTACTTCCGAACGACACGAACACACTCGGAAACCTCTTCGGGGGACAATTACTCGCCTGGATGGACGTAATCGCCAGTGTGGCGGCTCATCGCCATTGCAAGCGCGTGGTGGTAACGGCAGCGGTAAATAACGTATCCTTTCAGCGCCCGATCCAGCAGGCATCTATCTTAACGCTTGAAGCAAAAGTTTCACGCGCGTTTAATTCCTCGATGGAAGTTTTTGTAGATGTTTTCGTGGAGGACAACCTCACGGGCGTTCGCGTCAAGTCTAATGAAGCGATCTATTCGTTCGTGGCCGTTGATCAAAATGGCGGCCCGATTCAGGTTCCGGAACTAATTCCCGAAACAGAAGAAGAGATCGAACGGTACAAGGGAGCTCTGCGCCGCAAGCAGCTTAGCCTGATCCTGGCCGGAAAAATGGAACCGAAAGATGCCACGGAATTAAAGGCTTTATTCGTCGAATAGTTTGGTCTCTCTAAAGAATTCCTGTCCGGAAACAACCGTCAGGTAAGGCTTAAGTACACTTTCATAACGATCGACCTGGGCGCCACCGGCAAATACACGAAGTTCCGGACAATCCCTGCGCAGTTTTTTGAAGTAATTGACAATATTGCGCTGATCCACGGAGGTAAGCCAGGATGTCAGGATCGCTTCCGGCTTCATGCGTTTGATGATCTCGAGCAGCGAGTCATACGGTACGCTTTGGCCAAGGTAGAACGAGCGGATTCCGCGTTTACGAAGTACGTAATAATAGAATAACAGGCTGATCTCATGCCATTCATGTTCCGGCAGATATAACACAACAAGTCGTCCGTCTTTTTCAGGAATGTCCAGCGATCCCACCTCAATGATCAGGTACTGCCGGATCAGGTTCGACATAAAATGTTCCTGTGCGGGGTTGATCGAACCGGTTTGCCACATCACACCGATCCGGTCGAGAAAGGGAATAAGCATGTTCATGTACGCATATTCAAAGCCGAACTTCGCAATCGTATCGTCCACGACCCCTTTGAACATGCCTTCATCCATGTTGAGCAGGGCGAGAATGAGTTGTTCGAAAAAGACATCGTCTTTGTTGATCGCCTTTTGTTTCCAAACCTCCTGGACAAGTTGTTTTGGGGTGAGTTTTGAAATGTGCGAGATCTTGTAACCGTGCTTATTGAGTATCGAAACATTTAGCAGGGTGGACAGGTCCTTTTCGGAATATTTGCGGATCTTTGACGTGCTTCGGTCTGGTTTTATAAGCCCATAACGCTTTTCCCACACACGAATCGTGTGAGCTTTTATGCCGGTAAGACTTTCAATATCTCCGATTTTATAGGTTGCCATTCCTCTAAGCGCTTAACAAGCAAACGCAGCGATTGTTTAAAAAATTATGCGTTCCCAATTTTCAATAGTGCAAAGATTGAATATTCAGCCGGAATCTTCGCAAAAAAATTATATTTGTAGAGGAATTTAGTAATTCTTGTACGATGAAACGAATGAAACTTCAGTTTGGTGTGTCTCCCTTTTTCTTTTTAGTACTTGTCAGCATTCTTTTTGCATGCGGTGAAGATCAGAAACAGGAAAATGCGGGGGAATCGGCGTTGAATGAGGATTACGATCAATTCCAGGGTTTTAACATGCGCGACTACGACATCCCGATCACCCTCATGTTACCGGATGAAACCGCCAATATCGGTGCTTCTACGAAACCGGAGGTCATTCACCCTGAAGACGGCTATAAGTGGGAGATAAAGGTCGGTAATAACTTCAGTTTATTCATCGAGGACTGGGGCGACGTCGACGACCGCATCGAATCCAGGAAAAAAGAACTGAAAGACCTTCCGTTCTACGAGATCAAGTACCTGGTGGATGAACCTGATTTCATCATGTACGAGCAGAATCTGAAAGTGGACGGCAACAAAAATGCGGCAGCCAGCGTTGGAGTTCCTCATAAGTCGTATCACGTCTACGGGCAAAAAGAAATTAACGGCATTACGTATCTTTTCCAAAGCCGTGAAGAAGGATGTGAAAAGCTCATTATTGAACTGATGGGGAAATCGATCCGTTCGGTACAGCCGATAAAAGATCCCTCCGCAAACAGTTAATCGTCACCCTTAAAATTTCGCAGACTAAAGAATTTCATTCGCGTGGAACTGTATTACTCATTTTCGATCCTCCTGGTCCTGGCTTCTTTTTTTGCGTATCTCAATCATCGCTTCATAAAACTTCCCGCCGCGATCGGGATCATGCTCATCGCCATCGTCGTGTCGATTGCAATCCGGATTGTGGGACACGAAGTGTTTCCGGCGACCTCCAACAAATTATTCGCAGTTATTGCCGGCTTCGATTTCACGGAAGTACTGATGGGAGCGATGCTGAACTTCCTGCTCTTTGCAGCCGCCATTCATGTCCGGTACCGCAACCTGCGCGAACAACGGCTTCCGATCATGGTATTCTCTTCGGTCAGCGTAATTATCTCGGCATTCGTGATCTCCATACTTGTCTACCTCGTCGCCCCGCTCTTCGACGTGGAAATACCTTTCCTGTTTTGCCTGCTCTTCGGCGCACTGATTTCCCCGACCGATCCGATCGCTGTACTCGGTATTCTCAAAAAAGCAAATGTTCCACGCGCGCTCGAAACAAAGATTGCGGGTGAATCGCTTTTCAATGACGGAGTTGCCGTTGTCTTTTTTGCAGTGGTGCTTCAACTGGCACAATCGGATACACAGGACATCTCTTTCGTAAAGGTGGCCTGGCTGCTCGTAAAAGAAGCCGGTGGCGGCATGGCGCTGGGAATATTGCTCGGACTTTCGGCCTCTCGTGCCATGCGCAAGGTCGACGATTACATCGTTTCGGTGTTGATCACCCTTTCCGTAGTGACAGGCGGATACCTCGTGGCACATGCCATTCACATCAGTAGTCCGCTAACAATGGTTGCCGCCGGGATCATCATTGGCAATTACGGTAAACGTACGGCGATGTCCCAGATTACGCAGGATTACCTGACGAAATTCTGGGAACTCGTGGATGAGGTTATGAATGCCATTCTTTTCCTGTACATCGGTTTCGAATTATTGCTCATTCCGAACCTGACAGGTCACTGGATCATGGGAATTGTAACGATCGGCATTGTTTTGCTGGCGCGCTTCCTGTCTATCTGGGTTCCTTCGCTCGTTGTGCCGCTTCGCGAAAAATTCGACCAGGGAACACTGACGATGCTCGTATGGGGAGCCCTGCGTGGCGGTGTTTCCATTGCACTTGTACTTTCGATGAACAATGGTCCGTATAAAGAAATACTGCTCGAAATTACCTACTTCGTCGTTGTATTTTCGATCGTCGTGCAGGGCCTGACGGTAGGTAAGATCGCCAGGCGTGTTATGTCACTTGAAAAACGCGGGTAAGCACGCGATTTACCGCTTTGAAACGCGCGCAATTTTGTGTAAATTTGCAGCAGATTAAAGCAACATGGAAATAAATCGCGAAACGGTCCTGGAAGTTCTCGGAACGATCATGGAACCGGATCTCAAAAAAGATATCGTAAGCGCCAACCTCGTCGGAAAACTTGAAATCAATGCGCCGGAGCGGCATGTTTCACTTGACGTACAGATCAGCAACCCGGCTTTGCATGCCCGCAAACGGATGCAGGAAGCTATTCATTTCAACCTGCAGCGCGTATTCGGCAAAGACCTGCGTATTGAAGTTCAGGTCAGCGGACTACCGGCGGAAGCCAAGCAGGCGCAGCGCAAAATTTTACCCGAAGTCAAACACATCATTGCCGTTGCTTCAGGCAAGGGTGGCGTCGGCAAATCGACTGTTACCGCCAACCTGGCCGGCGGACTTGCGAAAGCGGGTTACCGCGTGGGAGTAGTGGACGCCGATATTTACGGCCCGTCCATGCCGACCATGTTCGACGTGGTTTCGGAACGCCCGACGATGATAGACGTGGATGGAAAAGCGATGATCAACCCCGTCGTAAGTTACGGGATCAAGATACTTTCCATCGGATTTTTCACCGAACAGGACAATGCTGTTGTTTGGCGCGGACCGATGGCCGCAAAAGCGATGACGCAACTGTTCACGGATGCCTACTGGGGTCCGTTGGATTACCTGCTCGTAGACCTGCCTCCCGGAACAGGTGACATTCACCTTTCACTGGTGCAGACCGTACCGCTGGACGGTGCCGTGATCGTCAGCACGCCGCAGGAAGTAGCCCTGGCCGATGCCCGTAAAGGCGTGAACATGTTCAAACTGGATTCGATCAATGTTCCAGTGGTTGGCATCGTCGAAAACATGGCCTGGTTCACTCCTGCCGAATTGCCGGAGAACAAATATTACATTTTCGGACGCGATGGCGCCAAGAACCTGGCTCACGGACTCAAAGTTCCGTTTCTCGGACACATTCCGCTCGTGCAAAGTGTCAGAGAAGCAGGAGACACCGGAAAACCGGCAGTGTTCCAGGAAAATACACCGACTGCCCGGGCTTTTGAAGAATTAGTTCGTACTTTTGCAGAAGAGGTCGACTTACAAAAATCACAGCGCACGGAAAAATCCGTCCATTAAAGTTGAACGATATGATTAACAAACAAGAACTGGAGCAGAAAGTGAACGCAGCACTTGAACAACTGCGACCTTTCTTACATGCGGATGGCGGTGATATGGAACTGGTCGATATTACTGAAGATGCCGTCGTACAGGTGAAACTGATGGGAGCGTGCAGCGATTGTTCGATGAGCCTTATGACCCTGAAAGCGGGTCTGGAAGAAGCCGTCAAAAAAGCAGCACCCGAGGTAAAAGCCGTTGAAGCGGTGAATTTACCGACCTTAGCGTCCTGATATGTCTTTCAACCGGAAGCTGCTACTGCTCATCGCACTGGCGACCGGCTTACTTGTTCTGACCAACGAACTGAACCTCTCCTGGTTAAATCATCAATTTCCCGAAAAGAACGGGCTTATCACCACGGCCGACGAAGCCAGTTATTTTGTTCCCGCGGATAATTTTCTTGCAAAAGGCGTTTGGAAGGATAATCAGCAAGGCCTGAGCGCCTGGTATACCCGCACACCGGGCTACGGATTTATTTACCTCATCTGCAAACTAATCGTTCCCGGACACCCATTTTCCCTGTTGAAAATCATCCAGATACTGGCTTTCAGTGCCGGGATTTACTTTTTTGCAAACATCCTGCGCAACTTTGGAGTTCGGGACAGAATTGCTATTTGCGTTAGTGCTTTATACGCTTTGCTTCCGTGCTATTCGGGCTTTGTTTATTACACTCTGAGCGAATCACTCGCCGTATTCTTCCTGCTCGGCATGTTTTATTATGCATTAAAAGCGCGGCAGGGTAGGCACACAAAATCCCTGGTCTTATGTGTCTGCTTTGCGGCATTCCTCTTATTGGTCCGACCGCAACTGATCGTATTTCCCTTACTAATTCTCCTGTGGCTCTTTCTTCAGGCCGCAGACCGCAAAAAGGCCCTGTATTTCCTGCTCGCATTTCTACCGCTCGCCGGCTGGCAGGTTCGAAATACCGTAATCGCCGGGCATTATCCCGGATTCCACCCGATCTATGACGACGGAAACCATTCGCTTTTTCGTCCGCCCCACGAAGCGCTGACCGATCTTTTTCGCACCTGGGAGCACGACGGACCGACTTTTCATTTTGCAGCGCATCAGCTGGCCTATAATGCAGAAAACGGGCTCGCTAAAGCACTTGCTACCGTGCCGGAGCGTTATAAGCGTCCTGTGAGCGGAGTATTATTAAAGTATCAGCAGCTCTTCTTCGATCAACACGGGCAACCACTGGCTGCGGCTGACACACTGCGGCAAGCTGAAAGAAATTTTATTGTGCAAACCAAAGCGCTTAACCGTTACTTACGAGCCGAAAATCCCGCTGATTATTACCTGCTGACTCCTGCGAAAAGTACGAAAGCTTTGCTGGGAACTTCCATGATGAACCTGTACATTTTCCAGGGTCCCGGCAGTTCTTTTTTCCTCATCAAACTATTAAAACTGCTTTGCTTCGGCGTAATTATTTTTTCACTGGTGGCCAGTGTCTGCGTTTATTTCCTCCCGGTAGATCAAATCATTCGGTGGACAGCGATGGGCGTGCACATATCCCTTTTTTATTTGTGTTTTTTTCAACGTATGAACGAAGAACGTTACCTGCTACCCTACCTGCCATTGTTGCTTTTCTGTATTGCTGCCTTTATACAAAAACTGCCTGTCCGTCCGAAGACAAACAGGCAGCCTGTATCTGTGCGATAGCCGCGCTTATTTAGCTGCAGCGTATCGTTTTGCTACTTCATCCCAGTTGATCACATTGAAAAATGCCTCGATGTAATCCGGACGACGGTTTTGATAGTTCAGGTAATACGCGTGTTCCCAAACATCCAGACCGAGGATCGGTGTTCCGCCGCAGCCTTCACCCATTACCGGGTTGTCCTGGTTCGGCGTCGAGCAGATCTCCAGTTTTCCACCGGTTACACACAACCAGGCCCATCCGGAACCGAAACGTGTTGCGGCCGCCTTTGCGAATTCGTCCTTAAATGCATCGAACGATCCGAAAGCAGAATCAATGGCGCTTGCCAGTTCCCCGGAAGGTTTTCCACCACCGTTCGGTGACATGATCTTCCAGAACAGATCGTGGTTATAATATCCACCGCCATTATTACGTACGGCCGGTTTGTCCTTTCCTTCTTTGAGTACATCTTCGATGGATTTTCCTTCAAGGTCTGTTCCTTCGATCGCTTTGTTCAAATTTGTCGTATAGCCCTGGTGATGTTTGGTATGATGGATTTCCATGGTACGCGCATCAATATGAGGTTCCAAAGCATCATAGGCATACGGTAATTTTGGTAATTCGAATGACATAATTTTTAAATTTAATGTGTTACAAAAATGATTCTCTCAAAAATAGCTGAAAGTTCTGAAAACAGGATTTATTTCAGTCTTAAGTTTAGGTGAAACTCTCACAATTTTTCTTAAAACGCAAAGGGCTTCAAACAAAGCGGTATCGTTATTTTTTTAGTTTATAAACCTTAAAAACAAAAAACATGAAAAAGATCGTTTATGCGGCGTTTTGCAGTGTAGCCCTTTTAACATTCCAGGCATGCGGAGATACGCCAGACGAACGCGAGGAGAACCGCGAAGAAATGCGTGATGACGTTGAAGACGGTTGGGATGAGACCAAAGAAGACGTCAAAGAAGGATGGGATGAGATGAAGGACGATGTCGATTCGACATGGGATTCCCATACGGAAGACGAACACTAAAAAACACTTGAAAAATCACTTTTTACCGGGGCTGTTGGTCCCGGTATTTTTTTGTATAGCGGATGTATAATTCCCACTGCCGGTTCTTTACAGAACGTATCTGTCCTTCCGAAACACAAAAAAGCACCTCGTTCGAACGCATATCCAGCGCATTTCCTTCCGACACGAAAAACATCGCCTTCTTGCCCTGCTCCACGGTTCCATAATTCTTTTCGATCCCGAGGATCTCACAGGCAGAAAGCGAAATCGATCGGACGGCCTGCTCTTCCGAAAGTCCGTAAGCCATAGCTGTTCCAGCCTGAAAAGGCAGGTTTCGCGCATTCATAGCTTCCATATCACCGGCGTTTTGCAGGCAAAATTTCACTCCTTCCTGTTGCAGAAGGTATGGCAACTTATAGGGCAGATCGACCGGGTCGTCCTCGTTTTCGGGAAGCGAATGCGTCCGGTTGAGCATTACGGGAATCCCGGCGTCTTTCAGGCGACGTGCAACCAGGTAACTTTCATATCCGCCGACGATCACCGGGAAGGACAATTCAAGTTCTTTGCTGAATTCGATAATATCCAACAACTGCCGTACGTTATCAGCATGAAAAAACACGCGTTTTTCGCCTTTAAAGCAGCGTCGCATGGCTTCGTAGCGCGGATCTTCTTCCTTTTTACCTGTGTCTGTAGCCGCATAAGCCCGTGCTGCCCGGAAAAAACGTTCCAGTTCCTGTTTTTGCGCTGCGTATTTTTCATTCACTTTTTTGTCTTTGGGCTCAGCCCACCATCCTCCGCCCTGCATATCCGCGGGCCAGTTTACATGGATTCCGTCATTGGCAACTACAGTCGCATCTTCCCAGTTCCAGCCGTAAACCTCCATAATGGCGGAAGTTCCCGATATAAAACCGCCGCGCGGCGTCGCCTGGATAAGCAATACTCCGTTCGAACGCACCGTGGAGATCACATCCGATTCGGCATTATACGCAATTTGAGCGCGAACGTGCGGATTAAAGGTTCCCACTTCGTCAAAGTCGCGTGTGGCACGTACAGCGTCGATCTCGGTGAGTCCCAGTGTGGAATTGGGCGCTACAAACCCGGGATACATGTGTTTCCCCCTCAGTTCGATGATCGTATCCCAGTCTTCGCGGTCATAGCTGTATGCAAGCGAATTCTTCACCAGGATGATCTCATCGCCTTCCACTCCGACAGCCGCACTTGGCAGCACTTCGCCATTGCCGACGTGCAGGTACGCGTGCAGGAACAATTTACGGCTCTGCGCCAGTCCGTGTCCGGACAAAATGAATGTCAGTATCCAGAGTATGCTGATCTTTTTCATGCTTAATGCTGATTTGTTGATGTCGTTCCCTCCTCTCCGAGTGTATCGCAGTGAAAGAAGGTTTCTTTTTTCCGTGCGAACGCCTGTGGCTTTTCACCGGATTCCATTTCCAGGAGCATGGCTGTAATAATCCGTGCCTTTTCCTGGCGGTTTCGGATAAGTGCCTGTTCATACGATTCGGAACTGTAGAGAATTTCACCGTCTACGATCGTGTACTCCACGCGGGCGAGAATGCTCAGCGGATTTGCAGACCAGATCACGACATCGGCATCCTTTCCTTCGCGCAAACTTCCCATCCTGTCATCGAGGTGGAGCATTTTAGCCGGGTTGAGCGTAACCAGTTTCCAGGCTTCCAGTTCAGGCATTCCGCCGTACTTCATGGTCTTTGCCGCCTCCTGGTTCAGTCTTCTTCCCATTTCCGCATCATCCGAATTAATGGCGACCAAAACACCCTGATCATACATGATTTTCGCATTGTACGGAATCGCATCCCGCACTTCATATTTGTAGGCCCACCAGTCTGAAAAGGTGGAACCTGCCGCACCATGAGCAGCCATTTTATCGGCTACTTTATAGCCTTCCAGGATGTGCGTAAAGGTATTGATCCGAAATCCAAAGGTATCTGCCACGTGCATCAGCATATTGATCTCCGACTGGATATAGGAATGGCAGGTAACGAAGCGTTTTCCCTCGAGGATCTCCCAGAGAACCTCCAGTTCGAGATCGCGTCTTGCAAATTCGAGATCTTTCGGCTTACCTTTCACGCGTGCTTCGTGGTATTTCAGCGCACGGTCGAAGGCGTCGATGTATACCTGCTCCACGCCCATCCGCGTCTGCGGGAAACGCACCGTGTTGTAATCTCCCCAGTTGGACTGCTTGACATTTTCCCCCAGCGCAAACTTAATGAACTTCGGTGCATTGGGAATCAGCATTTCATCGGCGCCGTATCCCCACTTCAGTTTGACCAGGGCTGACTGTCCTCCGATCGGGTTTGCAGACCCGTGAAGCAGTTGCGCAGCCGTTACTCCGCCCGATAATTGCCTGTAAATATTAATGTCTTCCGGGTTTACGACATCCGCGATGCTCACCTCTGCCGAATTAGCCTGTCCTCCCTCGTTCACTCCTTTCGAAATAGCGATATGCGAATGCTCGTCAATGATCCCGGAGGTTACGAACTTCCCTTTCGCATCGATCTCAATGGCATTTTGAGGCGTGGTAAAGTTGCCGTTTCCGACATAGCTGATCTTTCCATTCTTCAGGATGAGCGTTCCGTCTTTGATCACCGCTGTCTCTTCATTGGTCCAGATCGTGGCGTTGCGGATCACGACAGGCCGGTCATCCGACAGCGAATCTCTTCCGAAAGCCATGTCCGGGAAACGCATTCCGGGGACTGGTGGTATCGAATCGTTTATTTGCGGTGTACTGTCTTTTTTCTCTTTAAACTTCTCATTCTTAATTGCGGACCACTGGACCCATCTTCCGTCCGAAAGCGAGGCATCCCCTTCCAGAACACCGAAACGTTCACGTATTTTGCCGTGTAACTGAATACTCCCTTTGTAAAACTCATCGTCCAGGGAAAAATGCATGGTAATGTCATCGTCATCAATGTGCATTTTTACAGGTATTTTCAGTGTATCGTTTTTCATGAGCCCGGTTTTCTCATTGCGCTGTTGCCGAATAGTACGAATGTACGCTTTGGGGTGTTCCACGGTTCCTTCCACGATAAACGGGTACTGGATGCTTCCGAGGAGGATGTTGTATTTACCCCGGATATCACGTTCGTTCTTTTGTTCAAGGATCTCACGATCCCCGAGGTTCCAGGTTTCGAGCGCGCTCGCTTCTTCGCGAAAGGGATCTTTGTCAAAAACCGTAAAACTCGCCAGGCGTCCTTCTTCCAGCGTTCCAAGCTGGAGTTCCACATGAAGTATTTTCGCCGGGTTTACGGTCAGTGCGGCAAGTGCTTCCGAAAGTGGCAGGCCGTGTTCGATCGCTTTACGCAGGTTTTTCCAGAACGTTTTTGCATCTTCACAACCCGAAGCGGTGAACGAAAAAGGAACCTGGTGTTCAAAAAGTATGCGCGGATTAAAAGGTGCCATTTCCCATTCGCGCAGTGCCCCGAGTGAAATGTGCCGGGCTACGTACGGATCACCCACATCGTAAGGTTTTGGGAACGCGAGCGGAATTACCAGCGGATGTCCCCAGGCCTTCAGTTCTTCCGCGTATGCGTATTCCTGTCCGGAACCGAAAATGACGAAGGGCAGGCCGAACTCCTTTCCGACTTTAACTACGCGGAGCGCCTCGAACTTGTCTTCCGTTTTAAAGAACAGCGGCAGGTTCATTTGCTCGTCCAGCGCACGCAATGAAAGATCTGTCTTCGGATCTTTGTTCTTGCGGTACCATTCCAGGTCATAAAACAATTGCCGTACGAGCGCGATGCTTCCCATTTGCGACGATGGATAGGTCTGCCGGGAAACACCTTTATCCAGGGAAAAAAAAGCAGCTGCCGCGGATTGGATCATGCGGTTGGAGAGATCTGATGAACCGAGTGAAACCAGAGCACCGGAACCCTGTGCTATTCCGTCGTCGGCGTGTGTTACCGCAAAGCCGAAGCCCATTTCATGAAAACGTTTGTTCTCTTTGGTATCCATTTCATAGTTTTCCGAAGCGCTTGTCTCCGGGTGTACTGCTTCATTCCAGTAAAAGGTTGACTGCCTGTTGGATTCCAGTTGCGGCCACGGTGAATACGGTTCCTGTTTGGGAGCAGGAACTCCCACGCTGGCGTATGCATCCAGGAAAGCCGGTACGATCACCTTGCCGGAGCAATCGATTTCAACCGCATCTTTTGGAAGAAGCAGTTGTTTTCCGACCGATACAATGCGATCTTCTTCGATGACGATGTTTACATTTTCGAGTACCTCACCGGGCTTCACATATACGGTAGCATGCGTTAGCACGTATTTACCTGTTTTCGATGGCGGAGTACCATTCGAAGGCCCGAGTCGATCCTGTGCTGAGAGCGAAAAAGAAACGATCAGCAGTATAAAGATTCCGAATACTTTCATGTTTAAAGGAGATATTCCAAACGTGAAGTTACATAAAAGCTAAACAAATCAAAGCGGGATCGTTTGGCTGCGCTTTATTTCGATTCGGGAAGGCGTACACCGTGTCGGCAAAATCTTTAACTTTACCTAAAATTTTGTGAACATGTACAACATTCTCAACGGTGCCCACTCAGGCTTGCGATGGATCGCACTGATCCTGCTCATTATTGCGATTTTCAATGCGGCGGCTTCCTCCAAATCGGGGAAATATGCCAAAAAGGATAAAATGCTTAACCTGTTTACGATGGTTGTTCTGCATATTCAGTTGCTGATCGGTCTCGGGCTGATGTTCCTTTCTCCGAAAGTGCAGTATGTGGACGAATGGATGAAAAGTAAAATGTATCGTTTTTACGGCCTTGAGCACGTATTGATGATGCTCCTTGCGATTGCGATTATTACGATCGGCAGGAAACGCGCCGAAAGCGCAGCCGCGATCAACACCAGGCATCGCCGGATACTGGTTTCTTATACGATCGGTTTACTGATCATTTTAGCGATGATCCCCTGGCCTTTCCGCGAGGCACTCGGGGGCAAATGGTTCTGATATGGGAAGATCTGTGTTCTGTGTGCTTCTCTGTACAATCTGTTTCTTTTCATGCACACAGCAGGCGGAAAAGATCTCCGCTTATAAAAATATGGATGCAGGTCTTCAGCCGAATCCATCAGGGGCCGAACTTTTCCAGGATCATTGTGCTTCCTGTCACGGAATGGATGGTAAACTGGGCGCTTCCGGCGCTAAGGACCTATCGAAAAGCAGGCTGAACGACGACCGGATCCGTAAGATGATCGAAAAGGGGAAAGGCAATATGCCGCCGATGGGCGCAGTACTTGGTTCGCAAATTGCGATAGATTCTGTGATTAATTATACCAAAACATTGCGAAAATAGATGCAGGAAGGACATATACTTGTCGACGCAACGGAAGAAAAATGTGTGCTGGTAGGCGTTATCACGTCTGAGACCAGTGAAGAACAGGCCGGGGAATACCTCGATGAACTGGCATTCCTTGCCGAGACAGCCGGCGCTATTACGGAAAAGCGCTTTTTTCAAAAATTACCTCATCCCAATCCCAAAACATATGTGGGAAGCGGAAAACTCGATGAGATTAAAACGTTCATCCAGGAAAACGGGACCGATCTGGTTATTTTCGATGATGAACTTTCACCATCGCAGTTGCGCAACATTGAGCGCGAACTGGAGATAAAGGTCCTTGACCGCAACAACCTCATCCTGGATATTTTCGCCAGCCGGGCGCGCACCTCACATGCAAAAACACAGGTTGAACTTGCTCAATTGCAATACCTGCTCCCGCGACTTACGCGTATGTGGACTCACCTCGAACGTCAGAAAGGGGGTATCGGGATGCGCGGACCCGGGGAAACCCAGATCGAGACTGACCGCAGGATTATCCAGTCGAAGATAGCCCTGTTGAAAGAAAAATTGAATTCCATCGATAAGCAGATGGCCGTTCAACGCGGAAATCGTGGCCAGTTGGTACGCGTGGCGCTTGTAGGCTATACCAACGTCGGGAAGAGTACGCTCATGAACCTGATGAGCAAATCCGAAGTATTTGCGGAGAACAAGCTATTCGCGACCCTCGACACGACCGTTCGAAAAGTGGTGATTCACAACCTGCCTTTCCTGTTGACGGATACGGTGGGCTTTATCCGTAAGTTGCCACACCAGTTGGTAGAGTCTTTTAAGTCTACCCTCGACGAGGTACGCGAAGCAGACCTGCTTGTACACGTCGTTGATATTTCTCATCCCAATTTCGAGGATCATTTCGAAACAGTCAATGAAACGCTGGCGGAGATCGACAAGACTGAGAAACCGACGATCGTGGTATTCAACAAGATTGACGCTTATCAACCGGAAGAGGTTCATGAGGACGAGGAAGGAGCACAAAAACCCATGACCCTCGACGAACTTCGACGCACCTGGATGTCGCGACTCAATAGTCGGGTGATCTTTATTTCGGCAACCGACAAAGAAAACATCGACGAATTGCGGGACGTACTGTATGAAGAGGTCAAAAAGATCTTTGAAGTACGCTATCCGTACAACGACTTTCTTTACTAAGGTACGAGCGCCATTTCCTTTTCTTTGGAAATACACCCGGGTAGTTTTGCCTACACGAATATTTTCGACGCGGCGAGCACGACCTGCTGCCGGGATCTTCGATTTAGCTTTAGTGAGGTCGTATAAATCCGGGAATTCATTTGAGCGCTCTCTCACCCCGCCTTCTATAAACGTTCTTATTTTAACGCATTGTTTAATATTTGCGTTTTTCATGCGGTATTCATGCCGCATTTATGCGGTATTTATGCGATATCTATACCGTGTCGATACTCTATTATACTTTGTAAAGTACACGCGGATTGCTTCGTATTAAAGGTTATAGTGTTTATGGAGTTGTTGCAGGGTGGGATTGCGTGCATGCGTTTGCGTTGTATTGGTTTTAGATTGTTTGTTTGCTCTCCCTCTCCGAGGGAGATACAGAGGGAGGGATTGTAGTTAA
>CAYMEW010000039.1:0-35615 GCA_964389755.1 uncultured Flavobacteriales bacterium | reverse complement strand
AATTTAATCCTTTTTCCAAAGAAGAAACTTTGACACAGTTTATTGAACAATCTCGGCTTCGACTGCAAGGAGAAGTACTTCAGGGATCATTCTGCTTCTCATTCTCATTCTGTTTCTGTTTCTGTTTTTGCCGCGAGTGTCCCACTCGTGTCCACCAACTCACACTCTACACTCCAAACTCACACTCTACACTCCACACTCCACACTCCACACTCCACACTCCACACTCCACACTCACACTGAAACCTGAAGTCCTCGACCGCAGGGAGAAGTACTTCAGGTATATTGCACAAGTATAGCATCAGTATAGCACAAGTAATGATACTGTATTATCTGTACCTGTTTCGAACGTTTGGTTAAAATATTAACAGCGACACAGTCGTGGTCGACGGCTTCAGTCATCCCTGCCCATTTGAATTCCTGCAACAGGCTTTTTGAGCATAAAATCAATCCTTAAGAAAACGTTCAGGTCCACAAAATTCAAACTCGAACTCCGGATTTTTGAATCGCGTGCTACCGGACACGACATTTTAAACTATTTTTGATAAACTTTCAACCGAATTGAAAATAAACTTTACGGATTTAACACGAACTGCTGCTTTTCTGCAACCTTTCGCAGGTTCATTTCGTTTTTCTATGTGCAAACTAAAACACTATAAACTTTGAGACTATTACTTCTTCTCACGTGCTTTTGTCTAAGTGTGTCACTTTTCGCCCAACGCTCCAAAAATGGTAGTTACACAGCCACTTCCGCAAATACCGTGGTCAATACGTATACCTACCTCTCCGCAAACGCAACTGCCGGGGCAGGCAGCATTTCGGTAAACAATGCTTCCATGACCGGTGCTCAGTTCAGCGGGGCGCTCGCTGCCGGAGATCTCATCCTCATCATTCAAATGCAGGGCGCCGATATCGATTGTGACGTGACCACAACGGCTTCCTGGGGAGGAAACTATACCACGCCTTACGGGCACCAGGGAGACTGGTACAATTTTATCGATCTCTGGGGACGCGTACTGGACTATCACAGCGCCGGTAAATTCGAACGCGTGGAAGTACAGAGCGTTTCCGGGAATACAATTAACCTCCAGTGTGCCCTTGCTAACAGTTATTCAGCCGCGGGCCATACCCAAATCGTGCGCATTCCACGCTACAATAACCTGACAGTCAATGCCGGTGCTTCGATTGTGCCGCTTTCCTGGAATGGAAACACAGGCGGCATCGTCGCACTCGAAGTGGAAGGTACGCTTACATTAAATAACAGTGCTACAGTACCGAACATCCACGCCAATGGATTCGGTTTTCGTCCGGGTTATGTCGATGGCACAGGCCAGGCCGGCGGATCAATCGGGATTCGTTACCCGGGTTCACAACAGGCCAATGAAGGATCAGAAAAAGGAGAAGGAATCGGTGGTTATACCAACGAATACGTGGCACTTTATTCAAGATACGGAATTTCGGCTGCCGCAAACGGCGGTGGAGGAGGTGGATACCAGAACTGCGGCGGCGGCGGTGGCTCCAACGTGGGATCCGTCACAGGATATACCGGGAAAGGAGTTCCTCAGCCGGGCTATACCGCTATTTGGAACCTCGAGCAGGCGGGAATGGGTACATCTTCATCGCCGGGAGGTGGTCGCGGAGGATACGCATTTTCCGAAAATGACCTCAACGAGTCTACAACCGGCCCGAATAACCTGTCCTGGGGTGGCGACGGACGCCAGACCAATGGCGGGCGTGGCGGACACCCACTGGCTTACGATGTAACCCGCATCTTTATGGGCGGTGGCGGTGGCGCCGGGGACCAGGACAGCGGACAGGGTGGAAGCGGAGGCTCCGGTGGCGGAATCGTTTTCATCACCGTTTACGGGAACGTCTCGGGAACAGGGAGAGTTGAAGCGAACGGTGCTGCCGGTCAGAAAACAAACCCGAATAACCAGTCCGCTTCCTTTGGTCAGAAAAAAGGAAATGATGGTGCCGGCGGCGGCGGCGGGGGAGGAAGCGTCTTCTTCGAGAACATGTCAGGTATTCCGAATACATACACTTTAGCGGCGAATGGCGGTGCCGGTGGAAATCACGCTTTGTCCGTAGGACCTTTTGCCAGTGCCGAAGCTTCCGGCCCGGGTGGAGGAGGTTCCGGCGGACTGATCGCGCTGACGACGGGAACACCCGTTCAAACAGTTGCCGGGGGAAGCGGTGGAACGTCGAACTCTGCGCACGTGTCCGCATTTCCACCCAACGGTGCCACCAACGGAGCATCGGGACTTTCCGGGCAAACAACAACGCTCTATAACCTGATCGGTACCAACGACACGATTTGCGGAAACAGCGCAGGCAACCTGAGCGTACAGCTGACGGGTACAATGCCTTCCGGAGGAACCATTGCCTGGTATACTTCACAGTTCGGTAATACGGTGGTAAACACAGGTACCACCTACACAACACCCGTGCTCAGTGCCACAACAACCTATTATGTCGGGATTTGCCCGGGAACCTTTCGCATTCCTGTCAAAGTGGTGGTGGGAACCGCACCGGTGATCACGGGAACAGCAGTTGTCACCGATGCCACCTGCAACACGCCGGGTTCGGTCACAGGGCTTTCGGCTTCGGGTAGCGGTACGCTTTCTTACAGCTGGAACGGAACATCCACCCCTACCATTGATCTAACGAACGCGAGCCCGAATACGTATACGCTTACTGTTACGGATGCCAGCGGTTGTACCGCAACCTCCGGACCTTATACCATCAACGGTGTTGGCGGCCCGGTTGTGGACGCTTCCAACGTGGCGGTACAGGATGAAAGCTGCAACGGCACGCAGGGCGCAATAACCGGCATTACTGCCTCTGGCACCGGGCTTTCCTACGCCTGGACCAATACCACGCAGACCACACTGAACATTAACGGCCTTTCGGCAGGAAACTACACACTGACCGTAACAGATAACAATGGCTGTACGGCAACCTCAGGACCCTATACCGTAAACTTAACGCCCGGTCCGTCCGTGAACAGTTCCGCAGCGACTCTGACCGACGAAACCTGTGGACAGGGGAACGGCGCCATTTCAGGGATCACGGCGAATGGGACGGGACTTTCTTACGCCTGGACCAACACAACCCAGACAACCCTGAATATCTCGGGGCTGTCCGCAGGAAATTACACCCTCACAGTCACTGATGCCAATGGATGTACGGCTTCCGGCGGGCCGTTTACTATAAATAATACCGCCGGACCGACCGTAAACACTTCCGGGCTGTCCATTACCGACGAAGCCTGCGGAACAGGCAACGGAGCGATCTCGGGGATCCAGGTCAGCGGCGGAACGCCCGGATATACCTTTGCCTGGACAAATACAACGCAAACAACGCTCGACATCACAGGTCTTTCAGCCGGGAATTATACACTGACCGTTACGGATGCTGGCGGATGTACGTCAACAAGTGGTCCGCATACCGTTACAGCACTCGCAGGTCCATCGATCAATGACCTCAACAGTGTGGTTACCGATGAAAGTTGTGCAGGTGGTGACGGTTCCGTTTCCGGAATAACCGCAAGCGGGAACGGACTCAGCTATTCGTGGACAAACACAACACAAACGACACCTGCTATTACAGGACTTTCTGCCGGAAATTACACTCTGACCGTCACCGATAACAACGGTTGTACGGCTTCTTCAGGACCTTACACCGTGAGCGGTGCAGTTCCGCTGCTGCTCGATCAGTCAAATATGACAGTTACACCTACAGCCTGCAACGCAAATACCGGTTCCATTTCGGGGATCACCCTTTCAGGGGGAGTAAACCCGGTGTTTTCCTGGTCCAATACCTCCCAAAGCACGCTGGATATTTCCGGCCTGGCCGCAGGAACATATACACTCACCGTAACCGACGATCAGAACTGCTCGCAGACCATATCAGTGTTCATTAATATTACGAATCCGCCGGTCATCGATCTGAATGCTATGACTGTAACAGACGAACACTGTGGTCAGGCAGACGGTACTGTGAATGGCATCTCGGTGAATGGCGGAACGCCTGCATACACGTACTCCTGGAACAATGATCCGGCACTTACGACCAGTTCGCTAACGGGGCTTACGGCGGGTGCATACCAGTTAGTTGTAACCGATACACAGGGCTGTACGGATACCGCGGACCTTACCGTAAATAACACTCCGCGCCCGATCATCGATCACAACAACATAAACCTCATTAGCGCAACCTGTGGAGATACGAATGGTGCAGTCATCGGTCTGGCCGTAAACGGCAGTGGACCCTTTACCTATGTATGGGATTCGGATACGGTGCCATCCATTGACCTGAAGGATGTTCCTCCCGGAATGCACACACTTATCGTAATTGATGCTTTTGGCTGTGAATCCATTGCAACCAGCTATAAAATTAACAGCATAGCAGCACCCCAGGCTAATTTTACGATCAATCCGGAGGAACCGCAGGCGGGAGAAACCGTTTATTTCACGGACGCTTCTTCCGGACCGGTTATAAGTTGGGTCTGGGACCTGGACACCACGACCAGCTTTAGCCAGAATCCATCCGGAACATACGAGGTAGGTGATTATTACATTACCCTGCATATAACCGATACAAACGGTTGCACCGACTCCATCACAAAATTGCTCAGCGTATTGAACGAAGTAGAGGTTCCGAATGTACTTACATTAAACGGGGACAACCTGAATGACATTTTTACCATCAAAGGGCTGAAGAAAAACAGTGCGCTGGTCATCCTGAATCGCTGGGGAGATGTTGTTTTTAAAACGGATAACTATCAGAACGACTGGAACGGGCGCGATACCGGCGGTGAACTTTTAACAGCAGGAGTTTACCAGTATTTGCTCACAATGCCTGACGGAACCGTTAAACAGGGCTTTGTCCATTTATTATTTTAATGTAAATTCGAAATCAGGAATGCTGGCATCCCGGCAAAAAAGAAGTTTGTGCTATTGGAAGATGCGGAATTACAAGTGTTTGTTTCCGGGCATCTGCTCCTGTGTTTCCGTTTTAAAGAAGTACATTCAATGGCTCTTTCGGATTAAATCCGGTGCTGCAGAATTCCCTGGAATGAAGACCCGATGCTCATCCCGCACGATTCGGAATAATATACTGCAGGAGAAAAGCATCAAAATAATTTCATATATTGCGCGTTAAATTGCTGAAAAAAGATATGATCGGGATCAACGAAACTGAAATTGTTCAGGAATGCAGAGCGATTTATCAGCGTTTTCTTGATGCATACCAGGAAGAGCAGCACCAGATTGTTATTTCACGCTTTGGTTCCTTTTCACAGGATTTGATCAATCGCCTCTCCGACAGCACCGAAGAACTGATGTTGAGTTACGGCGAGAAAAAACAACTCGTAAAACGGATATTCACAATTCTCATCGAAGGGTTGCAGAATATCAAGATCCACGGTGAAGTGGACACCGACGAACAGCAACCCGGTTTTCTCCTGATTGCAAAAAATGACAATTCATACAAGGTCCGTTTTGGAAACCTGTGTGAACCGGATACGCGTGATTACCTGACACAACAGGTGGAATCGCTCAACCGAATGACGGAAGAGGACGTGAAAAAGCAATATGTAAACGTGTTGTCCAATGGCATACTTTCCGAAAAGGGAGGTGCCGGACTCGGTTTCATTACCATGCGCCTGCGCTCCCGTAAACCGCTGGGATACCATTTCTTTCCGCTGGCGGATGGCCGGTTCGTATTTACCGTGGAAGTCATCGTGGCAAAAGATTCGTAAATTTGGAGCCGTTTATGCTCCGGGTTGCCTTTGATCCCATATACATTCATCCACTGCCGGAAAACCACCGTTTTCCGATGGAAAAATACGACCTGCTCCCAAAACAGCTCCTGTACGAGGGCACGCTCTCCGAAGCCAATTTCATAAAACCGGGTGAAGCAACGGTCGAAGATGTTCTCCGCGTTCATGATCCTGAATACTTCAGACGCCTTAAAAACCTCGAATTGAGTCCGCGTGAACAGCGCGTGAGCGGATTTATACACAGCGATACACTCATTCGGCGTGAGCTGACCATTGCAGAGGGAACGCGTCTGCTGGCAGAACTGGCGCTTGAGGGAGGAGTGGGAATGAATATCGCCGGAGGAACGCATCATGCCTTTACCGATCGCGCCGAAGGATTTTGCCTCCTGAACGATCAGGCGATTGCCGCGCGCTGGCTTCTGGAACATACAAATGTGCGTTCCGTGCTTATCGTTGACCTCGACGTACACCAGGGGAACGGCACCGCGCAAATCTTCGAAAGCGACCCGCGTGTCTTTACATTCAGCATGCACGGAAGCAACAACTATCCCTTGCATAAAATGCGCTCCGACCTCGACGTCGCCCTGCCCGATAATTGCGGAGATCACGACTATCACTACCTGCTTGAAAAGAACCTCGCGACCGCTTTAGAACGATCCGCTCCCGATTTTGTATTCTACCAGTGCGGCGTGGATGTGCTTGCCACAGATAAACTCGGCAGGCTCGGACTTTCCATGGAAGGCTGCCGGCAAAGAGACCGTATTTTACTTGAAGCGGTCAAACAATCCGCTGTTCCGCTTGTTTGTTCCATGGGAGGAGGATACAGCAAAGAGATCCGTCACATTGTGGAAGCTCATGCCAATACCTTTCGCCTCGTGCAACAGCTCTTTTTTTAAAACAGGCAATTATGTGGCTCAGAATCATCATTTCAGTGATCGTTATTGTCGGGCTCGGCAGCCTGAGTGGATTATTCACCGTCACCGAGATCGAAACGTGGTATGCCGGACTTCAAAAACCTCCGTTTAACCCGCCGAACTGGGTGTTTGGTCCGGTTTGGACAACACTTTATGTGTTAATGGCCATTGCGTTTGCACTTGTGTGGCAACGTCAGACGCATACGCTCGATCCGACCGAACGCCGTGCCGCCGGCAGGGCGATGGCTCTTTTTGTTGCCCAGTTCATCTTCAACCTGGCCTGGAGCTTTATCTTTTTCAACCGGCACCTGATCCTGGGAGCGCTCGTTGAAATGCTCATCCTTTGGGTGTTGATAGTCATAACGATTGTTCGGTTTTTCCGCGTTAATAAAGTATCTGGAATACTGATGTTACCTTATATCGCGTGGGTTACATTTGCCTTCGCGCTAAACCTGGGAATATTTATTTATAATTAATTTAAATAATTTTTGTCACGCTGCCTTATTTCTGAATATCTTTGTTTGGAATTATTCTAAATAGCTAAACATGCAACAAGCCCTTTTGAACGCGTCGGTGCCTTTTGAGCAATTTGCCGCGTGCAGTGCCTGTCATTGTGGGAAAAAGAAAAACTGTTGTAAAAAGTACAAGAAAAAAGGTGTGCATTGCAAGAAGTGTCCGAAACTCTGAATCCATGCGTTCGCTGTTCTTCCTATTTCTTTCTCTTTCTCCTTTCGCCCCTGTTTACGGCCAACTCTTCCAAAACGCTACACAATCCTGTAAGGCTTATTATCAGCCGCGAGCCGAAACGCGACTTCAAATAGATCATCTTGGAATTTTAGCTTCGGCAAACCGCTACGACGTCTTTGCCGGTCCTGTTATTCTGGCATCGCGCAACCGACTGAATCTCGATGCCGCACTGATGCTCGGTATACAGCAACTGGATGTAGGCGGATTTTACCCGCGCGTACGGCTCGGCGCCGGATATAACCTGATCAACCGTGTATCCATACAGCTGGGACCAACCCTTTTTCTGGCGACATCAAGCATAAATCCGACGGGGACAACACATGGAAGACTATATGATTACGAAATGCTCGGCGGATACAAACTCATGCTTTTTGCAGGGCGGCTCAAATTGTTTCATAGTATTGGCGGTGGTCTCACATCGCGCTCGGTTTTCAATACGGTCGTTCAAAAACGTACATATACGAGCGGTTTTGGGTACGCTCTTTGCCTGGGCTTAGTTTATGAATTATAAAATTGCACTACTTTGTTGCCTGATACTTTCAGCCTGCAGTAAAGATCGAAACTACGCAAATATTGACGTGATCGGGCATGCAGGTTACGGATTAACCACAACAAAGAGCCTTTATCAGTCCAATACTGCCGAATCCATTGAAATGGCACTGGGGACAGCAGGCTGCAATGGTGTGGAGGTAGATGTACAACTGACTGCTGACGGTGAACTCATCTTGTTTCACGATGAAGACCTGGATGATTTTACTTCGCTCGAAGGATGTGTAAATAATCTGTCGCTTGCCGAACTTCTGGCCGGGCATTATACCTCTTTTCACCAGGAAAAACTCCTGCCGTTAAAGAATTTGAATACGACTTATCTCGAAAATAAAACGGTTTACCTGGACATTCGTCATTACAACGCCTGCTCGGGAGAATTTGTCGATGAAGACCTGTTCATTGCAAAACTGAAAGAAGTCATCGCCACCTTCCCGGCTTCCACACGTTATTATGCCTTCCTGCTCGATAACGACTGGGCCGAAGGTTTTGCAGCCGCAGACATACCTGTGATGTTACAGGCCGGAAGTTATGACGGTTTTCTAAAAGAACACGAAGCACATCCGCTGGCTTGCGGACTCGTGATCCGGAATGCGGCGATCAGTAAATCCGAAGTGGCTGCAATTCGTAAACTCGGCCAGAAAGTTGTTATTTTTGAAGTCCGTTCTGCCGCTGCAACCAAAAAAGCATTCTCCAAGTTGCCGGATGCTGTAATCACAGATGATTTGGTCAGCGGAATAACGCTTAAAAACTAATGGAATGAGCAAAAAGAAAAACCAGCGCGTGGACGTTGTTTACAGTACAAACCCCGACTTTCAATACGATTACGAACAGGATGACGAGCAGCAAACACTCGCGCCCGGTGAACAACGCCTGTATGTTTCGATAGACCGGAAACAGCGTGGTGGAAAAGAAGTAACGCTCGTGGAAGGTTTTATCGGAACAGAAGATGACCTGAAAGAACTCGCGCGGACGCTCAAATCCAAATGCGGAGTAGGCGGGGCTGCGAAAGACGGACAGATCATCATTCAGGGCAGCCTGAAAGAAAAAGTTTTTGAGATATTACAGAAAGAAGGTTACCGCCAGGTGAAGAAAAAAGGTGGAAATTAGGAGGCATAAAAAAAGCCTGATTTCGCATAAATACCAAAGCTAACCAATAAACCTATGAAAAAATCATTATCTGCGAAACCAGGCTTAACCTAACTGCGAGTTATTTCCCGCGACCAAAAACAAATGAAAAACTTTACGTTGTATCGTTTCCCTATTACTATATCCCAAAAATATAACTTTCAGTTCTTGATTTTTTAACGAATGTTTAATCTGTAGCTTTCATTGAGGGAACTGTTTTAAACGTATCTTCTGCCGTAAACACATGTGCCGGATAAACTTTATTTTCGGAAATTCAATATCACGCATCCAAAAGAAATTATCTTTGCATGAATGGAAAAGCAGGTTATTCTGAACTCGAAACACGTTGAATTAACCATCAACCGGCTTTGCTACCAGTTAATCGAACAACATTCCGATTTTAATAATACCGTTCTCATCGGCTTACAACCGCGTGGGATTAACGTCGTCGTTCGCCTCAAAAAACACCTGGAACACATCCTCGGTCACCCGGTTACCTGCGGAGACCTGGACGTTACCTTTTACCGCGACGATTTTCGCAGGCGTGAACGCCCCCTCATTCCGAGTGCCACAAATATTGACTTTGTAATTGAGAACAAGGACGTGGTACTCGTGGACGATGTGTTGTACACCGGTCGTACGATTCGCTCCGGCCTCGACGCCCTGCTTGCATTCGGAAGACCGCGCTCGGTGGAGTTGCTCGTAATGATCGACCGGCGCTTCAAACGTCACCTGCCTATCCAGGCCGATTATGTCGGAAAAACCGTGGATACCCTCGTTTCGGAACGGGTTTCGGTGGAATGGAAAGAAATGGAAGGAGAAGATAAGGTAGTTATGTTTACCCCGGAAAACAATGGATAATTTAAGCGTAGAACACCTCACGGGAATAAAAGATCTTACCCCGAACGATATTGAACTGATTTTCAAAACGGCAGACAGCTTCAAAGAGGTTATCAACCGGCCCATTCGGAAAGTACCCTCGCTGCGCGATATCACGATTGCCAATCTCTTTTTTGAAAATTCGACCCGCACACGGCTTTCCTTCGAACTCGCTGAAAAACGACTTTCCGCAGATGTGGTGAATTTCAGTGCTTCGAGTTCCTCGGTTAAAAAAGGTGAAACCCTCATTGATACGGTCAATAACATCCTGTCGATGAAAGTGGACATGGTCGTAATGCGCCACCCGAATCCGGGAGCGGCCAGATTCCTCGCGCAACGGATCGATGCAAAAGTTGTGAATGCCGGTGACGGTACGCACGAACACCCCACGCAGGCACTTTTGGATGCCTACAGTATTCGCGAACGCCTCGGAACCGTTGCCGGAAAGAAAGTTGTGATCACCGGGGATATTCTCCATTCGCGCGTGGCACTTTCCAACATCTACTGCCTTCAGAAACTCGGTGCCGAAGTCATGGTCTGCGGCCCAACGACGCTCATCCCGAAATACATCGAAATGCTGGGCGTGAAGGTAGAGCACAACCTGCGCAAAGCGCTCGAATGGTGTGACGTGGCCAATATGCTGCGTATCCAGCTCGAACGGCAGGATATCAAGTATTTCCCCTCACTGCGTGAATACACCATGCAATACGGTTTGAACCGCGAAATACTCGACTCGCTCGATAAAGAAATTGTTGTGATGCATCCCGGACCGATCAATCGCGGAGTGGAGATTACCAGTGATGTGGCTGATTCAAAGCAGTCTATCATTTTGCAGCAGGTCGAAAACGGTGTAGCAGTGCGAATGGCTGTCATTTATTTGTTGGCGTCTAAAATCGAACGTAAATAATTTTTGCTACTTTTGAGAAACACGTATGCCCATGGATTTCGAAATACGGCAGGATAATCAGACCGCTACAATTCTCAGTCAGGTTGAAAAACTCGACATCACCAATGCGAGCGGTTTAAAAGCCGAACTGGTACTACTGAATAAAAACGGGGTCAACAGCATCATCCTCGATCTCTCTAAAACACGTTATTGTGATTCGTCAGGCCTGAGTGCTATTCTCATCGCCAACCGCCTCTGTAAAGACGGGAACGGAAAATTTATCCTCAGCGGTTTACAACCCAATGTTATGAAGATCATCCAGATATCCCAGCTTGAAAGCGTGTTGCTCATCGAACCGGACCTGGAAGCCGCAAATAAGCGATTGAACGCGTGAGTTTTACAGTTACGATCCTCGGGTCGGGCTCTGCTATTCCCACTGCCGGGAGAAATCCAACTTCCCAGTATATCGTTTGCAACGGACGGCATTTCCTGATGGATTGCGGAGAGGCCACACAGATCCAGATGCGACGATTCGGGGTCAAGTTCCAGAAGATCAATCACATTTTTATCTCACACCTCCATGGAGATCATTATTTCGGCCTGGTCGGCCTGCTCAGTACCATGCACCTGCTCGGAAGGGATAAAAACCTCCACATTTACGCTCCGAAAGGATTGAAGAAAGTGGTCGAACTGCAGTTTGAAGTTGGAGGAGGTATCCTCGATTTCGACATCACCTGGCACGAACTCGAACGAGATCATACCGGAATCGTTTACGAAGATAAAAAGACCGAAGTGTATACGTTCCCGATGAATCACCGCATTCCTGTGCAGGGCTACCTTTTTCGGGAAAAAGAGAAAGAGCGCACCCTGATCCGCTCCGAATTCGAGGCGGCAGGCTTAAAACTCGAGCATGCGCCTTTGCTGAAAAAGGGGATCGATGTAACGGACGATTCGGGCAAAGTGCACCGCGCAACGGATTACACGCGTTACAACCCGAATTACAGTTATGCGTTTTGTTCAGATACCGCTTATTCAAAGACCGTGGTTGAAGCCGTACGTGGTGTGGATGTGCTGTATCATGAAGCTACTTTTCTGGAAGAACTCCGGCACCGTGCTAAAGCGACCTTTCATTCAACCGCTGGTGACGCGGCACGAGTAGCGAAAGAAGCAGGCGTGAAAAAACTGGTGCTCGGTCACCTGAGTGCGCGCTACACCGATCCGGAGGCGCATTTGGCCGAAGCTTCCGTTGTTTTTCCGAATGTTATTTTGCCGGAAGACGGATTTCAGTTGCGGATCGGACGCTAAAAAAGAAAAGCTGTTCCCGAAGAAACAGCTTTTCCTGAAAAAAGAATTCAGCTTAATTTTTTACGAATTGCCCGCGATCAACGATCATTTTCGATTGCTGGTTCGAAAGCGTGTAGATATACGTTCCCTTTCCAAGATCACCAACGTAAAGTGCGTTCTCTGTACTTAACTGGTTGAAGCTACGAACCAAGTTTCCATGCATGTCGTATACTTCAAGTGTTAAGTTGTCTGCCGCTTCGAGTGAAAAACGAATCGTTTCAGTTGCAGGGTTCGGGTACACCTCGATCATTTTTTTCTTGTCCAGCATTTCCGTAAAACCGAGCGGGAAATTATAACGCACGTTGTCGATGCGAAACTGCGATCCCGGATCCAGTGCCGTATCGTTCGGGTTTGCCAGTCCGAATGCAAGTGCAATACTGTCCTGGCCGCTTTGTGTCCATTGAAAAACATATTCAAAAGGTGTCCAGCTCGTAGCCGATGTGTTGAATATTACCTGTGGCGAAGTCGGGTCGTTGTTCGCATGGATCTCGATGATCGCCGTATCGCCGTTGGTTGTCGTGTACTGGTAATCGAGCATTACACTGGTAGGACGCGGAGCGATCGGAAGACCGATGACCATGTCATTGGCAACGTCGAACTTCCCGTAGATCAGTCCGCCTCCGAAGGTGTTTCCGCTGAAATCAACCACGTTCAATACGGCGTGAGATGTTCCTTCGGATGAACCGCTTGTGCCTTCCGTAACGGTGGATGAAGCTCCGGGTAGTCCGAGGCTTACAAAAAGCGAATCAAAAAGGTTAAGCCATGGGCCGTCCGGTTGTACATAAGTGCCCATTCCGGCTGTTTTGGTGGACCAGCTGTTCAGTCCACCATTGGTGACCTGTTGTGCTGTTGCGCTTAACCCTGCGAAAAGGAGCGCAGCTAAAAAGTAAACTTTCTTCATGTGATTTTTTGTGTAAATGTATGCTAAAAACAGTTTTGAATTCAAAAAACGGAGGAACGGCGAAAAATTTTTTTAAAAGGCTGAAAAACAAGGCGGAATATTCGTTCCAACCTTGCAATGCCTGCCGATTCCTTGAACAATCTGTCGTTAAAAACTCGTGATAACTTCCCGCCGTAGACCCCTGAGTATTTATTATTTTTGTTAGTCGTCGAAAAATCCGCACATGGCAGAAAATCAATATACCGAAGATAACATTCGTTCACTTGACTGGAAAGAGCACATTCGCCTGCGTCCCGGTATGTATATCGGGAAGCTGGGAGACGGTTCTTCCGCTGATGATGGTATTTACATTCTGGTAAAGGAGGTAGTCGATAACTGCATCGATGAATTTGTTATGGGAAATGGCAAGCGTATCGAGATCCGGGTGAAAGACGGGAAGGTAACCGTGCGTGATTACGGTCGCGGAATTCCCTTGGGTAAAGTAGTCGATTGCGTTTCGCAGATCAATACCGGCGGAAAATACGATTCCAAGGCCTTTAAAAAATCAGTGGGGCTGAACGGTGTCGGAACGAAAGCGGTGAACGCACTTTCCTCGCATTTTATGGTTTACTCGGTACGTGACGGCGAGAAGAAACAGGCTTCTTTCGAACGCGGAGAACTCGTGGAAGACCGGAAGGTTGAAAAAACGGACGAGCAAAACGGTACTTATGTCGAATTCATTCCCGACGATACGATCTTCAAAAAGTACGTGTTCAAAACCGCGTACCTCGAGAAGATGATGTGGAATTACTGCTACCTTAACCGCGGACTTGTAATGAACTTCAACGGAGAACGTTTCCAGTCGAAGGACGGTTTGAAGGATCTGTTGCAGGATAACATGGACGGTGATCCGCTGTACCCGATCATTCACCTCGAGGGAGAAGATATCGAAGTGGCGTTTACGCACGGCCGCACCTACGGTGAGGATTATTATTCCTTTGTGAACGGTCAGCATACAACGCAGGGCGGAACACATCAAAGTGCATTCCGGGAGTCTGTGGCGCGCGTTATCCGCGATTTCTACAACAAAAATTACGAAGCATCCGATATTCGCCAGTCGATCGTGGCTGCCATTGCCGTAAAGGTCATCGAGCCGGTATTTGAGTCGCAGACCAAGACCAAGTTGGGATCCCAGGAAATAGAACCGGGAGGAAAATCCATGCGTGCTTTCGTGAATGATTTTCTAAAGGAAAAACTGGACAACTACCTGCACCGCAACCCGGGTGTTGCCGAAACGATCGAAAAAAAGATCAAACAATCCGAACGGGAACGGAAAGAACTTTCCGGTATTCGCAAACTGGCGAGAGACCGCGCAAAGAAGGCGAGTCTGCACAATAAAAAGCTGCGCGACTGCCGCGTTCACCTGACGGACATGAAAGATGAGCGCCGCGAACAAACGACACTGTTCATTACCGAGGGGGATTCCGCGAGCGGTTCCATTACAAAATCCCGGGATGTAAATACGCAGGCGGTATTTTCCCTGCGTGGAAAACCGCTGAACTCATACGGACTTACGAAAAAAGTGGTGTATGAGAACGAAGAGTTCAACCTGATCCAGTCAGCGCTTGACATCGAAGAAGATATGGACAACCTGCGCTACAACCAGATCGTGATCGCGACCGATGCCGATGTGGATGGAATGCACATCCGGATGTTGTTGCTCACCTTTTTCCTGCAGTTCTTCCCGGACCTGGTGAAACGAAACCATGTGTACGTGCTTCAAACGCCTCTTTTCAGGGTGAGAAACAAGAAAAAAACGATCTACTGCTATTCGGAAGAAGAGCGCCGGAAGGCCATCGAAGAACTTGGCAAGAACCCGGAAATTACCCGGTTTAAGGGACTCGGTGAGATCTCGCCCGACGAGTTCCAGCATTTTATCGGGGATGATATTCGCCTGGAACCGGTTTTACTTTCGAAAGATGCTTCGATCGATCAGATCCTTTCCTATTACATGGGCAAAAATACCCAGGAACGCCAGGATTTCATTATTGAGAACCTGCGGGTGGAAGAAGATATTACAGCAGCAGCGGAAAACGAGATTGCGGCAGATGACAGTGAGTTAGACAAAGCTTCATGATAGTATAACATGGCAGAAGACGAATTGGAAGACAGGGAAAATCAGGACGAGGCCGGGAAGCCTTTTGAAAGTGATTCAAATGATGAAAAGATCATTCCGCTGGGAGGTCTTTACGAGAACTGGTTTCTCGATTATGCGAGTTACGTAATTCTCGAACGCGCCGTTCCGTCGTTGTTCGACGGTTTGAAACCTGTGCAGCGCCGGATCCTGCACTCGATGAAAGAAATGGATGACGGCCGTTACAACAAGGTCGCAAAC
This sequence comes from uncultured Flavobacteriales bacterium, assembly GCA_964389755.1. Taxonomy (GTDB): domain Bacteria; phylum Bacteroidota; class Bacteroidia; order Flavobacteriales_D; family Crocinitomicaceae; genus JBBSUQ01. The sequence goes on along the minus strand of CAYMEW010000039.1, from coordinate 20,114 downwards.
ATCATCGGGAACACCATGAAATACCACCCGCACGGAGATGCCTCCATCGGCGATGCACTCGTGCAACTGGGACAGAAAGACCTGTTGATCGACATGCAGGGAAACTGGGGAAATACACTCACCGGTGACGGTGCGGCGGCCCCGCGTTACATCGAAGCGCGTTTGTCTAAATTTGCATCACACGTCGTTTTTAATCCCAAAACAACCAACTGGCTGGCAAGTTACGACGGTCGAAACAAAGAGCCCGATCAGTTACCCGTTAAGTTTCCGCTATTACTTGCGCAGGGAGCCGAAGGAATTGCGGTCGGGATGGCGTGTAAGATTTTGCCGCATAATTTTATTGAACTTATAGATCAGTCAATCAATCACCTGCGCGGGAAAAAAGTGGAATTCTATCCCGATTTTCCAAACGGGGGAATGGCCGATTTTTCGAATTACAACGACGGGTTAAAAGGCGGTAAAGTGCGGGTAAGAGCGAAGATCCGCAAGCAGGATAACAAAACGCTCATCGTTCATGAAATTCCGTTCGGTACCACCACCACATCCCTGATCGAATCCATTATCAAAGCCAACGACAAAGGCAAGATCAAGATTAAAAAGATCGAGGATAATACGGCCGCAGAAGCGGAGATCATGATTCACCTCGCTCCGGGTGTTTCTCCGGATAAAACGCTCGATGCGCTCTACGCGTTTACCGATTGCGAAGTTTCCATTTCGCCGAACAGCTCGATCATTGATAAGGATGTTCCGCGATTTTTGGGTGTTACCCAGATCCTGAAGATCAATACGGATAATACCGTTCAGCTGCTGAAACGCGAACTTGAAATCCGCCTCGATGAACTCGAACGCCAATGGCATTTCTCAACACTGGAAAAGATCTTCATCCAGGAAGAAATGTACATCGACTTCAAGCATTATTCCGACCGGGAGTCGCTCTATGCCTACCTGTACAAGCGTTTTAAACCGTTTCTGAAACAACTCACGCGGGAGATTACCGACGAAGACCTTCAAAAACTGACGCAGATCCCGATGATCCGTATCACGCGCTTCGACACGGACAAAGCCAACGATGCGCTGCTGAAGATCGAAGAAGAAATGGCTGCCGTAAAAGAAAAGCTCGAAAAGCTCATCGAATATGCGATCGACTATTTCAAAGATCTGAAAAAACGCTTCGGCGAGGGACGTGAACGCAAAACCGAGATCAAGACCTTCGATACGATCAACGCGACCAAAGTCATTATTGCCAATAAAAAGCTATACGTAGATTACGAGGAAGGTTTTATCGGTTACGGACTCAAAAAGAGCGAAGCGGTAAATGACTGTTCGGAGATCGACGATGTTATTATTTTCTTTGCGAGTGGAAAAATGCTCGTTACGAAAGTAGCCGATAAGAAGTTTGTCGGGAAAGGGATCGTACATGCGGATGTCTGGAAAAAAGGAGACAAACGCACGATCTATCACATGATGTACCAGGATGGTACCGGCGGTCCGACACTCATGAAACGTTTTTATGTGAACTCGATCACACGCGATAATGAGTATGACCTGACGAAAGGAACAAAAGGTTCCAAAATGCTCTATTTTTCGGTGCATCCGAACGGAGAACGTGAAACGGTAACGGTCATGTTACGCCCGCGTCCGCACCTGAAACGTTTACGCTTTGACATCGACATGGGGGATCTGCTGATCAAAGGACGAAATTCGGCAGGGAATCGCGTTACGAAGGAAATCGTTCAGAAGATCGTCCAGAAGGAGGTAGGAGGATCTACACTGGCCGCACGCAAGATCTGGTTTGATATGGTAGTGCACCGCCTCAACGACGATGGTCGGGGGAAATTCCTCGGGGCGTTCAAGGGCAATGACAAAATACTCACGCTCTATAAGACCGGCGAATACCGTCTGAGCAATTTTGACCTGTCAAACCATTTCGATGAAGACCTGATCCACATTGAAAAATGGAATCCGGATCACGCGATATCTGCCGTTTATTACGATTCCGAGAAAGAGTTACATTACGTAAAACGCTTCCTCTGTGAGATCACCAGCGACAAAAAAGTGCCGTTCATTTCCGAAGCGGAAGGAAGCCACCTGGATGTGGTCAGTACGGCCTATCGTCCTGTAGTTCGCGTTATTTATAACAAACTGCTGAAGGAAACAAAAAACCTCCCGGATACTGAGATCCAGATTGCCGATTTTATCGATGTCAAAGGACTGAAAGCTCAGGGGAATCAGCTCACGAAATTTAAAGTAAAGGAGGTGGTACTTGAAACTCCCGAAGATGGTGATGAGCCCTGGCCGGATGAGCAGAAAAATGCACAGGATTCCCAGGAGCAGGAAGAAGATGACGATAATGTAACGATGGAATGGGATCTTTCCAAAGAGGAAGATGACGAAAAAAACCAGGGTAAATTGTTCTGACCACTTTTCTTAAAAGGGTATTTTTTACTATCTTAAATAGTGCTTAACAACAGGTAGTCACAATTTGTGACCACCTCTCAGAACCTTTTACAGCATGATAGAACTAAATACCAGCCGGAATTTCGAGTACCTGATCTTTCAATTCCGGGGACAGAATGTAATGATTGACATCGACCTGGCAACGCTTTACGAAACAGAAACGAAAAAATTAAAGCAGCAGGTGCGCAGGAATGCGGAGCGTTTTCCGGAAGACTTTATGTTTGAACTTTCATCTGAAGAGAAAAAACAACTTTTAAGCTTGGCTCCACGACTTGAAAACCTGAAGTATTCTCCGGTCAATCCGATGGTTTTTACCGAACAGGGAGTGGCGATGCTATCCAGTGTGCTATCGAGTCCGAAGGCGGTTCAGATGAATATCGAGATCATGCGTGCATTCTCAAAGTACCGCGCGATACTGATGGAAAATGTTGAACTGAAAAAAGAAATTGAAGCGCTTGATGCGAAATTAAATACAGCGTTTCAGTTCCTACTTGATAAACTAGATGCACTTTCGAACACTTCAAAAGAACGCAAGCCGATCGGTTTCAGGCATTCTGCCGCTCGTTAAGTCTACGATTCAAGGTGAATACGTGGCAGATCGGGGTTCTGGCGCAGATAAACACCAAGGATCGAACGCGAATCCCGGTCGTCTTTTTCAAATGAAATAAACTTTTTCCAGTTGCGCGGATGACTGCGTTGAATGTAGAAAGGGACGTGTCCGTAACCTCTTAAAATGCCGTTTTCGATCAGAACCAGGCTCTTTTCGCCGCGTGAACGACCGTTTTCCAGCAGGAAATAGGTTTCAGGAACGATTTCCAAATGCGCGATTGCTTCTTTCACGCGTAGATTATAGACTTCCGGGCTTTCTTCTCCGATACAGGCACCGTCGCATTTGCGGATGGAATAATTGAAACAGGCGCTTCCCGAAAGGTAAATATGACATAGTTTTTGACACAGGTGGTAATTCTCGCACAGGTTGGCCAGGAAATTGGAAGCGTCCCTTTTCGTACTGAAATAGGTGAGGATATCCGCTTCGTTTCTTTTGCTGGTAAGTGCAGTACACAAGTGCAGATAGCCCGCCTCGTCGTAATAGGGTACGAGGCAATACGGGAAAAGGTGTTTTTTAAGGGCTGTATTATAAACCGGACGGTGTTCTTTGATCAGTTTCGATTCAAGTAAGAGGGCAATGAGTTCCGAGCCGGTCAGTTCAAATTCGATCCGGTGAATATCCCGGATAAGCTGCATTCCCTTCTTCGTTTTGGTATTTTTCAGGTGCTGGTCGATGCGCTTGCGAATGTGCTTGCTCTTCCCGATGTAAATGATTTGGCTGAATTCATTAAAAAACTTGTAAACCCCTGTCTTATTTGGGATCTCATCGAGCATGTCGAGGTCCAGGTTCGGATTGAGCACGGCCGGGTTCAGGTCGTCCTGCAGGAACGTACTCAGTTTGTTCTTATCTGTTTCCAACAACATCTGGAAAAGATGCGTGGTTGCCAGGGCGTCCCCCCCGGCGCGGTGCCTGCCATTGAGTTCGATGCCCAGGTTTCGGGTCAGCTTTCCAAGGCTGTAGGATTCATGTCCGGGAATTACGTAACGCGAAGCGCGAACCGTACACAGATGCGTGCGCCGGTAATCGAACCCCAGCCTTTTGAATTCCTGCCGGACCATGCCATAGTCAAAACCGACATTGTGTGCCACAAATACGCAATCTTCCGTAAACTCCACGATTTGCCGGGCAATCTCGTAAAATTTCGGTGCACCGGCGACCATTTCATCACTAATTCCTGTAAGTTTGACAATGAAATCAGGTATTTCCATTTCCGGATTGATCAGTGTAACGAACTGATCTGTAATTTCCGTACCGTTGTGCTTGAAAATAGCGATTTCAGTGATTTTTGAACTTTTAGGGCTGCCTCCGGTAGTCTCAATATCAATAATGGCATATTGCATCACCGCAAAGTTACTGTTTTAATGTTTAAACAGGATGCATTTCGCCAATTTAAACTTTACGAAATAGTTAAATTAACAGCTCGCTAACACTTTGATCGTCAGTTCCCGTAATGTTCGTAGCGCCCGTTCATGCGGACATGACCGTACGCACGCGCAGGCAGATCGTGATCTCCATCCTCCCGTACCGACTCAAGATCCACGTACGTTCCGTTGACAAGTGCGTGTGCGCCCGCCGGAATTTCGATGAGTAACTCCGAATATTGTGCGCGGATCAGGTCGGATTTCGGATAGTGATACGTGTTTTCTACAAAAAGACTGTCGCCCTGTAAGCGGATATTGTGCACGATATTTTCAGCCCTGTGCACGGCCTCGCGGGTGCTTTTTCCGCGCGCACCCAGGCGCTGGTATATGTGGAAAAGGCTGTCCGGAGAAACGCGATATCGAATATCGAATCCGCTGTTTATGATCTGGTTTCCGCTAACATGTAAGGGAATGGCATGATCACCTTCCCGGATCAGGAAACCTTTGTCCGTAAAGCGCTCGGCAGATTCGTTCCTAATCACCAGCTCTTCAGAAGCGATCGCACCGATCTCGCGCTCGAGTTTTCCGTCCATGGAGAAGTCACGACCTACCCGTGCACCGAATACAAAACAAAAAATACCCGACGTAATACAGATAAGCGTCAGTCCGATCGAAAGAATGCGTGTCAGTTTATTTTTAATGCGAAAGATCAGGTAAGAACCGTGACTTATAAACAGGAGGATTAAACTCACTACGGCAATGGTGACGAAGAACATTCCCCACCAGGCGTCATCCGGAGAACTGAGCAGGAGCGAATTGGCATCCTGGAAGGACAGGTACCCGTTATCGCCTTCGATCGGGATAAACTGAAACCCGGATGCCACAAAAACAACGAATGTAATGAGCATACCGATTCCGCCGAGGATCAGCACGATGCCGATCAATGAACGGATCAGGTTGCCCAGTGAACTAAAACGTTTGCCCTGTTCGAACTCACGCTTGACGCGCCTGGATACGCGTTTGCCTTCGCGCGCAATGCGTCCCGTGGCTGCTTCCACTTCTTCGCGGATATTGTCGAAGGTTATAGGCTGACCTTTCATCTTAAGCCGGTCGATCGTGGAGTTCGGTTGGGGAATGATGATCCATAAAATGATGTACAATGTCCAGCTCAATCCGAAAAAGATGAGGAACAACAAGCGGATGATTGTAACGTCAATGCGTGTAAAGTTTGAAAGTCCGGCGCAAACCCCGCCGATCATCGCGTGTTCATCGTCACGGAATAAACGCCGCGAAGGTTCGTCATTTTCCGCTTGCGTGTACCGGTGTTTTTCGCCCGGTTCATTTTCTTCTTCCACGTCTAAAAAATCCTCGGGTTTTCCGAGTTTCCCGATGATCTCGCGGATCGCTTCGGTTTCCACAACCTGCCTGCCGCGCTCGAGTTGTTCACTGCATAGTTCGGCAATCCGGATCTCGATGTCTTCGATGATCTCTTCATGTCCCTGCACGTCGCGCATACTTTCCTTAAGTCGGTCGAGGTATGCCTGCAGTAATTTGTATCCTTCCTCTTCGATCAGGAAGTGAAAGCCTTTTATGTTTACGGAAATTGTCTTTTTCATAGTCGTGTTTTATTTGGTTATCTGTTGAACGGCCGTATTCAGTTCGTGCCAGGTGGAGTCGAGTTCTTCCAGAAAGGCCTTACCCATTTTGGTCAGTGAATAGTACTTGCGTGGCGGACCGGAGGAAGATTCTTCCCAGCGATAGGCAAGCAGTTCCATGTTCTTCAGGCGCGTCAGGAGCGGATAGAGGGTGCCTTCCACAACGATCAGACGGGCTTCCTTTAACTTTTCGAGAATTTCGGAAGGATAAGCTTCCTGTTTCTTAAGTAAAGAAAGAATACAGAATTCGAGAATCCCTTTCCGCATTTGTGCCTTTGTATTTTCGAGGTTCATACTGCTGATTTTATACAAAGATATATGTAAAAGAATGTATTATGCAATACAAGGTACTATAAAATTTTTGCTTTTGTATTTATGTATTTGTTATTCAGTAATTTGCGTATTTGTTAAAATTTATAATAATGTTGATTTCGCTAGTTGTACATCAAATAAAGAGTCATCAGGCGCATGAAAAAATAGAAAATCGAAAAGCAAAAGTGCGTGAAAAGAGCAGGATGTTTCAGAAATAAATCAGGCCGTTTGTTTTTTAAAGCGGCCCAAAGCCGTTTGGTAGGCGGCAGTTTTCCCGCGGGAATGAAGTTCGGCGGTTTGCAGCACTTCGGGACGTAACCCGGGGTACTTTCGTACGAAACGAATCAGCAGATTGAGTGCGAAGGCCTGTGCAGCGACTTTGTGCACGGAACTGCAAAGAATGGACATGCACCGATCGAAAACGGCCGTTTCGAGTGCTTCATCGTAAGCAACTTTTTGTAAAACACGGGTCACGTTTCGCAGAACGCTTTCATTTTCCGTGCTCAGAAAGATCTGCGTCAACAAGACTTTGTGTCCGCTAATATCCACGCCTTCATCCGGCAAATGCGTTAGTATCCAGGAAGCATACTCCGGCACGGGATGAGCTTCGTTACTCCCGGTCAATGCAATGAGTTCGTGAAGTGCATCCGGATTTTGCTTAAAATAGGCTGCGTAGCCTTTAAAATCGCGTTCGAGGCGGATCGTTTCAATAAAATGTCGAACGGTAGTCATTTCCGGATGAGCCTTCATACAAACAAAGATACACTTCCGCATTTGAAAGGGATCGGATCACAAAAACGAATTTCACAATCGGAAAAAAACTGTTAACTTCGCCCTGCAACACAAATCAGATATGAATTACGATATTATAGTTATTGGAAGTGGCCCCGGCGGCTATGTTGCTGCAATCCGGGCTTCGCAACTCGGCCTTAAAACGGCGATCGTTGAACGTGAATCCCTCGGAGGAATCTGCCTCAACTGGGGATGTATTCCGACGAAGGCCCTGCTCAAAAGTGCAAACGTGTTCGAATACCTCACGCATGCTTCCGATTACGGGATCAGCGTTAAGGATGCCAAAGCGGATTTTTCGGCTATGGTAGAACGCAGCCGCGGAGTGGCAAACGGCATGAGTAACGGGATCCAGTTCCTGATGAAAAAGAATAAGATCGATGTCATCAAAGGAACGGCAACTCTCAAAACCGGTAAAAAGATCACCGTAAAGGATGAAGAGGGTAAAAGTGCGGAATATACAGCCGATAAGGGAATAATCATCGCTACGGGAGCTCGTTCACGCGAACTGCCGAACCTGAAACAGGATGGTGAACGCATTATCGGTTACCGCGAAGCACTCACGCTTAAAAAACAACCGAAGAAAATGGTGGTTGTCGGATCCGGAGCGATCGGCGTGGAGTTTGCTTATTTCTACAATGCGATTGGGACGGAAGTAACCGTGGTTGAATACATGCCGAACATCGTTCCGATCGAAGACGAAGAGGTTTCAAAACAACTCGAAAAATCATTCAAGAAAGCAGGAATTTCGGTTATGACGAATGCTTCTGTAGAAAGCGTTGATACAAGTGGTAAAACGAACGTCGTAACGGTTAAAACTCAGAAAGGTGAGGAAAAACTCGAGTGCGATGTCGTACTTTCGGCTGTCGGTATCCAGGCTAATATCGAGAACATCGGTCTGGAAGAAGTTGGGATCGTAACGGACAGGGGACGCATCCTTGTGAATGATTACTACCAGACGAATATCCCGGGATACTACGCAATCGGGGACGTTCTGCCTACGGCAGCTCTGGCCCACGTGGCTTCCGCAGAAGGAATTATCTGTGTGGAAAAGATCGCCGGACATCACCCGGAACCGCTTGATTATAACAACATCCCGGGCTGTACTTACTGCTCACCGGAAGTCGCTTCTGTCGGAATGACCGAAAAAGCAGCGAAAGAGGCAGGATACGAGATCAAAGTGGGTAAATTCCCGTTCAGCGCTTCCGGAAAAGCAAGTGCAGCCGGTGCCAAAGACGGATTCGTAAAACTGATCTTCGATGCCAAGTACGGAGAATTGCTCGGCGGGCACATGATCGGCGCCAACGTAACGGAAATGATCGCTGAGATCGTGGCCGTGCGCAAACTTGAAACAACCGGCGAGGAACTCATTAAAACCGTTCACCCGCACCCGACGATGTCAGAGGCGGTGATGGAAGCGGCGGCAGCAGCTTACGGAGAAGTGATTCACCTGTAACGAAACAGATTTTCAATCATAGAAAAAGGCTGCTCCGATCGGGCAGCCTTCTTTATTGGGTAATATTCGAATATGCTTAGTTTCCGATACCGACCTTTACACCGATGTTGAAAATATAGTTTGTCTGACGATATACATATTTATTGATCACCTGGCTGTCCATCGGGCCGTAATTTGGCTGGTAAGACGTGCTTACGGAATAACCGATCCCGAGGCCCACGAAATAATCGATCGCAAACTGATCGGAAAGCCATGTCTGCAGACCGGCATTGAAAATGAAACCTACCTGGTTCTCGGCGCCGCGTTTGGTACCCGTATCACCCGAAAAATTGTACATCGTGTTGTAACAACGGTAGCGTACTTTCGGAGAAATGTAGAAGCGATTCAGCGAAGGATACAGGTCAGCCGGGTAATAGCGAAAGGCCGCAGATGTGAATACTCCGACTCCGGATGAAGGGTAGGCACCGAAATAATCCTGGTAACCGGTTGTAAAACGTCCGGCACCGATCTGGGTAATTGTGGGGCCGGCTTCCACCTCCACGCTGCTGCGCTCCCCGGTTTTGAATTCGGCACCGAAGTTAATTTCACCGGCAAGCAACTGTGTCGGCGTGAACTTGATCACGAACGAATTGTCCACCACGCGGTGCTCTTTTTGTTTTTTAACGTCTTTGTCCACAATAATGTATTGCGGGTCGTTTTGCGCCAGTCCGTAAGATCCGAAGCCCAGGAGGGCGATGAAGATAATTGCTCTTTGCATGTAGTTGAGTTTAAAATTCCCAAAACGCTTTGGGGTTTGTTTTATTTCACGCTAAAACAAATATTAGCACCACAAAGTTACACATTATCAGCTATGATAAGAATTTGTTCACTGTCCGTACGACGTTTGGGATCAAAATGAAAATCAATTCTTCCGAGCGTAACACCCGCCCAACCGACCTGGTTCACCAGTGTCTGCTGTCCCTCAGCGTTTGTTACAACGGTCGGTTTTTCCAAAAAAGTGTGCGTGTGGCCGCCAATGATGAGGTGAATGCCGGAAGTCTCGCGCGCCAGTTTCAGATCGCTGGCCGTTTGCGGGTCTTCATAGTCGTACCCGAGGTGCGACAGGCAAATGATCAGGTCGCAGCCTTCATCCTGTAAGGCTTTGACTTCGACACGGGCCGTTTCGATCGGATCGAGGTAACGGGTCTCCCCGAATTTGGAATCGGGTACAAGCCCGGCAAGTTCCACGCCCAGCCCGAATATGCCGACTTTCACAGAACCTTTCTGAATGGTCGTTCGGGACTGCGTTTTCCCGGCGAGAACCGTATCCGAAAAATCGTAATTGGCACAAAGAAAAGGGAAGTTTGCTTCCTCCTGTGCACGTAAAAAGCCGTCCAGTCCTGCATCGAAATCGTGGTTGCCCATCGTTGCGGCGTCGTAAGCCATTTTGGACATCAGTTTCATCTCTAGAACGCCGTGGTATTTATTGAAATAAGGAGTACCCTGGAAAATATCTCCGGCATCCAGCAACAAAACCTGTTCTTCCTCGGATCGCACCTGCTCGATCATGCGATTGCGTGCCACCACACCGCCCCGTCCCGGGTATTTTGCGTGTGTGGCCGGAAACGGATCGATGTTCGAATGCGTATCGTTCGTATGAAGGATCGTCAGCTTACGCGTTTTCGTGCCTTTCGCGGCAAGCAGGTTCGGTGATACACTGAGTGCCGTTCCGACCAAAATGGACTGCTGTAAAAAACTTCTTCTCTTCATGATTACGGAATTTGAATGCGGGAGGTCGTATCGGCACGAAGTACTTGCTGCTGCTTTACGGCGTCAATGAAAACATCGCGTAACAGCACGTCGGTTTGGATGATGTCCTCCGGATCGCGCAGGAAATTCATCTTATCTCCGCCATTTGCCAGGTAATCGGAGGTGATCACCCACAGGCCGCGGTCTCCTGCCGGTAATTGTAGTTTCCCGTCCACAAGCCTGGTTCCGCCGATCGGTTCACCTCCCGAACGTACCAGGTAATTTTCGAGTTCACGGACTTTTTCCGGGGAAATACGCACGACCACGACCAGGTTGTCGAAGGGCATAACCTTATACATATCTCCGAGTGTTACGGCTCCCGTGCTGATTACCGAACGCAATCCTCCGGTATTGAGCAAACTGATGCAGGAGGCATCCTGCGGCACGTATTTGCGGCCGTAGCGCAGCAGCGCGTCGGCAGTCCAGTTATTGAGCGTGCCGGACGGTCGTTCAGGTACCAGATCATCAGCCGATCGTCCGATCACTTCGTTCATTTCCGCAGTCAGCGAATCCCGGTAAGGAGCAATGAGCGAATCCAGGGGGCCGGCCGCGTGAGCCTGTGCAAGCACCGCTTTATTTTCGGCACTGACGTGTACTTCTGAAACAGAAGAGCAGGCCAAAAGGCCTGCTCCCAGAATTAAAACAACAAAACTTTTTATGCGCATTGTTACATCTTTTCGCTTATTGTACAATCACGGTTTGTTGGGTATTGCCAAGTGGCGTCTCCACGCGGATCAGGTAAGAACCCGGTGCCACGGATGATGCATCGAATTTAACGACTTTTGAGTCGGTTCCGTTCGCTGTGCTGATCACACGTCCCTGCATATCCATGATCGTGTAAGCAGTAATGCTCGTATTATTCACCTGGAAATAAATGAAGTCTGTCGCCGGTACCGGGTAAACACTCATTTGGTTTGCATCCAGTTGAGCCACGCTCAGGGAAGTACAGTTTTCAATGTACGTCATGTTCGAAAAGTCGATGTGACAAGCAAACTCTGCAGAATCAATGAACGGGTTGCGGTTGTTCTGGTTGAAGAAGATCAACTCCTGGCGTGCGATTTCATAAGCATCCGGCGGATACTGGAAGTGCCAGTTTTTCAGAACTTCCTGGTCCTGTACCTTGTCATTGATCGATGAGTTCGGCGGCAACTGCCAGGTGTTTCCGGAAATCCCGTTATAGGCAACCGACATATACATCATCGCACGGGCGGCGCGACCTTTATGCTCATCGCGTGGCTCGAAGCAAAGTTGCCCGTTTGCGTTTTGTCCAACCTGGCAATCCAGGTAGGAGTAAAGCGGTGTTCCTACCACTTCTCCGAGCGGAAGGTTACTACGCGGTGTGTTGGCTCCGCTCAGGTTGGTCGGGTAGAGGTTGTGCTGGTCGCTGTATTCCGGAAGTGCCGGCTGACCGTCTGCCGGGTAGGTCGGCATCCAGGAGTGGCTGAAAGTGTGCTCGCGGCTGTACCCTTCTGTAGTCCAGTCGAACGGTTCTACGATGATCTCGTTTTGTCCGCTGTATGCACAGGTAACGTAAGCCTGTCCGTCTGTCGTATCCTTGATCTCGAACACGTTCATAACCGTCGGTTTGTAGTTTGTATAAGAAACCACGGTGTGCGGGTTGACGAGTCCGGAGAGATCCTGAAGGAAAGAAGTCGAGTTGGAGTTAATACCGTTATAGTACGTCCCGATGTTCAGTCCCGGCGTCGTTACGTTGTTCGAAGCAGAAGCCGATGTCTGGTAGTTTTCGAAACCTTCCGGTCCGTTGAATGCGTACACCGCAAAATAATAGTCTTTGTTCGCGAGGATCTGGCGCGGAACGAATGCGTTGGCATCACCCACATAAGCAACCTTCGCGTCTCCGAAGTGATCTCCGCGATCGTAAGTTGTTCCGTCAACCGGTACGTAAGTGATCGCACTGCCTTCTTTCCAGAATACCACGTAGTGCTCCGCGTCGAAGGCCGGTACGAATACACCGTTCATGGTATATGCGTGCAGGTTGTTGAACACGAGTGCTGTCGGACCTACGGTCGGTTCCGTTGCGAGGTTATCCGTTCCGATAGCGTACAGGTCGATCAGGTACGGGTTTTCATCCGCATCGTCACTGGCAATGTTGAGTGTCGCATGACGCGACCCGGTTCCTCCGGCTGTGTAAGTCACTGTATACGTCTGGCTCGAGCCTCCGGCAATTGTTCCGGCTGTAATGTCCGAAGAAAAATCACCGGCATTCGCACCTGTAAAAGAAGCTCCGGAGATCGTAAGGGCGTTTACACCGAGGTTTTCGATCGTAATCGATGTGGAAACGGTTGTGCCCACCGAATATTCGTCACCGCTGAGGTAAGTCGTCCCACCGATCGTTACGTTGATCTCGTGCGAAGGAGGCGTATATGCCACGATGTCGTTCTGATCGCGCGGCAACAACTGGTAAATGCTGTTGAACTGGCTCAGAACACCCGTGATGCTGATCGCACCGGTCGGGATAGCCATCCCTACGAGATTGGTTCCGGGGTTCACACGGAATTCTAACGAATTCGTTCCGTCTGTCACGTGATAGTTTGTGGATGCTGCGAAAGAACCGCTTTCAACCATGGTCACGTTCTCAAAAGTTACCAGTTCTGCTTCAAAGCTTTCACCATCTGCAAGTACGGTAGAAAGCGGAGCGATCTGCGGAGTTGCGATGATCGGTCCAGGTGCAGCCTGAACAACCGTAAGCGTCGTCGGGTTAACTTCGAGCAGACCGTTGAATTCGGCTACCTGTCCGGTTACAAGGATCGAGTCGCCCCGATTCACCCCGTTTACAAAACTGTTTCCATAAATACCGATACCGGCTGTGGCGTCCTGGATGTAGCGGATAGCACCGAATTCGCTGCCGTTTGTCGTAACGCCACGAACAGTTACTGTCTGGCCGACTGCATAATTGGTACGGGCATCCTGGATGCTGGTCTGTGCAAATGTCAGGCCTGAGAGGAAAACCGAACCGAGTAAAATTAATTTTCTCATCATTTGATCATATTAAAATTGAATCCCGAGGGACAAATTAAAGCGAAATCCCTGGCCGAACATCACGCTTGCGGATTGCGCATCGGAGTTTTTCGGCGGGTAATAATTATCAGTGGCGTCGGAAATGTATTTTGTATTTAAAACATTGATAATATTTCCGTTAATGAACATATCGAAACCTTTCGCCCGGAACTTATACCCGGTATACAGGTTTACAAGGCGGTAGGCCGGCAGCTTCCACGCATCGCGTCCGCCGTTCTCACCCTGGAGTGTAAACGGACTGAACTGCGCATAATAACGGTCGAAATACTGCCATTCGAGTTTGATGTAATAACCTTTGAACGGCGTGAGGCGCAGGCTGGCCGCAACAGCTGTCTGTGCCGCATCTCCCACGTGTACGCCTTTGGCATCAAAAGTAAAGGTGAAGTTGTTGTACTGCGGAACGGTTACCGTTTCGGAAGAGTTCCAGCGCCAGTCACCCAGCGATCCCATAAATTCCGCAGAAAGCATCTTGCTGATCTTATAGGCGATGTCGAGTTCACCACCGAGGTGGATGGCATCCATTCCGTTTACGTTAATACGAATATTCTCCGTTGGGTCATTCGGATCAGGTACGGATACCCCAAACGGGAAAGGCTTGTTCTGCCAGTTCGTGAAATATCCGTTCAGGTGTATGCCGAAACGCTTCCGTGCATAAGTATATCCACCTTCGAAGGCAAGGATTTTCTCGTTGAGGATCTCCCCGAAGAAGGTATTCGTATTGTTATCGATCACGTTGCTGAAAAGCGGCGTACGCGAAAGGTACCCGGCGTTTACGAATACGGTCTGGTACTCATCGATGGTAAAGCTTCCACCGATCTTGATCGTTCCGCCCGGGATCCATTTCATGCTCGTTTCGTTGTAATGCAGGCCGTCGCTGTCACGCGTGTAGGTATTCCCATTGTAAGTCACCGTATCGTTATAACCGATCTTCAGCGTCGTATCCCCGAGGTCGAGTTCACGTTTCTTAAAGTAATCGATTCCCTTGTAGCCGTTCACGATACCTGAAGCATTTACGAAGTAAGTCCAGCGGGACCCCACGTATTCAAATGTTCCGAAAGCTCCGGCCCAGTTCACGATCGCATCGCGGTAATCGTTATAAGCCTGCAGGGCGATCTTGTCCCCCTCGCGCTTCATTGGAGTCGAAGCATTCTTGTCGGTCGTGTTCACATAATAGTCTCCGCCGAGCAGATCCGCGATCTCCTGGTAGTGTGTTCCCTTGTAATAACGGTAATCCAAACCGCCGGAAACGTGGTACTTTTTGTTAATGTCGTATTCGAACTGCCCGAGGTATCCGAGCCAGTAATGATTGTTTACACTCGATACGAGTACGTTGTTAGACTTCAGTTCACTGTTGCTGTAAAGCGGATCCACCGTCGGGTAGGTTTGTCCGAAGAATTCATACTGCTGGTTGTTCTGTACGATCATGTCCCAGTCTACATGTCCCGTCGAATCAAAGATCCCGTTGTCATTTAAAAGGCGTGTTCCGCCTCCGCGACCGATCGACATATAAGCGATATTTGAAATGGACAGTTTCTTATTAACAACCCAGAAATCTTTCAGCGTGAACTGCGGCTTGTTGTAATAATTCACACGCTCGCTTTTAAGCTCTTTCTTGCCGTTTTCATTAGTAATGTACCCATAGTGCTGGTTAAAGCGCACACCACGGTCGTAAATAGCCGAAGAATCGACTGCCACGCCGAGTTTTTGCGCCGTTTCAGCGTCCCAGTACTGGATCTGCTGGTTGTACGAACGTTGCCCGTGTTCCTGGGGAGCTGCAAAGGCCGAGGCCGAAAGCAGGTGCTTACCCAGTCTCTTCTGAAGTTTCAGGTAACCGAAAAAGCCCTGGGTATACGTTCCGTCAACCCAGCCGTTCCCCTGCTTGTAAGAAGCGGTGGCCGTAACGCCGAAACCGTTTTTCATAAGCCCGGTGTTGTAGGCGAGGGTAGAGCGCAGGAAATTCCCCGTTCCGTATTCCTGTTTGAAGAAAAGTCCCTTGCGGCTTCCGATACCCTGCGTAATGATATTGATCGTACCTCCCACGGAAGGAAGTGCGAGCTTAGTGGCCCCCAGACCGCGTTGTACCTGCATGGTTGAAGTGATGACGTCGAGTCCGAACCAGTTGGACCAGTAAACCCAGCCGTTCTCCATGTCGTTCACCGGAACCCCGTCGATCAGTACCCCGATGTTGCGCTGGTCAAACCCACGAATGTTTATCCGGGCGTCACCGTCACCTCCACCGGTTTGGGTGGCGTAAACTCCGGGTGTACCGTTGAGTACCATCGGCAGATCACGCGAACCGAGTTTCTCGGTAAGGTCTTCGCGGCTCACGGTTGTCACGGCAATCGGGGTTACCCGGCCGTTGTCCACGAGGTTACCGATCACCTGGATCTCTTTCAACTCCTGGCTTCCGCCCATGATAATGTCCTGAATCACGACGGGTTTGTTTACTTTCACCTCGTAGGTCAGCGTGTCGAATGAAAGCATCGTGGCCGTGAGGGTATAGGTTCCGTATGGAACTTCTTTGATCACGTACGTACCGTCTACTCCCGTAATGGAACGGAACTGTTCACTCAGTACGACCTTGGCACCTACCACGGGCTCCTTGGTTACGTCATCCACGATGGTTCCCTTTACCTCACCCGTTTGTGCGAGTGCAGAAAAAGAAACGATCAGCGTAAAGAAGGTTTGGAAAAAGCTTTTCATAGGGTAGTTATTCAAAAAAAAGAGGCCGAAAACAGCATAATTCTTTCTCCGGCCTCTTTTTCCATCATTGTATGATTTTTATTTTAAAACAACGCGTTTTACAGTCTGATTACCTGCAACATCCGTGAGTTTGATGAGGTAAACACCTTTGCTTCCGTTCAGGTTGATGGATACAACGGTTTTGTCAGCTGTTACAGTTTCTACCTTCTGACCGAGTGAGTTATACACTTCGATCACGGAAGCACTCTGCATACCCTTTACATATACGATACCATTCGTCGGGTTCGGGAATACGGAAAGTACGTTTGCTTCTTTATCGCCCACGCTTGCAGTCGGGTCACAGTTGCACAGGTGACTTCCGAGTGTGGACCAGTTTCCGTCTACAATAAGGCTTCCCGTATTCGGGTTGAAGATCGGGTTTCCGTTCTCGTCGAGACGCGCTTTTACCGGCGGGATCGTATCCCACTGCTCCAGCGGATTGAAGAAAGAAATTGTCGGAGAAGTAGCTCCTTTCAAAACTGTTTGTTTACGGATCATAGAGTGATCACGTGTTACGATAACTCCTGCTGTACCTCCGTTATACGGAAATGCAGTAGACCATCCGCCTACCGGTGAAAAGGTCCCGTCCTCATTGGTCGGTTGCTCCCCGAGTTTCGCGAAAATGTCAACTACCGTCAGTCCCTGGCCCGAAAGTGCATCGGTCGGTCCGCCTGTAAGTGTTCCTTTGAACAGGATCAGCACGTCGTCTCCGTTCCAGTAAAATGCATCGTTTGTGTTGTAAACCGGGCTGTAAAATCCGTCTGCCTTAGCCTGGAGTGAATCCCATACCGGTGCTTCGAGGTCCTGCCCGTTCGGGTCACGCTTGTCGAGTACCGCCACGTACACATCGTACGGCTGAATCGTTCCGGAAAGCTGAACGGCATCTTTTGTAGACGCAGAGTTCGATCCGTTTGAATAACGCGCTACCACATATCCCGAAAGATCGATCGCGCTGGATGTCGGGTTGTAGATCTCAAGTGCCTTGTTGTTCGACCATCCTTCCACATACTCGGAAATGAACAGTTCCGAACAGTCCTGTGCAAGTGCAAAGGTACCGGCGAACATACTCAGAAAAAGTATTGTTTTTTTCATACCAACTTATTATTTAGAATTAAAGAATTTACACCACGTGTTGAAGATCGTGAATAGGAAGTACCAGCAGGCTCTATTGCCCCGGTGTGGTTTTTAACGAGTTGATTTTCAAGTGAAAATCTGCTAAAAAACATAATTTATTTCATCATTCTCCGTGTTCGTTTTTATCCATGGTTTCAACCGCTTTTCCGGCATCAAGGAGAACATGGATAAAATTTCATCACAAAATTAAGATATTTTAACCGATCCCGCATTATGGAATTGTTAACAATCAGACAATAAATTGCATTTCATTGTGAATAACCCCCGCTTTTGCCGTTTGTGTATCTCAGCGGTACCGATTTAAAAGATTTCAATAATTTTGGAGACATGTTTGATAAACATACATTTTTGCTCATTATGAAAAAACGAACCAGCCTCGCAGGGATCGTGTGCTTCCTGCTCTTATCCTTTACAGCACACACACAGGAGATTACCGTCGAAAAGATCTGGAGCCAATACCAGTTCATCACCCGCGGAGTTCCCGGATTTAACGGTATGAATGACGGCCTCCATTATACACAGGTCAAACAGGAGAACGGTCACACTGTTATTTTGCGCGAACCGTATTCCGGGAAGGAAAAGTCCATGGAGATCTTCAGTACCGAAGGACTCATGGCCAACGACATGCCCATCGAAATGGACGAATTCTATTTCAATAACGACGAATCCAAACTACTGATCGCTACGGAAACAACACCTGTATACCGCAGAAGTTATCGCGCGATCTTTTACCTCTACGACCTCAAAACGAAGAAGTTCCAGCCGCTAGATGAACAACATCAGCCGCAAACACTTGCCGAATATTCACCCGACGGAACGAAGGTTGCGTATGTACATAAAAACAACCTGTACTACAAAGACATCGCATCGGGGAAGGTAACCCAGGTGACCTCGGACGGAGAATTCAATCAGGTGATCAACGGTACCACAGACTGGGTTTATGAAGAAGAGTTCGCCATTACGAAAGGATTTGGCTGGTCGCCCGACAGTAAACACATCTCATTCCTTAAATTCAACGAAAGCGAGGTGCGTGATTATACCCTGACCTATTACCAGGATCTGTATCCCGATCTCTATACTTTCAAGTACCCGAAGGCGGGAGAAGATAATTCGAAAGTGAGTTGCCACATCTATACCCTCGACGGTGCGGGCACACAGCAAATAGACCTCGGAGAATACGAATACATTCCGCGCCTGAAATGGTCGGCTAAAGAGAATAACCTCGTGCTGCAAACGCTCAACCGTCACCAGAATCACGTGAAATATCACCTCGTGAAGCGCGAGAACGGAACCTGGAGCGACCGCGTGTTTTACGAAGAAGAAGATAGGGCTTACATTGACATCGACGATAACCTGCTCATACTCTCCGACGGAAAAACGATCCTGCGCACCAGCGAAAAAGACGGCCGTAACCACATTTATGCACTCGGTTTCGACGGCAAGATCAGGCAACTTACGCAAGGTGAGTGGGACGTGATCGAATTCCTGGGGATCGATGAACAAAGCGGACAGGTGTACTACACGGCAGCCGTGAAAGGCGCTGTGCACAAAGGAATCTACGCGATTGACCTGCAGGGAAAGAAAACAAAAGCGCTCAGTTCCGAAGAAGGTTACAACGAAGCAACCTTTTCGAACGGGATGAAATACTTTATTAAATCCTATTCCAATGCCAATACCCCGCCCGTTTATACACTCTGCGACGCAAAGAACGGGAAAGAGATCCGCGTACTCGAGGATAACGCGGCGCTCGTAAAACGACTTTCCGAATACAAACTCGGTCGCAAGGAACTCATACAGGTGAAAGGGGCCGAAGGCATGCTCAATGCCTGGATACTCAAACCGGCTAACTTCGATGCCTCCAAAAAGTATCCGGTGTATATTAATATTTACGGCGGTCCCGGATCCAACATGGTTGCCGATCGCTGGGGTGGAATGGATTACATGTATCATCAGCTGCTTGCTCAGAAAGGATACATTGTCGTTTCCGTAGATCCGCGCGGAACGATGTACCGTGGTGCCGCTTTTAAGAAGTCGACCTACATGCAACTCGGGAAACTCGAGACCGAAGACTTTGTGGCCGTGGCAAAAGAACTCGGTACCTGGGATTACATCGACAAAGAACGCATAGGTATCCAGGGCTGGAGCTACGGAGGATTTATGACCTCATTGGCCATGACCAAAGGAAACGGCGTTTTTAAAATGGGAATTGCCGTGGCACCCGTAACGAATTGGCGCTATTACGACAACATCTACACCGAACGCTTCATGCGCACCCCCGAAGAAAATCCGGACGGTTACGACCGCAACTCGCCGATCAATTTCGTGGAGGATCTCCAGGGAAAATACCTGCTCATTCATGGCTCGGGAGATGATAACGTGCATTACCAGAATACGATGGAAATGATCACCGCACTCGTGGCCGCCGACAAACAGTTTGACCTCTTCATTTACCCGAACAAGAACCACGGTATTTACGGGGGCAACACCCGCAATCATCTCTTCACAATGATGCTGAATTACACACTCGAGAACCTCTGATAAAACAGAACTTAAAAATTATAAAGCAAGCTGCCCTCCGCCTTCCGGAGGGCAGTTTTGCTTTCTTTCGAAGCCTTACCGCGTACCTACTCCAAAGCAATTCCCCCTCGTGGAGGGGGAGAAAGGGGGAGGAATCAAAAGAATTTCCCCGAAGTTTAGGTGCTTTAAAATAGTCAAACCTCCCTCTGTATCTCCCTCACCGAGGGAGAGCAAACAAACAACCTAAAACCAGT
>CAYMEW010000038.1:33116-36670 GCA_964389755.1 uncultured Flavobacteriales bacterium | reverse complement strand
TGCTCTCCCTCGGTGAGCCTGCCTGTCGGCAGACAGGGGAGATACAGAGGGAGGGGTTTTGCGGTTCATGCGTAAGACAGAATGCTTTAGTGTTTCCTCCCCCTTTCCCGGCCCTGTCGGTTGGTCTTCAAAAGCGCTGCTTTTTCTCCCCCTCTAAGAGTGGGAATTGCTTCGGATTGGAACTTACAGTGTTTATGGAGTTGTTGCAGGATGTCTTTTTCGGCGGTTTGTAAGCAAAAAAATCCCGCCGGAGCGGGATTAACTAAGGTGGCGGGGCCTTTCGACCAATCTGTGTAAGTTATTTCACCGGGGTACTACCCCCGACCGGTTTGCCAAAACAAACTTGATTAGTATTTGTGTCGGTTTGCCCGGTCGTTATCTATAACAAGTTGATGTTTCAAAAAGTTACAGACATGCAGAAACAGAATGAGAAACAGAAACAGAATGAGAGGCAGAAACAGAATGAGAAACAGAATGAGAATGAGGCCGAAGTACTACTTCCCTGCGGTCGAAGACTTCGGGTTTTTCAGTGTGAGTTTGAGTTTTGAGTGTGACGGGCACGCGTGGAACACTCGCGGGATTGGCAGAATGAGAATGAGAATGAGAAATAGAATGAGAAGCAGTTTTTTTAGCCGGCGGGGTGCACGTTAAAAAGGTGTCCCACGAGTGCAGATACTCCCATCGCAACGGTTCCCCAGAATGTGATGCGCGCAACGGCCTTCCAAACGGAGGATCCGCCGGCATGCGCAGCTACGGCTCCCAGTATTCCGAGGAAAAGTATCGCAAAAACATACTGAAAATAAACCATCAAACCCGTGGGCAGGAAAAGCGAAACGAGTACAGGAAGTATTCCTCCGAAAACAAAAGAAGCTCCGGAAGCAAGCGCGGCCTGCAGGGGTTTGGCCTGCGTCATATCGTTGATCCCGAGTTCATCGCGGGCATGTGCCCCGAGCGCATCATGCCTGGTCAATTGTTCGGCCACCTGCAGTGCGAGTTGCGGGTCCAGTCCGCGTTGTTCGTAAATATGGGCCAGTTCTTTTAATTCGGCTTCGGGCATGTTTTGCAGTTCTTCACGTTCGCGTTCCAGGTCGGCCCGTTCAAGGTCGGACTGTGAGCTGACAGACACGTATTCTCCGGCAGCCATTGACAATGCTCCTGCCACGAGACCCGCCACAGATGCAATGACAATCGGTTCCCTGAGGCCGGTTGCGGCGGCCACGCCCACTGTGATACTGGCCGTGGAAAGGATTCCGTCGTTTGCTCCGAGTACGGCAGCACGGAGCCAGTTACTGCGTTCAATGAAATGTTTTTCGTCTTCTCGGATCATGCATTCCGGTTTGAGACCAAATTAAAAAATTTCGAGCGTAAAAAAGCCGCCTACAGATCAAAAACAAAAAATTAGTGATCACTTTTGGAGTGAAGAGACCTCAATTGAAAAAATCCCAGGTAAGCCCGATACGCAACGCGCCGGAATAAATCGGGTAACCGACGGCCACTTTGTTCGTGGCATCGTTGAACAGGTAGGCAATATTCTCCAGGCGAACGTAGAGCCGGAAAACGTCGATTGCGAAGCCGGTGAACACGGAGAAGTTGGGTTGAGCAATAAATGACTGTCCGCTGTTCAGGGGCTGATACACGTCCAGCGGCCCGAGGTAGGTCAGCAGGCGGTACCCCGAAGTGTAAGAGACATCCGCCCCCAATATCCCCTCGAGTTTTTTGTCTTTAAAAAGCTTTCCTTTGAGAAAGACGCGCGCCCTCAGGTCGAGGTCCGGAACGAAATCGAAATCGGTGTTCGCGATGTTGAACAGGACGTTCGGCTGCAGATAGATAAAACGGTAATGAAAGGATCCCTGCACGGAAAGTGAAGTTACCGAAACAGCATTCAGCGTATCATTTCGCCAGCGGTCGTTGATGAAAAAGTAGTTATCGAGCATGTTAAGCGTGGAAAGTGACACGGACACCCGTTGATCGTTCTTTAGTTCGTAAGTCCCGTTCACGGACAGATACATGCGTTTCTGCAACTGATAGGAAGGCAATTGATAGGCAAAGTTGTTGGCGTAATAAAACCGCTGGAACGGTTCGGGCCACAGGCTTTCGAGCCGGAAATGTGCTCCTGCTGAAAAGCGTCCGCCCGGTTTGTAGGAAGCACGTGCCTCGTTTCGGAACTGGTTCCCGGCACCGACGATGTTAAAGCGAAGTTCGTCTTCCAGGAAAAACTTACCGGCATGGATGCGCAGGCGTCCGGACAGGTCGACCTCACTGGTATCCCGGTGACTGCCGAGGTTCTGGTAATCCCAGTAGCGGTAATCCACTCCGCCTTCGAGCGACCAGTATTTGCGCGCAAGGTATATCCCGGCACCGTTGCGAATGGAGGCCGTCTGGTATTGATCACGCGTTGAAAGGGAATCGATGTTGATCTGGGAATACAATCCTGCGAGTGTATCCTGTTCGGTGTACACGCGGTTCACGACTTCGTAGCGGTGTTTTGTGTAAAGTCCGAAGGCCTGCAGGGAATCGCGCAGGAAGTTAAAGTAATTCGTCAGCTCGATGTGTCCCTGCTGGATCTTACTCTGTGCATTTTCCGAACGTACCGGCGCGAAGATGATGCCGAAGGTCCGGATGACCGAATCGGAGGTCACGCCGTTGCTCTCCCCGATCGTGTGGTTTCCGTAGCGGCCGTCAAGTACCATGGAGTAGAATTTCCCGTGGTGACGCAGGTCGAGCTGCACTTCGTTATTCTTAAACGCGGAATTGCGGACATAACCTGTACCGGAGTTTCTCCTGATCCGGACATTGAGTAAGGTATTCGCACCGAAGGCCTGCTGGTAATCGACTCCGAAGAACTGGTTGGCTTTTGTTCCGAAGGAATAGGTGAACCCAAGGTGCGGAAGTGCGGAAGTTTTCAGAGGAATGGGGCGCGCTTCTTCGCGAAAGTTGAGCAGGTTCGGCTGAAGTGCAAACTGTTGGGAGGTAAAAATGTTGTTTCGCAGGTTAAATCCTCCGCCGGGGAGGTTTGAGAGGTGGTAGCAATTGTAGAGATCCATGGAATCGATCTTCCCCCCGACGCGGTATGCGAAGGTGATCGTATCTACCTGCGGAAAAATGAATCCTTTCTGGGCACGTGCCTGCAGGAGTAAAAAGCAGAAAGAGCAAAGTACGAGGATCCTGTTCATACGGGTAGCTTGCGGAAAGTAAAAGTATAAAAAAAGGGGCACGTATGCCCCTTCCGAAATTCTTTTACGATCGAATTAGAGTTTGTTGATCGCCACCTGCAGACCTGATTTGATGTTTGCAGCTTTATTTTTGTGGATGATGTTTCGCTTTGCGAGTTTGTCCAGCATGGAAGCTACTGAAGGATAAAGCTCCTGAGCTTCTTTTTTGTCTTTTGCAGCGCGCAGTTTGCGAACGGCATTACGTGCTGTTTTATGCTGGTATTTGTTACGCAGTCTTTTAGACTCGTTTGAACGTACTCGTTTGATAGCTGACTTATGATTCGCCATTTTGTTCTTTGTTTAAAGATTATTCAAAAAATTTCTGCAGCCCATAGGAGAATC
>CAYMEW010000038.1:0-33016 GCA_964389755.1 uncultured Flavobacteriales bacterium | reverse complement strand
GAACTCCTGTTTCCAGGATGAAAACCTGGCGTCCTGACCACTAGACGAATGGGCCAACTTAACCCTTTAACGGTTTTAAATTGGCAGCCCATAGGAGAATCGAACTCCTGTTTCCAGGATGAAAACCTGGCGTCCTGACCACTAGACGAATGGGCCGTATTTCAATGTCCCGCTTGAATTTGGGAGTGCAAATATAAATTGAAAAACGGTAACAGCAAACTTCTGACCGGATTTTTTTTAAAATATTTTATCCTGTTCCGATTCAAATTTGAAGCCCAGGCGTTTGCCTGTTTTCATTTGCAGAGACGAACTCAGGGCCTGCATTTGCATCACGCTCACTTCCTGTACGATGTCGTACGGAGGCGTAAACAGATCGAATTCAAGGGCATGTACGAAAGCTGTTCTTACGATGTGCAGGATAACATCATCGGAGAGCACTCCTTTTTCCAGGTCGCGAAACAGAAAGCCAAGCTGTCCTTTCCCTTCCACCAGGAAATGTTCTTCGAAGTTGACAAACATGCGACCGATCAGGTAACCGGTATCGTTCCCGCGGTTGAAGATGTACGAATCGGCAAGAAAATCGTAGACGTTGATGATCCCGAAGTAGCCGCGTCGTTCGTCCTGTTTGAGGTAGGGCATTTTCCACATCGGGTTCTCATCCGGCAGTTTGAACACGTTCGTGTGCATCTGGAACACGAGTACGTCACTCCCGATAAATACCTGGATCTCGAAATCTCCTTTATCCTGCGCATCCAGTCTTACACGGTCATCCTTCACTTCCCTGCGCATATCGGAGATCTCGCGGTGGATAATCTTCCGGAACCGTTCGAAAACGGCACGCGTGTCGGTGTAAACGTCCTGCTTCAGAGCCGACTTCGTCGACAGCAGTTCGATGATTGCATCTCTTTCTTCCATATCAATAAGCTTTTGCGAATACCACGCGTCGTTTGGAGGGTTTCCCGGAATACATGCAGGTTCCCTCTTCTTCTTCCGCATCGAGCGGAATACAGCGGATGGTCGCTTTTGTTTCTTCCTGTATCTTTTCTTCGGTTTCAGCCGTTCCGTCCCAGTGAGCCAGGAAAAAGCCGCCTTCCGACTCGAGTAGTTCGCGGAATTCATCGTACGAATCCACTTTGCGCATGTTGTCGGTACGGAACTTCAGTGAACGGTCATACAGGTTCTGCTGAATTTCGTCGAGCAGGTTCTCAATGTATGTTGCAATTCCGTTGAAAGGAACCGCTTTTTTCTCGCGAGTATCGCGTCGCGCAAGTTCAGCCTGTTCGTTTTGCAGGTCGCGCGGACCGATCGCCAGGCGTACGGGTACTCCTTTGGCCTCGTATTCGGCAAACTTCCATCCCGGGCGTTTCTGGTCGTCGTCGTCAATCTTCACGCTGATGCCTTTTGCCTTCAGTTCTGCGGCAATCTCATCCATTTTATCACCGATGGCGCGGCGTTCTTCCTCCGTTTTATAGATCGGGACGATCACCACCTGGATCGGTGCGAGTGCCGGCGGAAGAACGAGTCCCTCATCATCCGAATGCGTCATAATGAGCGCTCCCATGAGTCGTGTGGAGACTCCCCAGGAAGTTGCCCACACGAAGTCGAGTTGCCCGCTTTTATCTGCAAAGCGTACATCAAAAGCTTTCGCGAAGTTTTGCCCGAGGAAGTGAGAGGTCCCGGCCTGGAGTGCTTTTCCGTCCTGCATCATGGCTTCGATGCAATAGGTATCTTCTGCCCCTGCGAAACGTTCACTTTCAGATTTACGTCCACGGATAACCGGCATGGCCATGAAGTTTTCGGCAAAGGTTGCGTATACTTCAAGCATGCGTTCCGCTTCTTCGATCGCTTCTTCTTTGGTCGCATGAGCGGTATGACCTTCCTGCCAGAGGAATTCGGCTGTCCGTAGAAAAAGGCGCGTACGCATTTCCCAGCGCACAACGTTGGCCCACTGGTTCACGAGGATTGGCAGGTCGCGGTAGGACTGAATCCAGTTTTTATAGGTATTCCAGATGATTGCTTCACTGGTCGGACGCACGATGAGTTCTTCCTCGAGTTTTGCTTCCGGGTCCACGATGAGTCTGGACTTGTTATCCGGGTCTGTTTTCAGGCGGTAGTGTGTGACCACGGCGCATTCTTTGGCGAATCCTTCCGCGTTCTTTTCTTCCGCTTCGAAGAGGCTTTTAGGCACAAAGAGCGGGAAATAAGCGTTTTGGTGACCTGTTTCCTTGAACATTTTATCGAGTTGCGCCTGGATCTTCTCCCAGATCGCATATCCGTAGGGTTTGATCACCATGCATCCCCGTACGCCGGAATTTTCGGCCAGGTCAGCCCGGGCAACCAGTTCATTATACCATTTGGAATAGTCTTCGCTCCTGCTTGTGTATTTTTGCGCCATACGTGTTTGAAAAGATAAATTTTAGTTAAATCTTTGCAAAAATAGAAATTAAACCTTATTTTTAAATGTAATTCGACAACAAGCAACTGATTTTATCATGGTACGAAAAACATTCACATATATCGCTTCATTAACCGGACTTGCCCTCGTGCTGAGTTCCTGTTATTCTTCGCGTCCGCTTGCGGATGACGACGTTTACGTCATGAAGAGCACGGCTGTTCCGGTGGGCGAATCTTTAACGGACCCGACTTCTTACTCGACCTACCGTTACAAGGCGAACAAACGTCGTGGCGTTACTTCCACGTACTATAACGGGAATTCTCCGCGAGACCGCTTCGATCAGCGCGCAAACTGGTTCGGAAGTCCTTTTTCCAACATCTATTTTATGGGTGGTATGTACACCGGTTATTCTCCGATGACTTCGACTTATTTCGGTTACGCTTACAACCCGATGGGTCACGGTATGTTTAACAACGGTTATTACAATCCGTTCTACGACCCGATGTTCGGTAATTATCCTTCGTATTACAACCCGTACAATCCATGGTATTCATATCCGTATTCTCCTTACGGTTACTCTCCGTATATGTACGGACCTTATTCAGCGTACAACCCGTATTATAACCCCTATTACAATCCTTATTACGGATACGGCGGCTATGGCTACGGTGGCAACGGTTATGGTAGTAACGGCTACGGTGGTAACGGATCTTATACCAGCGGACCGGTATACAACGGACATCGCGGGACAACTGCCGGTTATTCGGATGTAAGCAACCGTCGCGGGTATTCTTCCGGAGCGTTAAACTCCCCTACCGCACCGAACGGAGGTAAACCGGGGACGACCACAGGGAAACCGGTAAATTCCAAATCACTTGCCGGATCGCGTATGCCGATCTCACAAAATGAGAACGTTCGCACGCGAGACATCAGCACCAGTGAACGCACGGTTACTTCCGAACGCCAGGTCGGTCGTCCGGCCAATACCGGGTTTAACAACGGAACGGCGCGCACGAGTACACCGACTGTTCGTTCAGGTTCTTCCGAGCGACCGACATTCCAGCCTTCCCGTTCTTCGGGACGACAGATCAATACCCGTACGCAGCCGTCTAACAACGGTACGATCAACCGTTCTTCCGGTGGAAACCGTTCGATCAACATCAATTCCGGTAATCGCGGCGGATCCGGCGGACGCATTTCCGTTCCTAGTTCAGGCGGACGTTCGGGAGGTAGCATCAATACCGGTGGAAGTTCGGGCGGACGCTCCGGAGGGTCTTCCGGAGGAGGAACACGAACAAATACCGGCGGAAGACGTTAATAAGCACAGACCGTTTGCAGATCATTCATGAAAAAAATACTTTACTGCGTTCTCTGCAGTTTCCCTTTCCTTGTCCTGGGTCAAAATGAAAACGACCTGTTTAGATTTTCAAAATCCACTTTCCAGGGGGATGCCCGCTTTGAGTCCATGGCCGGTTCCTTTGGAGCGCTTGGCGCGAATTTCGGATGCAGCCAAATAAATCCGGCCGGTTTCGGGCGTTTCTCCGCTTCTCAATTCGGGGCAGGGATCAATATCAGTCACGTCAAGAACAGTTCCGACTTTAACGGGACCACGACAGACGCCACAAAGACTCCGTTTAAAATGGGCAACCTGGGATTGGTGCTGGTAAATGATAAATCCGAGGAAAACCGCGGTTTTTTATATTCCCAACTTGGAATCGGCTATAACCGCATTGATAATTACACCCAGAATACGCATTACCAGGGACGTCTGTACAACTCGCTACTGGACGGTTTTACGGCACAGGGAGCGGGTGTGACGCCGGAGAACCTGGCTTTTCAGTATCCCTTTAGCACCTCGCTGGCCTGGGAGACCTACCTGATCAATTACGACGATCAAAGTTCCACCTATTATTCCCTGCTGACACAGGGCGACATGTTACACGATCGCGACATCGAGCAGAAAGGCGGAATCAACGAGTGGTATTTTTCATACAGCGCCAATTACCTGAACAAATTGTACCTCGGAGTGAACCTGGGGCTGCGTTCCTTTAATTATACCGAGAAATACCTGCACAAAGAAACCCTGACCGATACGGTCGGTACCGATCTGCGTTCCTTTGATTACGCATACAACCTTAAAACAAAAGGGAACGGCGCCAATTTAAAGATCGGGGTGATTTACCTTCCCACGGAAGCACTACGACTCGGACTTGCCGTCCACTCACCGACCTTTGCCGAAATGACCGATACCTGGTCGGCTGATATGAACGGTTATTTCCAGGATACGACTTATCGACTTGCCGAGAATCTGAAACCTTCGGCGCAGTACGTGTATAAGGTTCGGACCCCTACCCGCTTCGTGGGAAGCATCGCGTATGTATTCGGTTTGAAAGGCTGCGTAAACGTTGACCTGGAGTATGTGAACTATCGCTGGGCCTTTTTCAGGGGAACTTCGAAAGACGGAAATGCTTATTATGACTTCAAGCCGGAAAATGCGACAGCCAAATCTGTATTCCAGCCGGCGCTGAACCTGCGCGTTGGAGGTGAACTCCTCTTAACCAGTAACCTGTTCTTACGCGGCGGTTATGCGCTTTACCCACCGGCTTTTAAGTCGGAAGTACAGGCTGAACTGGGCAATCAGCAGATCTATTCGGCAGGTATCGGGTTTAAAACGGCGAATTTTGTCATTGACCTGGCTTATAAATACATGACTTACGAACGCAATTACCGTGCATTCCCGGAAAGTACAACACGTATTAAAACGGTCGTGAATTCTTTCGCGCTTTCAGGCGCCGTGCTCTTTTAACTGTTTATGTACTGCTTCGGAGAGTGAGATCCGCGAAAGGTTACTTTCGATCCATGCCGATACGTTAAAGTATTCCATGATTACCCGTTCGGAGTGATCTTTCAGCAATTCGTCAATCTCTTCCTTCATACTCTCAAAGATCTGAATCCGTTCGTAGTTATTGACGATCTTTGAAAGTTTACGAATATTCTTAATGAAGATATTCTCAATGCGGTAATCCTTTTCCTGCTTGTTGAGATAACGATTCGTGGATTTGATCACGTAGTCCATGAAATCGAGGTTTCCGAGTTCGAAGTGAATCAACAGGTTGAGCAGGCGCGCGAAGCTATAGATATCCTGCCGGAGGTTCTGTTCGTTATCGTTGAGCACTTCATTGATGTGATGCAGGGCCTTTTTGTATTCCTGCGCACCGAAGTACGAATAGGCAAAATTGTAATGAAACTGGATGATCTGCTCTTTACTGATCTTATCACCATACTCCTGCAAAAGTTCCTCGATCTGTGCAATCAGTTTTACCGCCCTGTCAAATTCTCCACGTGCCTGTAACAGCGAGAGTTCGAGGTTATAAGACAGCGTGAAGATCTTCAGGCTGATATCGATCGAGGTAAAGCCCTTTTGATTTTCAAGACCGCGCAGATCGGTAAGCGTCCGTTCGGCATTCTTAAAGTCTTTGTCTTCAATGTAGCAGCGCAGCAGGTGCGACAATGTCAGCACATAGCGTTGCGCGGATTCGATCTTAATATTCGGATTGTTGTCGAGGATCTCTTTGGTGCGGTTGAAAAACTGGAAACTGTCGGCAAATTCGCGATTGGTCGCTGCACAGAGTCCTTTGATATAGTAACACATCGAAGCTGCCGTTGTGGAGATCGCGGTATTTTTCCCTTTTATCAGGTGGTAGTTTGCAATTTCTTCCACCTGGCTTCTTTCGGTCTCGTTACGCGTGAAACCACCACTCCGGAAGATCAGGTTTATCTTCGAGTAGATCACCGTGTATTCGGCGAGGTTCCGGAGTTTGGAAATGACCAGTTCCTCTTCGGCCACGAGCTCATCGAGATTCGTATTGAATTCGCCGGCTTCATACGCTTCTTCGAGCAACTTCTTTTCCCAGGAAATGAGTTCAAACCAGTAATAGAAGCGTTCGTATTCGCGGGCCGTTTGCTTGGCGCGTTTTACGAATTTCTCACATTCCTTGAAAAGCGCTTTGTCGTAGAGGATCTCAACATTCTTGATCTCCTGTTTGAGGAGTCCGCCAACCGTTTGATCACTGTGATACGCACGCAGGCTTTTGAGAATCAATTTATAGAGGTGATTTTTTTCCGAAGGAAGGTGTTTGATGAAGCGTTCGCCGCGGAAAGTACGTTTGAGTTCTTCCTCGTCGTATTCGGATTGCTTTTCAATGACATCGAAGATCTTCAGGTAATTTTTCTCACCGGACTGGAGAGCCGATGACAGCTTAAAGAATCGTTTCTCCGACTTCGACAGCGAACGGATGAGTTTGAATAATTCCGTGGACGGCTTCATAGTTCCCTAATTTTTTCCCTCCAAACTTAACGAAAAGAGTGAATATTACCTAAGATTCTCAAATATTTTTTAACCCTTCTAAATGATTGTTAATCCAACGCATAGCGAAAGGTAAAACTTGTATTCCTACAAAAAAGGTTGCCCGCATTACGGACAACCTTACAAACAACAACAAACTAAAAAACCATTCGTCAACGCATCAACGAAGGATTATCTTAGTGCCTTTTTCGACCACTGCACCGGTACTCGCAATATTGTTCATTTTCATGAGCGACTCGAGCCGGATGGCATTGATCTGTGAGATTTCTTTGAGTGAAAGTGTTTCATTGGCGCTGTATACAGCTCCTTTTTGTTTTGCGCGACGTCTTTTGGGTTGCAGGTACACGATATCTCCCTCTTCGAGTACGTCTTTCGTTTCCGCAAAATCATTGTACTTGTAGAGTTGCCAGAGCGCCATGTCAAATTCTTCTGCAATGCGGTAGAAGGTGTCTCCCTTTTTCGCGACCACGTAACGAACGCGGTTTTCATGGATGGCTACGGTGTGCGTATTGCCAACGGTCTTTGAACTTCCGCGCTGGAAGGTCATTGTAATTTCTTTACGTCCTTTCGGGCCTTTGACTTCTTTTTCCTGCGTCGTTTTCGTGTCTTCGTTTGCCAGCAATCCGCCCGGTGCGTGCCGGTCCGGATCCCCGATCTGGTCAAGTTCGTATAACTTCAGGTCTTCAATAATGGAGATCAAGAGGTCCGGGTATTTCGGGTTGGTCGCGTAACCTGCTGCCTTGAGGCCTTTTGCCCATGCTTTGTAATCCGTAATATCGAAGGTGAACAGTTCATTGTAACGAGATCGGCCGGTGAGGAACACACTGTGATCCGCGAAGGATTCTTCCGCTTTGGCATACACCCGGAAACATTCGTCCTTTTTGTCATCGTCAAGGAACATGCGGTCTCCACCCCAGTCATGGCATTTAATACCAAAGTGATTATTTCCCTTTCGGGCCAGGTCCGAGTTTCCGCTTCCGCTTTCGAGAATTCCCTGTGCGATCGTAATGCTTGCGGGGATCTTGTGGCTGACCATTTCCTGGATCGCGGTCCCGCTCCACGCCTCCACATATTCCTCTTTCGAGATCCTGTGCTCAGCGAATGCCAGCGTTGCAGCTCCCGTAAAGGTTAAAAACAGTTTAAATTTCATGATGTCGTTGTGTTTGTTAACAGGTATTACGTCCGTTATTAACAATTGTTACACGACTTGTTGAAAACTTTTAAGTGAACAGATTTAAAACACTGACTTACAGTAATTTTATGAAAAAGAAATATTTTTTCTTCCAGGATGGTCCTTTACTTCGGAAAAAGTATAAACTTTGTAGCAACACGAATGGCTGGAGAAACCTCTGCATACCAATTTATTCATCATACGCGCGTACTCGTCACCGGGGGAGCCGGGTTCATCGGTTCCAACTTGTGTGAAGATCTGCTGCGTCACCATAATAAAGTCGTTTGCCTGGACAACTTTTCCACCGGTAGCCGGGAGAACCTTTCGGATTTTGAAACGCACCCGGACTTTACGCTGATTGAAGGGGACATTCGCGATCCGGAAGTTTGCAAAGTGGCCATGCAGGGAATAGACATCGTGCTACACCAGGCTGCACTCGGCTCCGTGCCCCGTTCGTTGGCACATCCGGAAGCCACTAACTCTGTTAACATCACCGGTTTCCTGAACGTACTGATCGCAGCACGCGACGCCGGTGTCAAACGCTTCGTGTACGCCGCGAGTTCCTCCACCTACGGTGATTCAACCGAACTCCCCAAAGTCGAAGAGCGCATTGGGAAACCACTTTCACCGTACGCGGTTACAAAATACGTCAATGAATTGTATGCGCATGTGTTTCGCATAAACTACGGCCTGGAAACGATCGGACTTCGCTATTTCAATGTATATGGCAGGCGCCAGAATCCGCAGGGAGCTTATGCAGCTGTGATCCCGCGTTTTACCCAGTTGCTCATGCAGCATGAATCTCCACTGATTCATGGAGACGGCACGAATTCGCGGGACTTTACTTATATCGATAACGTGATCCGTATGAATCACCTGGCGGCAACCACCACCAACCCGGAAGCCATCGGAGAGGTTTTCAATACAGCGGTCGGTGAACAAACAGACCTCAATACGCTGGTTCGCATTCTCAAGGAAGAACTCGCCAAATATGACCCGGCTGTGAACGCAGTTCCGCTGCAACACGGTCCGGAGCGTTCCGGGGATATTCCGCATTCGCTGGCCTCTATCGATAAGGCGCGCAGATTACTCGGTTACGAGCCCACACACGATCTTTCAAAAGGATTAGCGCTTGCGGTAGACTGGTATCGTGCTCACCTGTAATGACAGTTTGACCTTTAGCAGGTAATTTTCCCCTTTCAAAACAGACAAATTGGCGCTTCGCTATTCTCTTAAATGTCAAAATGACCGCATGAACCATTCAAAATCTCATTGGTTTATATTTTGAGGAACCCGTGTAAACACTTCAAAAATGGACATTCAAAAATTTACTATAAAATCGCAGGAGATCATCCAGCAGGCCCAGCAGATCGCGGAATCCGAAGGAAACCAGTCGATCGAGAACGGGCACCTGCTCAAAGCCATTTTCTTAAATGACCGTGAGGTGATCCCTTACCTGCTCAACAAAGTAGGTACTGATGCAACGGTGCTTGAACAGACCACCGACCGGATCATCAGTACGTATCCGAAAGTAAGCGGCGGACAATTGTATCTTTCTCAGGAAGCCAACCGGACACTGACGCGTTCACTAAACCTGTTGAAGGAGTTCGGCGACGAATACGTGACCGTAGAACTGTTATTCCTGAGCCTGCTCGAAGCATCGGACAGTATCGGGAGCATGCTGAAGGATACGAAAATCACCAAAAAGAAATTAAGTGAAGCAATCATGGAATTAAGAAACGGACAAAAAGTGACCTCTAACAGCCAGGAGAACACCTATCAGTCACTTGAAAAATATGCTAAGAACCTCAATGAAATGGCTAAAGAGGGCAAACTCGACCCGATCATCGGCCGGGACGACGAGATCCGGCGCGTGTTGCAGATCCTCACACGTCGTACGAAAAACAACCCGATCCTGATCGGTGAGCCGGGCGTTGGTAAAACCGCGATCGCAGAAGGTATTGCACACCGGATCGTGGACGGTGACGTGCCGGAGAACCTCAAAAGTAAGGTCGTATACTCACTGGACATGGGAGCACTCGTGGCCGGAGCCAAATACAAGGGCGAATTTGAAGAACGCCTGAAAGCGGTGATCAAAGAAGTCACTTCTGCCGGCGGGGAGATCATCCTCTTCATCGACGAGATCCATACGCTCGTGGGAGCGGGTGGCGGAGGCGAAGGAGCCATGGACGCGGCCAACATTCTCAAACCGGCCCTGGCACGTGGTGAATTGCGCGCCGTCGGAGCAACAACCCTGAATGAGTATCAGAAGTATTTTGAAAAAGACAAGGCCCTCGTACGCCGCTTCCAGACAGTTATGGTCGACGAACCGACCACCGAGGATGCGATTTCCATCCTTCGCGGGATTAAGGAAAAATACGAGAATCACCACAAAGTGATTATTAAGGATGCGGCGATCATTGCAGCTGTCGAACTTTCGCAGCGATACATCACCGACCGGCATTTGCCCGACAAGGCCATTGACCTGATCGACGAGGCCGCTTCAAAACTGCGTATGGAAATTAACTCCAAGCCCGAAGAACTCGATGAACTCGAGCGACGCATTATGCAGTTGGAGATCGAACGGGAAGCTATTAAACGAGAGGGCGAGACCAAAAAACTCGAGAACCTGGAGAAAGAACTCGCTCATTTAAATGAAGAGCGTGACGCATACGTGGCGAAATGGCAGGCCGAACGCGACGTGGTGGACGAGGTGCAGCGCACCAAGGAAGACATCGAGCAGTTCAAACTTCAGGCGGAGCAGGCAGAGCGTTCCGGTGATTACGGAAAAGTAGCCGAACTCCGCTACGGGCGCATTAAAGAGTCGGAGCAAAAACTCGAAAATGCCAAGGCTCGCCTCGCTCAGATGCAGAGCGGTTCCAAAATGATCAAAGAAGAAGTGGATGCCGAAGAAATCGCAGATGTCGTTTCCAAATGGACGGGTATCCCGGTTTCCAAAATGATCGAAAGTGAGAAATCGAAATTGTTGCGGCTCGAAGATGAACTCAAAAAACGCGTGGTCGGACAGGAAGAGGCAATCGTGGCACTTTCGGATGCCGTGCGTCGTTCACGTGCCGGACTGCAGGATGCCCGGCGTCCTATCGGGTCCTTTATCTTTCTCGGTCCCACCGGTGTCGGGAAGACCGAACTTGCCAAGGCACTGGCCGAATTCCTCTTCAACGATGAGAACGCCATGACACGGATCGATATGAGCGAATACCAGGAGAAACACGCCGTGAGCCGACTGGTTGGAGCGCCTCCGGGATACGTTGGTTACGATGAGGGCGGACAACTGACCGAAGCGGTAAGACGGCGCCCCTACTCCATCGTGTTGCTCGACGAGATCGAAAAGGCACATCCCGACGTGTTCAACATCCTGTTGCAGGTGCTCGATGACGGACGTCTAACAGATAACAAGGGTCGTACGGTGAACTTTAAAAATACGATCATCATTATGACCAGTAACATGGGTTCCACGCTGATCCAGGAGAACTTTGCCAATGCCAAAGAAGGGGAATACGACCGCGTGGCCGAAAAGTCGAAACGCGAAGTCATGGACCTTTTGCGCCAGACGATTCGCCCGGAATTCCTGAACCGGATCGATGAAGTACTCATGTTCGAACCGTTATCGCATGAAAACATTCGCGACATTGTGCAAATCCAACTTGATCAGCTTCAGAAGCGCCTTTCGGAACGCGATATTCACCTGCGCATTACCGACGAGGCGTTCAACTGGATCGCGGAAGCGGGTTATGATCCTTTCTTCGGTGCAAGGCCGGTGAAACGGATTATCCAGAAGCAGGTGCTCAACGAACTTTCAAAAGCATTGCTGGCAGACAAGATCGACCCGGAACAGAATGTGGTCATGGATATTTTTGACGGCAAGATCGTTTTTCGCAAGCCGATCAAGGAAAGTGAAGAAAGTTAAGGAATACACAGATACAGTCGAAAAGCGGGTCTCCGGATCCGCTTTTTTTATTTAATTTCGGAAAAACTTGAATCTCATGACTACACCCATTTTTGTCCGCACCCAATACGAAGCCAAGGACGCACTTGTAAACGTTTATAACGGTTCCCTCGAAGAAGTTAAGACACGTATCGAAGACCTCTTTCACATGTTCGGTTATAAGTTAAACACAGCCACCCCCGATTTTCTACAGGTAGAAAAAGGAAGTCGCGTTTTACGTCTTCTGCTCGGCGCTTTTGTCAAATACTTTAAGTTCGATGTCAATTTTGTCGAAAAGGAAGACGGTGTGCACGTAACGATTTCGCGAAAAACAACCGGTATGTCCGGTGGCGTGATCGGGATGAACCAGGTAAAGAATGAGTTTGTGCGCATCAAGGATGCGGCCTCCAACCTTTAACGCATAATGATCTGAAGCCGGTTGGCACGTATAACAAGCAAACAGGTCGGCAGCACCGTTCCCCGGTCCACTTCCAGGATCTCCATATACCGCAGGTCGCAGATCGACTCCGGCAGAGCAAGCAGTGCACCGGCTTTCGCGAGATACATTTCTTTGAGGTGGCTCAACTTCGAAATACTTTCCGGAATACGCGTGAGGTGATTTTTATTGAGGTAAATGAATCCCAGCCGTTCGCAATTCCCGATATTTTCCGGCAGGGCGAGTAACTGGTTAAAGTTCAGTTTCAGTACCGACAGTCGTTTGAGTTCCATCAGTTCGGCGGGCAGGTAATTCAGTTCGTTCTGAGTCAGCCAGAGCTGTTCGAGCGACTCCAGTTCACCGATCTCCGGCGGCAAGGTATCGATCTCATTGTATTGTGCAGAGAGCAATTCCAGTTTTTTAAGTCTGCCAATCTCAGGCGGAAGCGTTTTCAGGTCATTGCGTCCGACATAGAGTTTTTCCAGGTTTTTCAGTTCACCGATGCGCGGATCGATTTCCGTGAGGTGATTTCCGAAAAGGTTCAGTACCCGCACGCTTTCAGGACTTAAAAAAACCCATTCCGGGATCTCGGTGAGTCCGCGTTTACTCAGGTTGATCTTTCTGCCTTCCTTTCCGGGCAGCGAAGCGCACGGCAGCGTGAAAAGCAGGCTAAGCAACAGCGAAACCTTGATGAATCGGATAAATGAAAGACGTGTTTTATTCAGCGACATTGCGTTAATTTTCAAATCGGACGGCTTTAAAGAAGGTACTTCCATACCTTTTGGCATTATAATTGAATACTGCCCCGAAAATAAAAGTATGAAAAATCTGAAAATCTTAGCATTCGGTGCCGCTCTTATGATCGGCTTTACCGGAATGGCGCAACAACAAAATGCCAAAGCAAAAAAAGAAATGCATGATCATCGGCATGAAAAAATGACCCCGGAGCAGCGTGCTGAAAAACGTACGCAACACATGACCGAAAAGCTCGAACTCAATGCGGATCAGCAGGCAAAAGTGAAAGACCTGCACCTGCGCATGGCCAAACAACGCGAAGAACTGCGTTCCAACGAGACCATGACCCGCGAGGAGAAAAAAGCAGCAATGATCGCAAGCCATGACGCTTACAAAGTGGAATTACGTCAGATCCTTACTCCGGAGCAATATGAGAAATACCAGGAGTGGGAGGCGCAGAAAAAAGAGCGTATGGAAAAACGCCGCGAAATGCACAAAGACCAAAAAGGTAAAAAGTCTTCCGAAATGGAAGAAGAACTTGAAGACGACGATCTTTAATATCCATCCTTTCTTCCCAAACCGTCTGTCACCTGGCAGGCGGTTTTTTTATGCCCTGAAAAATCAGGCCAGCTTCGAAGCGAACACCTTTCTGAACTTCTCGACCTTCGGTCTTACGACGGCCTGGCAATAGGCATTTCCTGGATTCTGTTCGAAATAGTTATCGTGATAAGCTTCAGCGGGGAAAAAATTGATCAGCGGACTGATCTCTGTTACGATCGGTTGATCCCACACCTTTTCATCATCCAGTTTTTGCTTAAATGCTTCAGCAATATCGCGCTGTTCATCATCGTGATAAAAGATTACACTGCGGTATTGGGTTCCGATGTCGTTCCCCTGCCTGTTCAACTGCGTCGGGTCGTGTACGAACCAAAATGCTTCGAGCAGTTCGGGATACGTGATCTTCGAATCGTCGTACTGAACCTGCACGACTTCTGCGTGGCCGGTCGCACCGTTGCACACCTGTTCATAGGTCGGGTTTTCCCTTTTTCCGCCGGAATAGCCTGATTTTACAGAAATGACGCCGTCGAGGTCTGAAAAACAGGCTTCCACACACCAAAAGCAGCCTGCACCGAATGTTGCTTCCCTGATCATTGAGTAAATTATTTCTTTTTGAATTTCAAAGCTACGGAATTCATGCAATATCGCAACCCGGTCGGTTCGGGACCATCATCAAAAACATGCCCGAGGTGTCCTTCACAACGCGCACATTCGATCTCAGTCCGTACCATTCCGGCAGAGTTATCCCGTTTTTCGATGACTGACTTCTTGGAGATCGGGGCATAGAAACTCGGCCAGCCAGTTCCTGATTCGAATTTCGTTTCGCTGGAAAACAACGGCCAGTCGCAGGCTTTACAATAGTAAACACCCTTTTCGTGATTATCCCAGTACTTTCCGCTGTAAGCGCGTTCGGTTCCCGCTTCGCGCATCACATAATATTCTTCCGGACTGAGTATTTTCTTCCATTCTGCATCCGATTTGATGATCTTCGAACTATCGGAAGGCATGTTGTAAGAAACAGTCTCGGCCGCAGCTGTCGTTCCGTCCGTTTCTACCTTTTGGTCGTCCATTCGGTTCGAACAGGCCAGTGCGAGTAGCGCCGTAGCGGTGATGGATGCAAATACTTTCATTTTTTTCATATTTAATTTAACAAGGATCGCGATCAAAAGTTTGAATGCTGTTACTTTTGCGCCACTATGTTTACGTACGGCAGGAATTTTTGGATTGTTTGCATCGGCATGTTCCTGTTCATGACGAGTTTTAACCTCGTACTGCCGGAACTGAACGAATTCATGCACGCGCTGGGAGGCGATCATTTCGGGCTTATCCTGGTGATGTTCACACTTTCTTCGGCGATCACACGGCCTTTTTCCGGCAAACTCGCAGATCATATCGGCCGCAAACCGATCATGCTCACCGGTATCGTTATTTGCGTCATCGCAACCATCCTCTACCCGCTTTCGGGTTCCGTACTTGTTTTTCTCCTGTTGCGCTTTCTGCACGGCTTCAGCGCCGGGTTCATGCCAACGGGCGGGACGGCACTCGTAACGGATGTGCTTCCGGCAGACAAACGCGGACTTGGCATGGGAATCTGGGGAACCTTTACGTCGCTTGGAATCGGTGTCGGACAGGCACTCGGGTCGCGTATACGCATCTGGGCAGGACTCGACAACCTCTTCCTGGTAGCCACCGCTGTGGCTGTCATCTCAACGATACTATTGGCGTCCGCACGCGAAACGATCCCGGAGAAGAAACCCTTTTCCTTCAGCTTGCTGCGCATCGGCTGGAATGAAGTATTTGAACGCAGCGTGATGCCCGCCGCGATCGTTACTTTTCTTTCTTCTTTCTGTTCAGGGGTCGTGCTGACCATGTCACCGGAGCATGCTACTTTCCTGGACATTGCCGACAAAGGGCGCTTTTTCATCCTGTACGTGCTGGCAACGATTATCGTCAGGCTGGGTACCGGAAAAATCTCCGACCGGATCGGGCGCCGGAAGATATTGCTGTTCGGCCTGAGCCTAATGACGGTGAGTATGATCATGACCGGAAATGCGAATACGCCGACACTCTTCATGGTTTCTTCCATCGTATTCGGTGTCGCCACGGGAATTACAAGTCCCACGCTTTTCGCCTGGACGGCCGACCTTTCGCTTCCTCATCGACGCGGTATCGGGGCGGGAACAATGTACATCGCC
The DNA here is from genome assembly GCA_964389755.1 of uncultured Flavobacteriales bacterium. GTDB lineage: Bacteria > Bacteroidota > Bacteroidia > Flavobacteriales_D > Crocinitomicaceae > JBBSUQ01. Next base: position 17,214 of record CAYMEW010000038.1, on the reverse strand, counting down.
CTGGAACTTGGGATCATGGGTGGTTCTGCGGCCACGCTTTTCTATGACCGCACGTTCGCATCCATCACCCTGGCGTTCTACGTCGCGGCCACTGCAGCCCTGTGCGGCGCCATTTACGTGGCCTGGCACCTGCTCCGCCGGCACTCACTGACTTAATTCGCGGGAAGTTTTTTAAGGTATTCGTCGGCCACGGAGAACAAATGTTTGCGCTTTTCCGCCTTCATTTTATCTAAAGTTCCGAGCAACATTCCCAGGCGTGGATTCTGTTCAAAGAACTCGCGGTGCTTATCCATAAAACGCCAGAACAGCGCGTCCCACGTTTCCTGCCAGTCCCCTTTCGGGTAATCGCTCATTTTCAGGATGTAGTTGCTCCCGCTAACGTAAGGTTTCGTAGTCATGATGCCGCCGTCCGCGAATTGCGTCATGCCGTAAATGTTCGGAACCATAACCCAGTCGTACGAATCGATAAACAATTCCATGAACCAGCGATAGACCTCATCGGGGTCGAATTCGTGCAAGAGCATGCAGTTTCCGAGGATCATCAGGCGTTCAATGTGATGACAGTAACCTGTCTTCAGCACTTTCCGGATCGTTTCATCGAGCGGCAGGATACCGGTGGTTCCGTCGTAAAAGGATTTCGGGATCTTCCGTTTGAAATTCCAGTAGTTTCGCGTGCGTTGCTGCGTACCTTTCAATTCGTAAACACCGCGGATAAACTCGCGCCAGCCAACGATCTGCCGGACAAATCCTTCCAGTGAGTTCAGCGGGATGTCCGACTCCGAAGCCTGATCCAAAGCCGCCTCCAGCACCTCATCCGGCGTGAGCAAACCGACATTCAGCATGGGCGACAGTAGGCCGTGGTGCAGGATCGATTCTTCACGAACGATCGCATCTTCATAAGTTCCGAACTCACCAAAGCGCTGCTCCAAAAATCGTTTCAGCCACTCCTTCGCTCTCCGGTGTGTGTGCGGATAGCAGGTATCCGTTTCACCCGGGTTATCCGCGAAGTGTTTATGGACATAGTTAACTGCTTCTTCATAGAAATCATCCGTTTTCGGGAAATAGACTTCGGGCGCCTGATTCTTTTTCGGATACTTTTTCCGGTTGTCCGAATCGAAAGACCACTTTCCACCGAGCGGACTCCCGTCCTTTTCCAGTAAGAGTTCCCGGTCCTTTCGTTCTGCCGTGTAATATTCTGTCTGGAAATACCGCTTTTTGGCAGGTTTAAAGAAATCTTCACGGGGCTTCGCATTCAGGAAAAGCGGACTGTCGTAACGCACGAGTTCGATGTTGGCTTTCTCAGCAGCCTGCACAAGGCGTTTTTCGAGCCAGTTATCCGTCGGATCGATGTAATGCATCTTTTCAACGCCTTCCTTTTGCAGGGCCGGCACCAATTTCCGGATATCCGATTCCGCGTCGGTGGCATGCACGTAACGTACCGCGTGGTCGTGATCACGGAGCCAGGACTGATAATACTGCATAGACGACCGGTGAAAAACGAGTTTCTGACGGTGGAACGCGTATTGGCGGAAAAAGAGGTATTCCTCTACCAGCCAATTTGTTCGTTTATCAGATAACAGCGGATTCTTTTCGAATAACTGGTGCGGAAAAACGAGGTTTATTTCTTTCATGTGAACTGCGAAGGGTTCTGAAATAACAGGCTTTTGTAATAAAAGTTCCCAAATACGGCGATTGCTGACTAATCAGGCCCCTACCCGATTCCAGGAACATCAATTTACAGGCTATTCGGCATTAATTAGCAGCGCCTGAAATTCATCTTCCGTGAGCGTACCGTCACGCTGCCATTTATTCCCGGGTTTTAGGTATCGTATATACCTCCCCGCGCTTGCCGGAACGAGTTTGAAAAGCAGCACTCCGCGCCGGTAAAAAGTAATCCGTTTCAAATCCAGGTTGCCAATTTCTTCCGCAGTTTCGGGAAGCGCAGACGCGCCGGAAACTTTATCCATCTCCATTTTTGCAATGTAAACAGGGCTGCCTACTTCGTCAAATCGCTTAATTCGATAAACCCAGGGAGCGTTGGACTTATTGAACATCCGAACCTTTTCACGGCGCTCCACTCTGAGGGTACAGGTGCCATTCTCATCGTATTTTTCCAGCTGGTTATCGCGTTCTACGCGCACAGGTATTCCACGGGCTGTGAAGGTGCGACGGTAACCTTTCCCGATATTCCAGTCGCAGACAAGATTTCCCGTAGTATCGTACGACAGGAATCGTCGTTCCTTTTCAAGCGACATTTGCTTCAGTTTTCCGTTCGGATAATATTCAAAAAGGCTATCTACGGGCTTCCCCAGGTTAAAATTGCCCCGGATGCGCACATTCCCGTTAAAGTAATGATCTTCCAGATACCCTTCGGCGGGCTCATCACAATACGTGAACCCGTGTGACGGCGATACTTCGTGCCACATCACCAGTTTATGTGTTCGGAATGTATCCCTGATCACGCGGTCGCCCTTCACATAGAAATAAGTTCCGCCACTAAAATCGTTATCCGTATGCAGGTAATAAGTGCCCGGATGAAGCCAGATTCCGGCAGAACCCTCATTCTGTCTCACCGCCTGGTTCGTTTCATCGGTCACATACCATTCCGCTTCTTCCAGCGTTACATTTTCGGCACAGGCATCTACGATGACCGGTTCGAAGTAAACTGGCTGCGCGAAGCAGGACATACACGGAAATAAAAAGACGAGTAGCAGGTGCTTTTTCATGATAGCAATTTTTTCATTATAGGTTAACAAAACAATCATTTTGCTCACACAATAAAAATTCAGCCTTCGCTATTTGACACAGGTTTGACTTCTTTCCCGCACTTGCGGCAGCAATAAACGGTTTCGTAGTAGATCGGAAATACGCTCAGTAGAAAGGAAACAATCGCCGCAAGCACGCCTTTGGGACTTCGCATGGATTTAAAACCGCTGTTCAGCTCGGTGGAACCGCAATTCGGGCAGTGTATCGCTTCGTCCTGCTGATTCGTCAGCGGGGTTCGGTCCAGTTCGGCAAGTACTTCAAGTGCTTTCTCCCGGTCATTTTCCGAAATCTTCAGTTTAATCCCTCCCACACCAACATTGTACAGGGGAACGAGTGTCACGATGTGTTCGTCAAAAATATAACCTGTTATTCCTTTCTCTTCAAGGTGCGCTTTGACAATGTAAGCGTCAATGGCATTGTCGAAACGGCGAATGGTGATCAATTCCATGGTATGGCAGTTGTTTCACACAAAGATAGGATAAAATAAAAAAGCACTCCCGCTTTTCAACAGAAGTGCTTCTTTTCGAAGTATTTTTGAGGATGGTGCTGTAATTATTCGCTTACCTGTTACAAAGATGCGGTCATTTTATCGGAAAGGCGTTAAGGCTGTATTATGAAAGGGTTAATTAATTCTTTCAACCGTTATTTTAAGTACTCGTTGATGATCCGTGTTTCAGCCGCACCGGTATCCAGATCTCTTCTTCGGAATCCGGGTCGTCATTGCGATAGCGCTCGTCGAGTTGTTCAAAATGCGGACGTTCATCGAGCTCGTAGTTCGAGCGGGGTAACCAGGTACTGAAAATGTATTCAAAGGTTTGTCGTGCAGTTACAGCCGCACCGCGATGGATGAAAACGGCATAGAGGCCTTCCGGAATGATCAGGTTGTTTAATCCATCTGCTTTCTCAACCAGGAAATCGGCGGGAACAGCAGCCCATTTCTCAAAGATCCTCGCCGCATCGAAGTCCTTGAAATAGTCTTTCGGATAGCGTTGAACGGAATAAAAGTTCAGAGGCGGCTTTTCGCTAATCGTCACTAAAAAAGACCTGAAACGTTGCCAGAGGGACCGGGTGGTATCGTTTGACAAGGACATATCTTCCCGCATTCCCGTGAGTGCTTTTCCCGGAAAAATTTCAAGTCGCGGTTCCATGCTTCAAAGACGCGTGTTTCTAAATGACTTTCTGAACAGACAACCTTCTTTCAGTCAAAGAAATGAAAGAAAAAGATCGCGGCAGCCTGTCTGGGATCAACGCCTTTTGCAGAACCGATAATACTGCCGTTCATGCGAATATCCCCATTGGACTCGATGCGCCCTTTGATGCTTCCGTTTATGCGTACATCACCATTGGATTCCACACGACCGATGATACTCCCGTTTCTTCGGATATCCCCGTTCGATTCGATCTTGCCCTGGATGCTGCCGTCAACGCGGATATCACCGCCAGACTCGAAACGTCCCGCAATCGATCCGTTGATGCGTACATCACCATTCGATTCAACCTTGCCAAAGTACGATCCGTTCTTGCGGAGTTCCTGGGCATTCAGCTGGTTTAAAGTAAGGCACACACAAAGTGCAAGTAAGGTTTTAAGCAGGTTTTTCATGTTTCTTGTTTTTTTACGAATATACTTTATTTTACACATACCGGACTATTTTCTGCGATCGGCATAATAGCGCGTGATCCGCTTCACAAGTTCCAACGGCAATTCTCGGTCCAGAGGAAACTGAACGGAACCTTTTCCCGTCTTATACTGCTTCAGTTCTTCAGAAATGAACGGGTCGTCAGACGGAACGGGATAAAACCCGATGTGATGTTTGTAAGCGGCGAAAAACACGAGGTTTTTTCCACCGAGTTTAAAAACGGGTATCGCATAACTGATGCCTTCCGTAAGACCGGGAACCGTTTCATGAACCGTGCGCCGAATAACCTGCATCCGTTCCTGTATGTTCGCCGGAAATCCGGTAATGTAGTCATCCATTGTAAGTGCTTTATCGCTCATATTCAATAGCATTATCGTGTATCATTCCAAAGCAGTTCATCCGGCTTTCCAAACTGCGTCCGGCACTATGGCTAATTCGCGGGTAGCCAGTTAAAACCGGTTCAATATACGCAATTCTCCCGTCGCTTTTTCAAAATGGAATGGTTTCTGCTAAGTCCTGCCCAAATGCTATTTATGAATCAATTCTTTCGAATACTGATAAGCAGTTGTACCGGCTTCCTGTTCGGCCTTTCGGCTTTTGCCCAGGGTGATACCATTCGTATTGTGCATGAGAAACGTCATTATCAAACGACCCTGACGAGTCAGCGGGTGCTTCTCCAATGCGATACAGTGAACTACTTCAGTGCGGACCGTCATATCTACCTGAATATTTTGAACGATTCCAAAGATACAGTGTGGATCACACGGGTCGTGAATTCGGACGGAGCCGGAAACATTACGATATCCGAACCGCCCATGCGCTCCCCGGTGCTTCCCGGAATGAAACTGGAGACATGGATTGTACTCAATGAACGCTATGGCCGCTTCCACAAGAATTTCCCGATTTACTACCGCGTGAATGCTGCTTCGGAGACGCATTATTTTATAATTGATCTGGAAGGCGTTCAGCAGAATAACCGTCCCGTTCGCCCGGAAACGGATACGCTGAAACGTGCCTCTTCCGGATCGGGAACTGCTTCGGTTCAAACTCCAACATCCGCTCTGGTAAAAACAAAGTACCAACAGCCCGCACAATCATCTCAGACGCATTACAGGACCCGGCCGGATGGAATCAACAGGTTGGGTGAAGGTGAAGTCACGATTCGTGTTCCGGGAAATCCGGTCTACGATTTCGTCCTGGAAGACTCCCTGCCTCCCCCGCCCTATCCGTTCAAAGAAAAGGTCGTGCAACAAATCTTCTCCTGGGATACGATCTCTTCACTTACCCAACCGCTCGTGTTTCGCATGCACAATGATTCGGATCAGCCGATTTACATCGAAGAAATGAATAAAGGAGGTTATAACGTATTCTTTGCGCGCCGGACCTCGATGATCATACCTGCCAGATCGGTACTGGAAATAGCGGTTTTTGTAAATGCCGCGCGACAGGGACATTTTTACGAAACGCTCGAAATCAAATACCGCAGCGGAAGCGAAAGCAAAAAGTTCACGATTCCCCAGTGGGGTTTTATTTCTCAAAACGCCGTGATCACTATTCCGGAGCACTTGCAATTTGACAAAAATCATCCGGAAGCCTTCCAAAAAGCACTTCCTGAAAAGTCCATGCGCATCTATGCGACGAACGGACATCAAAACGTATCCGCTGCTTACAGGCTCCGACTATTTGACGGACAAAAGACCACCTATGCAGAAGTCCAAACCGATGATACGGGAGATACTTTTTTTGAGATTCCGGAACCCAAACGCGGTGATACCTTGCTTATCGAAATAGTGCACCCGGAACTGGGTGTGATGGCTAAAGTTCTCCTTTCCGGGAAACAAAACCGCCCGAACGTACACATTTTTGTACAGGAAGAACTCATTCGCAGCGGTAGTTTCACTTATACCCTTTACGGCGGAATACAACAGTACCGCGAACCGATCGCGGGCGTATATATGCTGGACTGGAATAAACGGTACGGGTTGGAAACAATTAAGTCTTATCTTGCAAAATTCGGACTGCAAGTCGACTATAAAAGTGATTATTACGTTCGGATAGATTCACCGCAGAAAGCGCACACGCTACAACAGCAGTTCCTGAAATCGGCCTATGATGTACACCTGCTGCCGATCCTGGAATACAGTTCGATTAATAGCCACGGATGGGGCGGCGGCGGAACGTGGTATTCAAACAGCGTACAAATTGTGTTTCATCCGTCCGTTTCGGAAGTGCGCATCCGTGAAATCTTTAAAAGTGCCGGGATAAGTAATTACATGCCCACCGGCAACGACTACAACGGACTGAAAGTTTATTCTTTTGAACTGCCGGACATCACCTCACCGGGATATTACGCGTCCGGCCTCTGGAAATTATGGTCTTTCCCGGAAGTCGTAAGCATCGGTCAGCAATTCCATTCGAAAGATTCCCTCGATTAGCCGTTGAACCAACGATTCCTACGGATTTCCTGCCCGCGCCGCAAACGAAAGGCGTGTATGACGCTCGGGACATCGGTGACCCAGGAGCGCAAGGCCAGTATAATGACCAGGATCTCGAAGCGCGTGATGATTCCAACGTAGAAACCCCACAGGAACAGGTTTCGTGAAGTTCCGGTGAGCATGAGTTCGATCATAAAGGCGAACAACAGGAGCGTCCAGACTTTGGAAGCTATTGCGTGCGTGGATACTTCTTTGCGGAATTTGAGAAAGCACAGCAGGTATGTCAGTGCCTCGGCAATCAGCAAACCGGTGATCTCCACAAAATATTCCCCGAAAAACGAAGGAAAACGTACGAATAGCGCGGTGCCCGTCAACGCAAAAAACACCAGGTCGGCCAGCGAATCGAGTCGCCGCAGTTTGGGTGTCGAAATCCCGAGGCGACGTGCAATGATCCCGTCAAAAATATCTGTGAGAAGTCCAAAACTAAACAGGATGACCGCGTAAACCCCGAAATAGACGGCTTCCTGCGCTGCCAGTAAAAGGATTGCAAGACCCGACAGTACCCGGAGCCGGATCAGCCAAAGTGGAACGTATTTATAGATTGACATGCCGAAAGTTACGAATTTTGAGGCTTGTTCATATAACAAGTCAAAAAAACAATATAGCGTAGGGTGAAAATACATCTTTCAGTATCAGGCCGAGTAAGAACAGGGCAGCCAAGGCAATGCTCGAAAAACGATATGCTCCGCGGATGCGTAAAATGGCAGCAATCAGGAGACCGGGACCCAGAAAAAAGCAGAAGTTAATATTGAACGCATACCGATAAATGCGCATGTAATCGTTGACATGTGCCCGCGTGAATGAATAGTTCAACCGGAACACCAGGAAATCAGCCATAAAATACATAAACAGGATTGCACAACAGAGCATGAACCACAGGTTGATCTTCCGTTCCAGGCGATTCTTTTCCCGTTTTCGGGTATTCAGTGGATTATCGATCAGGTTTTCATTCATGATTTAAGGATTACCTGTGCTTTTATTTAATAAGGTCGGTTAAATATAGCGTTTTATCCGGAATGGACATTTATTTTATGGAAGGCGCCTTAGTCGTTCAAATTCAAGCGTATCATCCAGCAGCGAAACCTGATTTCGCATGATCATATACAATTTATCATCCGTACCGATCGAAACGGGATAGCGATCTCCCACGCAATATTTTTGAAGTTCTACATTCCCGTCATTTACCTCATAATTGTATACGATGAGTTCATCCAGACTATTTTCGGGATGGATATCCAATTCTCCGTCCTCACGAAAATACATCGAAAAATAAGCGCATCTACGATCGGTATTCAGGAATTGGATCGTGTTTGAACCATCCCCGGCACGCGGCACAGTTTTCATTTTCCACCATCCGAGCAGTTCGCTGCGCAGGGAATCGGCACGAAGTTTCTCCTGTAATTCCCGGTGAAAATCGTCGGAAAAACTTCGCCGGTACCGTTCACAATTTCCGGAACGCACATCCTCGAGCAGCAGGTGAGTAGAATCCGGCATACTCACACGATACCTTTCCCATGGATGAAGGATCAGCGAATCGTTTTCCGTCAAACGGGCAGTGGCCATTAATTCACCTCCGGAATTACGACTAAAAATGTAACAACTGCTGTCTTCAAGTAAAAACAGTTCAAAACGGCAAACGCTGCAACCGGAAGAATCCAGGTGCCATTGTCCTGCGGCAAGTTGGGTAGAAAAGCGAATTAAGTTTTCAGGAGATTCTTTCCGCGTTTCCGTTGAACAGGAAGCAACCATCAGGGCTGTTATGCACACGAATTTGAATGGAGAAATCACTGCAATTGCTTTCGGTTGTTCCGGTATACGATCAGCGCACCGAGCAGGGCCCCGACCACCATTCCGATCACCGCGTGCCAGTGCAGGTTCAGGTTCTCCAGTGAAACAGTCAGCCGAATGTGCGAAGAAATATTCAGTTCGTTCCCCGTTTCACGCATGCGCAGCAATTCCATCTCCCAGAAAATAAACCCCATAACCAGGATCATCGTAACAATTAAAAGGGATTGTAAAAGTGTGCGCACCTTCATCAAGAGCGCGATGATCAGGTAAGCCGGTATGATGGCCAAAAAGGCAAAAACAAGTTCCCACCTGCCCGGTGGCAGCATTCCTGTTGAAGTCAAATGCAGGGGTTCTACCTGCCAGGCTATCAGTGTGGTCACGTAACCGTATCCGAAAAGACAGGCAAAAGCCAGCGAGAGGCTAATTGCTACAACGGTGATGATCTGCTTACTTTGCATGCTCTGAACAATTGACCGGAAAGATACAAAAAATGAATGCCCGATGCATTATTCACAGGAATCGCGAACGAAAATTAGTCCGTTGAATTACTCGACCACGTTGAGGTAGGCTCCTTCCGGAACGCTGGGGTAAAGGGTCTCGTACGAATAAATATCGTCATTGGTCTTCTTGTAGATCAGTTTGCGATTCAGTTCTCCGAGTTCACTGCATCCGGACGCAGCAAATAACTGCAGGAAATCCTTCAGGGTCTCGCGGTGATAGTTGTACACGCGTTTCCATTTGTCCTCGACTACAAGCCCGCGCATCAGTGTCGGATTGTTGGTCGTCACGCCTGTCGGACATTTATTCGTGTCGCAACGCAAAGCCTGGATACATCCCAAAGCGAGCATCATGCCGCGCGCAGTATTACAGATGTCCGCACCGATACAAAGCGCTTTGAAAATATCGAATGCCGTAAAGATCTTGGTGGCGGTAAACACTTTGATATCGCGTTTTAAACCGTAGCCGTGCAACGTGTCCACCACGAAAATGAGCGCTTTCTCCCAGGGCATACCGACGTAGTTACTAAAATCGATCGGTGCGGCCCCGGTCCCTCCTTCTGCGCCGTCAACGGTAATAAAATCGGGCTTGATGCCTGTTTCTACCATTTTCTGACAGATCTCGTCAAATTCGGCCTTGCTGCCGATGCAGAGCTTGAAACCGATCGGTTTGCCATTGGACAGTTCGCGCATTTGCTGAACGAAGCGAAGCAATCCTTCCGCATCCGAGAACGCACTGTGTCCGGGAGGCGAAATAACGTCCGTATGCGGTTTGAGTCCGCGGATCTTCGCGATCTCCTCGTTGTTCTTCGCCGCGGGAAGTACGCCTCCGTGTCCGGGTTTTGCTCCCTGTGAGATCTTGATCTCGATCATTTTGACTTCCGGGATGGCTGCTTTTTGCTGAAATTCTTCCGGGGAGAAGTGTCCGTCCTCATCCCGGCAACCGAAATACCCCGTTCCCACTTCGTAGACCAGATCTCCTCCCTGCAAGTGATATTCGGCGATTCCGCCTTCTCCCGTATCGTGAAAGAAACCTCCGTGCTTAGCGCCCTTGTTGAGTGCGAGCACGGCATTTTTGCTCAGGGCACCGAAACTCATTGCAGAAATATTGAACAGGCTCGCAGAATAAGGCTGCGTGCAATCCGGTCCGCCAACAAGTACGCGCGGCGGTTCTTGTAAGATTTTGGCGGGATAGATACTGTGTTGCATCCATTTGAAATTCTCCTGCTCCACGTCCAGTTCCGTTCCGAAGGGATGCGTCTCATTCTCCAGTTTGGCGCGCTCGTAAATATAAGTTCTGTGATTGCGGTCGATTGGCCGGCCGTCTGTGTCGGACTCTACGAAATACTGATGCAGTTCCGGTCTGACAAGTTCCATCAGGTAGCGTATATGTCCGATCACCGGGAAGTTGCGCAATACCGTATGCTTTGTTTGTACAAGGTCGTAGATTCCCAGTGCAAAAAGCAAAACACCAAAGGTTGAAAAACCGTATACGGGCCAAATTGCCGTAGCCACGATCAGGCCGGCAACAAAAAGGGCAATGAATGTGAATTTGATCGCTTCTCTCATAACATAAGGTATCTTTCCAAAAAAAAGACAGTCCGCACGGTAAATTGTTCGGGATCGTATTGAAATATAACGCCTGAATAGTTATTTCGAAGAACAGGGCTTACAACTCATCGTCCCAAAAACCGGACACATTACCGAATTTTGGTTAACTTCATGCCCGAATGAAATTTACAGAACTTAATCTTAATGAACAGTTGCTCGAAGCCATGGGATACATGGGCTTTGAAGAAGCAACTCCTATCCAGGAAAAGGCCATTCCGATCATCCTCCGGGAGCGCGATCTGATCGCCTGTGCACAAACGGGAACCGGTAAGACCGGGGCTTTCGTGCTGCCGATCCTGGATAAACTCGTCGGCAAGCAGGACACTTCCGTCGACACCCTGATCATCGTTCCGACACGCGAACTCGCCGTGCAGATCGATCAACAGATCCAGGGCCTCGCCTACTTTATTTCAGTCGGTTCAATGGCTATTTACGGTGGCGGTGACGGCAAGGACTGGGACCAGCAAAAAGAAGCGCTTACGAAAGGAACGGATATCATCGTGGCAACGCCCGGGAAACTCCTCTCGCACCTCAAGCAGGGATATGTGAACTTTAAGCACGTAAAACACCTCGTGCTCGATGAAGCCGACCGCATGCTCGACATGGGCTTTTCGGACGACCTGCGCCAGATCATTTCGTACCTCCCGGCAAAAAGGCAAAACCTGTTATTCAGCGCTACCATGCCCGATGGGATTCGCAGACTCGCTAAATCCTTATTGCACGATCCGGAAGAGATCTCGCTTTCCATATCGAAACCCGCCGAAGGTGTAACCCAACAGGCTGTGCTGACATTTGAAGAGCAAAAGATCCGCGTGCTGGACCACATCCTCTCGGAACGAAAAGATTATGAAAGCATCCTGGTCTTCACTTCTGCCAAAAGCAAGGTCTCGGATATCGTGCGCGGACTACAGCGCAAACGTTATTCCGCCAGCGGAATCTCATCCAACCTCGAACAGGACGAACGCGAGGAAGTACTCAGTAAGTTCCGCTCGCGCCAACTGCGGATCCTGGTTGCAACGGACGTGATGAGCCGCGGGATCGACATCAAGGAGATCAACATGGTCATCAACTACGACGTGCCGCATGACGCCGAGGATTACGTGCACCGCATCGGACGAACCGCAAGAGCCAACACAAAGGGAGAAGCTTTTACGCTCGTCAACGAAAAGGACATGCACAAACTACGGAAGATCGAGCGCCTGATCGAAATGGAGATTCCCAAACAGGCACCGCCTGAAGCAATCGGTCCCGGCCCGGAGTGGAAAGAAGGCAAACCCGGACACAAACGTTCTTCAGGTAATAAAGGCGGAAAACCGGAAGGTAATAAAAAGCGGAAGTTCAACCCACGGCGCAAAAAAGGAGGTCCTAAGAGTGGCTCGGGACCTGCTTCCGGCCCGAAAAACGAAACAAAATAATCAGAAAGTTCCCTTTCTTGCGTTAAACACAAAAAAATTCACCTGATTTAACCTGAATCATGTACAAATGCTGTTTTTTGATTTGCCTGATGCTTCACTCCTGCTATTTGTTGGAATCATATCCGACGCAGGAAGAGGCCATTCAGAAAATAAATGTCACCTTTAGTTGTTCGGAAAGCCTGTTTTTCAGTATCCCGCAGGTAACGGGCCGCGTGACCAACAATGGTACGAGAACCGTCCGTGACATCGTCTTACTGGCAGAAGGGATCGACTCCTACGGCACGACAGTTCGGGATGAGATTAAACTCAATGTGGGCATTCTGCCGGGTTCAACGATTGAATTCCGGGAAAAGGTACATACCAAAGACTGCAGTTCCATAAAGATCTCGGTGAAAGAAGTCAGCTTCTGAAATCACTTTCCGCAGAAACGGAAATTAACCGTTAAAAACGGATAACGGCATCCGGTTTCAGAATAATGTTACAAGCGCGGAATCGTTACCGTAAAGCGCGAGCCTGTGCCCGGTTCGGATTCCACTTCAATGCGCCCATTGTGTAATTCAACGGCTTTGCGGCATTTTGTGAGACCGATTCCATTCCCGAAGGATGTACCGGTCAGTTTCTGGAAAAGGAGAAAGATCTTCTCACTGTACTTTTCATCGAAACCGATCCCCATATCCTGGATCGTGAAACTGAATTCACGATCATCCGAGTCCGCAAATATACTGACCTCGCAGACTTCAGCAGGTTTGGAAAATTTAATGGCATTATCGATCAGGTTCCGAAATATCAGCCTCATTTCCTTTTCGTATCCTTTCACAGATGGCAGGAGATCACTTTCGAAGCGAACGGTTTTACCGGGATACTCACGCACGAGTTTGTCACGCTCTTCGATATAGATCTGGTGCAGGTTCAGATTTGAAATGGAAGTATTGGCACCAATATCCTGTAAACGGCGTAAGCCCACAATGAACTTATCCATCTGGATCAGCTCCTCGTCCATTTCACGCAGGAGATTTTTCAATTCTTCATCCGTCTGGCGAATACCGGATTTGATATTCGAAAACTTATTCTGCAGTTTCCGGATACTTCGGTTGAGTTCATAACTGGCCGAAAATGTCAGTTCTTCGAGTTCGCGCGTTTTAGCCTGGATATGCCTGGTACGGTTGTTTACAAGTCGTTGCAGCGTGCTGTTTTCATTTTTCATCACAATCTCCGCCTCCACCTGGCGTGTGACATCCAGCGTAAATAGCAGCACGTGATCATCATCGGCATAAATGCTGATGTCAAAAAAGCGAATGATCCCGCCGTCTCCGGTGAATTCAAATACAAAGCGATCGGAACGTCTTTCCGTGAAAGCCAGTTCAATGCCCTTGTGCATGCGGGAATTGTGCAATTGCGGGAATTCATCCCGGAGATTTTTATGAAGCAGGTGTTCGCCGAACCAGTTCTGCGCTACGGCCGATTTATTCATAAATGTGACGTGATAGCTGCGATCAAGCACCATTACGCCTTCAATAAGGTTATCGAGTATGGACAAGTCTGTCACCACCATCCTAAAATGCGTTAGTTAACTATTTTTTACTATTTACGTTGAAATCAGTAATACGGATTTATCGTTTCCGTTTTCTTAATAGATTCTGTTCGGACGGCAGATCACCACTCCTTTCAGGTTCGATACCGTGTGGGCTATGTGCCATGTTTTGTAAGCGATACGCAACTTTGTTCAAATACATCATGCAGCTAAAGTTTGTAGTCTTCTCAGTTTCTGGTCGTGGTTAAATCTACAGAATATTTCCTTAAAAACAGCGCTTAATTCCACGTTTCATCCCGGCAGGATCGATTAATTCGGTTAATTTTGCACTTTTAAAAGTATGAATCAGGTACACATTCACAAACAAAAGGTCAGTTCGATCTTACGACAACACCCCTGGGTATTTTCCGGTGCAATCAGTTCCGACACCAGCGAACTAAAAGACGGTGAACTCGTTACGGTTTGTGACCACAAAGGACGTTTCCTGGCCGTGGGGCATTTTCAGCACGCCACGATTGCCGTACGCATTTTGCGTTTTTCGGAAGGAACGGCAGACCAGGATTTTTTCACGAATCGCATTGCCAATGCCTGGGAACTGCGCCTACAAAATGGACTTTTGAACGAACGAAACAACATTTTCCGGATCGTTCACGGCGAAGGTGACCGTTTGCCCGGACTGATTATCGACTTTTACAACGGCGTGGCGATCATCCAGTGTCACAGCATCGGGATGTTTTCTCAATTGAACGAGATCCACACGGCTTTACAAACCGTGATCGGACCGAAGCTAAAAGCTGTATATAATAAATCATCGGAAACCTTACCGGGGCGCTCCGATGCACAGGACGGTTTTCTATCCGGAACCGTAGCGGTGCCACATGTTGCGCTGGAGAACGGAATTCGCTATAATATTGACTGGATCCACGGACAAAAAACCGGATTTTTTATCGATCAGCGTGAGAACAGGGCGCTTCTGGCTCGATATGCTAACGGACGTAAGGTTCTGAACACTTTTTGTTACTCGGGAGGTTTCAGTCTTTCTTCCCTCGCAGGCGGTGCCGAATTTGCGCATTCGCTGGACAGTTCGAAAAAAGCGATCGTGCTGACGGATGATAACGTAGCGCTGAACGGGATGGAGGCGCAGCACAAGTCAATTGTGGCCGATGCAATGGATTATATGAAAGAACTTCCCGAAGATTATGACATCATCGTACTTGACCCGCCTGCCTTTGCCAAACATCGCGAGAAACGTCACAAAGCGATCCAGGGTTATAAACGGCTGAACGCACATGCGATCCGGCAAATTCGTCCCGGTGGAATCATTTTCACTTTTTCCTGCTCGCAGGTCGTGGATAAATACCTGTTTACGAATACCGTGATAGCCGCAGCCGTCGAATCCGGGCGCAACGTACGTATCCTGGAACAACTGCACCAGCCGGCCGATCATCCGGTGAATGCTTTCCATCCCGAAGGCGAATATCTCAAGGGCCTTGTGCTCCAGGTTGAATAATGCTTGAGATCAGCTACCGGCGTATTCTTGGGGTCGCGATACCATTGATGGTATCCACCTTTATCCAGTCGATCGTTTTGATAACCGACGCTTCCTTCCTGAGTCGTTTTGACACCTTGTCCTTTGACGCAGCGGGAAATGCCGGCCTGATCTATGTTACGGTATTTATGTGTATGCAGGGACTCGGTGATGCTTCGCAAATTGTGATCGCGCGACGGATCGGGCAGGATAATACACATGCGATCGGACGGATCTTCGGTACGTCGATTCTCGGACAGGCCCTGATCGCACTATTGTTCTTTGCGCTCATCCAGTTCTTCTTCGATAAACTGATCTTCAGTTACTCACGTCATGCCGACATTGCCACGGCACAGAGTACCTTTATCGGCATCCGGAGTTACGGACTATTGTTCGCCATGCTGTCCTTACCGATCCAGGCATTTTTCTTTGCAACCGGGAAAACCTGGGTAGTTCTCGTCTGTTCGGTGATCACGGCTGTTTCGAACATTGTACTCGATTACCTCTTTATTTTCGGATTCGGAAACTTTGCCGCCCTCGGGCTGGAAGGCGCTGCGATCGCTTCGGTGATTGCCGACGGACTCGGCATGCTAAGCCTGTGTTTTTTCCTGCTGCGTTCACAGGAACGCCGGCAATTTCGGCTGTTGGGACACTTAAGTTTCAACGCCGCATCATTTCGCGAATTGTTCCGGATCGGCATTCCACTGATGTTGCAGGGATTTTTGGCACTTGCCACCTGGACTGTTTTCTTCACCTGGGTCGAACAAATGGGAAAATTCGAACTTACCGTTTCCCAAAACATCCGTTCGATCTACTTCCTGGCTTTTGTACCGGTATGGGGCTTCGCAGCGACTACCAAAACCTATATTTCACAGTACCTCGGGCGAAACAACCTGGCCGCATTGCCGCTCATTAAGCGCCGAATCCAGTTGCTGACGCTTGCGTTTCTCCTGCTCTTTTTCCACGGTGCCATCCTTTACCCCGAAAAACTGATCTCACTCATTAATCCGGGAGAAGCCTATGTGGAAACCAGTGCTTCTATCCTGCGTTACATCTTCTTTTCGATCCTGTTGTTCGGCTTTGCAAGCGTCTATTTCCAGACGATCAATGGAAGCGGACACACGCGCATTACACTTTTTATCGAGCTAATCAGTACTTTTGTATACATCCTGTCCGCATTCCTGTTCGTTAAGATCTTCGAATGGGACATTTTTTATGTGTGGACGGTGGAATACGTTTATTTCGGAACCCTCGCGTTGCTCTCGGTAGGCTACCTTCGCTTTTTTGAGTGGCGCACCAAAGAAGTTTGATCAAAATGAAAGATTTTCCCGTTGTTTTTATGGGTACCCCGGAGTTCGCCGTGGCCATTTTAGACAAATTACGCAGTGAATTTAGTGTTTCGGCAGTTATCACGGCTCCGGACAAACCGGCCGGGCGCGGACAACAACTGCGTGAAAGCGCGGTGAAACAATACGCTGTAAAACATGGATTGCGCGTTTTGCAACCCACCAATCTGAAAGATCCTGATTTCATAGAGACACTGCGTGCGATTCAGGCAGAACTGTTCGTCGTGGTCGCTTTCCGCATGCTCCCGGAAGCAGTCTGGGCGATGCCTCCCCGCGGAACGATCAACCTGCACGCTTCACTTCTCCCCGATTACCGAGGTGCTGCACCCATCAACCGTGCGATCATGAACGGCGAAAGCGAAAGCGGTGTTACGACTTTCTTTATTGAGAAAGAGATCGACACGGGTAAAGTGATCGAACGCAGGCAGATCGCGATCGGACCGGATGAAACGGCAGGTGAATTGCACGACCGGCTGATGGAACTCGGCGCAGAAACCACACTGTCGACGGTGCGTCAGATTGCGCAGGGAAATGCCACAGGTATTCCGCAACGTGAATTGCTTCACGGAACTCCGAAGGAAGCGCCTAAATTGTTTAAGC
>CAYMEW010000037.1:0-37483 GCA_964389755.1 uncultured Flavobacteriales bacterium | reverse complement strand
CCGCAACGTGAATTGCTTCACGGAACTCCGAAGGAAGCGCCTAAATTGTTTAAGCCGGACTGCGAGATCGATTTCCGGAATCGGGCGCAGGACGTACACAATTTTATCCGGGGCCTGTCTCCCTATCCCGCGGCCTGGTGTACGCTGAAAGACCAAACGAACGGAACTTCCAAAACCTTTAAGCTTTTCGGTTCTCAGGTGAGCGATAAAAAAGTAACAGAGGTCGGGAAACCCGTTCGCGGAAACGACGGATTGCTGTTTCCCTGTTCTGATTTTTATGTAGTTATCACAGAGATTCAGCCCGAAGGCAAACGCCGGATGAACTGGCGCGAATACCTCGCCGGAAACCGGATAGAAGACTGGGAGTACCCGTCCGTCTAATCAGGGATCATGCCACTTAGTATCAGGTCCAGGATGAACTCCATATCCGGGTCCTTCGAAGACAACATATCTTCCACCGAATAATAGATCGGGAAATCCGGAAGAATACCTGCGTATTGTTGCGAATGAACATCCGTAATGATGCGATACAGCGGAAAACTGATCTCCACACCCGAAGCCGGCAGTACCAGTTTGGGAAACGAACCGCCGTTATTTGAACTGTACCCTCCGCCGGCCTGTCGCCCAACGATCACCACCGAATCGCGGTATTGCCGCACCAGGCTCGTAAACATCGTGGAGGTTGATGCCGTGTATCCGTCCGTAATAATATACAAATGGCCCGAAAAACGGTGTTTTCGCTTCGGTTTATAGCGGTAAGTGAAGACGCGTCCGTTCCCGGTTTTTCGACTGCGGTAAAAGTTGAATACGTTGTACTTTAACTTTGATAGGAAATAGGTAAACCGTGCTTTTCCATCCAGGTATTTCCCGGTTTCGAGGTCGGGCTGAACGATTTGGTAAAAGAAAGCCGAATCACACAGGTATTGCGCAAGCAGAATGCCGTAATCGCGCGTTCCACCTGTATTTCCGCGCAGATCGATCACCAGGTGCTGCCGGTCATAGGCATCGAGTTCCCGAAAAATATGTTTGATCTCCCGTTTTATTTTGCCGGAGAAGGACTGCACTTTCAGGTAAATAACGGAATCCTTTCGGATATTGAAGTAACTGTTAAAATTTCCGGTCTTAAAATACTGATAATACGGACTTACGAAACTTACGTCTTTCACGTTTACCGCCTCTAACGTATCGCGGCCGTGCTGCATGGAAACGACATAGTGATCCGGGAAGTCAAATACAAAAGGTACGAGGTGCTGACTGTGATAATTGAAGTATTCACAGGAAAACGAACTCGAGCGTCCGTCACCGGAACGAAAGCGCAGCATTTGTTGCATGAGTTCTCCTGATGCGATCCCGTTTATCGAGTCGATTCGTAGTTCATTCACCGGTGACAGGGGCTGCAGGGTATCCATTTTATACAATGCTTTTCCGTCGTAATAAAGCGGGAAGGGAAATAAATACTCTTTATTGGGAATTGCAAGCGGAAAATCGCTGACGCTCGTATGAATGCAGTGTACCTCGTTGAGTACGTTTCCCACGAGTAGACGGAAACGCGCCGAACTGATAACGGAGTCAGGTTCATAGAGTAAACTTTCACACAAGCTATCCACTACGGGAAGTATGGAATCGCTAAAAGGAGAGGGGTGAGATTCCGCCAGCGCATTACCCAAAAATTGCAGGTCGGAAACGGCATCGGCTTTGGAAAGCTGAGCGCTTAAAGAACATCCGAAAAACAAGGTCATAAGAAGTAACAGCGCCTTATTTGTTTTTCGTTTCATCAGGTAAATATACGGATTCGTTTATTGTTTTACTGTAACAAACGCAGGCGTGAATCAGTTATTTTTTAACAGTCAGAAACTTTTAAATGGAGCGCTAAAATTGTAATTTTGTGAGAACCTGTGCCAGATAAAGATCCCACATATTTAAACGGGCGCGGCTCGCAGTCGAACCCACACAATCGTTTTTTCGAACACGCCCTTTCGGATGAAAACCCGGAGGGTATCGACGAATATGATGACCGTCGTGCCGGTCGGACAAAGTTCATTGAGATTCACCCGAAAACGATCGTCAACGAGATTAAAAGCCCGGATCTGAATATGTTCTACTCGCTGAATCCATACCAGGGATGCGAACATGGCTGCACCTATTGTTATGCGCGCCCGACGCACGAATACTGGGGCTACAGTGCAGGAGTTGATTTCGAGCGCGTCATCCTGGTTAAAAAGAACGCTCCGGAGTTGCTCAAAGCGCACTTTGATCAGCCTGCTTACGCGCGAAAAGTAAAAACACTGTCGATTTCGGGAAATACGGACTGCTATCAGCCCTGCGAACGCGAATTAGGACTTACGCGTAAGATCCTGGAGATTTGCCGCGATTACAAGCATCCGATCAGTATCATTACCAAAAATGCGCTGGTCATGCGGGATCTGGATATTCTGTCGGAAATGGCGAGGGAAGGCCTTGCGCATGTCAACATGAGTGTAACGACCGTGGATGAAACACTTCGACGCAAACTCGAACCCCGCACTGCCACAATCGCACAACGCCTGAAAGCTATCCAGGCATTGAGTGAAGCCGGTGTACCTGTAAACGTGATGGTTGCTCCGATTATTCCCGCACTCAATGATCACGAGATCTTCCGGATACTTGAGGCCGTCAGTAAACATGGTGCAAGAACCGCTCAATACCAGGTTGTCCGGTTAAACGGTCCGAACGGAGCGATTTTTACAGACTGGCTCGAACGCAATTTCCCGGATCGTGCCGCCAAAGTGATCAGCCAGATTTCGGATACGCATGGAGGAAAGCTCAACGACAGCCGTTTCGGTACACGCATGAAAGGCGAAGGCTTATTTGCCGCAACGGTCAAACGGCAATTCGAGATCGCGCGCAGCAAATACCTCCGTGAAATGCGTCTGCCTCCCCTGCGTACCGACCTGTTTCGCAGCCGCGGACAGTTGTCACTGTTTGACTGATCTTATTTTTCGAGATCTTCCTCGCTTCCGCCACCGGTGCTTCCCTGGTTACTTTCCGTCATTTTCTCAGGGTCCACGCCATTCACTTTGCGCGAGGCCTGCACATGCGGATCGTTTACACGGTGTTCCGGATCTGTAAAGGTTGCTCCGGCGTCGTTCTGTTTCCCGGAAGGTCGCGCCATATCCTGAGACAGCGGTGCCTGGTTCTGAACTTTCTTTTTCATAATTATTCGTTTACCCCGAATATCACAAGTACAGTGCCCTTTACGAATACCGCGAAAACAGGCTTATACTAACAGGAGGTTGCCGGAAAGGCTTCCCCGGATTGTGGAATGCAGCCTACAGGCCACGGGCCGATAATATTCCTATCTTTGTAGGAACTGAAACTCAACCACAAACAAAAACTGAACTAAAACGTTTTATATACTAATCCCTGAAAATGGAAATAGAAAGAAGACTGGCAGTACTGATCGACGGAGATAATATTCCCTCGGCGTACGTCAAAGAAATGATGGAAGAGATCGCGAAATACGGTACTCCGACCATCAAACGCATCTATGGAGACTGGACCAATCCGCGGCTTTCGCGCTGGAAAAGTATGCTCCTGGAGAATGCCATTACACCGATCCAACAATACGGTTATACAAGCGGAAAGAACGCCACCGACTCGGCCATGATTATTGATGCCATGGACATCCTGTATTCCGAAAAGGTCGATGGTTTCTGCATCGTATCGAGCGACAGCGACTTTACGCGGCTGGCCACCCGTCTGCGTGAAGCGGGAATGAACGTCATCGGAATCGGTGAGCGCAAAACTCCCGAGCCTTTTATCGTGGCCTGCGACCGGTTCATTTACGTTGAGATCCTTGCGCAGAATTCCGAAGAAGTAGCTGAAAAAGCGAAAAGCGGGAAAGAACGCTCGGGAACGAATGTTGAGAAGATCTCTCCGAAACTCGTCAAATTGCTATCAACAACGATCAGCGACCTTGCCGATGATGACGGCTGGGCTTTCCTGGGAGACGTGGGCAGCCTGCTTCAGAAAAAGCAACCGAACTTCGACTCCCGGAATTACGGCTTTCAGCGTCTTACTCCCCTGATTAAGGCCATTGACAAATTCGAGATCGAAGAACGCGATAACATCAAAGGACGCTTCCGGCTGATCTACGTACGCAATAAAAACTAATATTACTTCTTCCGACGCAACTGACGTTCATACAGCAACGGAAATACAATCAGTGTAAACAGTGTTGCCGTAACGAGTCCGCCAATAATCACCACGGCGAGCGGTTTCTGCGATTCCGAACCGATTCCGGTGCTGATTGCCGCCGGTATGAGCCCGATGGCTGCCATGAGTGCCGTCATAACAACTGACCGCGTACGAATTCGTACTGCTTCGCGTATCGCCTCCGAAGGATTTCCAAGTTTCCGAAATTGCTGTTTGGCCTCGGAGATCAGGATCACTCCGTTCTGAATGCAGATCCCGAACAGCGCAATGCATCCCACACCGGCTGAGATACCGAAATTAATTCCGGACAGGTGTAAAGCGAGAATACCGCCAATGAGAGCGAAAGGAACGTTAATCAGCGTAAATGCCGCATCTGAAACCTTTCCAAAAAGGATGAACAAAAGTAGAAATATCAGGATAAGGCTGACCGGAACTACCTGTCCGAGTCTTTTACCCGCGCGCACCTGGTTTTCAAATTCACCGGTCCAGCCCATACTGTAAGCGGGTGGTAGAGTTACGTGCTCGTCGACACGCTGTTGTGCCTCTGCGATCGTACTCCCGAGATCGCGACCGCGCACCGAGAATTTCACACCGATGAAGCGCTGCGTATTATCCCGGTAAATGAACGCCGGCCCCACGTTTTGTTTCACCGATGCGACTTCCTGCAGGGGAATACGCCCGTTATTGATCGTCGGAATACGCAACATCAGGATGTCATTCTCATTCTTACGATAAAGCTCTTCAAAACGAATGCGCACGGCAAACTTGCGATCTTCCTCATATTTATAAGTGGCCGTTTTTCCGCCAATGGCCATTTCCACGACGGCCTGTGCATCCGCTTTCGTAACGCCGTACAGTGCCATTTTTTCTTCGTCGAAGACGACACTCAGTTCGGGCTGCCCGAGGTTTTTAAGAATCCCGACATCCTCGATACCGGGCACGTCGCGAATCGCGTTCAGCACCTGGTCTGCATACTGATCGAGTTGTTCGAGGTTTTCGCCGTAGATCTTGATAGCATTGGAAGCTTTGATACCGGCCGCTGCTTCGGCCACGTTATCAATAATGGGCTGCGAGTAATTATACGTAATCCCCTGGATACCCGATAGTTTATCGTCCATTTCAGCAATTAACTGATCGACGGACTTTTTGACCTTCCAGTCGTCTTTGGGTTTCAGGTCTACCTGGAACTGCACGAAATAATAGCCGTTCGGATCCGTTCCGTCGTTGCTTCTTCCGACCTGGGAAAGCACCTGCCCCACTTCGGGAAATTTCAGTAATTCTTTCCGGATATCTGCGGCCATTCCCACACTTTCTGTCAGGGAAGTACTCATCGGCAATTCGGCAGTTACCCATAGCGCCCCTTCATTCAGTTGCGGCAAAAACTCCGTCCCAAGCCAGCGCATCGAGCCGATCGTTAAGGCAAAAGCGATCAGTGCAATCCAGATCACGCGTTTGCGCTTCCTCCGTGAACGATCAAAAAGGTACAGTACCGCGCGATTGATGCCCCGGGTGATGATGTTGTCCTTTTCACGTACGTTTTTGCGAAGAAGCATGGAGCAAAGCACCGGCACGAGGGTTAATGTGAGTACAAGTGCTCCGAGCAATGCAAAACCGAGCGTGTAGGCCAGCGGAGCGAACATTTTCCCTTCAACTTTCTCAAAAGAAAAAATGGGAATAAGGGCCGAAATGATGATCAGTTTCGAAAAAAAGACGGCTTTCCCCATTTGGGTGGCAGTCGATTTGATCAGCCCGGCCTTTGAAAGCCTGTTAAAACGCTGCATACCTTCCCTATTCGCGCGGTGATCGAGTGCCACGAAAATGCCTTCGACCATGACGACTGCCCCGTCAATGATTATTCCGAAATCCACGGCACCGAGCGACAGGAGGTTCGCACTCATGCCGTTCAGGTTCAGCATGAAGAAGGCAAACAGCAGGCTCAACGGAATGATCAGCGCCACAATGAGCGTTGTTCGCCAGTCCGCCATAAACAGGAATACGATTGCCGTTACGAGGATAATTCCTTCCAGGAGGTTGTGCATCACCGTTTCGGTACAAAATTCCATCAGGTTATCACGGTCGTAGAAAACTTCCATTCTCGTATCGGAAGGCAGTACCGATGTGTTCAGTTCTGCGATCTTTTCCTTGACACGCGCAAGTACTTCGGACGGGTTTTCATTTTTTCGCATCACGATGATCCCTTCCACCACATCGTCCTCCGAATTGAGTCCGACCTGTCCGACTCTCGGAATTTCAGAGGTATTCACAGAAGCTACATCCCGCACAAAAACCGGGTTTCCGTCGAAGATGTCCACCACCGTATTTTCAATATCGGCACGTGAATCGAGCAAACCGATCCCGCGTACCACGTATGCTTGCCCGTTCTTTTCGATCACATCACCGCCCACGTTTACGTTGGAAGCGGAAACGGCGTTATAGAGTTCGAGCGGCGTGAGGTCGTATTGTTGCAGGCGTACCGGATCGGCGGCGATCTCATAGATCTTCTCACGACCACCGAAGGCAACGATGTCCGCCACGCCCGGAACGGCTCTCAGTTTGCGATCGATCACCCAGTTCTGAATGGTCAGCAATTCGCGGGAATCGCGTGTGTCACTACGCAAAATGTAACGGTAGATCTCGCCGGTAGGCCCGTAAGGTGGTTGAACGTCTGGTTCGGCACCGTCCGGAAGTTGCAGTCCGCGCAGTTGATTGTTGACCTGCTGCCGGGCAAAAAAGTCGTCCACGTCATCTTCGAAAATGATCTTAATGACCGAAAGGCCGAACATCGTTACGCTACGCACATTCGTTTTGCGCTGCACGGCATTCATTTCGATCTCGATCGGTGTGGTTATGAACCGTTCGACTTCTTCGGCACTTCTCCCCTTCCATTCGGTAACGACGATGATCTGCGTATTGGTCACATCCGGGAAAGCTTCGATAGGAATCCGGATAAAGCTGATCACTCCACAGATAAGCAAGAGGCCCACCCACCCGAAGGTAAAGATCTTATTACGGAGCGAAAAAGCAATTATTTTCTGAATAAAACGATTCATATTAACGGGTTAAAGCGTTATAGATCAACAGGGCGTTTTTCGAGATCACGACTTCATGTTCCTCCAGTCCGCGACTTATAAAAGCAAGGTCTTTGGATTGCGTAAAAACGCTTACTTCACGGATCTCGGTTTCCTTCGGCGAGCGATAAACGACGGTCCAGTAACGGTTTCTGTCGAATATGAGTGCAGAGGCAGGAATACTCAGCATTTGTTCTTTTTCCGGCTGATATACATTGACTACACAGTGCATATCGGGTTTCAGGCTGTAGTCGGGATTATCCAGGCTGATCCTTACTTTCATACTGCGACTGGAAGGGTCGATCGCGTTGAAGATCTTATCAATTTTCCCCTCGAAAGTGCGGTCCGGAAATGCCAGGGTTCGAATGGAAGCCTGCTGGCCCAGTTTCACTTTTGAAATATCGCTTTCACTGACATTGGCAAGTGCCCAAACCTCATCGATGCGCGCTATCCGGAATAAAGGTTCGTCATTTTCAGCTTTGATCTGTTCGTTCTTATTAATTTGTCTCAATACAACGAACCCGCTGATGGGCGCCACAATTCTGAAATCCGATCCGGAACTGAGTGAATAGATCTTGTAGATCTCCCGGATGCGCGCCAGTTCGGCCTGCTCTCGTTCCAGTTTTTTTTCGGCCACGATGATGTCTTTTTCCGAATTGAGCTTTCCGGCATGCAGTTCGCGGGCTACCAACAATTTTTTTTCAGCTACTTCCACACTGCTGACGGCATCCAGCAGCTCTTTGCGAAAACCTGCCACCTCCCGACTTTGAATAATCGCCAGAACCTGTCCCTGTTGTACGTAATCGCCCAGTTCAACCCGGATCTCCTTCACCAGTCCACTCACTACCGGATCGATCTGCGCGACATTATTGTTATCAGCTGCAATGTTCCCGAACAGGCGCAATTCGCTTCGGACATTTCTATATTTCACGGTATCCCGCTCACAGCGCTGCTGCATTTCTTTACTCATCGAAAAAGCGACAGCTTTCGGTGCGGTTTTTTCTTCACAGGCACCCAAAAGGAGTGTAGCCTGCAAAAGGATAAAAAATCGTTTGTTCATCATGGATTGAATAATTCGTTACCTACAGCCAGGTTTAGTTGTTCGGCCGTTTCCACCAGCCGGATCTTCAGGTTCAGTAGTTCGTCGTTGGTTTGCACATACGATTCGAAAAAGTCGACGAATTGCAGAATGGATATGTTTCGCTTCAGGAAATTTTCCGCCATACTCCGGTAAACGACGTTGAGATCACCGCCGAAAAGATCCTGCGAATAGTAATACCTGCTTACAAGCGCACTGTAATCGGAGTGTGCCCGCCATACTTCCGTAACAACCTGCCGGGTCACCAGCGACCGCTCATACGATTTTCGTTCGAGTTCATAAGTCGCGCTGAGAATATTTCCCTGGTTCCTGTCCCAAAGCGGAAGGGCCAGCGACAAACCTCCGTTTACCTGGTTTCGAAAAGCACCTCCCCGTTGATCGTATGCCACAAACAGGTTCAGGTCGGGAACACGTGTTCTTTTTTCGAGTAACAATTGCTTTGCAAAGGCGACCGAATCAATGCTGAGTGCACGGAGGTCCTGCCGGTAGGTGAGCGCAAGCCGCGTTAGTTCTTCCGTGTCGAACGTGCGTAAATACACCTGTTCCGGATCGGGAAGTTCCGCATACGAAACAATCCTGTCAGTTTGTAACAATACCGCCAGTTTTTGCCGCGTCGCATTTTTTACGCCGATCCATTCCGCACGTTTGTTACCGATGGATAGCAACAGCGTTTTAAGCCGAAGTCCCTCGTTAGCCGGAATGTTTCCGCGTCGCGTTTGTTCGTCGATGTTTTCGATCAGGTTATTGAGCAGGACGATCTGTTCGTCAAAACGGGCGATCATATCCCGACTTCGCGCAAGTTTATACAGGTTCAGGTGTAGCTCGGAGCGCAGGGTAAGCGCAACCTGTTCGAGTTCCACTTCCGCTTTCCGAACTTCCGTGGATGCAATGTCTGCCTGAAGGTGTCTTTTCCCGCCCAGCAGAACAAGTTGTTCAACCTGCATTGTTTTCTGACCGCTCTTACCGGCGTGCAGGTAGCGTTGATTTTCCCAGTCATAGAGATTAAAATCAGCCGTAAAAACAGGATTCGGATATAGTTTTTGCTGAAGTGCGCGGGCTTTGGTTGCGTCCACTTTCAAATGTTGGGCAAGCAGGTAATAACTGTCTGCGAAAAAAAGGCTGTCTGCGGTTTGCCAGTTTACGAAAAGCGAGTCCTGCGCAAAGAGTGTCAGCGTACTCAGGAAACTCAGGATGCAGAGGTATCTTTTCATGTGCATTTATTTCAATGACACAAAGGACTCCAATTGCGACTTAAAAAGCGCTTAAATCACTTAAAATTCAACTTAAGGGAAAACGGATCAGGAAGGCATTACGATTTTCCTCCGAACTATAACTGATCGTAGCCTGATGCAGGTCGAGTATGCGTTTGACAAATACGAGTCCCAGCCCGAAACCGCTTTTTCCGGTGCTGTTGGTTCCGCGAAAGAAGTAGCGAAACAGGAATGTTCGTTCTTCCTCCCGAAGGACGGGTCCGCTATTTGAGAACATAAGCAAAAGCTCGTTTCCCGACCTTCCGAAGTACACTTCTACAGGCGCTCCGTTGCCATAATGAAAGGCGTTACGCAACAAATTACTAAACACGGATTTGATCAGCTCCTGATTTACCTGAAGTGTCAGCCACGTATCATTCTCAAGAAGTTCGGGATCGTAATCGACCGAAACATGCAGGAATTCGTGGAGTGATTTCAACTCTTCGGCGACGTCAAAAAACAGTTCATCAATGCGTAAGGGCTGTTTTCGCAACGAATATCCGGATTCCGAACGGGCTATTTCAAGAAGGGTTCCGATCATTTGAGCCAGCGTATGTGCTTCTTCTCTACGTGCCCGGATCTCTGAACGAATTTGTTCGTCCACCAGTTCTCGTTCCATACGCTCGAGGTTTAACGCAAGAATGCTTACGGGCGTTTTGAGTTCGTGGGAAATGTGATGCACCGCGTGCTTCTGGAAAGCAAAGGCCTCCTGCATTTTCTGCATCAGTTCATTGAAACGTTCCGTGAGAATGCGGATCTCCTTTTCGGTTCCAGCAGGGGTTAACGGTTTGTAATTGTCGTCGAAGCGGAAACCATTGATTTGCCCGGTGAGTCCGCGAACGGAAGCGGATAGTCTCCTGGCAATGAAAAGCGCGACGGACCAAACTAGAATCAGAATGAGCAGGTAGCCTCCGAGCAAAATATAACTTAAGAACCGCAATTTTCGAAAGCCGGTCGTGTCAAAAGCCTTAC
This sequence comes from uncultured Flavobacteriales bacterium, assembly GCA_964389755.1. Lineage (GTDB taxonomy): Bacteria > Bacteroidota > Bacteroidia > Flavobacteriales_D > Crocinitomicaceae > JBBSUQ01. The sequence goes on along the minus strand of CAYMEW010000037.1, from coordinate 26,900 downwards.
AAAGTCCGTAATAACTCTGACCGTTGCTCTCAACGTAAGTGGCGATCACATCGTATTTTCCCTCGCGCGTCTCGATCCAGTCCTGTTCCGGAGTCAAACGGGCGAGTATTTCCTCCGTGTAAACTATTTTCTGATCGTCAATGCTTGAATAGATCAGGCGTTTGTTGCTGTCGAAGATGAGCAGTTTTTCATCATACAGATCGTTGATGTTCAAGCGTCCCATAGCTGCAATCAGTTCATCGTCGACCTGTCTGAATTCCGACAAAAAACGCAGTGTATTACTGATCTTTTGTTTTTCGCGCTGTTGGAATTCTTCTTCGCGATATTCCGAAAAAGTGAAGTAGATCATGCCGAAGACCACCGCTGCCAGGATGCTGACCGAGATGGAAAAATAAAGGTATATGCGCTTTCGGATCGACATTATTCAAAATAATAACCGTATCCGATGCGCGTACGGATCGAATCTTTCCCGAAAGGTTTATCGATCTTTTTACGCAGGAAATTAATGTACACTTCGATCGTGTTGGTATTGATGTCGATGGCGCGCCCCCAGATCTCGCGGATCAGTTCTTTTTTAGGCACGAGTTCACCATCCGCTTCGACCAGTTTGCGTAAAATCTGGAATTCCCGGGGAGTGAGTTCGATGCTCGTACCCTGACGCGTGACAATGCTTGTAACAGGGTCAAGTTCGAGATCACCTCGTACAAGTACTTCGCGGGTTTCGGGAGTTTGACGCATATTTCGCTGAAGTAATGCCCTCACGCGCAAGCTGAGTTCTTTCATGTAAAATGGCTTCGTGAGGTAATCGTCCGCACCGGAATCGTAGCCCTCCACTTTATCATCGATGTCGGCATAGGCAGTCAACAGGATCACCGGGATTGAAACGCCGTCTTTTCGAAGTTCGCGAAGCCACTGAAAGCCGTTCATTCTACCGAGTTGTACGTCCAGCACGATCAGGTCCGGTAATGTTTCCTTCACAAGCAGTGCGCCCGCTTCCGCACTTACGGCATCACTGACCTGAAATCCCTCGTTTAAAAAAGCTTCGCGGACATTTCTACTGAGTATCGGGTCGTCTTCCACAATGAGGATGTGCCTGGGCTCAACGGTGTTTTCTGCCATACGCGCAAATTAATCCTTTTCAGCTTTTCAACGGCATTTTAAGCTAAATTTTAGATCAGATCCCGATCCGAAAGGCTTTTTGCACAGGGGCCTTCTCCATTTGTTTGACGGTGATGTAAAAATCAGGACTGATCTCCTCCGCGAGGCTCGCCACTTTTAGCTTTTGCCGCTTACCGGAGGGACTGATCCATTCACCGGATCTGAGCCGTAAAGGCATCGTAAAATTGTCCGGAACATTCGTCCAGCGGTAATACGCTTTGTGTTTTTGCTGACGTATCTCGAGTACCGGTAAAGAAGCCTGGCGCAGGTAAACGTCAAAAAATCCGGAGAGGTCGAAATCGACGTAAGACTGAATGAATGTCTCCACCTCTGCCGTAGTAACCGTTTGATGGTAAAACGTTTTATTCATTTCAGTCAGCATGCGCCTGAATTTCTCGTCATCCCCGATAAACTGCCGGATAAGGTGAATCATATTTCCGCCCTTATAATACATATCGCCACTGCCCTCGTTACGAACGCCGTATTTCCCGATGATTGGCCGGTCGTTCAGGATGAGTTCCCTGATTCCGTAAACATAGCGGTTCGCAGCATCTTTTCCCTGCTGACATTCGGTAAACAATGCTTCCGAGTAGTTCGTAAACGATTCGTGGATCCACATATCGGCGACATCTTTTGCTGAAATATTGTTTCCGAACCATTCATGCCCACTCTCGTGCACGATGATGAAGTCCCACTTCAAACCGATTCCCGTACCGGAGAGATCTCTTCCGCTGTAACCGTTCTGAAAACCGTTTCCGTACGCAACCGCACTTTGATGCTCCATTCCGAGATAGGGCGCTTCCACGAGTTTATATCCGTCTTCGTAAAAAGGATACGGGCCGAACCAGGTTTCGAAGCAATTGAGCATGGTTGGCACCTGCTGAAACTGTTGTTTTGCTTTTTCGAGGTTATAATCGAGCACGTAATACGCACAGTTCAGTTTTCCGTTCAGGCCGTTGTACGGCTCCGACCATTCGGTATAGTACCCGATGTATGGAATAATATTATACACGTTAACCGGGTTTACGATCTTCCAGACGCTCATCTTTTTCCCGGGCCCGGCACTTCCTGCCCGCATGCGTCGCCCGCCGGCCACTCCTTCCATGTCTTCCGGAATGATCATGCGCAATGTTGCTCCGTGATCAGGCTCGTCGCCGTTGTAATCTTTGCACGGAAACCAGACGCTTGCACCGGTTCCCTGGCAGGCCACCGACATCCAGGGACGCCCTTTTTCGTCCGTGCTCCACACCCATCCACCGTCCCAGGGCGGATTTACGGCCTCGTGCGGTTTCCCGGAAAAGTACAGGGTAAGCTGCGCATCGTTAGCAGTGTCGTCTGAGGTGCCGGAAATAAAGTAGAAACGCCCGTTGCGTTGCATGCTCAGGGGATTCCCATTTTGCTTCGCCGAATCGATCGTCATTCCTTCCCGGAGATCGATCTGCATGCTTCTGCCTTCATCGATGGCACGATACGTAATACTTACTTCTCCCGAAAGCGTTTTGGACGCGGGATCCGGCTCAATGGTCAGGTCGTAATGCTGAACATCCCACCAGGCACGTTCGGGTGTGTTGGATCCAAACAGGGAATCGGCGGCAGTGAATTCCTGGGCGATGCTATAAGTAGTTGCCAGCAGAAATATAGAAAAAGAGATAAGGTATCGCATGGAGTTAAAGTTACGCAATTTCACCTGAAACAAATTTCTTACCACATGTTCGGGCGTTCAATTTTTTCTTAGATTTGAGTCGTAACAATCTAATTACCTTCTCATGAAAACAGTATTCTTATTTTTTATACTTGTAGCTCCGTTCGTTTCAGAAGCACAAATTGTCGCCCGTTTACAAATTACCGAACCGATTGAGGGACTTTGTGATCCCGATAACGTATATGCGCTTTTCCCTGGATTTACAGGGCAGACGGAAGCGGTTTCCGAAGTGAGTGAAGATGAACTCCTGGAACGACTCAATGCCATTGACTTTTTGAAAGAGCACCCGAAACACACTGATAAAGGAATGATGAGCCTGATCATTAATTGCGAGGGAGAAGTCGTGCAATGTAAAATGGACAACCTGACAAAAAGCAAAGAACTGGATACGCAGATCGAAGCGGTTTTCAATACACTCGGTCCCTGGAAACCGGGACAGTTGAAATCCGAAGATGTCGACTCGAACCTCCTGTACAGTTTTAAAATTAAAAAAGGCCGTTTCACTTTTGACTGATCGTGCGCATTCCGTTCCCTCAGCACTTATTGCGGCTTGCGTACTGCTTTTTTTAGTAGCATGTCAGCCTGCACCGGAAACTCCTGAAAGAAAAGTAACTCAGCCTGTTGAAATTCCGGATAAGCTTTCGAAGGATTCCATCTCTGACAATGTTATCTATACGGACAGCGACAGTCTCTATAACGACGAAGACCTTCCCGGAAAACTCACCTATGCCGGTATATTTCACTTCGATGAACTCAATGAAAACGAATGGTTACTGAGTAACTGGCTCGGACTTCAAAAGAATGGTAAAAAACTGGCACTCGTACCCATAAAATTAAAACTAACACGTGTTTTTGACCCGGTACTGGACGAGGATACGCTCAACCCGACAGGCTGGAAACTCGACGTGGAACAGGACAGTATCTTTTTTCTCCTGGCCGGTAATGCTTTAAGAGAATCAAATCAGTTACCCTTAATCTATTGGGGCGAACCACTGGAATTATATCCCGGCCAAACTTTTGAGTTTACATTTAATAACGCATCTTACCGTTTGTTAGCCTTTGGAGAACAGCAGATGGAGGAAGAATATGCGCTGATCAAGAACTACGAGTTATATCTGGAACGAAAAAAAGGAGGGGAAAAACAAACTGTATTGATTACACAACATGCGGCTTTTGACGAGGCCATGACAAGCGTTTGGTTAATTTCAGATTTGAATGCAGACGGAGCTCCGGACCTGATCCTTGATAATTCCGCCGATTACAATGCGTTTGTCCCTACTTTATTTTTATCGTCTATTATCGAAAATAAGATCAGTTATATCTGCTACGCGAAGCAGGTCAGTGTCGGTTGCTAAAGTGAGGGAAACCGCGGTACGCAAATTTTAAAAGGCGAAAAACACGTACAAAAAAAACCGTCTGCCAGTGGCAGACGGTCTCTTTTATTGACTATTCAATTATTCAGCATTTTTCGGTGCTTCTTCGCGTTGTTCGCGACGATCCGGGCGGTTTCCGCCACGACGGTCTCCACGATCACCACGGTCTCCGCGGTCACCACGTTCGCTGCGCTCCGGACGCTCCACGTATCCTTCCGGTTTCGGAAGCAATACACGGCGTGACAGTTTCCATTTACGGGTTTTCGGATCTTTTCCGACAACCTTAAACTTAACCATGTCACCTTCCTTGCACACGTCTTCCATCTTATTCACCTTTTCCCAGGAGAATTCCGAAATGTGGATCAGTCCGTCGGTACCCGGAACGATCTCCACAAAACATCCGTAAGGTTGTAATGATTTGATCTTTCCTTCGTACTCAGCGCCTTCTTCCACCGTCGGCGGGAATGCGATCTGGCGAATACGACGTACGGCTTCTTTCATATCGTCACCGTTATTAGACATAACCTGAACTTTTCCTTCGCCGCTTTCAAGCTCTTCGATGGTGATGTTCGTATTGGTATCTTTCTGAAGACCCTGGATGATCTTTCCACCAGGTCCGATGATAGCTCCGATCATATCGTTCGGTACAATAAATGCCTCGATACGCGGAGTTTGCGGTTTGAAATCCGGGTTCGGTTTCGCAATCGTTTCAACGATCTTGTTGAGGATGTGCAAACGTCCGGCTTTCGCCTGGTCAAGTGCCTGCATCAAAACTTCATACGGGAGTCCGTCTACTTTGATGTCCATCTGGCACGCTGTGATTCCTTTGCCGGTACCGGTTACTTTAAAGTCCATATCTCCGAGGTGATCCTCGTCTCCGAGAATATCCGAGAGAACGGCAAACTTTCCTTCGTCTGCTACCAGTCCCATAGCGATACCTGAAACCGGCGCTTTGATCTGAACACCTCCGTCCATCAGTGCAAGCGTACCTGCACAAACAGTTGCCATGGAAGACGAACCATTGGATTCGAGGATCTCGGATACGAGTCGGATAGTATACGGATTATCTTCCGGAAGTACGGGCTTCAGTGCACGCAGTGCCAGGTTTCCGTGTCCGACCTCCCGACGTGAAGTACCACGAATCGGGCGCGCTTCACCGGTTGAGAACGGCGGGAAGTTGTAATGGAGCATGAATGACTCGGTTCCCTGGAAGGTTGCCCCGTCGATCATTTGCTCGTCCATTTTACCTCCGAGCGTAAGAGTAGTCAGAGATTGTGTTTCTCCACGTGTAAATACGGCTGAACCGTGCACCATCGGGAGGTAATCCACCTCGGCCCAGATCGGTCGGATCTCGTCGAATTTACGTCCGTCAAGTCGTTTGCCTTCGTGCAGCATCACGTAACGAACGGCTTTTTTCTTCACCTCGGAGAAGTACGTGGAAACAAGTCCGCCTTTCTCTTCGAGTTCTTCTTCGCTGAACTGTGCTTTGAGCTCTTCTTTGATCTCATCGAAAAGTTCGCTTCGTTTCGCTTTGTTTGCCAGTCCCTGGCGTGCTACTTCCTTACATTTTTCGAGTGCAAAGTCGTATACTTTCTTGCGCAGGTCGTCATCGTGCGTTTCATGCTGATAGGTGCGCTTCGGATTCGCCTTCGGTACTTCTGCCGCGAGGTCGAGCTGAAACTGCACCTGCTCCTTAATGGATTCATGTGCAATTTTAATGGCTTCCACCATTTCCTCTTCGGAGATCTCTTTCATCTCTCCTTCGAGCATTACGATATCTTTGGCCGTACCCGCGATCATAATGTCGAGGTCCGACTGTTTCATTTCTTCCTGGGTCGGGTTGATCACGAACTCTCCGTTAATGCGTCCCACACGTACTTCGGACATCGGTCCGTTGAAGGGGATATCCGATACGGCGATCGCAGCCGAAGCAGCGAGTCCGCAAAGTGCATCCGGGTTGTTTTTCCCGTCGTATGCGATAAGCTGGATCATGAGCTGTACCTCGGCGTGGTAATCATCCGGGAACAGCGGACGCAGTGCGCGGTCCACAAGGCGCATGATCAGGATCTCTCCTTCGGAAGGACGTGCCTCACGGCGAAAAAATCCTCCGGGAATACGTCCTGCGGCTGCAAATTTCTCTTTGTAGTCTACGGTAAGTGGTAAGAAGTCCACTCCTTCTTTGGCTTCCGGGGCTGCCACAACTGTAGCGAGGAGCATGGTATCTCCCATTCTTACAACCACGGAACCGTCTGCCTGTTTTGCCAATTTTCCTGTCTCAACGGTAATTTCTTTTCCTCCCGTTGTAATTGACCTTTTGATTCCTATATTCATATGTATTACTTACTAATTTATTAAATGTTCCTCCTTTCAGGCGGAGTTTTTAAAAAAGAAAAGGCACCCGAACTCAATCGACTGCCCCCTCTTCAAAATGTCTTGCTTCGTTTCCGGAACGGATTAACGACGTAATCCAAGTTCTTTCACGATTGCGCGGTATCTTTCGATCTCTTTTTTCTTCAGATAATCCAGCAAACTTCTTCGCTTACCAACCAGCAACTGCAGTGAACGCTGAGTTCCGTAATCTTTACGGTTTTTCTTCAGGTGCTCTGTAAGGTGACTGATGCGGTAAGAGAATAAAGCGATCTGAGCTTCCGCAGACCCGGTGTTCGTCTCCGCACCACCGTGTTTTGCGAAGATCTCTTTTTTCTTTTGTGAATCTAAATACATGCCAATATTTATGTAAATAATTATTATGTAAACGACCAAACTTTTCGGTCTTGACGCTGCAAAGATACACATTTATTCAGAACAGCGCGATTTTCGGTCAAATATTCCTACGAGCGAAACAGTTTCAGCGAAAGAGCCAGCGTTTCGCGGCATTTCGTACGATCGATGATGTAATCCAGGAATCCGTGCTCAAGAACGAACTCGGAGGTCTGGAAACCATCCGGCAGATCACGTCCGATCGTTTCACGTACCACCCGCGGACCGGCAAATGCGATCAGCGCCTCAGGCTCTGCGATGTTGATATCTCCGAGCATCGCGAACGAAGCGGTAACACCACCGGTTGTGGGATCCGTCAGGTATGAAATATACGGCAATCCTGCGTCGGCAAGCAAACCGAGTTTCCCGGAAACCTTGGCCATCTGCATCAACGAGAAACCGGCTTCCATCATCCGTGCTCCGCCGGACTTCGAAATAATCATGAAGGGTGCTTTCGATTTGATCGCTTCATCGATCGCACGGGCGATCTTCTCACCCATGACCGAACCCATCGATCCGCCGATGAACGAGAAATCCATGGCTGCAATAACAAGGTCATTTCCTTCGAGTTTTCCCTTTGCTGTGCGAATCGCATCCTTCAGCCCGGTAGCTTTCTGCGTGGCTTTGATACGGTCCGTGTATTTCTTGGTATCCTCGAACTTCAGGGGATCCCCGGAAGTCAGTTTGGCATCCAGTTCTTTGTATTTCCCATCGTCGAAAATGATCTGGAAATACTGCTCGGAACCAATCCGTTCGTGGTTCGAACAACGGTCACAGACGTAATTGTTCTTTTCAAGGTCTTCCGCTGTAAACAGCGTTTTGCAATTGGAACACTTTTGCCAGAGTCCTTCAGGAGTTTCTTTTTTCTCCTGAGTGGTTGTCGTGATCCCTTCTTTTGCACGTTTAAACCAACTACTCATAAAAATTTATATTCGCGGAGCCCGATAATCAGAGCGTACCGACATTATTCAAATCTTCAAATGCTTTTTCAAGGCGCTTCATAAAGGTAAGCTCTCCTTCGCGCAACCATTTGCGCGGATCGTAAAATTTCTTATTCGGCTGATCGTCTCCGTCCGGGTTGCCGATCTGCGTGCGTAAATAATCAACCTTCGAGGTCATATAATCGCGGATACCTTCCGTATAGGCAAATTGCAGGTCGGTATCAATGTTCATTTTGATCACACCGTAACCGATCGCTTCGCGGATCTCTTCGAGCGTGGAGCCGCTTCCGCCGTGAAACACGAAATCCACCGGGTTTGCGCCGGTATTGAATTTCTGCTGAACATAATCCTGTGAATTTTTCAGGATCACGGGTGTCAGTTTGACGTTACCCGGTTTATACACGCCGTGCACGTTTCCAAATGCTGCTGCGATCGTAAACTGGTCGCTTACTTTACTCAACTCTTCGTAAGCATAAGCCACCTCTTCGGGTTGTGTATACAAACGGGAACTGTCCACACCGGTATTATCCACACCGTCTTCTTCCCCACCGGTAATGCCGAGCTCGATCTCGAGGGTCATCCCCATTTTGCTCATGCGCTCCAGGTACTTTTTACAGATCGCGATGTTCTCTTCGATCGGTTCTTCGGAAAGATCGATCATGTGTGAGCTGTAAAGCGGTTTCCCGGTTTGTTCGAAGAACTTTTCACCTGCATCTAGCAGTCCGTCGATCCACGGAAGCAGATTTTTGGCACAATGGTCCGTGTGCAGGATCACCGTGGCACCGTAAAGCTCAGCCAGTTCATGAATGTGCTTTGCGCCGGCAATTCCTCCGGCTATGGCCGCTTTTTGATTGTCGTTGGACAGGCCTTTACCCGCATTGAAATGCGCTCCGCCATTGGAAAACTGGATGATCACTGGAGATTTCAGCTTTGCCGCCGTTTCAAGCACACTGTTCACCGAACTGGATCCCACGACGTTAACTGCCGGAAGGGCAAAACCTTTCTGCTTTGCAAGTTTGAAAATTTCCTGGACTTCCCTGCCGGTTGCAACACCGGGCCTGATCGTTTCAGCCATTATTTTTGCATTTGATTCAGCCTGCAAAAGTAAGAATTTTACTTCAGAAACAGTACAAAATTTCATTTGTGAAAAACTTACGGGAAGCAGACCCCGCAATCCGTGCCAATTTCGTATTTTTGTTTCTATTCCATATGCCCTTTTACAAACAAATACATGCACATGAATTATCTGGACGAACTAAATGACAGCCAACGGGCTGCAGTAGAAGCTTTTGAAGGTCCGACCATGGTCATCGCCGGGGCCGGGTCCGGAAAAACGCGTGTGCTTACCTACCGGATCGCATTTATGGTCGATAACGGCGTGGATCCCTTTAACATTCTCGCCCTCACCTTTACCAATAAAGCGGCCCGGGAAATGACCGAACGGATCGATCACATCGTGGGTGGCGGTGAAGCAAAAAACATCACTATGGGAACCTTTCACTCCGTGTTCTCACGTATTCTTCGCTATAATGCCGACAGACTCGGTTATCCGTCGAATTTCACGATCTACGATACACAGGACACCAAAAGCCTGCTCAAAGATATCATCAAGGAGTTCAGCCTCGACGATAAAGTTTACAAGCCTTCCATGGTCTATGGCCGTATTTCGAGTGCAAAGAACAACCTGATCTCTCCCGAAGAATATGCGGCAAACGCGGAGATCATGCTCGAGGACAAACAATCCAAACGCCCCGAACTGGCGCGCATTTACAAAGCTTATACGGCGCGTTGTTTCAAAGCGGGCGCCATGGATTTCGACGACCTGCTTTACCAGACGAATGTCCTGCTCCGGGATTTCCCGGATGTATTGCAATACTACCAGCACAAGTTCAAATACATCCTCGTGGATGAGTACCAGGATACGAACTACGCGCAGTACCTGATCGTGAAAAAACTCGCGGCAGTGTACGAGAATATCTGTGTGGTCGGCGACGATGCGCAAAGTATCTATTCCTTCCGTGGGGCGAATATTCAGAACATCCTCAATTTCCGGAAAGATTACCCGGATTATAAAATGTTCAAGCTTGAACAGAATTACCGCAGTACAAAGAACATCGTCGAGGCAGCAAACAGTGTGATCGCCCGAAACCAGGATCAGATCAAGAAATCGGTCTGGACCGATAATGACGAGGGCACACAGCTGGAAGTGGTTCCGACGCTTACAGACAACGAGGAAGGCAAACTCATCGTTTCAAAGATCTACGACCTGAAACAGTCCCGCGGATTATCATTCAGCGACTTTGCCATTCTCTACCGGACGAACAAACAGTCACGTTCTTTCGAGGAATCGCTCCGAAAAATGAACATCCCGTACAAGATCTACGGCGGACTCTCATTTTACCAGCGAAAAGAGATCAAAGACCTCCTGGCCTACTTCCGGCTGACGTCCAACAATCATGACGAGGAAGCGATCAAACGCGTGATCAATTATCCCAAACGCGGAATCGGGAAAACATCGGTTGAGAACATTACGATCGCAGCCACGCAATACGGCGTGAGTTTCTGGGATGTGATCTCACAGCAGGATAAATTCCCGGTGTCACTCAATACCGGTACGCGCAATAAGATCTATGAGTTCGTGACCATGATCAAAAGTTTCAGTGCGCTCATCGACCGGATGACTGCTTACGAACTTGCGCAGCACATTGCAAAATCTTCCGGAATCCTGAAGGAACTTCACAATGACAAAGACAAAGGTCCGGAAGAAGTGGAACGCTATCAGAACATCGAGGAATTGCTCGCGGGTATCCAGGAATTTACCGTTTCGGAAAATGAGGACAGCGACGAAGTAAAACGCCTGCCGGACTTCCTGATGGATGTGGCCCTGCTCACGGACGCCGACCAGGATAAAGGCGAAGACAAGAACCACATCACGCTCATGACCATTCACTCGAGCAAGGGACTGGAATTCCCGCACGTATTTCTCGTCGGGCTGGAAGAAAACCTCTTCCCGAGTCAAATGGCACTCAATTCACGCAGCGAACTGGAAGAAGAACGCCGCCTGTTTTACGTGGCCGTAACCCGCGCCCGTGAAACCTGTACGCTTTCCTACGCTCGTTCACGCTTTAACTGGGGAAACCTCATCTCTTCGGAACCAAGTCGTTTTATCGACGAAATTGATTCGCGCTACCTCCATTTTCACATCCAGGAACGTCCCGGAGGACGCTCGCTGAATACACGTGCCGAACGTCCGTTCACCGGCGGACTGAACAAACGCTTTTCACAACCCCAGGGCATGGACCCGGCATTCAAACCGGCTGCTACCACATCTCATAAAGGGGCCAATGCTTCCACCCTCGATCTGAAAGTCGGTTACAATGTGCAACACGAGCGTTTCGGAAGAGGAAAGATCTTAAAACTGGAAGGAAGTGGGCAAGATCGTAAGGCAACGATCTTTTTCCCGAACAGCGGTGCCAAAACTTTGTTGCTGCGTTTCGCGAACCTGGAGATCACGGAAGAAAATCCACTTTAAACAATTGCACGTAATTTCAAATTGACCTTTCGAAGCATCGTTTTTTGATGCGTCAGCTTAGAACGGATAGTTGATCCCGAAATGCAACTGCGGTGTAAATGGTTTCGGAAGAAGCGCCTTGTAGTTGTCTTCCCCGAACTTCGCGATTCCCGCATCATAGTAAGGCTGACGATCCTGGAAGATCCAGCGGGCGTTTTCAGGCAGGGCCGGATTTCTCACCGGAACCCCGAGGTCGAGGCGAATCACGAAGTAGTTCAGGTCGTAGCGCAAACCGACTCCCAAAGCAATACCGATCTCTTTATACCAGTCCGATGAGATCTTACCACCCGGACGGTTCTCATCTTCATTCAGCAACCAAATGTTTCCGGCATCGGCAAATACGGCGCCACGAAACGGTCCGCCGAGGCTGAAACGATACTCTACCGAACCTCCGAGGCGAATATCCCCGATCTGCGTTGCCGTGCGGTTCGTATCGAGGTAATATTTGTAAGAACCCGGGCCAAGGGAACGTGCTTTCCAACCACGGTTATCATTGGCTCCACCCGCGAAGAAGGAATAATCATAAGGAAGTGAAGTCGTTGAATTGCCATACGGAATACCACCTCCGGCGAGCAGGTGCATATGAATACTGCGCGTTTTGGTAAAGGGATAACTATACACGAGTTCATCATCCAGGCGAACAAATTGCGAATACGGAACCCCGAAAATGATGTGTTGTCCATTATCGTTCGTCTTCAAACTGTTGTCGAAACGTGACAGGAAGAGCCCTGCCGGGTCAAAGGACACGAGGTTGTAAAAAATATCCTTCCCGGTTTTCTCATCCTTGTTCTTTGTATTGTATTCGAATGACAGTTTGATGTCCTGCCAGATCAGCTGATCGCTGTAGGCATTGATCAGGAAGAGGTCGTTCAGTTGCTCGAGGCGTTGCTGGAATTGCGGACTTTTATCGATTCGCACGAATTTCACAACCGAAGTGGTGGGAAGTCCAACCGTGAAGATCTGTGTTTTGAGCACGTAAAACTTCCACAGGTAATTCGTCTGGATAATATAGCGTTTGAAGTCGTTGCGGTTCTGGATGTTGTAGGCTGCCGAAACGACCGTACGCGGGCGGCTGCGCTTACTCAGGTTTTTCAAAGGAATGGGAAGGATTCCCGGCATATCGAGTTTTACACTCGGACCGAACTCAAAGGTGTTGAAGGAGCGCGATGCCGTTTTGATCTTATCCCCGTTCAGGTTTTCATCGAAGATGGGCGGTTGCGACTCAAAACCACCGGAGAGCGAAACGGTGAGTTTCTCCGCCCCGCGAAACAGGTTCTTATTCACGTAATTGATCGAAGCCGACAGACCGAGGTAACCGTTGGAATTCGTTGCCCGCGGTTCAATACCGAAACTTTGCCGCTTGGCGGGAACGAGGTAATAATGAACGTCGAGCGAATCGGTTCCCTTGATCTCTTCCAACACGGGTTTAACGACCTGGAACACCCCGAGGTCCAGCATCCGCGCATACGAACGGTCGACGTAATAGTCTTTATACACGTTCGTTTCTTCGAGGTAATTCTGCGCTTCGATCACGCTTGGCTTCACAAACAATTTGCCGTTGTACAGAAACGTCGCCATCCGGTACGGGTCAAGCTGTTTATTCCCCAACGAATCTTTTTTCATGATCTCCGCGAAGCGCAGGGTATCGAGCGAATAAAAGAATTGTCCCTTGCTCACCTCGTCCTTCCCGAGTGAATCGCGGACAGTTTGAGCATAATTTCCTTTATAGAGTAAGGTATCGCTGACGTGAAAATACACGTTGCGGATCAGGTATGTATCGTAGGGTACGGAAATAAGCGAGTCCCGGTTTTCGTCTGAACGGATCAGTCGGTCGGCAATCTTCACTTTTAGGATCACGTTCATTCCCTCCATGCTAAACGTATCGGCTTCGTAAGTAATACTCGCCGGGGAAAAACCGTAAAAACTATCGTCTCGCAACCATTTGGCGGCACGTGTTCGGGAAGCATCGAGGTAATCGGCGTCGAAAGGCTGGCCGATCAGGTAAGACGGACCCTGTTCTTCCAGGAATTTGTTGTAAGATCCGCGTACCGAACCGTTCTGGCAGATCACCTGTACGGAATCAATGTAATAACGCGGACCGGTGCGCAGTTTGTAGGTCACAACCGCTTTTTTATTGTCCCTGTAATCGATCTCGCCGGAGGTTTCCCCGTAATAATATCCTTTCTGCCGCAGGTAGTTCGACATTTGTTTGATCGTTCTGTTATACAGCGAAGTATCGAGGATCACCGGCGGTTCTCCGACCTTGTACTTCAGCCACTCCCGGAAAAACATCTTCGGATCGGCAGTATCTTTTAAGGGAATCGTTTTGCGAACATAGGTACTGTCGCCACGCTCCCGCGCTTTTTCGATCCGTCGTTCATTAATCCGTTTCTGACGTGCCTTTTTGCGGGCATTCTTTTCGCGCAGTTTCTCATTTTTACGCTCCCGCTTTTGCGCAACTTTTGCCGAATCGATTGCATTGTATGCCACCAGTCTTAACTTCATACCGAGCGTGCGCCGGTTTTCTGGTTGACGTACGATCGCGTACAGTTCCGATTTACTAAGCTTATCGCCTTCAACCTCGATTTCGTTCTTCTTAACGAGGTACTGGCCATCGGGAACATTTTTCGTGAGCTTACAGGCTCCGACAAGCAGTAGAATTACTGCGAGAATATATGTAAGTTTGAGGCTTTTCAATGGTTCCCGAAATAGTCAGGAACAAAAATAGTAAATTCGGGATTTGTGGAAATACTTTCAAAGAATAAGGCCCGCTGGATTCGCGCTTTGCATCAGAAAAAGCAGCGCGATCAGGAGAAAATGTACATTGCCGAAGGCGCCAAACTCGTTGAGGAAGCGCTTAAACACGTCACTAACAGCATTCACTGCATTTGTACGTTAAAAAATGATAATTTTTCGAAATACCCCGCTCACATCCCGGTTTATGAAGTGTCGGAACGCCAGATGAAAGAAATTTCAGCGCTCCGAAACCCTTCTTCCGTTCTCGCGGTGATTGCTTTTCCGGACTGGCAACAGGACCAAAACGAACTGACGCTGGCACTGGATCGTATCCAGGACCCGGGAAATTTCGGAACGATCTGGCGGCTGGCCGACTGGTATGGCATCAATTCCATAATTTGTTCTGCGGATACCGTTGACTGTTTCAATCCGAAAGTTGTGCAGGCCAGCATGGGAGCCATTTTCAGGGTTTCAGTGCACTACACGGACCTTTCCCGCGAACTGGAGCAGGCACGGACTCCTGTTTACGGGGCATTCCTGGACGGGGAGAATATCTACAGCACAAAGTTGCAAAAACCGGCCGTGCTCTTGCTCGGTAACGAAGGAAACGGAATATCCCCCGAAAACGAGCGGTTTGTCACGAAGCGAATTACCATTCCCCGTTTCGGACAGGCAGAATCCCTGAACGTATCCACGGCCGCGGCCATTCTCATCTCCGAATTCAAACGCGATGAAAGCGATTCATAAACATAACGGGATCTACAACGGGGCCGATGGCAGAAAAAGCCTGTACGACCTTGAAGTTCCGGAAGCGTGGTCCGGGAAACTCATCGTTTTCACCCACGGACTGATGGGTTTTAAAGACTGGGGAGCCTGGAACCTGGTATCCGCTTATTTTTGCAAACTCGGTTTTGCCTTTCTCAAATACAACCTTTCGCACAACGGGGCAACAACCGCGGTTGCCGAAGACTTCCCGGACAAAGAAGCCTTTTCAAAAGACACGTATTCAAAACAATGCAACGATCTCCGGGCCATACTCGACCTCGTGGAGAAATTACTCAAACCGCTTCCGGAGATTTGCCTCATCGGTCACAGTAAAGGCGGGGCGATCTCCCTTCTCACCCTTCCCGATCCGCGGGTCGCAAAAGTAGCGACCTGGGCTTCCATCAGTTCGATCGAAGAGCGTTTCCCAACCGGCCAGGCATTACAGGAGTGGAAAGAAAAAGGATTTCGTATACTGAAGAACGGGCGAACGGGCGATGAACTCAAAGTAGCTTACGACGAATACCTGGACTTTCAACAAAATAGGGACAAACTGATGATTCAAAGCATCCTGGAACATAGCGAAAAACCAGTGTTTATTGCACATGGAGCGGAAGATAAGTCAGTAAGCCCGGAAAACGGGAAAAAACTTGCCAAATGGTCCGGTACTAAACTGTCGCTAATCCCCGAAACGGCCCATACCTTCGGAAGTTATCACCCGTACGACAGGGACGAACTTCCCCCTGAACTCTTGAAACTCTGCCGCGAAACGGCCCGCTTTTTCCTGCATTAGTGTACCTTTGCGCTATGAAAGATTCTAACCGGGAAAAGCTGGGATTACTCTCAGAACTGATCAAAATGGCGCAGGCGGACAATGAACTTCGCGAAGTGGAGTTTACCTTCCTGCTGTCGCTCGCCACCCAAATGGGCGTCACCAGGGACGATTTTAAAGCGCTCTTCGAAGAATACATTGAATTCGCACCGCCCAAACTCGAAGCCGATCGCATCGTACAGTTTCACCGCCTCGTCCTGCTCATGAACGTCGACACCGAAACGGCCGTCGAAGAGATCGAATACATCCGGCAGGCGGGTATTCGCATGGGTTTGAATCCACTGGCAACCAATGAAATTCTTCGAATAATGAACGATTACCCCAATAAAATTGTTCCTACCCAAAAGCTGATCGAAGTTTTCCGTCGGCATCACAACTAAACAGGCCCGAATTTTGAGGGATCCTTTAGAAAAGTGTCCCGGAAAAAATCGGAAGTTTTCAGGATTTTGATTTAATTTATACACATAAAACGACAGGTTTATTTTTAAAAACAACAAACAGATGAAAAACAAACTCTTGATGATGGCCGGACTCTTCCTGCTGGCCTGCGGAACAAAAAAAGCGGCGGATGCCGGAGATGCTACAAAACTGGTTCAGGTGGAATCACAGATTACGGAAGTGAAAGATGTGGATGCCCCCGCCAGTATCGATAATATCAAACGCCGCGGGAACTACCTCCTGATGGACGTAACTTTTGCGGGTTCCTGCCCGGAAGACAGTCTCGGTGTTTACGGATCCCCGGTCCTCACGAAGTCCATGCCACCACAACGCACCGTTTATGTGAGTCGCATTCGTTCCGGACACAGCTGTAATGAGTTTATCACCAAACGGATACGCGTGGATTTGCGTCCGCTGGCCTACAAACAGGAGCCGGGAAGTGAGATCATTTTGAATATTAACGGAGTCCAGGAACCAGTCAAATACGTTTATGAATAAGCCCAAAATAGGTGTCCTGCTTTCCGGTTGTGGCGTTTACGACGGCGCTGAGATCCACGAGTCGGTACTGACCCTGCTTACAGCTGAAGAACTCGGTTTCGAAACAATTTGTATCGGCGTGGACCGCGATCAGCATCACGTGATCAATCACCTCGACGGAAGCGAAATGAACGAAAAGCGCAACATGCTCGTCGAAGCAGCGCGTATTGCCCGTGGGGACATCAGCGCTATTTCGGAAATCGACCCGGCAGACCTCGACGGTCTCATTATCCCGGGCGGATTCGGAAGTGCCAAGAACTTTACGGACTGGGCCTTCAACGGCCCCGACGGCACAATCCTTCCCGAAGTCAAATTATTGCTTGTGAACCTGGTGAATATCGGCAAACCGATCGTGGCACTCTGCGTGAGCCCGGTGGTTGTTGCCAAAGCACTCGAGGATTCACAGTACGAGACCGGGATGACCATCGGTTCCGAAAAAGAAGCATCGCCGTATGACATTGCGGGGTTCAGGGCCGGGCTCGAAAAGGCAGGCGTGCACACCTACGACCGCACGATCCACGAGATCTACACCGATCCGGTACATAAGATCATTACGGCACCGTGTTACATGATGGAAACCGGTATCACGGAACTGCGCGACAACATCCGTGCGGCACTCACCGAACTGCGTAGTCTGCTCTGATCAGCAACCATACCCGCTTTTGAGTCTCTTCCGGCCACAGCAGGGCCGCAGCACTGTTGTTTTTTTCAACAAAAAAGCCGCGCCTGTGGGAAAATAACTTCGGAAAATGATCGTTAGCCGGAATAGTTAAATTAATTTTGTGTAAACATTTAGCAAAAGCTCAAAAGAAAAACGTATGAACGTATTTGGAAAACAAGGTAAAAATTCCGATTTGAAGCAAGCGATCGGTCTTGAAAACCTAGGAAACGAATTCTGGAATCTTTCTCCGGCAGAACTGGTCGAAGAAACGATTTTAAATGCTCAGGGAGTGTTGACAGATACCGGTGCTCTGGCCATCGAAACCGGAGAATTTACCGGCCGATCGCCTAAAGACCGTTTCGTGGTGCGTGATGAAAAGACGGAAAATTCCGTGTGGTGGGGAGATGTGAATATTGCGTTCAGTCCTGAAAAGTTCGATGCGTTGTACAATCGCATGAAAGCTTACCTTACAAACCGCGACGTTTACGTACGCGATGCCTACGCCTGTGCGGATGATTCCTTTCGGATGAACCTGCGCGTGGTTACCGAATTCCCCTGGTCAAATATGTTCGCTTACAATATGTTCCTGCGTCCGACAGAGAACGAGATCGAGGACTTCCTTCCGGAGTGGCACGTGGTATGCGCACCGGGCTTTAAAGCAGATCCGGAGATCGACGGAACGCGCCAGTCCAACTTCGCGATCCTGAACTTTACCAAAAAAATGATCATTATCGGAGGTACCGGGTATACCGGTGAGATCAAAAAAGGGATTTTCTCCGTACTCAACTACGTGTTGCCGCATGAGAAGAACGTTCTTTCCATGCACTGTTCGGCAAACATCGGCGAAAAAGGAGATACAGCCGTTTTCTTCGGACTTTCCGGAACAGGAAAAACAACACTTTCTTCCGATCCGAACCGCAAACTCATCGGCGATGACGAACACGGATGGGCAAATGATACGGTATTCAACTTCGAAGGCGGATGCTACGCGAAAACGATCGACCTGAGCCGCGAAAAAGAACCGCAGATCTACGACGCGATCCGTTTCGGGGCAATCCTCGAGAACATCGGCTTTGTAGACGGTACAAGCACACCGGATTACGCAGACGGAACCATCACGGAAAACACCCGCGTTTCTTACCCGATCGAACACATTGACAATACCGTAAAACCAAGTATCGGCAACTCTCCGAAGAACATCTTCTTCCTCACCTGCGACGCTTTCGGTGTTATCCCGCCGATCTCGAGACTTTCCAAAGAGCAGGCTATGTATCATTTCATGTCCGGGTATACTGCGAAGGTAGCCGGCACCGAAATGGGAATTACAGAACCGACAACCACGTTCTCCGCCTGCTTCGGAAAAGCATTCCTCCCTCTCCACCCTGCAAAATATGCAGAACTGCTCGGGAAGAAACTGGAAGGAACAGACATTAAAGTGTGGCTCGTGAACACAGGTTGGTCCGGCGGATCTTACGGCGTGGGAAGTCGTATGAAACTTTCGCATACACGTGCGATGATCACCGCAGCACTCGAAGGAAAACTCGATAACGTGGAGTACACACGCACTCCGGTATTCGACCTTGAGATCCCGACAAGTTGCGAGAACGTACCGAATGACATTCTCAACCCGCGTGATTCGTGGAGTGACAAAGCCGCATTCGACGAAACAGCACAAAACCTGGCAGCGCAGTTCGTGAAAAATTTCGAACAGTTCGCTTCAGAAACAAGCAAAGAAGTACTTGCGGCAGCACCGAAAGTGCTCGCATAAGTCATTATAATAAATTGCTTTTAAAGCTGCACGGTCACGGATCGTGCAGCTTTTTTATTTTCATCCCCGGAGAAACTTTACACTTTAGCGATTCTTCCTTTAAAAAGGATACTTTTTGAAATCACCCCCCTTCTTTTAGCAGGGCTGTGTTGAAAAATATTAACGATTTTTAATTCTACCCCCTCCCAAATGACTTAACTTTGCACCAAAATCATTTTTTATGGCAACAAAGCGCATGCAGGCATACCAGGACGTACTCCAGCGTTCACCGCGGAAAAGCGAGTTCACCGGGAGGATCTCCGACATCTTCGGGGAAAACGTATTTCATTCGGAAATTATGCGGGAATACCTTCCCTCCGAGGCATACAAATCCATGATGGAATCCATTCAGAAAGGAACACGACTTGATCGGAAAATTGCAGACCAGGTGGCCTCTGCCATGAAAGACTGGGCGATCACCAAGGGAGCTACACACTACACACACTGGTTCCAGCCGCTCACCGGCGCAACCGCCGAAAAACACGATGCCTTTTTCAAACCCGTTGCTCCCGGACGCGCTATTGAACGCTTTGACGGAGACCTGCTCGTACAACAGGAACCCGATGCATCTTCATTTCCGAACGGAGGAATCCGAAATACTTTCGAAGCACGCGGTTACACTGCCTGGGATCCGTCCTCGCCAGCCTTTGTGATCGGAAAAACGCTCTGCATTCCCACGATTTTCATCTCCTATACCGGCGAAGCGCTCGATTACAAAATGCCACTTCTCAAAGCACTTGCTGCCGTGGATGAAGCAGCTGTTGCCGTTTGCCAGTATTTTGATAAAAACGTTACGAAAGTAAATGCCACGCTGGGCTGGGAACAGGAGTACTTCCTCGTGGATCAGGCCTATTTCAATGCACGACCGGATCTCATGATGACGGGCCGCGCACTCTTCGGACATTCACCCGCCAAAGGACAACAACTCGAAGATCACTACTTCGGTTCGATCCCGGCGCGTGTCAGTGAATTTATGCGCGATTTCGAAACAGAGGCCATTCGCCTCGGGATTCCGGTCACCACACGTCACAATGAAGTAGCCCCGAACCAGTTCGAATGCGCACCGATATTCGAAGAATGCAACCTGGCGAACGACCACAACCTGCTCCTGATGGACCTGCTCGAGAAAATTGCCCGTAAACACAATTTCCGGGTGCTTTTCCACGAAAAACCGTTTTCGGGAGTAAATGGTTCCGGAAAACACAACAACTGGTCGCTTGGAACGGATACGGGTGTCAACCTGCTCGCACCGGGCAAAAACCCGAAGTCGAACCTGCAGTTCCTCACCTTCTTCGTGAACGTGATCAAAGCACTGGACGATCATTCGGACCTGCTCCGTGCCTGTATCGCTTCGGCTGGAAACGATCACCGACTCGGTGCCAATGAAGCTCCGCCGGCCATTATCTCGGCCTTTATCGGCTCGCAATTGTCATCCATCCTCGACGACCTCGAAAAGAACGTTAAGGCGGGCAAAATGACACCGCAGGATAAAACGGTTCTCAAGCTGAACATCGGGAAGATCCCGCAGATCATGCTCGACAATACGGATCGAAACCGCACCTCTCCCTTTGCGTTTACCGGAAACAAGTTTGAATTCCGTGCTGTTGGTTCATCCGCCAACTGTGGCTCGGCCATGATCGTACTCAACACCATTATGGCGAACCAACTGCGTATCTTCAAAAAGGATGTGGATGCGCGTATCAAAAAAGGAGAATCCAAGGACGAAGCAATTCTCAAAGAACTCCAGAAACTCATCCGCGAATCGAAAAAGATCCGTTTCGAAGGGAACGGATACGGCGACGAATGGGTGAAGGAAGCGGAAAAACGTGGTCTTTCAAACCTGAAAGATACGCCGCGCGCCATTAAAGTATGGAGCGATGAAAAAGTAATTCGCCTTTTCGAGGATATGCAGGTACTTACCCGCAGGGAACTCGAAGCGCGACAGGAGATCGAATTCGAAAGCTACGTATATAAGATCCAGATAGAGGCGCGCCTCATCGAAGATCTCGCTCAAAACTGCATTTTCCCGGCTGCGATCGGGTATCAGAATAAACTGATCCAAAATGTACAGGGACTGATGAGCATCCTGGGTGAAAAGGCTTCTAAGAACGCTACGAAAGCCCAGATGGATATTATTGAAAAGATATCCGAACATGCCAACAAGATGAAAAGTGCCTGCGACGAAATGCTCAAAGCACGGAAAGAGGCCAATAAGAAAACCGGAAGTGAAGAACGGGCATTCGAATACTGTGATACGATTCGCGCCTACTTCGATGAAATTCGCTATCATGCAGATAAACTCGAGATCATCGTCGAGGATGACATGTGGCCGATGCCGAAATTCCGTGAAATGCTCTTTACACGTTAAGCATTTAAAAAGATAATCAGCAACGGTCTGCCTCACTGGCGGACCGTTTTTTTATGCCGTCACGCGAGCACGGATCTTTTCACTGATTCCGTCCCAGAGTGCAATGCGTTTCTCAAGCGCCTCGATGCTCACTTTCTCTACCTCTTTCCATTTCACAGGATCGTCACCACAAAGCGAAGCAACCATCTTCAACGAAAGCGGGCCGTGCTCGTCACCGTCCAGTTCAATGTGACGTTCCAGGTAATAAACAAGTTTGCCATAGTTCGTACCTTCCTCTTTTTTGTCGCGCAGGATCTCGAAGAACATGTCCGGGATCACATCTTCGCGGCCAAAGGTAAATGCCGCCGCTACAAGGTGCGTTTTACCGGTCGCAATTACATCGAAACTAAACTTCACGAATTCGAATACGGATTTGCTGACACCCGTGTATTTAAGAACATCCACCGGCTTGAAACCGCGAATCGCCCGCTCGGAAAAGGTACGGATCTGCTCGGTTGAGGCACCGATCTCTTCCATTGCGTCGAGGTACATGGCGTAATGGCTCTTCGGTTCACCGAGTTCATTGATATCGGATTCTTCCCCATGAACGATCTCGTTGATAAAGCGCGCAATTACCGGGTCTTTCTCCGGAGTCCAGGGAACCCGGACGCAGGTTAGTTCACGCTGCAAAAACTTCAGAAGCGACATAAAGTCCCACACGGCAAACACGTGATCTTCCATAAAGGTACGGATGTCTTCCACCGTTTTCAGATCCCTGTAAAGTACATGATCCTTCAGGCGCTGACGATAGGGTTCCGACGCACGTTCAATTGCTTTGAGCTGATCCTCTTTCATACTACAAAATTACAAAGAGATTGACTCGGAAAGGCTTATTCCTCCGCCATTTTTTGCCCGGAAGCATCGTAATAGATCACGTTGCCATCGCGGTACACACGGAAATCACCGGACACAGTACGTTCGATAAATTCGCATTCGAAAGGTAAAACAATGGCACCATTCGTAGTGATAAGTCCGAAATAACCGTCGGTGTTTTCTGCATAAATTACCTGCTCACGGAGGTAATTCACCGGGTTCCCGGAAAAATCCGTGACCTGTAATTGTCCTTTTTTTTCGGTCAGCAAGCGCCAGTCTTCCGTCATACCGGTCACATCTTCCACGTAAAAGACTTTATAAGGCAGGAAGATCTCATTGTAAATATAAAACTGCGTTTTATACTTGGTTACGTAGCTTCCGATCGAACCGTCTTTCTTACGCAACATCCAGGTATAATCATTTACGGGTCGAAAAATATCCAGCCCGCGCCGGTCGATGATGCCCGGCTTGCCGTCGTGCATTAATACAATATACTCGTAGGAAAGATCAAGTGTATCTACCTGGGAGTAAGGTGTGAACGTACTGTCTTTATAATACCGCAGGATGCGAAAGTCGCCGACCGCCTCCTCTCCAAGGCTGTCGATCAGGGCGTAACGATCTCCGTTAACCGTTAGGAAACGCTTAATGGTCGGCAGATAAATCACCCGCTCCCACGCCGGATCCACGATCAACTGCGGACGGGCGTCAAGGACACCGGTCTTCCCCTGGCTGTAAGCCATGAAAAAACTGTCGGCAATCATCCGGATCGAATCATAGGAAAAGGAAGTCACCGCTTTGAAATCACGGCACAAACCGACTTTTTGCCCGTCCGGGGAAGGACAAACCGAAAGTTCCTGTGCCAGCGTCAACTTTCCGGCAAAGAGCATCAACGAGATAAAAACCAGTCGTTTCAAAAGCATAGTTTCCGGGAAAACAATTTTCGTTCCAATACCCATCTCAACGCACTTCCACACTACTTGCCGCACGTTTTGCTTTGTCCACAAGTGCTTCAACAGGCTCATCGCCGCTCGCAAGTGCAACCCCCATACGCCGGTAAGGACGCGCGGTCGGTTTCCCAAACAGGCGAATATCGGTGCCCGGTTCGGACAACGCAACTTGCAAGCCGGCGAATACCGGTTGTTCCTGGTTTTCTTCACGCGCCAGGATAACCGCACTTGCTCCCTTGCGATACTGAACGATCTCCGGGATCGGGAGTCCGAGTATCGCGCGTGCATGCAGTTCGAACTCGTTCAGGTTCTGCGTGTCCGCCAAAGTTACCATGCCGGTGTCATGCGGACGCGGGGACAATTCCGAAAAATAAGCTCCTTCCTTCGTAATGAAGAATTCCACACCCCATATTCCGGCTCCGCCTAAGGCACGTGTAACGCGTTCGGCCATATGTTTTGCCTCCTCCAGGTGTGCTTCGTTCATCGGCATCGGTTGCCAGCTTTCCTGGTAATCTCCGCGCTTCTGTCGGTGACCTATCGGTGCACAAAACAACGTTTCACCCGCCTGCTGCGTTACGGTGAGCAGGGTAATCTCATATTCAAAATCAATGAATCCTTCCACGATGATCTCTTTCAGATCTCCGCGTGAACCTTCCAGGGCATAATTCCAGGCCTGCTCGATATCCGCTTCACTGCGAATAACGGATTGGCCCTTGCCTGAACTTGACATCAGGGGCTTTACGACGCAGGGCATTCCGCAAAAAGCAACCCCTGCACGCAATTCCTCGAGTGAGTTTGCGTATTTATAGGGCGCAGTGCGTACGCCTACCTCCATAGCCGCGAGGTCGCGGATCGCTTTTCGGTTCATCGTGTAATTAGCCGCTTTGGCACTGGGTACCACCTGGATACCGCTTTTTTCATAACTGTAAAAACGTTCCGTACGAATGGCCTCGATCTCCGGAACGATGATGTCCGGATCGTGCTTCGCTACCAGCAGGTCGAGCGCAGGGCCGTCAAGCATATTGACCACTTCAAATTCGTGCGCTACCTGCATAGCCGGCGCGTTCGGGTAACTATCCGCAGCGACCACATACTGCCCGAGCCGCTGCATGGCAATCGTAAATTCTTTGCCAAGCTCGCCCGAACCCAGCAACAGGATCTTTTTTCTCATACCCCCAAAGATAATTTTTTCGTCCTGTTTATCTTTCCTTGCATATAAAAAACATTCTCTTAACTTTGAATGCAACTATGAAAGTGAAAATTGACGCGGAACTGGCGCTTTTCGAAGCGGTTTCCCTGCAGGACATAGAGCATGTGAAGCTCATGGACCGCATGGATACGAAGTTTGCTTTTCCCGTCAGGGAACTCGCAGAACTCCTTCACACGCTCCGCAACGATTACCGCGTACTGGAAGTGAGTGCCCAGCGCTGCGTACTCTACAAAACGCTCTATTTCGACGATAAGCGCTTTACCTTTTTTCACGATCATCACCGCGAAAAGATGTCCCGCTACAAAGTGCGCGTGCGACAGTATACGAATACCGGCGTTTGCTTCCTGGAAGTCAAACATAAGTACAAGGGACGAACCGTCAAGAACCGCATTCCGCTCAGTGGCATGCCAGAAACACTCGAAGGAAACGCCCTGGATTTCATCCGGAAACGCATTCCCGGGGCGGACCCGCTGGAAGCCTGCCTGCACAACTCTTTTTACCGCATTACACTCGTGGGCAAACATACGGCGGAACGGCTCACGCTCGACTTTCATATCCGATTCAACTGGAATGAAAGTTCGGCGTCCATGGAAAACCTTGTAATCTCCGAACTCAAACAGGAACAGGTAGATCGGAATTCACCTTTTTTCAGGCTCATGAGGCAGCGAAATATACGTCCTTACCGTCTGAGCAAATACTGTCTCGGAACCATGCAGGTACACCGGGATAAAACTATTAAAAGTAATCGCTTCAAGCGAAAAATGCTGATTTTAAAGAAGATCGAAGAACATGCTTAACCTGTTTATCTTACTCAAGGAAAAAACGTACGAATACGTATTATATAACCCGGATGTGCTCGCACTGCTCTTCCGGCTCGCGGTAAACCTCGTTTTCCTGACCATCATTATCCGCTTCCTTTATTATCCGCGTACCAAACGCAAGGACTATCTTTTTACCTATTACCTGATCGGAACGATCGCCTTCTTCCTCTGCTTCAGCCTCAAAAAACTGGACATCGATACCGGTATGGGGCTCGGACTTTTTGCGATCCTCGGTATTATCCGATACCGTACCGATGCCATCGAAATTAAGGAAATGACCTACCTCTTCCTGGTCATCGGGCTCAGCGTGGTCAATTCACTTTCTTCCAACAAGATCAGTATCACCGAAATGCTCGTGATCAACGTCGTGGTAACCGTGCTTACCTTCGGACTCGAAAACCTGTGGTTACTGAGACATGAAACGCGCAAAACGATCAATTACGAAAAGATCGAACTGATCAAACCGCAACATTACGAGACCATGAAGCGCGACCTCGAAGAACGCACCGGGCTCAACATCAACCGCTTTGAAGTCGGAAAGATCGATTTCCTCAACGACACCGCCCAGGTTCGCATATTCTACTTTGCCAGCGACCAAAGTTTTT
Source organism: uncultured Flavobacteriales bacterium (assembly GCA_964389755.1). GTDB lineage: Bacteria > Bacteroidota > Bacteroidia > Flavobacteriales_D > Crocinitomicaceae > JBBSUQ01. The sequence continues at coordinate 819 of CAYMEW010000037.1, read as the reverse complement.
CCGATTACTCAAGCGAAAACCTCGGCGACTAACGAGCCGACCTTATTTCTTCTTCTGAACGGATGGCTTCAACGAAGGCGTGTTTCCAGGGGTTGACTTATTGTCTCGCTGACGCTGATCGGGTTTTCCCGTTGATTTCGCTGTTCTTTTAGGACCAGGTTTTAGTGACATGACTTTCAGTTTTTTAAATAAACAAATTACTCATTACAAGTTAATAATTTTTTCTTAAATCCACAACCTAATTTGTCTGCTTAAATGTGCTTCGGTGTAAACGATTCCCCCTCTCAGAGGGGACCAGGAGGAGGAGACAAGCACTACCACCATTCCGAACCGCCTAACCGCACTCCTGCAACAACTTCATATACACCATAACCTCCACTCCGAAGCAATCCGCGTGTGCTTTGCAAGTGCGCTTCAGTGAAAGCTGCCGGGACCCAACGCATGCAGTTCCGCAGAACTTTTACCTTGTCCGAATCCGCCCTGGGCGGAAAGTTTGGTAAAATGTTCCGGAACAAATGCCAGTTGGGTGGTAGCTGCAACGTAGCGCTAGACTTTTTTGCCTACTTTTTGGCAATGACAAAAAGTAGGATAGAATACACTTTATACTCAGCAAAACCGTTCTTCGAAGCACTTACGCATTAACAGCCCCCCTCCCTCTGTATCTCCCTCACCGAGGGAGAGCAAACAAACAACCTAAAACGCTTATACGCTTATTTACGGTCCCACTCTGCCATAACTTCATATACACTATAAGTTCCACTTCGAGCAATCCGCATGTACTTTGCACCGCGCTTCAGTGAAAGCTGCCGGGACCCAACG
>CAYMEW010000036.1:10791-41097 GCA_964389755.1 uncultured Flavobacteriales bacterium | reverse complement strand
CAGCAGCCACCCAACTGGCATTTGTTCCGGAACATTTTACCAAACTTTCCGCCTGAAGGCGGATTCGGACAAGGTAAAAGTTCTGCGAAACTGCATGCGTTGGGTCCCGGCAGCTTTCACTAAGGCGCGCTTGCAAAGTACATGCGAATTGCTTCGGATTGGAGGTGGTGCCTATCTCCTCCCCCTTTCTCCACCGCCAACTGGCGGGGAAACTGTTCCGATGCGGTAAGGATAAGTGTGAATTCTGTTGCCGTATTAACAAAAAAGGAAATAATCGTTCCAGGTAAAAGTCTTCCTGCTTAATTTTGCAGTATGACAAAAACCAAAGCCTGGGCGGAAGCACTTCGTTTGCGTACACTTCCGCTCTCTCTTTCCGGCATCCTGATCGGGTCCTTCATTGCATTCAGCGAAGGATATACCGATTACCTGATCTTTACCCTAGCACTGATCACGACAGTACTGTTCCAGATTCTTTCGAATTTGGCCAACGACCTGGGTGATTCACTAAAGGGAACGGACAACGAGCAGCGGATCGGGCCGCAGCGTACCGTACAATCGGGTCGTATTACGATCGCGGAAATGAAGCGCGCCGTGGTTCTCACGTCAATACTATCTTTGATACCGGCTTTGTTGCTGATCTATTTCGGAACGCAGCAACTGCCCATTTCGATGCTTTACTTTTACCTTTTGCTTGCGCTCCTATGCGTACTTGCGGCGATCACCTATACGATCGGGAAGCGCGCCTACGGATATTCGGGGATGGGTGACATCATGGTCTTTCTTTTTTTCGGACTGGTGAGCGTGCTCGGAGTTTATTCGTTATACAGCAAGCAATTCGACATTCGCGTACTGCTACCGGCGGCATCCATTGGTTTTTTAAGTACTGCGGTACTGAACCTGAATAACATGCGCGATATTGAGAATGATGCACGTTCGGGCAAACGTACGCTGGTTGTTCAGATCGGTGCCCGCCGGGCGAAAATGTACCACGCATTCCTGATCGTTGCCGGTATCGGCATGATGGCGGCTTACCTGATCGTTGTGGAACGTCCGAAAGCATTTTTAGGCTTGTTGCCGGGCATCCTGCTGATCGTGCATCTGTTTCGCGTCATGTCTGTCAAAAACCCCGCGGATTTCGACCCGCAACTGAAGGTCGTTGCACTTTCGACATTTGCGATCGCCCTATTAACGGGGCTGATCCTGCTTTAAACGGAAATTTTCTTCAGGCGTTCTTTAATGCGTTTGGTCACCAGGTTAAAGAGCAATGTGGCATCTTTTTCAGATAACTTTTCTCCGAAACGGATCATTTTCCCCATGTATTCGAATTCGATGCGTTCTCCTCCGCGGATCCAGGGTGAACTTTCCCACACGGCCTGGACGGAGTTTTCCTTCGGCGTGAGCATGCGTACTTTTTTGATGTTCTCCAGGTAAAAAACGCCTGCTTTCCCGTAAGAACGAATGGATTTTTTAACTGACAGGGATACTTCGTCGATCTTCAGCAGTTCTTTCCCCCACAACAGCCAGGCAAAGGACTTTCCGACACGCCAGCAATAGTACACCCAGAACGTGAGAAAGATGTAAAGAATGATCTTTTCCTGTTGCGACAGGTTCAGGGCATTGAGCGACCAGATCACGACCAGGCCGAGTGTGATCCACATCGCGAACCAGGCACCCATGGCGCCACGTACCCAGGTTTTACTTTCAGGATAAATGACGAAGGTCGTACGTCCGGGTTCGTCTACAAAACTGATACGGTTGCCAATCCATTTCATGTCGCAAAAATAGCTATAAAAACGGGAGTTTGGGATTGCTTTAAAAAAAACGAGGGGCGGTCCTTTTCAGAAACCGCCCCTTCTCTTATCTTTTGAGAGCTGATCTATTTTACGATGAGCTTTTGGGTGATCTTTTCACCGTTAAATGTGAGTGATACAAAATATACGCCGGCATTATATGCTGCTGTATTCAGCTCTACGGTGGAACTTCCGCTGAGCGCCTTGTAATCTCCCACTGCTACTGTTTTACCGGTCATGTCGGTAATTGTGAGCGTTGCATCTGCCGTTTCCGGAAGTGTGATGTTCACTACGGCGTAATCGGATGCCGGGTTCGGGTACAGGCTGAGTGCTGCGTCCGGCTGACCGGGTGTAATGCTTCCTACAGAAAGTGTTCCTTCCACATAGCCGTTTGCAACGGCTTCGGGAATGGTTGCTTTCCCGGCATTGTTAATCCGTCCGTCAGGTGCCACGAGCATCCCGATGATGTGCATTTCGGTTTCGTCCCAACCTGCGGGAAGTGTAAAGGTGAAGTTTTCAGTAAGAACGTCTCCGGCGTTGATCACTGCCGGGAACGGGCTGCCTCCTGTAAAGGAAGGCGCAATTGCACGCGCCACGTGATCATAGACCATTTGCGAAGCAGGTACCGGGCTCGGGAGAGATTCGTATCCTCCCATTTCACCGTTACCTCCGCCTGCATAATAGTTTGTTTGCCCATATCCGGCTGCTGTTCCGCTTACTCCGTCTTCGGTGAGCACGCAGATCACGCGGTAGTTGTTACTCGCGGCCGCCTGGAAATCGTAGCTTACGGATACTTTCAATTCGCGGGTTCCGGCATCATAGGTCGCTCCGTTGGTTACAAAAGCAACCGGTGCTTCGGTAAGTCGTTGCATGAACGGGTTTTCGATTCCACTCGGGTCGATATCTCCTCCGCGATCCACAAGTGCGGAAGGATAACCGTTGATCATTCCGCCGATACCGGCATCATAAGCTGCTACCACCATCGGATCAGCATTGTGCACCGCAATCCCTGCCCAGAACTGTCCGTATTTATTTTCCATCATGTCCATATATACGGCTCCTCGCGGACACCATCCGCACCAGGTACCGGTCGCTTCTTCGCCAACTACCATTTTTCCGGCTGCCGGAACTACCGGGTTTACGTAGGCCATCCCGGTATCGTCGCCGGCGAAATCGTCCATCCCGTTCCCGTTGACGTTACTCACGGTCACCATCATGTCGTTAATTCCCGCTGCAAGGGTTACAGGCGTTGCAAAAGAGAACTCCTGTTCCGTATCCGGCGCAATGTTAAGAGAAGTCAGGTTATCGTTGAGTTGCGTACCGTTGTAGTCCAGTTGTACGTCTGCGGACGTAATATTCGTTTGTCCGAGGTTGCGGATGCGGTATTTTGCGATCACGTTGTTCCCGGCAATGTTTCCTTCGTCGTAACCTACAAAACTCACTGCTGCATTCAGCGCGGGAGCTGTAAATGATGTGTAAGACGTCGCGAAATCGTCGATGAAGTATTCTGCGCCGTACGGTGAATTCTGATCAACCGGGAAAATATCGATGGATGCCACCTGGTTCTCGGTATTTGCGAAGTAGCCCTGTGATACGTTATCTATGAAGATCTCCCAGTGATTGGTATTGAAGTCGATCTCGATGCGAAAGTTGAACCAGGTTCCCTGCGGATAAGTCGTGGAAAAGCTGAGTCCGGACTGGTTGACGATGGAGAGTGTTCCGTCGTCGTTGAAATTCGCGTCCATAGCCCACACGTCCCCGATCGTCGGATTGCGCTGCAAGTTGAAATAACCTGCCTTTCCGTTCACGACCTTCATATTGAATTCGAGCGTAAAGCTTCCGGTATTCATGACCCCGAAGTTGCGTACGAGGTCGGTAGGTCCGCCGGTACTGGCAGTTGACATAAAATAGAGTGAGTTCGGCATCGATGCGGCGTCAGCGTCCGACACCATCACATCTTCTGCGGTTCCGGGTGCATTGGACCAGGTCGTCCATTCGCCGCCACTTTGCGGACCGAGGTACGATCCGGCAGTATAGCTGTCAAAGTCATCCGAAAAGGTCGTTTGTGCTATTGCGGACGCACTGAACAGCATGAGTGCGAAAAAGGTAACTTTTTTCATAAGCATAACAATTTAGAATCTTAAATGTAAGAAACTTCCGGGTAATCATCCATGTGACAGGTCATAAATGCGTGAGAATGTTGGAATCTTATCAGCGAAAATAATTGAAGTCCTGACCGTTTTTAATGGAGAGAACGCTCTCATACATGAGTCTGACGGCATTTTCCACGTCTTCCTTTCGGCACATTTCGACCGTGGTGTGCATGTAGCGCAGCGGGAGTGAAACGAGTGCAGAAGGAACTCCCTCATTGGAATAGGCAAAAGCATCGGTATCGGTACCTGTAGCTCTTGAAGCCGCCGCACGCTGGAAAGGTATATCGTTCTTTTCCGCCGCGGCCATGATGAGTTTCAGGAGGTTATTCTGTACCGCAGGACCCACCGTGAGCACGGGACCTTTTCCGCCTTCGAAGTCGCCCTGTTCGATCTTATTGATCATCGGCGTGTGCGTATCATGGCATACATCCGTGATGATGGCGACATTCGGTTTGATACGGTGTGCAACCATCTGCGCTCCGCGTAGCCCCACTTCTTCCTGAACGGCGTTCACAACATACAGTCCGAAAGGAAGTTTTTTCTTCTGTTCGTGCAGCAGGCGTACGACCTCCGCGATCATGAACCCGCCCATACGGTTATCGAGTGCACGTCCGACGTAGCGGTTCTTATTGAGCACCATGAACTCATCCTCATACGTTACGACGCAGCCCACATGTACCCCGAGTTTTTCCACTTCTTCTTTCGAAGAGCAGCCGCAGTCGAGGAAAATGTTCTTCATGCTGGGTGTTTCCTCTTTGTCTCCCTGCCGGGTGTGGATGGCTGGCCAGCCGAAAACCGCTTTCACCAGTCCTTTGTCCGTATGGATATTTACGCGTTTGGAAGGCGCCACCAAATGATCCGAACCGCCGTTGCGACGCAGGTAAATAAAACCTTCTTTGGTGATGTAATGTACGAACCAGGAAATCTCATCGGCATGTGCTTCGATCACGACTTTGTAATCTGCTTCCGGGTTGATCACGCCGACGGTGGTGCCGTAGCTATCCACGAAATAATCATCGATGAAGGGCCGGATGTAGTTGAGCCACATTTTTTGTCCTTCCGCTTCAAAACCGGTCGGCGAAGCATTATTCAGGTATTTTTCAAGAAATTTTTCAGAGTTTTTGGTAATAATCTTTTTCATTTGTTCGAAATTGAGTGAGCTAAAAGTACTGTTTTGCGCGCGAAAAAAAATGTGAAATAGTCCTAAATGGTCGGCAGGCTATCCGAATTATTCGTTATTTTACATGAACGTAAAAACGAACGACCCATGTACCGGCTTTTATTCACTATTGCCGCCTCCCTCCTGCTTTTTCTTTCGGGATTTTCGCAGGAAAGCGAAACACTTCTCGTGCGAGCCGGCGATACGCTGCACGGCAGTCTTTTACTTCCGAAAAAGAACCCTGAAAAGATACTGGTGATCATCCATCCGGGATCCGGACCTACCGACCGCAACGGAAACCAGGCCGGTATGGAGAACAATTCGCTGAAGATGCTTGCAGAGGCGCTTGCCAAAAAGGACATCGCTTCTTTGCGGATCGACAAGCGGGGTGTGGGTGCGAGTAAGCGTGCCATGACTTCCGAATCCGAATTGCGTTTCGGGGATTACGTGGCCGACCTGAGTGCCTGGACCGATCAAATGAAGGGTGATTCACGCTTCGAAAAAGTGATTCTGCTCGGGCATTCGGAAGGTTCGCTGATTGCGATGATCGTCGCGGGTCAGAATCGCAACGTGGACGCTTACATTTCGGTAGCGGGGTCCGGAGTTCCGGCAGACCAAATCATCCGGGAACAACTTTCGGCGCAGCCCGAGGCCTTAAAACAGGAAATGTACGAAATGCTGGACACGCTGAAAGCCGGGCATACTTTTTCCCCGGTAAAACCCATGTATGCTGCTCTTTTCAGGGAAAGCGTACAGCCGTATATGATTTCGTGGATGAAATACGATCCGCAGGAAGAGATCCAGAAGATCGGTGTGCCGGTGCTGATCCTGAACGGTACGATGGACATCCAGGTTGGCGAAGAAAATGCAGAGATCCTTCAAAAGGCCCGTCCTTCCTCCGAACTGGTGATCGTTGCGGACATGAACCACGTATTGAAAAAGGCAGATTGTAAAAAGTTAGCGAAACAACTTACTATTTACAAAGATCCGGACGCTCCCCTGGTAAAAGACCTTGTGAAAGCCATTACCGGGTTTATCGATACTCATTTTTATGAAAACTGAATTGCTCAGTTCAGCCGATGCACCCCGTATCCGGCACATTGCCCTGAACACCTGGCCGCGCACTTTCGGAAACATTCTTTCTGCCGAACAAATCTCTTACATGCTCGAGATGATGTATTCGTTAGAAATACTTCGCCGACAAATGTCGAATGGCCACTCTTTTTATATGCTTTCGGATGCGGAAAGAGACTTTGGATTCATTGGCCTGCAACCGCACTATCCGGCCGCGGACAAGTGTAAGATCCACAAATTGTATGTGCTTCCTTCCGCGCAGGGTACGGGAGCCGGGAAACGCCTCCTGGAAAAAGCGCGTGAGTTTGCTTCGGGAAACGGAATCCGTACACTGAACCTCAACGTAAATCGTTTTAACGCGCAGGCCATCAGTTTTTACGAAAGACAGGGGTTTGAGATCATCAAGACAGAAGATATCGACATTGGGAAGGGTTTTTTAATGGAGGATTACCAGTTGGAACTCACATGGTAATGTGGGAACATTTGAAATGTCCGAGCGGACAGGCTTTGTAACCGTGAAGTCCACAGGGGCGGCAATCGAGTTTAAAGTCGATTTCGCGAACGACCGAATCCTCCGCAAGCGGTCCGAATCCAAAACCGGGAACCGTTGAACAGAAAAAAGCGGTGGTCGGGCAATTGACGGCGGAAGCCATGTGAAGTGGCCCACTGTCGTTCACATAGGCCCGTTTCGCATCTGCGATGAGCGCCACGGACTCCATAATATTCAACTCTCCGGCGAGGTTCACGACTTTCAAATGCGGCAGGAGCACGTGTGCATCGGTGCGAATGGTCTCACAGAGACTGTGATCGGCCGGGCCGCCGAGCAGGTAAACGGTTTGCGAGGGATCCAGCGTTTCGATCAGGTCCAGCCATTTTTCGCGCGGCAGTTGTTTCGTAAACCAGACCGAGGCCGGTGCCAGGCAGACATAAGCTGCGTCTTTATACTGTTTTGTTTTTGCTATGGTTTCCCCGGACGGGAAGAGTTCCGGCCGAACCAGGGTTTGCGCCCCGAGATCTGCAATGAGCGAAAGGTTTCGGGTCACTTCATGCGTACCGTTACCGATCTCGTGTTTTACTTTTCGGGTGTAGCAAAATGCGAAGGGATTCTTATCGAAGCCAACTTTAATCTTTGCCCCCGAAAGAAAGGTAATGAGCCCGGAACTTCCGAAACGCTGCAGGTTGATCACACGATCATAAGCGGTCTTGCGGAACAAGCGGGTTAGTTCCAGCATGTGCCGGTATTTACCGTGTGACTTGTCGAAAATATAAACGTTATCGATCTTCGGACTGGTATTCACCAGGCTTTCGTTTCCTTTTTTAACGAGCATGTCGATGCGCGCATCGGGGAAGAGTCTCCTGAGTTCGCTGATAAGCGGTGTGGCGAGGATCACGTCTCCGAGAAAAGCTGTTTGTATGACGAGGATCTTTTGCACGAAACAAAGGTACTGAAGTTTCCGGGTTAATCGCGCAGCAGCGTGACGTGTCCGCGGCGGACAATTTCGGTACCGTCTCCGGAGCGGATCGAAAGCATGTATACGTAAACACCTTCTTTCGCAGGTTCGCCACTAAAGGTGATCTCCCCGTTCCATCCCTGGGCAGGATCGGCAGTTTGAAAGATGGCCTGTCCCCAGCGGTCAAAGATCGTGAAGCGGTAGCTTTGTACCTGGAAAACGGAAACTACCGGTATGAAGACCGGGTTCTTTCCATTCGGTGTGAACGCATTCGGAATGTAGATCAGCGGCGGCAATACGGCGCAATCTTCGTTGCTGTTGCTGCGTTCGGAAATACCGTACTGGTTAAAGCCTTCGACTGCCTGTACGTAATAGCAAAACAATCCTTCACTGTAAACGGCCGATACACTGTCGGTATAGGTAAGCCTTTGCGGGCCGACACTTGCAAGCGGCGCAGTTCCCGCAACACCATCGATGCTCCGGTAAATATCGTATTGCAGGACTGATCCGTCGAAGCCGAGGTACGTCGACCAGTCGAGGTAATTGATCATGCGCGTTTCATCGCTTTGCACGCGAAGCAGGATAGTCGTTGCCTCATTGGAGAAAGAAGCATCGTGTCCGCAACTGTCGATAATCCGTGCGCGGTAGGTATACGAGCGGTGATCCGGATCCACTTCTTCGTCGAGAAACTCGGAATTGTTCGAAACAGCCGTGACGCGTCCGACCTCCGAGAAGGTTCCGTCATCCTCCAGTCGATCAAAGGCAATTTCCTTTACACCTCCTGAAAAATCGACCAGGTGCCGAAGGCGAATTCCGTCCGCCTCCACGGTGGCCACCTGCAGGTAATTGACCGCGGAAACAGTAGGCGCCACAATCTTCAGACAGGTCCTGTTCGAATAGGAGAACACGCCGTCGCTGTTCTTCGCGCGGATCACGAAGCAATAATTCTGAAGTGCATCTGCCTGTACATTAAACGAGGTGCCGGTCGTTGTTCCCTTCGAAACGAAAGCCTGCCCGTTCTTCGATGCGAAGACCTCGTAACCGGCCAGGTTCGTCCAGCCGATGTAAGGCGACCACGAAAGTTGCACTTCTCCCGAGCAGACATTCAGCGTGGAGGTCACAAAGGCCGTTGTGTGCAGTTCGGCCTTGGCACTCGTCTGGTTCGTAACCGGCGTTGCCACCGTATAACAGGAATCAAAAGCTGCGACCGAATACGTGAGCGGTCCGTCCGTCGTTACCGGGAAATGCGAATACGAAGTATTATTGATCCCCCAGACGGTATCGATCTCCACAATGATTCCGTTTGCGTCTTCCTTGTAAATGACATAGCCGTATGTATCCTCCTGCCCGTTCACGTTCCAGTTAAGGGTAACCTCATCGGTCTGCGGATCGATACTGACGTTTGTAATAACCGGTTGATCGGGTGTAAGCATGTCTTCGAACTGGTCTCCTTCCACGTTCGACCTGAAATCGCAGGGCACGTTTTGAAGCACGATGCGGTAATTGAGGAAGGCATCGCAAATGGTGATCGTATCGCGGAACATGTTCGTACCATACGGAACTGTGGCAATGGTGGTCCAGGTACCTGCCGGATATTCCATTTGTACGTCGTAGCTGGCGTTCATCCCTGCCCGCGGCGGATCAGCCGGGTCACTCCACTGGAGGATAGCCGTACCGTTCGTCGGGTTGGTGAGTTCCAGAAAGATATTGGAAATGGTATCACTGTATCGTTCGGCATTTCCGTTACAACCCGAAACAACCGACAGGAAAAAGTGATTTTCCGCCCCGGGATCGGGAACGGTAGTCGATGTTGTGCCAATTGCCGGGAAAGACGAGATCAGTCCGTTCTCTTCGGAATAGAGGCGGTATTCCTGGAAACTTCCGTTCGGGTCATTCACAGCTGTCCAGTTAATGGTCAGTGCACCGGAAGCGTCCGACGTAATGCAATCAATCTGTGGCGCAGGAATGATCCCCGGATTCTGTACATGCACTGTAACCGTGGCATAGCGTACTTTGGGTACGGGGCAATAGTCGTCGGTAAACTTAAACACGAACTGGTACGGGACTTCGTCGAGTGCTTCCCCGGTGGGTGTCTCCACGTGATTGCAGGCGGTCTGCCAGCTAAAATCTGCGGAAGTTCCCTGCACTCCGGTGATCGGAGGCGTATTATTCAGAGTTGCGCAGGGCGCATTGGCGCAGCCCGAATTACTTGTAAAGTTGGTGCCAAACTGTGAACCGGAAGCTGTCAGTGTATTGGACTGGGGCGTTCCGTCCTGCAATAGTTCGACATCCGAAGAGGCGATTGTAAAATTAACGAGCGTACCTGCCTGCACGGTAGTTTCGAAGGCTCCCGCAAAAGGTCCGTTAACGACCGGGGCGTTATTGGTGGTTCCACAGGGACGAATGATCAGGAGCATTTCCCGCTGGATCTCGGATACGAGTACGCCATCGCGGTACGATTCCACGAGTATCTTCACCACAAAGCTCCCGATGGTATAAGAAGTAAGTGTCAGTTCACCGGTTTGCGGGTCCACCTGTGCCGGGACGTTCGAAGGATCAAAGGACTGGTCGGGCGTCGGAGAAGTCACTGAGAATCCCGGCTCAAAAGAAAGCATTGCCGGAACTGCCGGCGGATTGTACGCTTGCCCGCTCATATTATTCAGCGGATGACCAAAGCGAAAATGCAGGGAGTCGAGGTCCGGATCGACGGCATTCATGTTATACGTAAGTGCTTCGCCGGCGCAGGTGACCATGTACGGATCCTGCAGGAATTGCGGGGACGAATCGGTACAACTGCCGTTTTGCCCGGAGGCAAACATCTTTGCAACGACGGTCATCCCAACCGTGTTCGGATTCTGAAGGTTCACGATCTGTGCACTGCGGGAAAAGTTATCATTAGTAAAGACCCAGCCGTTTGCGGGCGGAGTTCCGGGAAGTACGACCGGTGCACTGCGGTACACGACCTTTTCGACTGCTCCCGGTCCGTTGCCGGTAAAGCCTCCTCCTCCACAGACGTAAGGTCCCGGGCCACCTGGTGTTTGTGTACAGGGCGGGGAGAGATCCTCCCTTGAAATGAAATTAACAGAGATATCAGTTACCGACGGATGATTCCAGACGCGGATATTTTCGGAAATCGTATTGATGTCGGCATTGTTACAATCGCGGTAATAATGCAATTCGAAAATGTAAGAACCTCCCTGGCATTCCCAGGTGATCTCACCGCCAAGCACGTGGTTTGCGCGCAATTTCCCAAAGGGAAGCAGGCAAAGTAAGAGTACCGGAAGCAGGAAACAGTTCTTTATTTGCATAAGTCGTCGCTAACGTGTCAAACGAAAATTGTGTTTGTAAAGTATAAACGTGCAAAAGTTTCCAAAGTTGGCTATCCGGCAGTTACAACAGTGTAGTCATCCCAGTTGAGGTACTGACGCGCGAGTTCCATGATCCGCTGCGGTGTGATCTCACGGATGTGTCGAATCGCCTCGTTGTAGAATTCGAAATCAAGCCCCTGCATTTCGGCGCTCAGGAAAATATCGATCATGTGATACGGTCCGTCCGCACTTTTCAGCAGCTGGCCGAGCATGTAATTCTGTACGAGTTTCAACTCTTCCTCCGGTACGGGTTCCTGTTGCAAGCGTTCGAATTCAACCCGGATCTCTTTGAGCGTGTCTTCCGTTACCTCCTTCCGCACTTCGGTAGCAATCATGAAGTATCCTGTTTCGTGGAATTCGGCCACCATGCTCCCGATACCATAGGTATACCCTTTATCTTCACGGATATTGGACATCAGGCGCGAACCGAAATAATCTCCGAGCAGGGTATGCAATACGAGGAAATCGAGGTAATCGGGATGGCGTTTGTCGAAAAGCATGCGCCCGATGCGTACGGCGGTTTGCAAGGCCCCCTTCTTCTCGATGTGAAAGCGATCTGCGAGGTTTTGCAGGTCCCCCGGAAAATGACAGGGAGCCTCTTTCACCCAGTTTCCGACGGCGTCGATGATCTCGTCGATCTCATCCTGCATCAGGTTCCCGACCACGACCACTTTTGTAAGTCCGCCCAGGTAATTGTCGCGATGAAAGCGTTTCAATTCGGTACGTGAAACGCCGGAAAACCACTCTTCACGGCTTACGCGCCCGTATTCGGGATGCGAATGAAAGAGTCGTTGCTGAAATGCACGTTGTGCAAGGATGGATACCTTTTCGAGGTTTACCCTGTATTTTTGCTGCCTGTCGCGGAGCAGTTCCTCCACTTCATGTTCGGGAAAAGCCGCATTCTCAATGCAGTCGTGTACGATATGCATAAGCGGCAATACGTTTTCTCTCAGACAATACATGCTAACCACCGCGTTTTCGGAGGATATCCCTGTTTCCAGGAAGCCGCCGAGTGCATCGATCTCGTTATTGATCTCCGTAGCCGATTTTTGATCGGTACCAGAAAAGAGCAATCCGTTCACAAATGCAGGAACTCCCTCATCCAGTTTGGCACTTCCGGCATCGAAGTAGAGGTCGAACCGTGCCGTTTCATTGGGTACGTCCTGCATAAAATACAGGCGTACGTTGGGTGCGATGTCATAGATGTGCGGATTCACAAAAGAAAGTGAATCCATGACGTGGAGGGGTGGTTCTATTTTTCTATCCGGCATGCGTGACTGATTTTACTTTCAATAAGGAACAATTGGTTCGCTTCAACACCTGATCGGCGCAGAGCCTTAGCATTTCAGGTGTGATTTTCTGGTAGAATGCGGCTTCCATATTAATGCCGTTCGCATCTCCGAGGAGTTCGAAAAAGCAGAGATTCATGGCGCGATTAAGCAGCCCCTGGTCCTGGAATTCTTTGGAAGTCCGGATCTTTACGCGCAGCTTTTCGAGTTCCTGCTCTTCCATCGCGTGTGTCCGGAAGTAGTCAAGTTCGTTGAACAGCGCTTCGTCGAGGGCTTCAAAACTCACGCCATCGGCAAGTTTTCCGCTGATGATCAACAGTCCTTCGTCGAGCGAACCGGTCACATACGCGTGAATATCGGTGACGAGTTTCTGTTCTTTTTTGAGTTTGACATAAAGCCGTGACGACTTTTCGCGGCCAAGTGCATCGGAAACGAGGTCTGCCAGGTAATATTCAGGATTCCGGCGCTCCGGCATTTTAAAGGCATAGTAAAAGGCGTTGGCAGGTACTTCCCTTTCGATCGTCTTTTCCCGGAAACTTTCCTGGGCCGGTTCACTGTTAAGCATGCGCGGCGGCTTGATGCCTCCCGGTATTTCTCCGAACCATTTTTCGACGAGTGTCTTTACTTCTTCCGCCTCAAAATTGCCGGCCACGCACATGATCGCATTGGAAGGCGTGTAAAATTTCTTAAAGAAGTTGCGTACATCTTCCATGCGTGCCTCTTCAATGTGCCGGATCTCTTTCCCGATCGTGGCCCAGCGATAGGGATGCACTTCGTATGCGAGCGGACGAAGCTCAAGCCAGACATCCCCGTAAGGCTGATTGAGGTAGCGCTGTTTGAATTCTTCGATCACGACGTTTCGCTGAACTTCGAGGCTTTTTTCCGTAAAAGCCAGGGACAGCATCCGGTCACTTTCCAGCCAAAGTGCTGTTTCCAGGTTATAGGCAGGAAGCACCTCGTAATAATTTGTAATGTCGTTCGATGTAAAGGCGTTGCTCTCTCCTCCTGCGCGTTGCAGTGGTGCGTCGAAATCGGCTATGTTGACCGATCCTCCGAACATGAGATGCTCAAACAAGTGTGCAAACCCGGTTTTATCGGGCGATTCATCGCGCGCACCGACGTCGTAAAGCGTGTTCACGACGGCCATCGGCGTGGTCGGGTCCTTGTGAAAGAGGACGGTCAGACCATTATCTAGCACGAAACGTTCAAAATGTATCATTTAAAACTTGTATTTTTCCGTTGCCTGTTCTTCCAGGGCTTCGCGATATTCGAGGATAATTTCAGCCACCACTTCGGCTGCGGGCATGATGTTGTCGATCAGTCCGGAGATTTGTCCGATCTCGAGTTCCCCTTCCGCCAGGTCTCCTTCGAACATGCCTTTCTTGGCACGTCCTTTACCGAGGAGTTCCGCCAGTTGTTCGGGTGTTGAACGGTTCAGGTATGCTTCATTGATCCGTTGGAAGAACTCATTCTTTAGCATGCGCACGGGAGTCAGTTCTTTCAGCGTTAATACGGTGTCTCCTTCTTTGGACTTCACCACGTAATCTTTGAAATTGAAGTGCGCGCTGGACTCGTTGGTTGCCACAAAGCGACTTCCGACCTGCACGCCATCAGCCCCGAGGTTCATGGCAGCAAGCATTCCCCGCCCCGTTCCGATACCTCCGGCTGCGATCAGGGGTACGGAGATCGCTTTTTTGACCATCGGTATGAGGCAAAAGGTTGTCGTTTCATCGCGGCCGTTGTGGCCACCGGCTTCAAAACCTTCCGCCACGATCGCATCCACACCGGCTTCTTCTGCTTTGAGGGCGAATTTAACGCTGGACACCACGTGTACGACCTTAATTCCTTTGGATTTCAGGAATGGCGTGTAGGTCCGCGGGTTCCCGGCAGAGGTAAACACGATCGGCACCTCGTATTTCACGATCGTTTCGATGTGTTGTTCGATATCCGGGTAGAGCATCGGGAGGTTTACGGCAAAGGGTTTGTCCGTTGCTTCCTTACACTTTTTGACGTGTTCTTCGAGCACTTCGGGATACATCGAACCCGATCCGATGACGCCCAGTCCGCCGGTATTTGAAACGGCCGCAGCCAGTTCCCATCCGCTGCACCAGATCATTCCGGCCTGCACAAGCGGATAACGTATATTGAATAATTCGGTAATTCTGTTCATTTTCTTTCAGTTTCACGAAAATAGTGGTTTCCGGTGAAACAGCCGGTGCGCATTCGTCATTAATCCCCGCGGATTTTTTTGATTGCATTTTTTTAACTAATTTGGTCTGAACACAAGGGCTCATGAAAACGACACTCCTTCTTTTGGCCGCACTGGTAATCAGCCTCTGCCGGGCACAGGAAATCACGCATTCGCATTCGATCTACCATGCATTTGTAGAGAACAAAGGACAATGGCCCGAACCCGTGTTGTTCAAATCCCACCTGGACGGCGGGAACCTGTGGGTACAGCAGCGCAAATTCGTTTTTCACCTGACCGATTATTCGGCGATGCAGAAGGCTCATGTGGGCGCACTGGAAAAGGGAGATCATGCCGGCTTTCGCCAGACGGTGGTTCACCTGAACTTTGCCGGTTCGCAGGAAGTAAGGCAAATCGAAAAAACGGGCGCTACCAGGCAGTATTACAATTATTTTACCGGTAATGACGCGCACAAGTGGGCTTCCGAAGTACGCGGCTACAGTGAAGCGGTGATGCACGACCTTTACCCGGGGATCGACCTGAAACTGATCGAAGACGAAACGAACCTGAAATACGAATTTCACGTGCGTCCGCAAAGCGACCCGAAACAGATCGTGCTTTCTTTTGCGGGGCATGACAAACTCTCTATCGACGGAGCGGGTAACCTGGTGGTCAAAACACCTGTCGGGCAGATCATCGAGAAAAAACCGTATTGTTACCAAATTCGCAACGGGCGCATTGTAGAGGTAGACGGTGCATTCGAGATCGAAGGTCATGAAGTTCGTTTTCGGCTCGGAAAATTCGATCCGCGCGTAACCCTGGTTATCGATCCGGTACTCGTTTTTGCCACGTACAGCGGATCGCCAACCGATAATTTCGGGATGACCGCCACGTACGGCTACGACGGCACGGCCTATTCCGGCGGAACGGTTTTCGGCAATGCGTACCCAACCCCCGACAATGCTGCGTACGACGTCAACTCCAATTTTACGGTGGCCAACAACCCCGAATACGGTATCACGGACGTTTTCATCTCAAAATATTCGCCGGACGGCACCACGATGTTGTGGACCTCTTACATTGGCGGAGGCGACGGGCAGGACGGCACCGAAACGGTGCACAGTATGATCTGCGACAAGCAGAATAACCTCTATTTCTTCGGTGCCACTTCGAGCCTGGACTTCCCGATCGTGAACGGTTACCAGGCGACGCACAGTGGTGGCGAGGACAGCCTTGATCTCTATTACAACGGCATCCATTTCAAGGAACACGGCACCGATTTATACGTCGCCAAGCTTTCCTCCAACGGGCACAACCTGATGGCGTCCACCTTCATGGGAGGAAGCGGAAACGACGGCATCAATTACCGGGAGAACATGCCCTACACCTATTTTATCGTGGGGCCGGACACCCTGGCTTCGGGAACGTATTACAACGTGAACCATTACGATTCACTGACGATCAATTACGGCGACCAGTTTCGCGGGGAGGTGATGCTGGATTCTGCAGGAAACTGCCTGGTGGCTTCCTGCACGCGTTCATCGGATTTCCCGGTATCGAATGCCATACAGGGAACCAATAACGGCGGACTTGACGGTGTGATCTTCAAATTGTCGAACGACCTGTCTTCACTGGCATGGTCCACCTACTTCGGAGGCAGCAAGGACGACGCCTGCTATTCCATAAAAGTTGACTCGACTTACAACCTGGTGTTTGCGGGCGGAACGGCTTCTTCCGACCTGGCGCAGACGGCCGGCGGGTATCAACCGACGTATAACGGGGGAAAAACGGACGGTTTCGTCGGCAAACTGGCTCCCAACGGTTTAACACTGCAACAGGTATCGTATATCGGGACTTCCAACTGGGACCAGGCTTTTTTCGTCGAAATCGACCGGAACGACAATGTATTCGTACTGGGTCTTTCCCGGGGAGGAACGTTCCCCGTCTTCAATTCCACGTATGTAAATCCGAACAGTGCCCAGTTCGTGATCAAACTCGACCCGACGCTTTCGACGAACCTCAACTCAACCGTTTTCGGAAATGGAAATTCACAATTCAATATTTCACCTGCGGCCTTCCTGGTGGACGTCTGCGGAAACATCTACGTCAGCGGCTGGGGATCGAACATACTTCCGGGCGTACCCGGACTCAACGGGATGCCAACTACCAGTGATGCCGAACAAGCGAATGCCGGCGACGGACACAACTTTTACCTGTTCGTTCTCGACCGCACCTTTTCGAACATGTTGTATGGCACGTATCTCGGTGGCGGACAAGCCGAGGAACACGTGGACGGCGGCACATCGCGTTTTGACAAGAACGGCGTTGTATACCAGTCCGTTTGCGGAGGTTGCGGCGGCTTTTCGGATTTCCCCACCTACCCCAACCCCGGTGCCTGGTCTAATTTCAACCTCAGTTCCAACTGTAATAACATCGTTTTCAAGTTCGACTTCGAACTGATCCCGGAGGCCGAATTTACCGCGAGCGAAACAGAGGGCTGTGTAGACTTTACGGTGACCCTCGACAACTTTTCGACCCTGTCCGATTCGTACCTTTGGGACTTCGGGAACGGCGATACGAGTACCGTGGACTTCGAACCGACCGTTACCTTCGATACGCCGGGAACCTATGACATTCAACTCTTTGTAACAGACAGCATTTGTTTATTGACGGACAGTGCGCTCATCACGATCAGCGTCTACGATTCCATTCAACTCACTGCGGACCCGGATATTTTCCTGTGTACGCCGCAAAACCTGACGATCGGAGCCAATTCCTTCGGAACGGCGAGTGGTTTCGTATGGTCAAGCAACGTGAACTTCAGCGATACGCTGAATGCAAACCCGATGGATTCCGTGATCAGTGTGAGCCCGGATGAATCCGTCACTTATTATGTGCAGGCTTACAACAATGGCTGTTCGCGTATTGACAGCGTGCAGGTCAGTTTCGTAAGTTCTTCGATCAGCGTGAGTGCCGGAGATTCCATTTGTTTGGGAGAATCCACCGTTCTGAGCGTACAAAACAGTAATCCGCAGATCAATTTCTCGTATAGCTGGACGCCCGCCTCTTCGATCGAAGGCCCGACAAACGGCACGCAGGTGACTGTTTCCCCGACAGCCAGTGGTTATTTCTATGTAACGGCAGACGACGGAAACGGCTGCGTGGTCAGCGATTCCATTTACGTGGCCGTCAGCAATATTTCGGATGCCACGATCAGCGCCACGGCATCCGACAGCCTTGTCGCTTCGGGATCAAGCGTTACGCTCACAGCACATCCTTCCGGTTACTCCTATAGCTGGGTTCCGGCAGGTTCGGTGTCTTCTCCGCATTCGCAACAAACGACTGCCACGGTGAATGAAACGACCACTTACGTCGTATTTATCAGTGACGGAATCTGTTCCAAATCGGCCAGTGTACTTGTGAAATCACTTGAATACGTGTGTGAAGAACCTTATTTATTCGTTCCAAGCGGATTTTCTCCGAACGGGGACGGTGAGAATGATGTGTTGTTCGTGCGTGGAAAGATCATCAAAGAAATGACCTTCCGGGTCTTTGACCGCTGGGGGGAAATGGTCTTTGAGTCGACTGATCCGAACATAGGATGGGACGGCACTTTCCGGGGAAAAATGATGGATCCGGACACCTATGATTACTATTTACAGGTGATATGCATCGACGACCAGGAAAGCATCATCAAAGGAAACGTGACCCTGCTTCGTTAAGCTGACTGCGGTTCCCTGACTGCCTGACGGAACTTCTGACGGTATTCGAGCGGAGACAGCCCTGTCACTTTTCGAAACACCGTGCGAAAAGCCTTCGTATCCGAGTAGCCGACGTCGTACATTACCTCACTGATCGTATACTGTCCTGATTCAATGCTTTTCTTGGCAGCTTCCACCCGTACACGCTGAATGTATTCCGCCACGCTGTTACTCGTGGCCTTTTTAAAGCGCCGTTCAAAATTGCGTCTTCCGATCGCCAGCATGTCGGTGAGTTGGTCAACCGTGAGGCGTTCGCTGAAATTCGCCTCGATAAATTCCTGTGCTTTGCGCACCGGTTCATCTTCATGGTCTTTTTGTCCCCGGAAAATAATAAAGGGCGACTGCGTCATCCGGTCGATCTCGATCGCGAACACTTTTGCGGTAAGTACAGCTATTTCACGACCAGCATATTTCTCGATGAGGTAAAGGATGAGGTTCTGGTATGAAAAGGCACCTCCGCTGGAGTAGATCCCCCGTTCATCCGTAATGATCTTTTCCGTAACGAGGTTTACCTCCGGGAACATGGTCCGGAACTCATTTTCGGCCAGCCAGTGCGTGGCGCATTGCATACCATCTAACAAGCCTGTGGAAGCCAAAATAAAGGCACCGAGGCACAGACTGGCAACCTCCGCGCCCTGTTCATATTGTTTCGAGATCCACGGAAGAAAAGCGCGGTTTACTTCTACTGCATGACGAAGATCGCCATCCACTGCCGGAATAATAACAAGGTCCGTTTTAGGCACATCCTGCAGGCGTTCGGCACGGACGGTGAATAGTCCGCCGCTAACGCTGGTCTCTTCCTGTAGGCCTACCAGGTGTACATCGAACAGGGCTTCGGCACCACGCATATTCATGAACTGGTTAACCTGCGTCAATAACTGGCGGGAGCCCTCAAGGCTTCCAAGGATGGCTCCTTCCGGAACGAGGATACTGATGTGTTTCATGATGCTAAATGTAATTAAAAAACTGTCGGAAACAACCCGGTGCAAAGCCGTATTTACACCCAGTTCAAAAATACACAAAGAACTATTTTTGCTGTTATAATTTCAAAAGATGACCGTTTTCGTATTCCGGACTTCCGTAAGAACACAGCGCTCCGTTGAGCGCATCCGCCAAAACCTGGACCAATGCCCGGGAGTGCTTCGCTGGACCTTCGATCTGCAGGACTGCGACCATGTACTTCGTGTCGAGGCGGTCTCCGATACTTCTTCCGAAAAGTTGCGGAACTGCCTTACCAGTAACGGCTTTACCTGTGAAGAACTCGAATAAGCGGAGTTCACGATCCTGTAAACTTTTCCCTAAATTAGCAGGATGAAACAATGTACCTTTCACGCCATCATTCTCAAACATCCGGATCTGAATGCGGCCTATGTGGAATGTCCGTTCGACGCGACAGCCTTCTTTGGCAGGAAACGTATCCCCGTACAGGCCGTTTTTGACGGAAAAATATTTTACACGGGAAGCCTCGTAAAGATGTCCGAAAAATGTCACGTTCTGGGGATCACGCAGGCCATTCGCGCAAAACTTGGTAAAAGTTTCGGGGAGCAGGTGGAAGTGCAACTTACCGAAGACAATTCCGCACGGACGGTACAGCTTCCCGAAGACATTCAGAACTATTTTTCTCAGAATCGCCAGGCAGAACATACATTTGAAGGCTGGTCTTTTACCCGGAGGAAAGAAGCTATCACCGCTATTGAGACAGCGAAGCGGCCCGAAACCCGTGAAAAACGCAAACAAAAATTGTTCAGAGACCTGGAGTGATCAAACAAAATTACATTATCAGCGAAGGCCGGACCGGTAATTTCGTCATCTTCGGCACCCTGACGGCACTTGTCGGAATCGGTTTATGCTTTGCTAATTTATTACTCGGTATCGGCGCGTTCGTCATTAGTATTATCCTCTTTTCGGCTACAAACGGGCTGGAAATTAAAGCCGACGGGAGCCAGTACCGGAAATACGGAAGCTTTTTCGCAAACCGAACCGGGGAATGGAAAAGTATGCCCGAATGCAATGAAGTATTGCTGGTGATCTCTTCCGAAACCAAAACGATGCGGATGGCGATTGGAATTCCCTATGGCGGCAACTTTAACAACCGCGGATCTGTTATGAAGTCCATCACCTACGACATCATTCTCTGCACACCTGCGGGCGATCACATCCTGCTTTACGAATTCCTCAAATATGAAGACGGTAAAAAGGCCCTGAAAGCCTTTGCGGAAACCGGGCTGAAGACCGAGAACCGGATTGCCATGAAACTGGCCGAAAACCGGGCACGCCGACGCGCTCGTTAAGGCTGAACGTATTCCAGTCGCATATTTCCGGTAGAACGGTAAATATCGAGGAACACATCCATGCGATTATACAGGTTCTCGTAATATTGAATGAGCGTATTCTGATAATTCGTCTGGAAAGTCACCAGGTCCAATGAGTTGATCGTCCCGAGGTCAAAGCGTTTCTGCGCCAGTTCGAAAGCCCGCGTGGCATACACCAGGTTTTCTTCCGACACATTCACCAGCGACTGGCGAATACCGAAGAGCGAAAGTTGATTGGCGAGGTTTACCGTCAGGGAGTTTTTCAGCTTCGCCGTATTCAGTTCTGTGATCTGCTCCTGGATCTTCGCGACTTCCACGGCCCGCTTCGATTTCCAGTTATTGTAAATATTGTAACGCAGGGTAAAATTCCCAAAATAGGACAGCGACTGGGTATTCACATTGATATCCGCACCACTGAGCGAACGCACGGCAGAATACTGCGGCGAAACACCGAGTTGTAAACCAAGTGTGGGATACAGGAACGAACGCTGATAGTCGATCGCGGTCTTTTGTAACTCGAGAGCAATGAACTGGTTCTTTAAATTTTGGTTGTTCACGAACATCTGTTGCATCGCAGCATCCTGGTCAAATTCAGGAAGCAGGATGTTGAGAGAATCCGATAATACGGGCAGCGTTGAAAAAGTTGTATCCTCCGTATTGTTCATCAGGAGAACGAGGTTACGCAATGAATTTTCGTAAGATAATTTTTGCAGGATGTAGTTGGTACTGTCCGTTAGATACTGGTTTTTGAACTGCAGCAACTCCAGTGAATTGGACGCACTGTAGTCGTTTTTTATCTCGTTGTAACGCAGTCTGCGCTGAGAATAACCCATCAGCTTCTGATACAACTGCATTCGTTCTTTTTGAAGTAATGCCGAAAAGTATGCCCGCAACACATCCTGGATGGTCGATTCGATCACCACGATAGCATTTCCACGCGACTGCTCTTCGAGTTGTTCGAGGCGCAGTTTGGACATCCTAACGGCAAAACCACTGAAGATGTTGATGTTTGCACTTAATGTCGGGCTGACTCCCTGGCTTAAAATGACACCCGGCGTAAAGGTAAAGGGGTTTTTACTGTTGTCGGTAATCGTGTTGTTTTGACCGACTTGCAGCGTTACTGTCGGGAAAAGTCCTGCTTCACTCCACGCATTATTCTTTTCCGCTATGTCTATCTGCTTTTCGGCAACGAGGATATCGAAGTTGTTTTCCAGTGCCGCGAAAACGGCTTCCCGAGCCGAAAGGGAGTCCTGTGCGAATGCAGCGCCCGCGCACAACAGCAGGCAGGCCAGATTAATTATTTTCTTCAACATCATCCTGGTGTTTTTTGAGTTTGATAGCCGGCTCCACATCTTCCGGAAGGGAACGTTGTTGTTTCCACACGAGCCGGTAACTGCGTCGGAACCCGTTCCAGAACATGATTGCGGGGCCGTAGAAAAAGAGAATGAAACTCGTTCCGAACAGGATCCCGAATGCAATCGATGTCGCCATCGGGATAAGGAACTGTGCCTGCATATTTTTCTCTGCAATCATCGGCAACAAGCCTGCCACCGTGGTCAGGGAGGTGAGTAATATCGGGCGGAAACGGGAGATCGCCGCTTCCACGGCCGCATCTTTGGCGCGGTAGCCTTCAAGAAGCAGGTCGTTGTAACGGTCCAGGAAAACGATCGCATCGTTCACGAGCACACCGATCAGTGCAATCATCCCGAAGAGCGATAGGAAGGACACAGGGATCCCGATCAGTCCGTGCCCCATGATCGCACCGGCCACACCCGCAGGTATGGTGAGCATGATCAGGAAGGCCTGTGACAGACTGTTGAAGTGAAGCGCAATGATGATAAACATGATCACCAGTACGATCAGCAGGATGTACAGCATGGAGTTTCCGGTCTTCTGGCTTCGCTCAAGTTGCCCGAGTTTTACGGAACGTACATCCGGGAATGCCTGCGTCACTTTCGGAATGAGGCTGTCGAAAACCGTACTATTGATCTCGCTCACCTTGTCCGGATCGGTCGATTCCGCATCTATCTTTACAATGCGCTGCCCGTTATAGCGTTTCAGACTTTCGGGGGCACGGCCCATGTCGAAAGTTGCGATTTCCGTCAGCGGAATAGCCAGACCTGCACGCGTTTTGATGCGCATGTTTTCGAGATCAGAAAGCGAATTCCTGTCTTCGAGCGGATAACGTACCCACACTTTTACCTCATCGGTACCGATAATGACCCGTTGGGCTTCCTGCCCGAAGAAGCCCTGCCTGATCTGCAACAGTACTTCATTCTTTGTAATCCCGTAAATTTCAGCTTGCGGAAGGAGTTCGAGGTAAACCTCATTACGTCCCGGGGGCATATTATCCTTGATGTTGAACACGCCCTTCACTTTCGACATTTCGCGTTTGAGCATGTCGCGCGCCATCAGGAGGTTCGCTTCATTGGTGGAGGTAAGTCCGACCTCAATCTCTTTCCCGAAACGGTTGAAACCTCCTACAAAGATCTCCTGCGCCAGTTTGCCTTCCGGTTCTTCCTGCATCCGGCGATTAACCCTGTTCATAAGTGTATCGAGCGGTGTATCCGAGTTTTCACTGTCCACGAATACAGCCAGGGAACCAGTATGATTACCACTTTGTCCGAGGTTTTGCGTAAAACCGATGTTGGAAGAAAAATACGTTACAAGCGAGTCGCCGTTCTCATCGATGATGCGCTGATTCTCTTCGATCAAAATATCCGTGGCTCTGTTAATAAAGCGCTCGGTCACTTCCTTGTTATCTCCCGGACGATAAGCAACCTCCACGTTGAAGAAATCGGGCGGAATATCCGGGAAGAAGGTAAACATGATTACGCGGGCCGCAAAGAGTCCCATGACCGAGATCACGAAAATCAGTGGCAGGAAAAAGGTCAGGTTGTAGGCTTTCCACTTCCGGCCCACAAACATCGTCACGGCTTCCTTATACCAGTTGTCGCGTACATATTTAATTCCGCGATCGGCATATTCGCGCACTTTGATCTCCATGATCGAACCGGTAAACCCGCGGAAAATGAGCATGGCTGCAATGATGAAGAGACAGAACGGGAACAGGACGGTTCCGAAGGAAACATTTGTTCCGGACGGAAATAGCAGGCTGGCCAAAACCACAAGTACGATTCCGCCGAGCATGAACAGAAATCCTTTACTTAAAGAATACTTCGGTTCTTTGGGTTCGCTCAACACGCTTTTATGAGCCAGGTGAGCCGGCAGGATCACGAAAGCCTCGAAGAGGGAGAAACTCAGACAGGCAATCACCACGAAGGCCATTTCACGCATCATTTCCAGGCCTTCCACGAAGAGCAGTACTGAAAAGGCCACAATTGTTGTAAGTACGGAAGAGAATACGGAAGGCAATACTTCCATGGTTCCGTCGAGGGCGGCACGTGTTGCACTTTTCCCGCGTTCGAAATGCGAATAAATGTTCTCTGCGATCACGATACCATCGTCCACCAGGATCCCGACCACGAGGATCATCCCGAAGAGCGAGATCATGTTGATCGTCATTCCGTAAACCATCCCGATGATGAACATCCCGAGGAAAGAGAAAGGAATTCCGAAGGCTACCCAGGCCGATAGTTTCATATTCAGAAACAGACTCAGGAAAATGAGTACGAGCACCAGTCCGCTCAGCCCGTTCGAGGTAAGCAGGTCGATGCGTTGATTCAGCATTCCGTTGAACTCGAAGTAGATATCGAACTGGAAGTTGCGGTGTTTTTTATTAAACTCCTCCTCGTATTTTTTCAGGGTTTCAGAAATCTGCCCGAGGTCCTGGTCGGTTGTTTTTTCGATCCGGAAAGAAACGGCAGGTTTCCCGTTGAACCTTGCTTCCTGCGACGATTCGGCATAACCGATCACGACATCCGCCACATCGCCCACCACGATCTTTTCTCCAGTGGTTGTCGTACGCAGAATGATGTCTGAAATCTCCTCTTCGGTGGTTCCGCGGTTATTGGATCGAATGCTCATTTCCTGAACGCCTCCGCGAATGAGACCGGCTGTAATGTCTAGGTTTTTCGTGGCAATGGCAGTGGACACTTCCTGCATCGTAATGTTGTAACGAAGCAGGTCATCCTCGTGCACGTTGACCGAGATCTCTTTTTCAGGGAAACCGTTCTTTTCGATCTGCGTAATCTCCTTGGTATTGAGCAGTTCCTGTTCCACGCGTGTGGCCATATCCGTAAGTTCCACATCCGAAATGGTGGTGTCACGCGCTGAAATCCCGACAAAAGCCACTACCGAAGACATCCCGTTCGACTTCAGGCGTGTAATGATCGGGCGTTCCGCGCCTGCGGGAAAAGAACTGATCGAATTGACGGCATTCTCCACGTCGCTGAGTACTTGGTCCATATCGGCATCCTGGTATGCTTTGATGGTGATCGAGGCCGAGTTTTCCGAAGAAACCGAGTTGATCTCTTCGATGTCTTCAATTCCCTTGATGGCCTGTTCGATCTTGATGGTCACACCTTCCTCCATTTCAGAGGGTGCGGCGCCGGCGTAGAATACGGACACCACCACGGTGTTCGGATCCAGTTCGGGGAAAAACGACCGCTTCATCGTCAGGATCGCATACAAACCGAACATGATGATGATCGCGATGAACGCATTCCCCCAGATCGGGCGTTTTATGAAGAAGGAAATAAAATTTCTCATTGCGCTTGCTTAATTTTTAACTCCGCTTTTAGCGTTTCACACCCACATAGCGTTTCGTAGAATCCGGTTCGTCCTCCGGTTCGAAGAGCACCTGTTGTCCGTCTGTAAGTCCTGAAATGAACAGGGTATCCGGTTTTCCGCCGACCACGTTCACTGTTTGCAGAATGAGTGAGGAATCGCGCAAGACGTGTACTTTATTATCCATTACAGCTACCCGCGGAACAGCCATTGTGGAAATAGTTGCTTTTTGTGAAATGACGGCATTCACGAACATACCGCTGTAGATGGTTTGTCCGGAAGCCGGGCGGATCGAATAGTAGACGTCCACCGACTGCGTGTTTTGGTTAATAACGTCCGAGATTCGCAGAATCTTCCCGTAGCCAACGGTAGCTCCGGAAGCGTCCGTGAAGGTAGTGGTTCCTTCTTTCTGGAATGTTTTCAGGTTATCGAGGTTGATCGGGATACGCACTTCGAAATCGCCGGTATTGGCAATTGTTGCAATGCGCGACCCCGGGTTCGCCACCGCTCCCGGTTCGGCATAGATCGCCACGACCGTGCCCGAGAACGGAGCTATGAAATAGTATTTTTCCATGCGGGCTTCCTGGCTTCGGATATTATAATATTCTGCAAGCACTCCTTTTGATGTCACGAACATGCGTTCTTTCGAAGAATTGATGGCCGGAAGTTCAGGCAGGCGTTCATCTGTTTTGATATGCTCAAGGAATGCATTCCACTTCTTCTTTTCGGAAGGAAAGTCCAGTTCGATATCGGCCAGCATGTTAATGATCAGGTTCGACAGCTGGATCTTGCGTGAGCCGAGCGTGTAGAACGCTTCGGAATTATCGACTTTGTAAAGCATTTGTCCTTTTCGGAACTTCACACCGGGTTTCATTTCGAGGTCTCCGCGCAACAGTTTGCCCTGCACTTCAAAGGCCACGTCGATGCTCGTGTTCGGAGACACCTGTCCGTAGGAGGTCAGCTGAAGGTCGCGCGACCGGTTTTCCACCACTCCTACCGGAACATATACCCGTTTATCGCTTTTCTTGGCCATGTCGACCGGTGGTTTCCGGTTCATCATCAAAGCGGCGTATATCAGGAAGATGAGCAGTAAGAAAACGCTCAGGATGATAATCTGGTTTCTTTTCATGAATTCCAAAAATTGTTGGAGCAAAATTAGTTTTTATCTAAAATGGTCCCGATGAAAATCGGTCAAATGTGGTCAGAAGAGTGATTAATTGTTAAAATAGGGGGATGAACCGTGTTTTGCGGGCAATTTCTGTTGAAAACTTCGTTGATAAACGGAGAAAGAATTTTAGGGAAGCAGATTCATGCTCCCTTAACTTTGTTTTAACAAGAAAAAGGCTGAATAATGTTGGGATCGCTGCTAAAGAAGAAGTTATCGGACGAAAAAATCGCGAATATTTTCGTAAATGCTCTTTTTGATGCGGTAGACAATGGTTTTCAGGAAGTTGTATCACTGGTTAACGAAGATCCTGCCTTTGTGAACTCCCCTTCTTTAAAAGCGGAAGACAACGGTCCGTTCACGCTCGTAATTCTCGTGGCTAATTTATCGACGCTGGAATCGACCTTTGAAGCCGAGCAGGCCAACCGGGTGGAGCAACTCATTTTTGATAAGTGCGGGAAAGCGTTCGGCATGGAAGCATTCAAGTTCCAGAAGGTCGTGCGTGAATTTCAGCATTTCATCTCGCGTGTCAATCATCCTTCGAAAAACATGATCTACGGCATGTCCAAGGCTTTCTTCTACAAATATGAACTGAGCCGCTTCCAGGATGAGTATTTCCGACGCATGCAGGTTCCGAATCCGTTGTTCCTGAAACGCATGGATGAGATCATGCAAAACTTCCTGTGGGACTGGGATGCCTTTATGAAAAAATACCGCCTGGATTTCTAAATCTTACATCTTTACGTAAACCACTTTTTTCGTCTCGAAGAATTCTTCCTGAAAGAACTGACGAAGTTCCGTGATCTTGTAATACTTTTTAACAGGACTCATTTCTTCGATCAGGTCGCCCCCCTTCAGGTACAGCACACCGTTGGGAAGGACATCCGTGCTTTTGTCCTTAAACTTTTTTCGGATCCACTCCAAAAAGGCCGGCATGGCAGTGACGGCGCGACTCACCACGAAATCGAATTTGCCCGGAACCTGTTCTGCTCGCATGTGCAAGGCTTCCACGTTTTTCAACCCGAGTTCCGCGCACACTTCCTTTACGACCTTTATTTTCTTCCCGATCGAATCGACCAGTGTGAAACGGCATTCCGGGAAAAGAATCGCGAGCGGGATACCCGGAAAACCGCCTCCCGTTCCGACATCGAGGATTTCCATCCCGGCTTTAAAGGAATGCACTTTTGCGATCCCCAGTGAATGCAACACGTGCCTCTCCATAAAATTTTCCGTATCCTTCCGGGAAATCACATTGATCTGGGCATTCCAGTGTTCGTACAATTCGGGGAGTTTTGCCAAAAGCGACAACTGGTGTTCGCTGAGTTTCGGAAAATAATGCTG
The DNA here is from genome assembly GCA_964389755.1 of uncultured Flavobacteriales bacterium. Classification (GTDB taxonomy): domain Bacteria; phylum Bacteroidota; class Bacteroidia; order Flavobacteriales_D; family Crocinitomicaceae; genus JBBSUQ01. The sequence continues at coordinate 13,357 of CAYMEW010000036.1, read as the reverse complement.
AATGAGGGAAATGTCGTTCATGCCGCAAAGATACAAAGCAGGCAATGTATCTGGCGAAATAATTCTAACAAATAGAACGAATGCAGCTGTAATATTTAACGCACTCAGCTAAAATATGTTAATACAACTAATTAAGCCCTGGTTTACTATGCATTTACTATTCAAGCATAAGTTGAAGGATTACAATAAGTTACAAGGCACATATCGGAAGAATGCTTGATTTATGAATTGATTAACTTCAAAATTAAACACAACCAAAAGCCCGTATGGATCGTAGTATTATCGTATTGATAGAAAATTATGCTGCAATTCAAACAATTATCATTTGACTTAGGTGACCTTGCTATATGGCAATCAATCTGTTTTAATCTTGCTTGATTCCAAAAAACCGCTTTTCTGAAAAAGGTTATTTGAACGCTCACCAATATTAAACGGATGAAAACTTTTATAAGACTAACTCTCTTCTCGCTTTTCTTTTTAGCAACTGGTTTCTCTTATAGCCAGGTAAACTGTTCCTCCGCGACTCCTTTTTTCAGCGTGGACCTGACCGGAAATCCTTCAGGCACGTGGGTTAGTCCCGCGGTTGTTCGCGACGGAAGCTGCTGTGGTGGCGGAACTAACCAGACAAACTGTATTGAATTGTCCATTACGCTTGATCCGGGAGCACAGGGAATTATTTTCCAGGTCGCTTCCGGTGCAGACCCGGGTGGTTCACTTTATTACCAGATTAATTGCCAGGGCGCCCCGGTCGCTTCCGGTTCGGGCCCGATTTGTCTTGACGGGGTAGGACCTCACCTACTTTCTTATTGCAAGGTCGGAAACAATACGAATTCATACTCCATCACATCTGTTCCGGCGCCCTCCTCTTCCGGCGATGCCTATACAGCGAACGGATGTTCGGATACACTGAGTGTGTTCGGCCTTGATCCGGCAACAGTGACCTGGAACTCCATTTATCCCGGCAATTCCGGAGACTACAACAATTACCTCAACAACCTTTCGGGAAGTATGCAGGGTGTAAACGGCGCACCTTACGCAGGAGAGACATCCGTCACCGTAACTCCGCAACCCGGTTATCCGACGGAAGTCCGTTATCAGGTTTGCGGAAATGCTCTTGGTGACTGTGACGTGCTTGGATATTGCGATACGGTAAGTGTTTTCATTTTTCCGACGCTGAATGCAACGATCTCTCCGCTCAATCCGGCGATCTGTTTCGGTGCAACCGGAGAAACACTCACCGCAAACCCTTCGGGAGGTGAAGCACCCTATACTTATCTCTGGAGCGGACCATCTGCAAATAATTCAAACACACAATCAATACTCGCCACGGTTCCGGGTACCTACACAGTTGAAATTTATGATGCAACCGGGTGTCCGCCTGTAAGCGCCACGGTAAACGTGACGCAGTTCGACAACCCGATCACCGCCGATGCCGGACCGGATCAGACAGTTTGCGGAACCCCGGTTCCGACTATACTCTTGGGCGGCGCTGTAACGGGAACCACTACCGGAATCTGGTCCGGTGGAAACGGAACTTACCTCAATGGAAACACGAGTCTGAACCTGCAATATATCCCCACGGCAGCAGAGATTAGTGCCGGAAATGCAAGTTTGATTCTAACTACCACAAATAATGCCGGATGTCCGCCGGACGCAGATACTGTTTTAATTAATTTAACGCAGTTCAGCGCAGTCTCCACCTTCAACATTACAAACATCAGCTGCTTTGGATTTATGGACGGAGCCATCGACTTAAATCTTTCAGGAGGCACAGGTCCTTTTTCATATAGTTGGTCCGGCGGTCAAACCACCCAGGATTTGACCTCTCTCGGAACGGGAACTTATAGCGTTACAATAACCGATGCAAACGGGTGTACAGACACGACTTCAGCCAGCATCAGTGAACCGGCTGCATTATCCCAAAGTGCAACAGCGCTTATATATAATGGCGGCTGGAACATCAGTTGTAACGGTGCATCAGACGGAGCGATCGATCTCAGTATCAGTGGAGGCACACCTACTTACACCTATCTTTGGAGCGATGGAAGCACGAGCCAGGACATTTCCGGAGTTTCAGCAGGAACGTATTCCGTGAGCATTAATGACGCCAACGGCTGTTCAATCGACACAAGCATTACACTTTCCGAGCCCACACCCTTATCTCAAAGCGCAACGGCACTCATCTATAACGGTGGCTGGAATATCAGTTGTAACGGCGCATCAGACGGTGCGATCGATCTCAGTATCAGCGGGGGCACACCTGCTTATACCTATCTTTGGAGCGATGGAAGCACGAGCCAGGACATTTCCGGAGTTTCAGCAGAAACATATTCCGTGACCGTCAATGACGCCAACGGCTGTTCAATCGATACAAGCATTACACTTTCCGAGCCCACGCCCTTATCCCAAAGCGCAACGGCACTCACCTATAACGGTGGCTGGAACATCAGTTGTAACGGCGCATCAGACGGTGCGATCGATCTCAGTGTCAGTGGAGGCACACCTGCTTACACCTATCTTTGGAGCGATGGAAGCACGAGCCAGGACATTTCCGGAGTTTCAGCAG